>CAVYAN010000087.1:0-31387 GCA_963766075.1 uncultured cyanobacterium | reverse complement strand
ATGGTACCAATCCAGAATTTCACGCCGCTGTTCTGGAACCGCCACCGCACGAAATACAAATTCCAAATCCCATCATGCCCATCGCCTAAACAGGAAACCGTGGTGGCTAAGGGTTGGCTATTGACCCAATCAATCAACGCCTCATTTTTTTGGAAATATCCCCCAATCCCTTGACCTTCTAAAACCACGGCTTTGTAATCTTTGTAAATAGACACTTCACCCTTGGGGGTGCGGATTCTAGCTTTTCCGCCATCTAAACTCATTGATTCAATAGTGGTTTCAGAAATGATTCCCTTAAATTCCTGACGATGCACTAATCTATGATGAGTACTATGAGAAATATCTATTCCCATTAGAATTGCTAAATCTTCTTGTGAACGTGCATAAGAGCTATTTGCACTCACGAGTAGACAGCAGTTTTCTAAGTGCTCACTGATTTGAGTATAGGGTTTTACATTGAGGTGTTGGGCTTGACGTTCCGTGATTTCAAGATTCCCGATTGTTGTTTTGATGTTTCGCTTTCTTCCCGTTTCGATTTCGGTGGCATTTTTGACAAAAAAACACCGATAGGAGGGCTGACATGCTGCAGGATTTGCTGACGAACGGTAGTTTCAATATCCCCCAAGGTCTGAATCACTTTCGGATCCGTATCAGAATAGAGAATTTGGGCAATTTGGTTGGCATGGTATTCTATTTTTTGTAATTCTTCAGGCGTCATGGCGGCAAAGCCTCAAATCAGTGACTCAATTTTGTCGTATTTCGATGAAATTATCACTAAGCATTTATGCTCATTGCAAAGGTGAGATGCTCCCACCCTATCGCCGTTCCCACTCCGTCGCTAACCGGGCATTTTCATAATCCCGAACAGATTGACTCACAACCACACCCAATCCCGTCGTCAGGATTGCTAACCCAACCGCCCCAGCCGTTAACCACCGCTTGGTGCGCCGCTGCGTCTTCGCCAATCGTTGAATGGCATTTTGTTCTTCGGCTTGAATCTGTTGCATTTTCTGTTCTGCCTCTACTCTTTCGTGTTCTCTTGCGTATGCCTGACTCGCAGCAAAAAACTGATTATCATCATTCGCCAAATACTTGCCCTTTGCTTTTGCCAATTGCTCATCCAGCTCCGGCTCTCGCAGCAACTGTGACTCATCTTGTTTCTCCGACTGCAACCACCGCTGCAAGCGCTCCGCGTAGGGACGCACCTGCGCCAACGCCTGCTCCACCCAAGCCTGATCAAACACCGCCGCATAAATCCGGTTGTACACCCACAGCCGCTCGTCCCGCCGCACCACCAACCCCGACAAACACAACTCCGTCTGCTCCTCGCTGCTGTCCGCCGCAATCTCGCCCGTCTGCAAAATCTGCTGATACAGCCCCAGCAATCGCCCCCGCCACTCCTCCTTCAGAAACAGGCGATCGCGAATCGTCCGCAAATGCTGTGGATTATCCTGCGCTTGCCAGTTCTCAATCATCTGCGATCTCACCAACCGCTCCAACCACACCGCCTCCTGTCCCGACGCAGGATTTTCCGGCAATCGCTGCACCAAATCGCACAGCTTCTGGGTCAAAAACGGTTGCCCCCCCGTCCAATCCAGAATCAATTGCAGCATCACTTCGGCATCGGGCACACACCCCACCAAACCCTCCGCCAATACCCTTGAGCGGTCAAACTCAAACCCGGCCAGCGCCACCCCTTGGCCGATATTGAACGGCGTCCGCGCCCGATCCTGAATCAGCCCCGCTGGAGTCGCCACCCCAAACAGCGCAAACGTCAACCGCTGATACGCCGCATCCGTCGCCCGTTGATTAAAGCAAGACCGCAGCAGCGCAAAGAAATCACTCGCCGCCTCGCCCAGCTTCAACACCGCATCAATCTCATCCAGAAAAATCACGATCGGGCGATCGGGAATCCGCCCCAGCACCACATCCTTCAGATACTTCTTAAACAACGGCACCGGCGGCAAACTGGGATGACTCGCCAACCAATCCTCAAACACCAGCGGCTGACTAAAGTACTGCGACAAGTCATCATGCAACGCACTCATCAAGCCCACGTACCACTCCCGCACCACCGGACTCGTCGTCCCCGTCAAATCCACCGCCACACAACAGATGCCAGCAGCCAGCAGCCGCTTCATCGTCTGCCCCATCAAACTCGACTTGCCCATCTGTCGCGAATTAAACACAAAGCAAAATTTGCCCGCCCGGATCGCGACATATAAATCCGCATCAGCCTCACGATGCACATAGCTCCAGTCATCCGGATCTAAATTACCATCAAAATGGAATCGCTTCATCTGATCATTCCTCTCCATTAGCGATCGCCCCAAGCTTGAAAATAATCTCGATACAAGTCGCAACTCAGCCGCACCTGGTTGCCCGCCAGCGTCACCAACCCCAAGCCCTCCAGCTTAAAGGTCTGCTCCTGGGTCAGTTGCACCACCCCGTCTGATGCCATCACCCGCTGCAACCCCGCCATCAAACTCGCTTCCCCCCGCACCTGCGCCGTTTGCAACTTATCCGACAGCCCCTGCAAATGGCTGCGATAAATCCCCGTCAACTTTGGCGCAGATGCCAACACCGTCTCCAAAGTCTCGCCCTGCTTCAGGTAATACAACGCCTGCTGAATCAGATAGGGATGTCCCCCCACTATCGCCATTAAGCAATCGCACTCCACCATCGTGGTCCACTTCAGCCCATACCGTCGCGCCAAATCCAACACCATGCCCCGCACTCAAGGGCGACAGCTTCGCCACATACCCCACATTGGCAAACGGCGAACAGGATTGATCCGTCAGGCAGTAATCCTCCGTCGAATGCACAATCACCTGCCGCAGTTGCTTCCAGATTTGTTTACCGGGAATTTTCGCGGAATTATGCCAAACCCGTAATAGCGGGAAAAAGTCATTGGCAATCTCAGGATATTCAAACAGCACATCCGCTTCATCCAAGGCCAACACTAGCGGGGCCGCGATCTCAGGCAAAATCTGATTCTGAAAGTAGCGCGTACACGCCGGTTTCGTCGTTGGCAGCGACTTTTCCTCCAGCCCCAAATCCACCACCACCTTCCGACAAAATCCCGTCCAAAACTGCGGCAAACCCACCAAATCCGATGGATCCAAATCGTGGCGTAAATTGAACTCTACCCGCCGATAGCCCAAGTCTTCCGTCTTCGCCAAGATCCGTTGGAGTAGGGAAGTCTTACCCATTTGCTGGGGCGATCGCAGCCGCAGTAACGCCCCTGGTTTCTGAATCTCTTCCCAGCAGCGGCCCTGCACCGCTGGCTCCATGTAAAACGGCGAATCCACCGCCATCACACTGCCCGGTGTATCCGGCGCTTCCTTATTTAGGCGGTAGCGATCGCGCAGTTGCGGTGCCACCCAATCGGACTTAAACTCCGCAAAGAGATCGATCAACTCCGGACGGCAGCGTTCACCACTGGACTCGCGTAACCCAAAGCGATTCGCCACATTGGTAATGTGATGGCGGACCGTATCGGGCTGCACCCCCAATTCACGGGCAATTTCAGCATCGCCCTTGCCTTGCAAAAAGCCCCGCAGATAATCCCGCTGCTTCGCAGACAACCGATCCAAAATGGCATTAAAGTCGCTCTGATTCATGGCGGTACATCCTGGGCTGGGGTGGAGATGCATGGGCTGAACGTTTTGATTCTCCCATTAGAGCAACCCCAGCCACCAACCCCACCGTTTGTGAGTTTTTTTTCACAACAGCTCCGCCCGCTCACCCCTTGTAAAATTTGCTTCACTCCCTGCGCCGTTGCAATTCCCCATGCCATTCTTGAGTCCATCGACCAACAACTGCGGGCGGAGAGCAGTCACAGCCCTAACGGCGGGCGCGCCATTCACCCGCAAAACCCTAACCCGCATATTAACCCAGAGGTGTACCATGACCCAGACTTCAAGACCAGAACCTTCCCAGCCAAAACACCAAACCATCGACACGACCCTGACCCTCACCTTGGAATCCAAGTATTATCTCAACCAGTTTGATGACGGCGGCGAATTATCTACCCTATCAGTCGCAGCGATCGTCGATCGCACTGGCCAGACCATCGCCGCCGTTTGGGAACCCGACTGGACCGAAATTGCCCCCGGCATCAGAACCAAACATGAAACTATCGAGATTCAAGCCACCGCCTGCCCTGTAGTAATCTCATTCATCCAGGAACGTAATGGTACGAGGATCGATCGCCGCTACAACGAACACCGCCACTCCGCCACCGATCGCTTCCAAATCCGTTACGAACAGGCATAGCCATCCCCACTTTGATCCCTATTTCACCAACAGGAGCAGACTTTTCCTATGGCAGCTCAGTCATCAAAGGTCGTAGTTGAAGAGAACTTCCCAGACAACCGCAATCAATGGCCGATCGGGGAATTCAAGGAATCGGCTACTCAACTCGGTCCGCATTACTATCTATTTGAACACTACCGCGCATCTGGATCTCAGTTAGTATGGACCTCAGCAGAGGGTGACGATTTCTACGACAACCCAAACTTCCGGATGCAGGTTGTTCTGGAAAAACTGCAAGGCCCCAATTGTGGATTCGGCGTTGTCTGGCAACTTTCAGATGTCAACAATTATCGCGCGTTTGTCATCTCTGACTCCTACTATCGAATCAGCAAGATAAAAGACGGTATCGATCAAGATTGTGTACCCTGGCGGCACTGTTGCAGCCACCTCAAACCCGCCAATGCCATCAATGTTCTCGAAATTCGCCGCAACGGAGAGGTCTTAGAGTTTTATATCAATAGCCTACTGGTTGAGAAACTGGCCGTGGATTCAGAAATCTCCGGTTCACGCTTTGGCTTTATTATTTACAGCAATATCAAAATCAAAGTCCACAGCGTCATCATCACGATTCCCGACACCGGCACCCAGACCAACACATCCACACGCAAGGAACTTCAGGCAACCTGCGCCGAACACCTGCCCCTGCCCAACGACTCCCTAGAAACCGTCTTTGCTGACCTCAACGCCTTTGTGGGGCACACGCAAACGAAGCAACAGTTTGTCACCCTAGCCAACTTTCTCAAAGTCCAAACCGAACGTCAGCAGCGCGGCCTGCCATCAACCAATCTTCCCCTCCACCTTGTTCTCTGTGGTCCCCCCGGCACCGGCAAAACTACCCTCTCTCGCCTAGTCGGTCGCCTCTACAAACAACTCGGCTGTCTACAGAAAGGGCATGTGGTTGAAGTCGATCGCGCCGGACTGATCGGCGGTTATATCGGACAAACGGCTTTGCGAGTTGAAGATGCGATCGAACGCGCCCTGGATGGGGTTCTCTTCATCGACGAAGCCTACTCCCTTACGGGTCACTTCGCTAACGATTATGGACACGAAGCGATTCAGGTCTTACTGAAGCGGATGGAAGACCACCGCGATCGCCTTGCCGTCATCGTGGCCGGTTACACCCGTGAAATGGCTGCCTTCCTGGAATCCAATCCCGGTCTACAGTCCCGGTTCACCCGCCAGTTCCACCTCGATCACTACACCCCCCACGACCTGACCCACATTTTCGAGAAATTCTGCCACGATACTCACTATGCCCTCGATCATCCGGCTCGCCTCGCTCTATCCGCCATCTTTGAAACGGCCTATAGCCAGCGTGATCACCGATTTGGTAACGGGCGCTTTGCCCGCACCCTCTTTGAGCAAAGCCTTGAGAACCAAGCCAACCGGATTGCCCCGGCTTTGAACCAGCTTGATGATCACACCCTTTCTCTCATTACCTCAGAAGATCTAGGCATTCTCCTGTAGTGTTGGCATGATTGGCCTGCCGTCAGCACCTTGGATTAATGCGGTGGATCATCCTCACGACTTGCTAGCCTGTTGCAGCCTAGAACCCGATGACTGAGCGGAGCCGAAGCCATCGTGGATCATCCTCACGGCTTGCTAACCTGTTGCAGCGTCACAAAAACATCATAGCGAGTGGTCCGTTCGTCGCTTACCGCAGCGGTGACCCCGATCGCCTTAATGGCCGCAAACAGATCGCGGTTCCCCGGCGGCAGTTGCAACAAGGGCAACTTTTGAGCATTGACAGCATCCATATTCACAAAGAAATGGCCGTTGTTCGGATCCAATTGAGTCGGTACCGTGGCCCGGAACAGATCGCTTTCCACTAACGGCTTGGCAGGGCGCGGAATCAGGGTCGTTGCCACCGGAGCCAGCAAGTTGATAAAGGCCACATTGTTGTCCAACCAACCGTGGGTAATGGCGGGTCCGCCACTGGCCAGGGTCCAGTTGCTGACGGGCTGATTGCCAATTTTGGCGGCTTCCACCTTGAATTTGTACTTGTCTGCCATCGTTTGGTCGAGTTTTTGAAACGTGGCTTCGGCAGCGCGGCGATCGCTGGCTTGTACCATAAACAGAAGACCAAAGGGCAAAGTCGGCGGGCCACCCGCCGGAGCCGCCACCAACGCCAGGGAAAACTCCCCATCCATCCAGGCGATTAAATCTTGATCGAAATCCAAATTCAGCGTGGATTTCACCCCATTGCGCAACCCCTCAGGATTGATCGGGGACATGGGGCTTGCGGTCGCGCCCTGACTGTAATCCTGCCAAAACTGCTTGAGGTTGCCTCCCGATGCCATCATCAGCGTGCCGTCGGGCAGCAGACTTGGCATGGTTTTGGCATTATTCCGGGCTGTATACTTGCGCTGGCTATCGGGTTTGAGCCAGGACACGCTCTTGAACTGGATGCCCGCTGTCTCTAGGCTGGCGGTAGCGGCAAATCCCTGGACCTGCTGGGCCTGGGCCGAGGGATTGGGGCGTCCGCTGGTGGTCAGGGCTAGGGCGGCGGGCAGATTGACAAAAATCTGACCGAAGGGACTGGGGGTCTGGATTTTGCCCAGCGCTTGGCTATAGCCAGGAGTTGTGGCCAGAGTCGCACCGCCTTGATAGGCATCGATCGCCCGATCCATCGCCTTGGGATCCGTCGTCACTACCAGGAGTTTGCCATCCAGGGGGGCGGCAGCAAAGGGTTGCTTGGCCCCTGCGGGCGATTCTTTAATGGCGACTCCCTTATAGGTGCGGTCTACGAGTTTAGCGGCTCCAGACTGCGGCTGCTCGAAGATTTGCTTGGCTTTTAACGCATCCTGAATGGGCAAGACGACAACTGTGGCCTGCTGCTGTACCGTGGGGGCAGGGCTACCCGCAGGCGGCGGCGGGTTAGGAACTCCCAGAAAGGCCACGGTGACTTCTTTGCCCACCCAGGGTTTAACATCGCGATCGTAGTCAAATCCGTTCGCAGTGAGGAGGCGATCGCTCAGCTCTTTTAGGCCCTGTTCCAATGCTTTTTGGCTTTGGGGGGTACCATAGGCTCGCAGACGTTCCCATTGACCCGCATTAGTAGACAGCGTGATGGTCATCAGTGCATCCTGGGGGACCACCGCAGCACCAATGGGCAATTCTGCGGGCCCACTGCTCTGCTGCGTGACGTACCAGTAGGCGGCGGCCCCGCCTCCCACCAATCCGACTGCCGTACCCACGGTGAGCCAAAGCGCAGGTTTTTTCTGAAGTGAAATCATGGTCTAGGGACTCTCGACTAGGGGATGGGGCTTGCCGTTGTCACTGTAGCAAAAGACCGGGAGAACGATGCAGGAAAGTTTGGGACGAAATTGGGATTGCACCCCCCTCCCCTCCCCATGCCTTCATCGGTTAAAGTAAATTGCCCCAATGATCTCAGCCCTGACCGAAATCTAGGGTGTCGGCCTTTTTGCCGCAGCTTTTCTATGCTGCACCGCCATGCTGCACCGTCTTCCTGTGTTGGTTTGCTGGCTCCTAACACTCACTTTGGCTAGCCCGATGGCGGTGGCGGTGGCGCAGGCGATCGCCCCGGCCAACAGTGTCACTATTGTCACACCCCAGGGCAATCAATTTGACATCAGCGGCGGCACAGCAGCGGGTCGCAACTTGTTCCATAGTTTTCAGCGCCTAGGGCTGGGTCCCAATCAAATTGCTAATTTCCTAGCCACACCCGGCATTGAAAATATCCTGGGGCGGGTGGTGGGTGGCGAGCCTTCGATTATTAATGGGCGGATTCAGGTAAGTGGTGGTCCTGCCAATCTCTACTTGATCAATCCAGCGGGGATTGTCTTTGGGCCACTGGCCAGCCTCAATGTGCCTGCATCCTTCACAGCCACCACGGCTAGCGCCATCGGGTTTGGTAATGACTGGGGCGTTAATTTTGCCCGTAACCTTTGGTGGGGTACCGGAGAGTTACCCGGCTCTCCACCGGACTATAGCCAGTGGCAAGGAGCGCCCAGTGCAGTTGCTTTTAGAAGCGGTCAATCCGGCGCGATCTTGAATGCGGGTACCCTGACGGTTAGTGCAGGGCAAGGACTGGCGCTGTTAGGGGGGACGGTGATTAATACAGGCATGCTGTCTGCGCCCAGTGGTCGCATTACCCTGGTGGCGGTGGCGGGAGACAAACTGCTGCGATTGGACAGTCCCGATCGCCTGCTCAGTCTGGATCTGCCGATTAGCACGGCTGGACTGGGCCACCCGGCGATCGCCCCGCTAAGTTTGCCCCAACTGTTAACCGGGGGTATGTTGCCCAGTGCGACGGGGGTGACGCTGGAGAATGGTCTAGTTAAGCTCACCGCTGGCAATCTGCCCATTTCTACCTCTCCGGGTGTCCTGACGGTCGGTGGTCAAATCTCGGCTTCCGGGCTGGCTGTAGGGCTAGGTGGCCAGAATTCTGGTCTCAATTCTGGCCTCTATCCGGATGGCGGGACAGTTCGGCTGTGGTCAACCGGCAGTACCCAAATTCTGGGTCAGGTCATAGCCCAGGGGCGCGACCTAGGGCGCGGTGGCGTGGTGGAAACGTTGGGTGTGCCTTTACTGATGGATCCCGCAGCTACCGTGGATGCCAGCGCGGCCAGTGGGAACGGCGGGACCTGGATTCTGCCAATGGATACGACGATTGCCAGCGATGGCTCCGGGGTGAGTCCCGCTAGTTTAGTCGCTAGCTTAGCTCGGGGCACAAACATCACCCTGACGACCAGCGGGATCGCTACCGGGAGCGCCACCCTGCCGATCATCAGTGGTTTGGGTACAGAATCGTTGACCCTAACCGCGGGGCAGTTTTGGCAGACGGGCGAGGTTACCCTTGACCGGGCCGGTGGCGCACTCGTCTTAAGTCTGTACCCGTTGAATTTTCGAGGGATCGCCTTTGCCAGCCCGATCAAGAATCCGGTAGCGCTAGGGGGGGACCCTCGGCGGATCAGTGGGGGAGCAGCTTTGGGTACAGGAGCGGCACAGGAGCAATCCCGGACTTTGAACCAGGCTCTGGCCCTCAACGGGGCAACCCCCAATATTACAAACTTTTTTAATGGGTCAACTCTCAATGAGTCAACTCTTAATGGAGTAAACACGGCCTTGCCGGTGTTGAGGGGGAATGACCTGCGGAGCAATCGGAGCGACCTCCTGTCCCAAATGGTGGCGGGTGGGCCGGAGGAGCAAAGGCTTGAGATTGCCCTAGATGCGTCGTTTGGGCGTGAGTTTGTGGAGCAGTTTGGGCTACCGCCCGTGGCGTCAGTGCCCTTGCCACAGGTGCAGGAAATGCTGAGACGAGTCAATCGGGAGTTCGGCGTGAAGACCGCGATTATTTATGCATTCTTTACGCCGAAGGCGATGTCATCTGTGGTTGGCCCCTCTACCGCAGAGGCAGACGGGGCCGCCAATGCTGCCGATGGGGGGAATCCTGGGCGATGCTGCGGCAATCGCCCAGCGAAGACAATCGCCTCGATTTAGTATTGATTACGCCCACAGGCAAAATCAGTCGCTATTCGACCTCGGCTACCCGGGCCGAAGTGATTCGCCAAGCCCGCCTGTTTCGATTGGCCGTGGCTGATCCCGACGATGATCAGGGCTATCCGGCCCTAGCACGACAGATGTATGGTTGGCTATTAGCGCCCTTAGAACCAGAATTGCAGCAACAGGGGATTACCAGCTTGGTCTATTCTCTCGATGCGGGCCTGCGCACAGTACCGTTGGCCGCGATGATGCGGGGCAGTGAATTTCTGATCGCCCGCTACACGCTGGCCATTATCCCCAGTGTCGGACTATTGGACGCTAGGAGTGCGCGATTCCGACGGCAAACGCTGCTGGCGACGGGCGCGGATCGTTTTCAACATCTGGAGCCTTTACCGGCGGTTGCGCTGGAGCTAAACCTGATCCGTGCTCAGCGGCCTGATAGTCAACGTCTGTTTAATGAAGAGCTTCACGCTAGCCAATCTCCTGGAGCGCAAGGCCCAGCAAAATCCAACGATTCTGCATTTGGCTACCCATGCTGAGTTCAATCCTGGATCGCCCGCCCGCTCATTTATTCAGCTTTGGGATACCCAAATTACTCTGGATCAAATGCAATCGCTCAATTGGAGCCAGCCGCCGCTGGAACTGCTGGTGCTGAGTGCCTGTACTACTGCTGTGGGCAGCCCGGATGCTGAGTTAGGCTTTGCTGGACTGGCGGCGATCGCGGGCGTCCGAACGGTGCTGGGCAGTCTATGGGCTGTTTCCGATTTCGGGAGTCTCGCGTTGATGGAAGCGTTTTATGATCAGTTGGCGCGGACCCCCACCCGCGCTGAGGCGCTCCGGCAGGCTCAGTTGGCATTAATGAATGGCACCGTCCGGATCGAGGCGAACCAGATTACGACGGGCCATGGGGCAGTGCCCTTGCCAGCGGCGATCGCCAAGTCAGTGGATTTACGCCATCCGTTTTATTGGTCTGCTTTTACGTTGATTGGCAATCCGTGGTGAGACGGTACGCTCTTTCTGGAGCTGGTTTAGAGGATATTTTAAAAGTCTTGAAATGTCAGAATTATTGGTTAAGAATATTTAAATGATCAAGCCCATTGAATGAATTTTAAAGATTAGATAAAGTGAATCGCCCGAGACATGGGTTTCATCCTCGTTTCATTTTGTTATGTGAAGCTGGGTCAATAAGAAAACATTCACGTTAAGGCTATCAATCACTATGCAAGCTATTCACGAGATTTCTTCAAAGCATCAGAAAAATAACCCGATTACTCTTGCAATTTCGGCCAGTTTTACCGCTGAGCCCATTGAAACAGGATTGTTATTCTGGATGGAAAAACTTGCGATTCCTGCCGCGATTGAATTTGCGCCTTATAATCAAATTTTTCAACAATTAATAGACCCATCTAGCCTACTATCCACGAATCAACAAGGCGTTAATATTATTTTACTTCGGGTGGAAGACTGGTGCCGATTTAATCAATCGAATCGGAAATTTGGTGACCTGTCAAAGACTCTAAAGCGCAATGCTCAAGACTTCGTTTCGGCTTTGAAGACAGCCGTTAGTCGTACAACAACACCGTATATTCTTTGTCTCTGTCCTGCCGCTGCTACCTTATCCGCCGAGTCCGAGGAAAGGGCACTTTTCCATCAAATAGAGAAAGAGATCGTCACGGAACTCAGGGGCCTTAACGGGCTGCACGTTGTCCCGTTTCAAGCGGTGCAGAGTCTTTATCCCGTAGAAGAGTATTACGATCCGCAGCGCGACCACTTGGGCCATATTCCCTTCACTGCCGAGTTTTTCACGGCGCTGGCTACAAGCCTCGCCCGGAAAATTTATGCCATCAAAACCCCTCCCCATAAGGTGATTGTCCTGGACTGTGACAATACGCTTTGGCAGGGCGTGATTGGGGAAGATGGCGTCTTTGGGATTGATATCTCGCCCCGGTGGCAAGCCGTGCAGGAATTTATGCGGGCCCAGCAACAGGCGGGCATGCTGCTATGCCTGTGTAGTAAAAATAATGAAGCGGATGTACTGCCAGTTTTTGAGCAGCGATCAGACATGCCCTTGCGGCGAGAGCATTTAGTGACATGGCGCATCAATTGGTTGCCGAAATCGGAGAATATCAAATCCTTAGCGGCTGAATTGAACCTGGGATTGGATAGTTTCATTTTTGTTGATGATAATCCAGTTGAATGTGCTGAAGTAAGCACCCACTGTCCAGAGGTTTTGACATTGCAGTTGCCGATTGAAGGGGACATGCAGGCAATTTTTAAACCATGTTTGGGCCTTTGACCATTTAGAGGCCACTGCCGAAGATGCGCAACGGACTGTTCTATATCAGCAAAATATGGAGCGTCAGCGTTTACAGCAGCAAGCCCTGACGATGCAGGATTTTCTGGCGGAACTGGACATGACGATCGCGATTGCCGAGCCTACTCCTGCCCAACTTGCCAGAGTGGCGCAACTCACTCAGCGGACGAACCAGTTCAATTGCACAACCCTGCGCCGCACCGAGGCCGAGATTCAACAATTGATGCAGGCGGGGGTTGAGTGTCGGGCGGTAACGGTGCGCGATCGCTTTGGGGACTATGGCCTCGTCGGGCTGATGCTCTTTGCGGTGGATGGCGCAACTCTCCCGGTTGATACATTTCTATTAAGCTGTCGCGTGCTGGGACGCGGTGTTGAGCATCATATGGTGCGCTATCTCGCCCAATACGCCCAAGAACGGGCTCTGGAGACAATCCATTTCAACTATGTTCCCACTCCCAAAAATCGACCAGCATTCAATTTCCTAGAAGCGGTAGCCGGAGCCTATCAGCA
Source organism: uncultured cyanobacterium (assembly GCA_963766075.1). Classification (GTDB taxonomy): domain Bacteria; phylum Cyanobacteriota; class Cyanobacteriia; order Leptolyngbyales; family Leptolyngbyaceae; genus CAVYAN01. The sequence continues at coordinate 18,780 of CAVYAN010000087.1, read as the reverse complement.
GCCGAACGGCTCTGGGCATGGCTTCCAACTCCCCGTAGAAGCTGCCGCCGTAATTGCCTATACACCGGGCACGGCTCCCGTGGCATCGTCGCCTACAGCCAGCCCTCAGGCCGCCTCAAAACTTACTCCCACCAAAGCACCAAATAAGTCCCAGCGATTGGGCCGCATTGCGGCTGACTTGCAAACGCCCCGGGCCATTCTCATGGCGATCCAAAGCCAGCGGCGATCGCTACAGCGTACTGCCGCTCCACATTCTGGAGATGCGATCGCTAAAGACAGGGTGGTGATTCAGCCACGAACAGCTACTGAGAGCGACCTAGGAGCGCTATGGACCGAATTGTTGGGCATTGATGCGATTAGCATCACAGACGATTACTTTGAGCTGGGAGGAACATCGCTCCAGGCGGTCGAACTCTTTGCCCAAATCGAGCAATATTTTGGCAAGCGTCTCCCCTTGACCTGCCTTTTAGAGGCTCCAACCCTAGAATCCTTGGCCCAGCTTATTGACGCTGGTGCAGAGGAGGAGGCTAAAGCCGATAGGCCGAACTCCGTGCTGGCGTTGAACAATGCGCCCGGTGCGACGCGATCGCTCTTCCTGATTCACCCCGGCAACGGCGATGTTCTGTTGTATCGCAACCTAGCCCAGCGATTGCAGCCCACCATGGCGGTATATGCCATTAAGCCCCACAGCCGGGGCGGTTATCCCATTGTGCACACGCGGATTCCTGAGATGGCGGCTTACTACATTGAGCAAATTCGGAGGATTCAGCCTGAAGGGCCTTATTACTTAGGTGGGTTTTGTGCAGGGGGGGTGATTGCCTTTGAAATGGCGCTACAACTTCAACAACAGGGCATCGAGGTTCCTTGCCTAATGCTGATGAATTCAATGGAGATGCAAGAAAGACGGCAGTGGGAACGTGACCATCAAAACCATAGCCGATTAAGGCTTCTGTGGTGGGGGCTAAAAACCCAGATCAAAATGGCGCTTTACAAATACTGTGCGGCACGATTAAAGCACTCCCCCAAATTCGCCCAAAAGATTTCTGTCCTGTCGGTTTATGTGGCTGCGGCTGATGCCTACATGCCTAAAACACAGTTTCAGGGTGAGCTCTTACTGTTTAAGTCTCAGGAAGCGGTGGCCCCCCAGGAGGTCTGCTCTGGTGAGGGTTCTGCCGATGCCCCCGCGGGTTGGGGGCAATGGGCCACAGCCGGGGTGAAGGTGTATGGAAATCCCGGTGATTTTCAAGGCATTCTGCAAGAACCACATGTTCAGACAATTGTGCATCAATTGCAGGGCTATATTGATAGTAGGAAGGCGGTTGCTAACCGTTAAATGATCTCTTGGTGCTGAACTGGGCTGACATGCGCATCCTATTTGTGGAAGATGAGCCGGATTTGGGGGAAGCTGTGCAGCAGGTGTTGCAACAGGAACGGTATGTCGTTGACTGGGTGCAGAATGGCACCCAAGCCTGGGACTATCTGAGTCATCACGGCATTCAATACAAACTGGCAGTGCTTGATTGGATGCTGCCCGGACTATCGGGGATTGAATTATGCCAGCGGTTGCGGGCTCAGCACAATGCCTTGCCGGTGCTTATGCTGACGGCCAAGGATCGGATGACCGATCGGGTGACCGGACTGGATGCTGGGGCGGATGATTATTTGATCAAGCCCTTTGGCATGGAGGAGTTGCTGGCGCGGGTGCGGGCATTGCTGCGGCGATCGCCACAATTTCAACCGCGTCAGCTTCAGCTTGGCCCATTGGCATTGGACTATGGCACATCCATGCTGGTCAAACAGACTCCAGACGGGCCGCAACAGATTGTCCTCAGTGCCAAGGAATTTCAGCTTTTGGAATACTTCATGCAACACCCCAATCAAATCTTGAATCGGGATCAGATCATGAATCAACTCTGGGATGTGCAGGCTGAACCCATGAGTAATGTTGTGGCCGCGCAGGTTCGACTACTACGGCGTAAGCTCGCGGAGTATGGGTATGCTAATTTAATCGAGACTCTCTACGGCTTGGGATATCGACTCAATGTCCACGCTATAGACCCCGTAAGCACGGAACCGTGAGGAATACAGTCGCGTGAATCATGCAAGACCGTGAACGATGCAGGACCGTGAACCATGCGGCACAATAGCCTTTTTCAAACAACACGCTGGCGCTTGGCGTGTTGGTATGCAGGGATCACGGGGATACTGCTCAGTGCCTGCGGCCTGACTGTATATGAACTGGTCAGCTATACCCGTTGGCAGGTGATTGATCGGGAACTCGAATCTATGGCCCGGACGCTGCATGATGGGCTGGAACCCCACTTGCATCAGTCTGGTCACATTGCTCCCGCTGTACAAAATTTGTTGCCCGGTGTGTGTCTCTCGGGAGAACGCTGTATGGACCAAACGGAGCATACCGGACAGCACCCCCTGGGAACACTGCATAGTGAGGGATACTATGCCCGGTTTTTAGATCGATCGGGACGAGTGGTGGGCACCGTCGGGGCTTTGCCCGCAAACACCTCCACGCAGGCCAAAGGCGGCACAGTTCCGCAGTGGTCCATTGATGATGGCTTACTCACCTGTTCTCAGGGATGCTCAAAAAAGAAAATATGGCAAATTTTAACGACAGATAAAACGGTGCGTTATCGTCAGGTTTCTCTGCTTTTAGATGCTGCTGAAGGCGGGGAGTGGGGGTATCTCCAGCTTGGGAAATCGCTGCAAGAGTTTGATCGGTTTATCTTCAAGCTGCGGCTAATTTTTCTGCTCGGGTTGCCCTTGGCGATTGTGATGATTGCTGGGGCGGGCTGGTGGTTGGCTGGGCTGGCGATGCGTCCGGTTTATCAGTCTTATCAGCAAATTCAGCAGTTTACGGCGGATGCAGCTCATGAACTGCGGACGCCGTTGGCGGCTATGCGCGCAACGGTAGAAGCAACGCTACGCCACCAGCCGCTTACTGTGGCGCAGGCCCATGCGACGCTGCAGACGATTGATCGACAGAATTATCGGCTGTCTCAGTTGGTTCAGGATTTACTTCTACTATCGCACTTAGATCTACGAGTGCTGACGATTCAACACCATCCGTGTTGTCTTAATGATTTGATCAGTGATTTATTGGAGGAATTGTTTTCCTTGGCGATCGCTGCCGACGTCAGACTTGTTACGAATACTCCCGAAGATAATTCAATTATTGTTGTAGGAAATGAAGAGCAGCTCTACCGATTGTTAGCCAATTTGGTGATGAATGCGATTCAATACACTCCCAAAGGAGGTGAAGTTATGATTCTCTTGGAACAGAACGAGGCCCATGCTGTGATTCATGTTCACGATACGGGGAGTGGCATTGCATTAGACGATCAGGCACGCATTTTTGATCGGTTCTACCGGATTACGCGCGATCGCTCTCGGCATACCGGCGGCTCGGGATTGGGGCTGGCTATTACACAGGCGATCGCACAGGCTCACCAGGGCTGGGTGAGCGTTAAAAGCGAATTGGGGAAGGGGAGCATCTTCTCTGTGCATCTGCCCTTAAGCCCCAAGCTCTAGGGCGATGGGCAAGTGGGCGTCTGATGGCTTCGGATTGGGCCTCAAGGGGTTCATGGCACTGGGTTCATGGCGCTGGGGGGGCATGGCACTGATATCGGGCGATCGCGGGGGGCCGGGGCCAACGCAGGGATTAAGTTTAGTTAAATGGTTCCCATGAATTGTTCAGATTCCGGTACGGATTCCGGGCTGATTCCGGTACAGTAATGCAGTGCCATGATCGCAGGCAATGATGCCAGCCGTGGGCGATGAGAGAGTAGTAGGGGCAGAGGAAACCAATGAGGCGAGCAACTTCTCTGTGGCGAGATATTCGATTTTGGCGATTTCTAGGGCAAGCGGCGGCGATCGTCCTCGTCATGGCGGCATTTCTCTACCTGGGAAGCAATCTGAATCGCAACCTGCGTCAGTTGGGGATTACCCTGGGTTTTGGGTTTTTGAATTCCCAGGCAGGGTTCGATATTGGCGAAACGCCCCTCGACTACAAGCCCTCTAATAGCTACAGTTGGGCCTTACTCGTGGGCTGGGTGAATTCGCTGCGCGTGATTGTGACGGGAATTGTCTTGGCGACGGGGGTGGGGATTACGGTCGGTATTGCGCGCCTGTCCCGCAATTGGCTGGTCCGGACCTTGGCCCAGGTTTATGTGGAAGGGCTGCGAAATCTGCCGTTGCTGTTGCAATTATTTTTCTGGTATTTTGCCGTATTTTTTAACCTGCCCGATGCCGATACTCCCCTGCGGGCGCTGGGGGGATTGGTGGTCTTGAGCAAAGGGGGAGTGACGCTGCCCGGTTTGACCTTGTCGTCAGAGTTTGCGGCGTTGCTGTTGGGCCTGAGCCTCTATACGGCGGCGTTCATCGCGGAAATTGTGCGGGGGGGAATTCAATCGGTGGCCCGAGGGCAGTGGGAGGCCGCTCAAGCCCTGGGCCTGTCGCCTTCCCAAACCATGCGCAGGGTGATTTTTCCCCAAGCGCTGCGGGCGATGGTGCCTCCCTTGGGCAATCAGTATTTGAATTTGGCGAAAAATTCAAGTTTGGCGATCGCCGTGGGCTATCCCGACCTCTACGCGATTTCGGCGACCACCTTTAACCAAACGGGGCGGGCGGTGGAAGTGATGATTTTAATCTCTGCGACTTATTTAGCCATGAGTTTAGCAATTTCTGGCCTACTGAATTTCTACAACCAGCGTATTCAATTGGTCGAACGGTAAGACGGGGGGTTGAGACGGGGGGAATGAGAAGCGGCTCAGAGAGGGGATAGGGGCCTGCACTGTGGGCCATGGGCACATTACTTTTTCTGCGAAAGATTAGCGATTTTGGGTTTTCAGATGACGTAGTTTTTCAGATGACGTACTATTGCTTCACCCTCGCATGCTTTACCTTCGCAACGGTACCCCATGACACGTCCTTTGCCATTGCCTCCTGTCTTGCCCGCTACCAAGCCGCTGAAATGGCTGCGGCAGAATTTGTTTGATTCTTGGCTGAACGGACTGCTGACGATAGTGTGTCTGGGATTCATGGTTCAAGGGCTAACGAGTGTGGTTCATTGGCTGGCCACGATGGCGGAGTGGGCCGTTGTGGGGGCTAATGTGCGCCTGTTTTTGATTGGGCGCTATCCCGTGGCCCAGGCAGGACGAATTTGGACCGCGTTGGCAGTGGTGGTGGGCTGCCTGGTGCTGGGGGTGATTAAATTCAAGACGCCAGACCCAAAACTCAAAACAGTCCTGTCTCGACTGCTGCTAATCGTGCTCCCGGCTGCGGCCTTGGGCATTTTCTGGCTGATTAATGGTGACTTTGTGCGCACGAAGGCTCCAATTTTGCGGTTTGTGCCGACTAGTCTCTGGGGCGGGTTGATGCTGACGCTGTTTGTGTCGGCGGTCAGTATTGGGTTGGCGTTTCCGCTGGGGGTGTTGCTAGCCCTTGCCCGCCAAAGCGCCTTGCCGGTGGTGCGGTGGCTGTCTACGCTCTATATCGAGATTATTCGTGGGTTGCCGCTGATCGGCATTTTGTTTATGGCCCAGGTGATGCTACCGTTGGTGTTGCCGGGACAGTTGCGGCTGGATCGGTTGGTGCGGGCGATCGCCGGACTGGTCTTGTTCAATGCGGCCTACTTGGCGGAAACGGTGCGGGGCGGATTGCAATCGATTCCCCGAGGACAGGTAGAAGCCGCTAAAGCATTGGGCCTGAATACGCTCCAAACCCTGGGCTTTATTGTCTTACCCCAGGCGTTGCGGGCCGTGGTTCCGGCAATTGTCGGACAATTCATCTCGTTGTTCAAGGACACGTCCTTGCTGTCGCTGTTTGCCTTGATTGAGCTGACGGGGATCGCGCGATCGGTCTTGGCACAGCCCCAATTTTTGGGCCGCTATGCCGAAGTGTACCTGTTCATTGGCCTGATTTATTGGATATTTTGTTACGCCATGTCTCTCCTCAGTCGCCAACTGGAGCGGCAGACTTCTTAAGGATTTTTTCTATGGCATGATTCTTTCGCCTTTCTTCCCTCAGGCTTGAATTTGGCTCCTGCTGATTTGGATGGATTCAAATGGGTTGGCTTGAGGGCTTCATTTCGGTTTAAAGCGACCCGTATCTTTGTTTTAATAAGATTCAGGCGCTACGGCGCGCTTTGGCTCTTTTCTTTTTGGTTCTTCTCTCCTTTCCTCTTCTCTTCAGCTCATTCCAATGGATCCATTTGGCCCGCTCACTCTGGTACTCCTATTCCTCTGGCAACCCGATCACTTTGGCACTACTAATAATTGAGGGATGCACAAACTGCCGCGATCCTCTGATTTTTGGATTCCTCTCGGGGCATCTCTAGTCCTGTGCTGTCTAGCAGGCGTGGGAATGCATGCAGCGGAAGTGCAACGATCCCTTCGCCAACATCAAGCTGCCCAGACCCTGGCCCGTACCCAAGCCTTTATCCTAGAGCAGCAATTATATCGGTCCCTATCGGCCACTATGCCTCTGGCAGAGATTGTGCAGCGCACAGGCACCGTTGCCCAGTTTGATCGGTTGGCGGCTGAAATTATCCGCAGCTATGGTGGCATTACCTGCCTAGAGCTGGCTCCTCAGGGTGGGGTCCGACAAATTTATCCCCGACAAGGAAATGAGGCGACGGCAATGCAAATGGGGCGTGGCCCGGGCACACTCCAGTCCTTTGTCCTTTACCCAACACCGTTGGAGTCACGCAGTCGGAGCCGACCGGAAAGCATTCGCGGGATTGGACGTTTTCAGGTGTTTCTGGAGTCATCCAATGCACAGCAGCAGTTTTGGGGAATGGTCAATGTGCAGATTCGTCTTGATCTGCTGTTGCATGCGGCCCAAATGCATAAACTGACCTTTAACGGATACGATTACGAGCTGTCCTACCTGGACGCCTCAACTCAGAAGCGGGTGGTGTTTACGGGGTCCTCCCCGGTGGCTTTAGTGAATCCGGTAACCAGCGCGATCGCCGTGCCAAACGGTAGTTGGGTGCTGGCACTCGCACCGCAGAGGGGGTGGCAACCCGCGCCCCAGCTTTTTATGGAGGCAGCGTTTGCCGGGGTGGCCAGTATTGCCCTTGGCCTGAGCCTCTGGCTACAGCAGCGCGATCGCCACCACCGCCAGCAGGCGATCGTCCAAGCCCAGCAAGCTCAGGCCGCCTTGCACCAGCACCTCACGGATACCGGACAGCAGCTTCAGCAAAAACAGCAGGAACTGCATACGGCCCTGACCAACTTGGCCACGCTTCAGCAGCACCTAATCAACACGAACAAACTGGCCACCCTAGGACAGTTACTCGTGGAGATTACTCACGACATCAATACGCCACTCGCCGCCATTCGGACTGCCAATACTAATCTGATCGACACCCTCGCCTTTGTCCTGCCCCAACTGCCACAGATCCTCCAGTCCCTGGATGCAAGCCAAACTGCGTGCTTTTTTGCCTTAATTCAGTCGGGAAAATCGGGCACTCCAGTGCCATTTACTTCCCGTCAGCAGCGCCAATGGCGCTATGCGATCGCCCAGCAACTCCACACCCTCCCCCATGCCCTCGACCTGGCCGACACCCTTGTCGATTTGGGCATTACCGAGAATATCCAGCCCTACGCCCGCCTGCTGACGGCCTCCAATGCTCCCCAGGTTCTGCGCCTTGCCCTTGCCCTTAAGCAACTTCAGCGCAATAGCGACACCATCGGCATTGCCGCCGCCCAGGCTGCCAAAATTATCTTTGCGGTCAAACGTCACAGCCACCATACTCCGGGAGAGTCTTCCAAAGTCCTCACCTATATCCCGGAGCACCTAGACACGGTTCTGACCCTCCACGCCCACCAGCTTAAACAAGGCATCATCGTGGAGCGCCACTATGACCCATTGCCCCCCATTCTGTGCTATCCCGACGAACTAAGCCAAGTATGGACCAACCTAATTCAAAACGCTATCCAAGCCATGCCATCCCAAGGCCGCCTCACCCTGCATGCGACCCGTTACGCTGAACCGTGTCCCCGGGCTTTTCCTGCCGGTTGCAATTCCGATGACGGATCCTCCAGTCCTACGTCTATCCCTGCGGCAGTGTCAGGTCAAGGCACGGGGGACTTTATCATGATTAGCGTTAGCGATAATGGCCCTGGTATTCCCCCAGAAGTAATGCCCCACATCTTTGAACCCTTCTTCACCACAAAGCCCATGGGCGAGGGCAGTGGCCTGGGCTTAGACATCAGCTATAAAATTATTCAAAAGCATCAGGGCTATATTGCGGTCACGAGCCAACCGGGAAAAACCACCTTTCAGGTTTGGCTGCCCATGATCCAGATTGACGAATAGTTCGATAAGGGAGAACCCCCAGTTCTAGAGCCCCCAGGGTAGGCGCAGCTCTTTTACCTGCGCCAATACCAGGGCAATGACGTGAGCGCCTAAGGTGTCTACCAACAGGCGACTCCATTACTCAAAGCATTTTTCTAGTTGTTTCGGATTGATTTGCTCAAATACGCATCGAAAGGTATCTGGGATTATATTGCCGTTTACTCGATTTCTAAGTTAAGGACATACCGTCCTAGCTGCTGTAGACCAGACCACAGTTCGTAATCAATGTAAAGCCGGCTAGGCAAGGGATAGTGTTCCCAAATTAGGGTGCGAGTGAAATTACGGAATTGCATCACAGAGTTGAGCTGGGCGGCATCCCGGCGCAGCCAATACTGGCTCGTGCCGTAGACTCCGCGTGACCAGGTATGGCGGTAACTGAAATAGCCTGCGCCTTGCAGGGTTAGGGTTACCTTGTAAGGGGAAAGCTCTAGCCACAGCAGACGAACATTGTGGTGCAGCGGAGCCGCAGATTCTCGGATGGGGCAAAAGTCCTGAACGACGGCTTCGGGCAATAGGAGGTGGAAATGCGTGGCATCATTCTGTACTAGGGTGGCGATCGCCTCTACTTCACAGGCGATCGCCAAACTGGGCGACGTGAGTGACAGCAAAACCGTTCGACGTTGCTCTGTTAGCATAAGAAATCTAGCGTAGGCAATCAGCCGAGTAAATTAGTGGAGCGCTGGGGCATTCGTCGTGGAGCGCGGTAGGATAGCTAACGCAGTCAGTCTATCCGATCCCCATCCAATGCCGAAAGTGATCGCATTAAGCGCCGTTGGTTCGCAACAAAAGTTAACAATTTCGCCGTCCTCGTTGGGCGTGACGCTCCGAGGGCGGATTCGAGTCCCGGGCGATAAGTCCATTTCCCATCGATCGCTGATGCTAGGGGCGCTAGCCCAGGGCGAAACCACCATTACTGGACTGCTGCTGGGGGAAGATCCGCGCAGTACGGCCCAATGCTTTCAGGCCATGGGGGCGGAGATTTCGGAGCTCAATTCCGAGTTGGTGCGGGTTCAGGGCATTGGCATGGGCAACTTGCGCGAGCCGCTCGATGTCCTAAATGCGGGGAATTCCGGCACCACCCTGCGACTGATGCTCGGGATTTTAGCTTCGCAAGCGGGACGCTTTTTTACCGTGACCGGGGATCAATCCCTGCGATCGCGCCCGATGTCTCGAGTGGTTCAGCCTCTCCGCACGATGGGTGCCCAAATTTGGGGGCGCAACCAAGATACCCTGGCCCCGCTCGCAGTCAAAGGGCAAGCCCTAAAACCGATGCATTACCAGTCTCCGATTGCCTCGGCCCAGGTGAAATCCTGTATTCTCCTGGCCGGGTTAATGACGGAGGGTCAAACCACCGTGACAGAACCTGCTCTCTCGCGCGATCACAGTGAACGGATGCTGCGGGCCTTTGGGGCGGAATTGACCGTAGATCCGGAAACCTGTAGCGTCACCGTGACCGGACCAACTCGGTTGACCGGACAGGCGGTGGTTGTGCCCGGTGACATTAGTTCAGCAGCGTTTTGGCTGGTCGCGGGGGCCATTGTGCCCGATGCCGATCTGACCATTGAGAATGTCGGCGTGAATCCCACGCGTACAGGCATTCTCGAAGTGCTGGCGCAAATGGGTGCAGACATCACTCAGGAAAACCTGCGGGAAGTGGCGGGAGAGCCGGTGGCCGATCTGCGGGTGAAATATCGCACTGGGGGCGGCGCACCTTTGCAGGCTTGCACGATCGCCGGGGAGATTATCCCGCGATTAATTGATGAAATTCCGATCCTGGCCGTGGCGGCGGCTTTTGCCCAGGGCACAACGGTGATTCAGGATGCGGCGGAGTTGCGGGTCAAGGAAAGCGATCGCATTACGGTGATGGTGCAGCAGTTGAACCAGATGGGTGCACAGGTGGTGGAACGGCCTGATGGGATGGAAATTACGGGCGGACTGACGCTCCAGGGCGCAGAGCTGGATAGTTTTACGGATCACCGGATTGCGATGAGTTTGGCGATCGCGGCCCTGACGGCCAGCGGTGCCACGACAATTCACCGGGCCGAAGCCGTCGCCGTGTCTTATCCCGACTTCATTCCCACACTAGAACGTATTTGTGTAGCGGGGTAAGGTGCCGGAAGAGTGCTCCCTTCGACTTCACTCCCTTCGAATTTGCTCCTTTCGACTTTGCTCCTTTCGACTTTGCTCCCTTCGACTTTGCTCCCTTCGACTCCGCTCAGGGAGCAATTTCGGTTGGCATAATTTTTTCTGGAAATCGCCTTAGCCGACGGGAGGTTTAGCCGCTGGGGGATTTTCGGGGGCTGTCTGGGTTTCCACGATTACCTGTTTAAATCCAGCGGTACTCAGCAGTTGGGTAATCACTAATTTGGCGCGATCGTTGGCTTGATTCATCAAGCCATTGGTATAGGCGGCAGCGGTGATTTGTTTCAGGGCTTCCTGCTGGGCCAAGCTTTGCAACTGTGCCGCCGCATCCGGCCCCAGGTTCAGAAAGCCGCGATCGTAGTCATACACCGTTGATTGGGCGACATCAATTTTGCTATCCAAAACCTTTGGCGGCGGTAGTTTGATCCGAATCGTCCCGCTATCCACCTGCACATTGCCTGCTTCCAACTGACTGAGATCGACCCCTGCCTTCACTTCTCCCTGGGCAATGTACAGCAGTTTGGTTTTACCCAGTACAAAACCACCGACGGTGGCATTTTGGCTGGTGGGCACCACAGCTTGCATAGTAAATACAGCGGTTGTCAATTCGCTGGCATTGCGCACCTGCTGAATCACAATCGATTTGACATCCACTTGGGTGGTGGGTGGGGCCGTGGGTTGAAATAATGCCCCAAGGACCGTAAAGAAGCGATCGCCGCCACGCCATAGCCCCACACCCGCCACCACCATGAGCATGGCAACACCCCCCGTGGTCATCAGACGAATGGTCTTAAACCAATCCCCGGCAGCGGCACCTTGGCCCGGAGTTGCCGCCTGTAGCGGTGGCTTGGATTGTCCGGGACTCGGGTGTGATTTTGCCCGCCGTAATTTCATCCCACGTAATTTCATCCCACCGCACTCGCTCAATTTTGGATTTTGGATGTTCGATTGGGGGGCTAGTGCAGCCTGCGCTGCGCCCCGACACGAAGTGCTTTGATTGTACTCGCGATCGCCAAGGCCGAATGGAATGTTGCGGGTCAATGCCGGGGGGATTGGTCCGGACTGGTAAAGTAGTCTTGGGCGATTCAGCCAAAGGCGCTTTAGCCCGGACGAATTCAGCGATGGTCTTAAGGCGATTTCCAGGAAAAATTATACCGACCGAGATTGTTCCCTTCGACTTCGCTCAGGGAGCAATCTCTCGCTGGCGGAGCGGAGCCGTAGTTCGCTTCCCGCAGGGTAGCCAGCAGCAGGTATATTATTTGTCGGAAATCGCCTAAGTTCTAGATAGTCTTAAACCCTGGATAGTCTTAAACCCTAGATTGAACTACTGAGGAGCAGATCTGTGTCGGATTTAATTTCAGCGGAAGTCAGCGATCGCATTTGTAAGCACATGAATCAAGACCATGCCGATGCTGTGTTGCTCTATGCGCAGGTCTTTGGTCACGCTACCACGGCAACCGCCGCCGAGCTGTTGGCCGTGGATGCCACCGGCATGAGCCTGACTGCCCAGATCGAGGGCAACCCCACTGCGGTGCGGGTCCCATTTGAGCAGCCCCTTCAGGATGCCAAAGAAGCTCACCATGTTTTAGTAGACATGATGAAACAGGCAAAGGCAATGCAGACCTCGGAGGCGTAGATCCTGCACCGAGATCTCACGGGCGATATTTCATGGGTAATATTTCACAGGCCCGTTTTTGACAGCATCTTTGATCATGCGCGGAATGCGCATCTTTTGACACTATTTTTGGTGACACTATCTTTGGGAGCCACCGCCCTTGAACGGTTTGACTAGACATCGCTGTTGTCTCCTGGCCCTTGGGCTAGGCATCACTCTTGCCCTCGGTGCATGCACCCAAGAGGGAACGGCTCCGAAGGACGGTACTGCCCCCGGCACGTCGGGGGCGCTGGTCTATGGGGCCAGTGGACAACCCGTGAATCTGGAGGCGGGCAATGCGATCGATGGCAATTCCCTAGTGGTCCATGACCAGATTTATAATCGTCTGGCCAAAAACCAACCCGGCACCACGACCCTAGCCCCAGCCTTAGCCACGGCGTGGTCTGCGTCCAAGGATGGCAAAACCTGGACATTTAAACTGCGCCCCGGGGTGAAATTCCACGATGGCACCCCCTTTAACGCGGCGGCAGTCCAGTTCAACGTGGAGCGTTGGTGGGATCCGCGTCATCCCTATGGCTATCGCAGTGCGGGTAAAACCTACGACCCCTGGCAGCGCCTCTTTGGTGGCTTTAAAGGCAGTCCCGATTCCTTGCTGCAAGCCGTCCGCACGCCGAATCCAGCGACGGTAGAATTTGTGCTGAAACAGCCGTTTGCCGCCTTTCCTAATGCGATTGGTTCAAGCTTCTTTGGCATTGCCAGCCCCACCGCGATCCAAAAGGCAGGGGCGGCCTACGGCACTGCCGGGTCGATCGCCGTTGGAACCGGACCCTTTATCTTTCAGGAATGGCGGACGGGCGATCGCATCACCCTGAAGAAAAATCCCACCTACTGGCAACCCGGCTTCCCAAAAACCGACCAACTGGTGATTCGTTTTATCACGGATCCCGCCGCCCGTCTTGCCCAACTGCGGGCTGGACAAATTGATTTCACGATCGATTTGGCTCCCGATCAGCAGGCCGAACTGGCCCGTGATCCGAATCTGGATGTGGTTCTGCGCCCGTCCTTTAACCTGGGGTTTCTAGCGTTGAACCCGACCTACAAGCCCTTGGCCGATGTGCGCGTGCGGCAGGCGATCGCCCATGCCATTAACCGCCCCCAAATTGTACAGAGCTTTTGGGGAAGCCTCGGCATCCACGATGCCCATTTTCTGCCCCCTTCCCTTGCCTGGGCCAACGCCCCGAACCTGACGCCCTATGCCTTTGATCCCGCCACGGCGAAACAATTGCTAACGGCGGCGGGCTATCCCAATGGCTTTGATCTGGAGCTGTGGTATATGCCAGTTTCTCGACCCTACTTCCCCACCCCGAAACCGATCAGCGAAGCCTTTGCCGCCGATCTCAACGCCGTGGGCATTCGGGTCAGCCTAAAAACCAAGGATTGGGCAGCTTACCTGGCCGATCGCGATCGGCTCCCCGGATTTCCTGCCTTCATGCTGGGGTGGACGGGCGACTACGGCGACCCGGATAGTTTTCTCTACCCCCACTATGGCCCCAATGGCAACCGCGATCTGGGCAACTGGCAGGGCAATACCCCCCAGGAAAAGCGGGATTACCAGCGCCTCATTCAACTCCTGAACCAAGCCCGCGCCACCGGTGCCCAACCTCAGCGAGCCCGCCTCTACGCTGAGGTGGATACGATTTTGCACCGCCAAGTCCTGCGCCTGCCGATTGTTCACTCCCAACCCCTGCTGGCCAAACGGAAGGCGCTTTCTGGTTGGACTCCCAGTCCTCTAGGGACTGAACCCTTTGACACACTCAGCAAGTAGCCAAAATCTGTCAGCAGCCAAAATCTGTAGCCAAAAGTACCGAAATCTAAACTTTAAAGATTGACCTGCTGCTGGAGCCATTCTTCCACGGGCTGTCCATCTTTCCGCTTCAGTTCAATTTCCACCACCATGACTTCACCCGATCCTGGCGGGGCGGGTTTTTGGTGAAACACAATATCGTAGGCGCTGGGATCTTCCTGACGCTCCTTTAGCCAGTCCTGCACTTTAGTAATGGCAAAGAAGGACTGACCCTGTTGGAACATCCGGGTGACTTGGAGTTGGAGATTGTAGGGGGTGAAGCGCGCCATAGGGCAGTTGTAAGGGATTAAGGAAGGGGAAAATTGGGATCAGGAGCTAGACAATTATTTTCGGTCTATTATTTTCGGTCCATTATTTTCGGTCCATTTTTCGGTCCATTATTTTCGGCCAATAAAGTGCGCCCATACGTTACCATCGGGACCAGCCACGCGGTCCATGTAGTTGTAGGGGTACAGCAGCTTGCGTCCGTCCATACTTCTGTACCCTGACAGTGCATCTCCCCAGGGATCATTCACGATAAAGCCCTGGGCCGTGTAGCCAATCAGGGTAATAATGTGTCCGCTAGCCGTGAAGTCTCCGGCCAAGACGACAGGCCGCCGGTTAATCAGCTCGTCTTTCACCTCGGCCCATGTGCGCTTGGTGGCAAAGCTGCTGGGGTAACCGTAGGCTTTGATGAGTTCCTGCAACACGTTGTGGTTAGTTTGGGATCCGGCCCCCGCTTTATTCATACACCATTGCAGCAGTTCGTCTTCTAACTGGCGACCATCCTTGGAGCGGAGACCGTAGTAATAGAAAACCATGGCGATGGAGGTGACATTGCAGGTTGCCCAAGACTGACGGGGATTGTCCCGCTGACTGAAGTAGGGAACGCTCAGTTCGACCTGGGGCGGAAAGGGGTTGAACACCTTGCCTCCGCGCCGCATTTGCACATGGTCGGGAAACAGGTAGCCCGTGTTGCCAAAGTTGGGTAATTCTTCCGTTAAAGCTACGCGAATGTGACCGCCTTCTAAGCCGTAGCTGTCTACGCCGTAGAAGCGTCCAGCGGGGATAGAGAATTTTTCTTTGTCTTGGAGGGTGGCGGTATCAACGGGGCGCTTTTTGACCACGGTGGCTTTGAGGGCGGTGACGGTGACGGCATCGGATTCGTAGGTAATCACTTTGTCGCCACGTTTGATTTGCACGTAGTCCCGGTAGATAAAGCCGCGATCGCCAAATCCGGGAATGGCCTGGGCCAGGGTCACCCGAAAATGCCCCTGGGTGCAGGCGTAGCCAATAATGGCTAGAGTTTGCCCCTGAACCAGATCGACCTTTTGATTGGCAGCTAGGTCTTCTGCATCCATGGGTTTCAGCTTCAGGCTGGTAGTAGTCGTGATTAAGGCTTGGGCTGTGACAGCGGTGGTGGGCACTTCGTCAATGTCAAACCGCAGAATTTGAGAGCCTTTGCTCAATTGCACATGCTCGTTAAAAAAGAACCCGAAGGACCCGAAGGGAACAATGTCTTGGGCCAATTCCACTTTGAGGTGATTGTCTACAAAGCCATAGCGATTGACCACAAAGGTTTGTCCGGCCTTGACCGTTAGCTTTTGCGACGCGGTGAGCTTGCTCCCATCCACGGGCAGGGCCTTGAAGGGGGTATCGCGGAGAATCTTCAGGATCAAATCCTGCCCTACGGTCATGGGGTCGGTACTGACCGCCACCGAAAATACCCGATTGTCCACCACTTTGCCCGTGGCATCTAGCCCTTTGAGCCGCATCCAACGGCCCCCGGCCATTTGAAAGCCCCGATCCAGCTTGACCTGCCACGTACTGGTTTTGGCATCTAGTGCCACCGTTAGCGGGTACTTATCTTCGGCGACGACCGTGACCTTGGCGACCCGCCGCCCGTCAAAGGTGCCGCGTAGCGCTACGGGCTGGTTAATCAGCACTTCACGGGGTCCGGCATAGGTGACGGCGGCAGGGGCAGCCGTGGGGGAGGTCGATAAATCTTGGGCGGGGGAGTAGGTCATGAATTGGCTCCTCTAATTAGCTCCTCTGAGTGGACTCCTGGGGGAGGCTCGGATGTCGGGGGCGATTGCACCCGTACACAGTCTATCTGCTAGATAGAATCTGGAGAATGAATTGTAGACTTTGTTGAATTTTGTTGAGTTTTAGATTCTTTATTTCTTGAGAAACGGTGTCCCGAGGTGTCCCGATGGCCACTCGCCCGTCTGCCCGCCCTGTCCCCATCAATTCCGCAAATGGGGCGCGAGCAAGGCATCCCAACTTTTTTCCTTCTTGGCATAGTCTTGCACGCAGGCCGCTGCCCTGGATTGAGGCAATAACCCTTCTTGCAGAAGAGAACTGTATTTGTCGGGATTTTTGCCGTAGACCAAACAGAGTGTGCCATAGAACCGCTGCAAGTCTAGGGAGTGTTCGTCCCAAAAGGCCAGTTTTTCAATGGCATCATTTTTTGCGCCTTCGATCAGAAACCACTCTGCTGCGCTAATCACGGCTTTTTCCCCATCTTCTCCGGCGGCCAGCAACAACAGGGTGGAAAATTCATCGACTACATCTTCTTCGCGGCCTGTGGTGGGCAAGTTCAGCACATCAATCAGGGCATGTCCCATTTCGTGAAAAAAGACAAACAGGGTGGTGTTGACGATCGCCTCGCCAATTTCCTGCTCTGACTTATCGGACTGGCTAAACAGCAGGGCCAAGCGGCCAATCAGCTCATGGCAAATCACAATTTGCTGGGTGTCAGGGCTGTAAAAGGCGTTTTCTTGGCCACAGGTGCCGAGAACAATGGTTAAGTCATGGGGCAACGCCACGGTTTTGTTGAGCTCTTCGGCGATCGCTTCAAATACATGGCTATCCTGGAACACTTGTTGCAGGGCCGCATAGGTTTGATCCTCTAGGGGCGCATAGACTACCTGAAATTTTCCGGTGGCGTTGCTGGCAATGGGCTGCTGGGCCAGTTGGGGAACCTGTTGGGGTGTCATCGGCGTAAGGCGATGGGTGGCCCTGGTGGCCGAGGGGAAAGCGGCTTGGTCTGCAACAGGGGTGGCCCCGCTGGGAGGCATGATCAGACTCGTGGCGATCGTGAGAAGGATTCCACTGCTGAAGAAGCGTATCCCCCGCGATAAAAAGCCTGCTTTCATGCCTCAATGTCCAAGATTATTGTGGTGAAGGACGAGATTTAAATGACTAGTGCGTGGGTTTCGACTCCGCTCAACCCACGTGACTGCGCTCAACTTAGGGAGGTTTCGTAACTACTCAGCGATCGCCTCTGTGTGGTTGCCGAGTTTGACCCACCCCGCCCTGTGGGCACCCCTCCGAGGAGGGGATATTTTGGAGCATTCCTCTTCTGGGAGGGGTTAAGGGTGGGTGCAACGGATGGTACAGGCTGAGTCGTTAGGAGATTTCCAAGAAATAATATACCCACTGGCTTCGACTCCGCTGGCTTCGGACTCCGCTCAGCCAGCGGAAGATTGCTCCCTGAGCGGAGTCGTAGTTCGCTTCCCGCAGGGTAGGGAGCAATCGGGCACTGCTTTCTTACACCCCAAGCTCGGCCAGAATATCGGTCGCGTGGGTATCTGTTTTCACAGAGGTGTAGACGTGACTGATTTTGCCATCGGCTCCGATGACATAGGTCACCCGTTTCGCATAGCCACCGCCGTCTGCGTCATAGGCTTTGGTAATTTCCCCGGCGGTGTCCGCTAGGAGCGGAAAGGGCAAATTGAACTTTGTGGTAAACGCATGGTGTGAGGACTCATCATCCATGCTGACGCCGAAGACGGTGATGCCTTGGCTGAGGTATTTTTCGTAGTTGTCCCGAAAGCTGCAGGCTTCCTTGGTACAACCGGGCGTATCGTCCTTGGGGTAGAAATAAATAACCACGGGCTTGCCCACGTAGGCAGACAGGGTGATCAAATTTCCATTGGTATCTTTCACAGTGAAATTTGGAGCAGTATCACCAACGGCTAGAGGCATAGCTTCAGATTTCCTTTTTACATTTAACAGATTGATGGCGGTGGGTTCAATCTGGTCTAGTACCAGGGGGCAGCACGGCTCTCAAACGCGACTCTCAAACAAAAGCGGCTCTCGAAAGACTGATGTCCGTTGCAATGCTGAATGGTGCAATGCTTGATGGATACCAGGGGAGGGATGCCAGTGAATGGAGACTGATGGAGACCAGTCTTGGAGATGACAGTCTTGGGGATGACGGTTGCTGCACCGCTGGGCTGGATTCAGGAGGTGACCCAATGCCATCTCAAATTGTAATCGCGATTGCCCCGGACGGGGGTATCCCCGATATCCCGCGTGGCCCTAGGACTGATGCTTGGGTCCCACGGCTTTTCCCAAGGTAGGGCTGTAGAGATGTCAAAGTTTCAAGACTTGTGAACTTTTGGAGAGAACTTCCCCGGATTGGGCTGAAATTTTGTAGCATAAACTACAGAAATCACCGTGATAGGGTGGTTTTGCGGGTGCCCCTCGGGTTGATTGGCACCACGACGGCCTGTTTGATCGCTCCTCCAATTCCACTCCTCCACCTTCTTAGAGGTTTCGTTATGAACCCTACAGCAACATCCTCGGCCTTTGCCCATTTGCCGATTACCGAGCGTCCGCCTTTCCCGACGTCTGGACCGACTCCTCATACATGGGTGAAATTGCACAATCCACCCACGGCGTTTAGCTTCGATGAGGCTTGGCTGTTGTGCCCCGGTGCGGAGGAGGCGCAATGGGTGGCTTGGATTCCCGACTATGGCGAAATAGCAGTTGAACTGAACGAGTAAGGTGAGAAAAA
>CAVYAN010000086.1:0-68494 GCA_963766075.1 uncultured cyanobacterium | reverse complement strand
CCCCGATACGTTCTTGGTGGCCTCGGTGGACGGCAGCCTATTCCGCTACAACAACGAGACCGTCAATAATCTGGATGAATTGCGCTTAAATGCTGCTCTGCTGCAACGGATCTCGCCAACGATGTTTGTGGGCTTGGGCTGGACCAATCAGAAATACTCCTATGCCAGCAATATTCCGCTGGAAGTCGATGGCAAAGGCAATGTCACCCGGCAAATTCCTGAAGGAACCCAGTTCTTTAACGAAAATTCGGTACGCTTGGAAGTTAGCCGCCGCGATCGCTTTTCCCCGAAACTTTCCCTAAGCACGTTTTATCAGTTGCGCCTAGTTTTTGCTGACCCCTTTAGCACCAAGCCCTTCTACTCGGAAAGTTTGCGCGACCTCCTAGGTAAAACCGAAGATCGCTCACGGGTACTCAACACCTTCGTGGCCTCGTTGAACTACGACATCAAGCCCAATCTTCAGGCAGGGCTAGACTACCAATTCTCCCTGGCCAACTTTACCCGCCAAAATCGCGACGATGCGTACCATCAGATCAGCGCCCGGTTGAACTATACTGCCTTCCGCAATACCCAGTTCAAGGTGTACGGGGGATTCAGCTTTGGAAATTCCACCCGATCAGACATCAGTTTTGATGGGGTCATTTTAGGAGTAAGTGTCAGCATCAACCTCCCGCTGTTTTGAGCCTAGGTCTCAGATCTAGCCACAAGCAGGCCATCGACAGACACGCCATCGGCAAGGTACGAGCACCAGTCGCTCCAACTCCCGGCATAAAGTTTGCCTGGGGGAAAACCAGCCAGCGCTAATGCCAGCAAATTGACGCAGGCAGTGACGCCAGAGCCACAATAGACGATGATTTCCTGCATTGGATCGATCGCCTGCCAGCGCTGGCGTTGAACCACGGGCGATCGCGCAAATCCCCCCTCATCCGTCACCTCCTGCCAGGGATAATTGACTGCGCCTGGAATATGCCCCGCCACGGGATCAATCGGTTCCCGCTCGCCCCGATAGCGATCGCCCTCCCGCGAATCCACCAGCACCGCCCCCCCCGCAGCGGCTTTCCCCTGAGCTAGATCGAGCACCTGCGCCCGATCCACCACCCAGTCCGTCTGCAAATTCGGCATAAATTGACTGGATTGCGGTGTCGGAACAACGGCACTGACGGCATAGCCTGCGGCCTGCCACGCTCCCCAACCCCCATCCAGCACCGCCACCTGCTCATGCCCGAGGTAACGTAGCAGCCACCACAACCGGGCCGCAAACCCCAGCCGTGCATCATCATAAACAACCACCCAGGTTGGTACCGGCGCGGAATGAATTCCTATCTGCTGCAACTTTGTGACCAGCGTGGAGACCTCCGGTAGGGGATGGCGCCCCCCGTGAGGACGGACCTCACCTGACAAATCTTGATTCAAATCTAAATAAAATGCGCCAGGAATATGGGCTGTCTGATATTGCTGCCGCCCCCAGTCAGGCTGCATCAAGGCAAATCGACAATCCACAATGGCCACCTGTGGATCATCGAGGTGAGCGTACAGCCATTGCGCTGAAACAACAGGGCCTGTCGGCAAATCGGCGATCGCAGCATCCATAGCTCTACCCCAGATCAACATTCTTCCGAATCAACATTCTCTACCCTACTGGGAATGGTGCCCCTTGTGGCATTGTGAAGCAGTGAATAGGGCTGTGAAGCCTCTCCAACATCACTGCAGTCGTGAATAACACTGAACAACATTTCTAAGAGCAACATTTCTAAAATGAATCAATCCCCACTAGCGTGCAAACAATCCAATGCACCCCGGCCAGTAAACCCTGAATCGAAGACGGACTGAGCAGCAGAATCATCAGCGCCATCAGACTCCAAAAATTACGCTGCAACAGCTTGAGGCTGGGAAATACCTCACTCAGTAGATTAAAGCCATCCAAAGGGGGCACAGGCAGCAGGTTAAAGAAAAAAAGAGTGAGATTAACGCTCGCTGCTAAATAAAGAAAGCTCATACTGATAAACCCTAGGCTGGGGGTAATAAGCACCCACTTCATCAAGCCAATCAAAACTAACCCTAAGCTCAAATTTAGGATCGGACCTGCGGCGGCAACCAGCATCCGCCCCAAGCGCCGCGATCGAAAGTAATCGGAATTGACCGGGGTTTCTGCCCAGGTAATTCCAGTCATACACAGGACCAAAATGGACTCCCAACCCAGATGGACCGCCGGATTCAAAGTCAAATATCCCCGCCGTCGCGGCGTGCTGTCTCCTTGGAGGGTTGCCGCATAACCGTGCGCATATTCATGCAAGCTCAGCGAGAAAATTAAGATCACAATCACCCGCACAAACAGAACGGGATCAACGAACAAATTTTTTAGAAACATTAAAAAACTGGCTCACCCGTGTTAGGACCTCAGCTTGCACAGAGAAAGTCCCTGTCGCCCTAGAATGCCCAGCGGCATTAGTACCCATTAATACATGAATATACTGAACTCTGTATTCAGAAGCCACGGTCTGCCGTAGAGGTTGTGTAATCAGAAGCCCGTGCAAAAGCGTGCTCTAGTGCTAGAGGTCAGCACAACGGCACGATCAAAAACATACGCACAGAGACGCTAAGAATACATAGATGTACTTAGGCCCGCCAACTGCAAAGGGAGATATGCAAGAGGACATATTTTTATCCTGAAAATTCCCTTAGCCCCACTCCGTCCTGTCCCAATCCAATCTCAATCTAAAATGATTTGATCAGGGATTCCATCGACCGAGACTCTTCCTTGAGTGGAGTCGAAAAACTGTTCCCTGAGCGGAGTCGAAAAACTGTTCCCTGAGCGGAGTCGAAGGGAGCAGCTAACGAAAACTGTGACGCCGTCCAATCAACAGATATTTGTTGATAAATGAATATAATTGGCTATCTTGGCTAGCGGATATATTACTTTTTGGAGTCTTTCTCAAGTAGTTGAATAACCATGCCTTCTCGGGCAATGACGCCCTCCGGAAAGACAGCAGTGACTTTAGCCGCGACGTGATCTAAAAAATCATCATTATGGTTTGGATCGTGGTGGAAAATGACGGGCGACTTAACCCCGGCAGCTTTTGCCAACTTGATGGCTTCTTGCCAGGTGGAATGTCCCCACCCCACCTTGGGAGCTTTGAGATCGTAGTATTCTTCGTCGGTATAACAAGAGTCGTAGATCAGTAAGTCGGCATCTTGGCAAAGGCGCAGGAGATTTTCATCCAGACGATCCGGATAGTGTTCGGTATCCGTTGCATAGACGACGGATTTGCCCTGCCAGGTGACGCGATAGCCTAGGGCTGTGTTGGGATGGTTGAGGGAGCCTGCTTCAATACGAACACCATCCAGATCCAAAACATCGCCAGGAAAGACGTCATGAAACTTCAGATCGGATTGCATGACTTGAATCGGTACAGGGAAGTTAGGATGCAGCATTTGATCACTAAGGCGCTGTTGCATGCTGGCTCCATTCGGGGCGATCGCCCCGTAAATATGGAAACAGTTGCCCTTGACAAACGCTGGGACAAAAAACGGAAACCCTTGAATATGGTCCCAGTGGGAGTGACTGAAGAAGATATGGGCCTCAACGGGCATTTCCTGAAGCAATTTTTGCCCCAACACCCGCAGCCCGGTGCCGCCGTCAAAAATTAGTCGCTTGCCCCCGACGCGAATTTCCACGCAGGACGTATTGCCGCCGTAGCGCACGGTCTCCTTGCCCGGTGTGGGAATGCTGCCGCGCACGCCCCAAAATTGGACAGCAAACTCTTGGTCGGAATGGGGTAAATCAGCAGCGGTAGAATCGGCACTGAGCGCTGCGGGGTCAAGATTTGTCATGTCTGATCCGGTGAACTTCTTCTAATAAGTCGGTGTACTGACGAATTTCCACCAGCCGATTTTCGGGATCGACTAGGACCACTTTGGGCGAATAGGAACCAAGTTCGACGGGCGTAAACTGGGCGTAGGTCATGATGATTAGGCGATCGCCAGGAACCCCGAGCCGAGCCGCTGCGCCATTTAACTCGATCGCTCCCGACAGGGCTGGAGCGGCAATAGCGTAGGTAATCAGTCGTTCCCCGTTGGAAACGTTAACGACTTGCACCTGCTCATAAGGTAGGATGCCCGCAGCATGCAGCAAACTCTCATCAATGCTGATACTACCGACATAATGAATATTGGCTGCCGTCAGCGTGCAGTTGTGAATCTTTGCCGAAAGGAGCGTGCGCTGCATAGCCAAGCTGATTCCAAAGAAGAGAAGAAGATTCAGTCTGGATGGGGATTCTGTTCGGGTACCAGAGCACACTTTAGAGGCTTGAACTAAACGCCTCATGCTGGCATGTTTTAACGCGAGACATCTTAATTTTTTATACCAGCATTCTTCAGAAAGTTAGAATCGTGGCTGCTGATTTCCATCCAGAAAGTCAGAAAAACTTAATAAATTAAGCTGAATCAATTAGGTTTTAAAGGTGAAGTCTTAAAGCGGTGTTGTGAAGAGGCGGGCTGAGCGATCAGGGTTAATGCTGCGTTGGCGATCGAGTGACAGGCGAAGCAGCAGGCAGGGCTACTCGAAATGCACGGATGCTTGACAAATAGGAACGAATTTCGGGTCGGAGTATCATTCTTTGAGTGTCAGACCCTGAGAATAGGCTAACAATCGGTCAAATATGCACTGAACCGGGAATATTAGCAAGCATTGGGAAAGGATGAACCTGCTTAAATTGTAGCGTAGGCGATTGGCGAGAACGACCAGCCCACGCCTACGCTACAGAAAAGTTATAGGCCCAAGCTAGTGACCCCGGCTGGGCGTAAGGGATTACTGAGCAGCGGCTTTGATGCACTGTTCGACTAGGGGGAGAACGGCGTCAACATCCTTCCAACCTAGAATTTCCGTTACTTTTTTCTCTAGATTTTTGTAAGTCCGAAAGAATTCGGCAACTTCATCGAGGCGGTGGGTAGCGATGTCCGCAAGACATTTAACATGGGCGTAGCGGGGGTCCTTATCCGGAACGCAAAGGATTTTTTCGTCGCGATCGCCGCCATCAATCATTTCCAACATGCCAATGGGACGGGCCGCAATCACACAACCGGGGAAGGTGGGCTGATCCATGATCACCATACCGTCGAGGGGGTCCCCATCATCCGCCAGAGTATTGGGAACAAAGCCGTAGTCCATGGGGTACATGACAGAGGCATAGAGCACGCGATCAAGGGCGAAGGCGTTGAGATCTTTATCGAATTCGTACTTATTTTTGCTGCCTGCGGGAATTTCAATCAGGACGTTGAGTAAACCGGGTTTTGGCTGGGGCGGAATCAGAGACAGATCCACAGCAATTCTCCAAACTAGCGAGTGATCATTAGCATTGTAGGGCGCTAGGTGCGCGGTGAGACTGTCGGGCGGTAAGTCTTGGAGAATACCTGGGGTTACTCGGACAATCATTTAGATTCTGTGAAGGAGGAGCCGAGATGGCACCGCAGGGGACAACCGGGAACTGTGTCCCGGGTCGTCCTGCCTCTTCAGCCCGTCTGAAACTTCAGCACATTTAAGCTAAAGGTGATTAGTGACAAAAACAAAATAAAGCCAATGGTGTCCAGCAACGTGGTGACCAATGGCCCACTGATCAAGGCCGGATCACACTTGAGGCGTTTCAGCGCCATGGGCAACAAGCTGCCTAGGGTGACCGCTACTAGGCTATTGGTGGCCATGACAATGCCTGCCACAACGCCGACCCAGCGATCACCCGCCCCCGTCCAGATCAGCGACAGTAACATCATCATTGTCCCTAGGGCCAAGGCTGTTCCTAATCCGGCGAGGAGCTCCTTTTTGACCACGCGGCGGGTATCCTGTAGGCTAATTTCGCCCACCCCGAGCGAGCGAATTGTGACGGTGAGGGCTTGGATACCGACAGTGCCGCCCGTATTGGAAAACAGCGGCATCAGCACGGCCAAAACGGGGACTGCCGAGATGGTGGACTGAAAAGGTGCGATCGCACTGGAGGCTCCAATATACAGCGCCATAATGCTCAGCAGCCAAGGCAGACGGTTTCGCAGTTTTTGCAGCGGGTGCGACAGGGCGGACTCGTCGCCCCCATTCACCCCTACCAGTTTTTGCATATCTTCCGTGGCCTCTTCTTCCAAGACGTCCACCATGTCGTCAATGGTGACAATGCCCACCAGCCGATCTTCACGATCAACCACGGGCATGGCCAAGAGGTCGTAGCGCTTCATGGTTTGGGCCACTTCGCCTTGGGGCGTTTCGGTGTGGACCCTGAGGACGCGATCGCTGGCAATATCGCGAATTAAGGCATCGGGAATCGAAAACAGCAATTGCCGCAGAGAGACGACCTGCATCAGTTTGCGGTTGTCATCGGTCACATACGCGTAATAGACCGTTTCCTTGTCTTGGTCATTCAACCGAATTTTGCTGAGGGCTTCCGCGACGGTTAGGCCCTGCCGCAGTCGCACATATTCTGTGGTCATGACCCGTCCAGCCGTGCCTTCGGGATAGCCCAGAATAGTGGCTGTGGCTTGCCGTTCCAAGGGACTGAGCTGTTGGATTAAGCGCCGGACCACGCTGGCGGGCAGTTCGTCAAACAGCTCGGCGCGATCGTCCGGACGCATGGCTTCCAGAATTTGGCAGACATGGGTATCGTGGAGGGCACCGATCAGTTCTTCGCGGACTTCTGGATTCAGGTATTCAAATACGTCTGTAGCTTGGCCTTTGTTAAGGAGGCGAAAGGCGATCGCTCGCCGCGAGGGCGGCAAGTCAGCAATAAAGTCGCCGACGTCAACGGCTTGTAGTTCATTCAGATCTAATTTAAGTCTGTTCAAGTCAGAGAAATCTGACAGTGACGCGCGACCTTCCTGGGTAAGCATGATGGCATCTCCGCATGTCTCCCCCGCGCTGGGAGACTAAAGGACTACCAGATCAGGGGAGGTTATTCATTGTTAAGGAATGGACCTATGTCCATGAACGTCACAGAATTCAACATCGATGACTGATAATAGGCACCGCTAGGTCTATGCTACCCCAAGGTGTCATTTGGTCCAACGGGTAGACCGATACTTCAAGAGGACTTGACTTTAGCCTTACGTAAATTCCCCAAGACTCAGAGGTCTCCGGGAAAAATTAAGGGTAAGGTGAAGGAGAAGAGGGCTGGGGCAGATTGCCATTGATCGGTGGGATGCGGTTTGAGTTGTGGAGTAGCGGTAATGGAGCAAGGTTTGGCAGTGTGGTGGCAGGGATGGGGCGTGTTGGCGGCGATCGCGCTGGGGGTTACCAGTTGTATGCCTACCCCACCCAGCGGGCCGCCAGCGGCTTCTGTTACGTCTGCAGTTCCGGCGGTTTCTCCGATTCCCAGTTCTATCCCCAGTCTCGCGCCCAGTCCCATTTCTAGTCCCGGCCTTAAGGGGACGCCCAGCACTGCCGCAAGTCCTGCAGGTGGTCCGGTGTCACCCCGCCGGATGCGCGAACAGCCGATGTCAACACCCATGACTACGGTGTTTATCTATAAAGCCGATCGCCAATGTTTAAACGTTGTTTCGGAAAAAGTGGTGTTGCCTAGGCATGATGCGTTGGTGGGGGCGATCGCCCGCATTCTAGAAACTTGGGATAATGCCGACTTCGACTTAGCAGGTTACCGCGTTGCTGTTGCCAGTGGTGTTGCTACGGTGGATTTGCGGGTGGCTCCCGGATCTAAGCGCCAACTGGCTTCCCTGTCTAGCTGTGAACAATTGGGCTTATTGGGAAGTATTCGTAAAACCCTCACCGCCAATTCGCAGTGGCAAATTCAAGAGGTTGAGTTCACCCAGCATGGGAAAGCGCTGTGAATCAAGGTTTTGGGAAGCCCAAGAATTTCCACATGTCCTGCCATATTCCTAGCCAGCATCGCCTAACGAAACGGGGGCGAAAACATGAGTCCACCCTGGGTCCAAAGGTTGTTTTGGCCCCGAGGCAAGTTGAACTGCGTTTGGGGGCCCAGGTTGCGGGTATAAATTTCACCATAGTTACCCACATGTTTAATCACCCGGAGGGTGAAGTCATTCGGCAAGCCCATACCTTTCCCCAGATCGCCTTCGGTCCCTAGGAAGCGTTTGATACCGGGGTCGGAACTGGATGCCTGCTGGGCCACGGTTTTGGACGTAATGTTGAGTTCTTCGGCTTCAATCAGGGCGTAAATAATCCACCGAACGGTGTTACTCCAAGCGGCATCGCCATCGGCAACAGCGGGGGCCAGGGGTTCTTTAGACAGGACGTCGTTGAGAATCAGGTGATCCGTGGGTTGGGGCAAGGTGGTACGGCGGGAGATTAATTGGGAGCGATCGGCGGTCACTCCTTCGCAGCGTCCCTGGGCATAGGTCGCAAATACTGTGTTGACATCCTCAAAAACCAGGGACTTGTAGGTAATCCCCCGTTTGCGCATTTGATCGGTGAGGTTTTGCTCCGTGGTGGTGCCGGTTTGAATGCAGATGGATTTGCCTTTTAGATCAGCGAGGGTCTTGATGTTTCTGGATTTTTTGACCATGATGGCCTGCCCATCATAAAAGACGGTGGGGCCAAACTCCAGACCGACGGAAGTGTCCCGACTGAGGGTGTTCGTCGTATTCCGGCTGAGGATATCAACTTCTCCAGTTTGCACGGCGGTGAAGCGCTCCTTGGCGTTCAAGTTGCGGAACTCTACCGCATCGGGGTTGTTGAAGAGGGCAGCAGCAACGGCCCGACAGACATCCACGTCCAGGCCGGAATATTTGCCATCCTGCCCAACAAAGCTGAATCCCGGCAGTTCTCCGCTGACGCCACACACGAGCTTGCCCCGTTGGAGCACCTCCGCCAATCGGCCCGTTACGGGCATGCCGTTCCCACCGACACTCGGATCGGTGCCGTCCCCACCACAGCTAACGAGGGGGAAAAGGAGCGCGATTGCGAGTAAACCCGATGGCCAAAACCGAGATTTCCAGAGGAGCATAGGGGAGGCTGTGAGGGAACAGGTTGATTGGAACGGGCGACGATCGCCGTGCTCTAGAACAGTTGGACAAGCGCACCCAGTGGGCGATCGCACCCAGTGGGCGGATCGTGTCCTCTAGACCGTGGCCACAGGTTCCAAGCCTAAATCGGCGAGCAACTGTTTGACGTTGAAATACTCTGTCATCATTTGATTGATGCATTGCACTTTGAGCGGCTCATGCACCCGCACATGCCCAAAGGCATGATCGACAATTTCTACGGTGGTGAGGGTATCAAGATCAACGGAAAGAATTGGAATTTCTAGATCCTCGGCACGGCTAATGACCGCAGGCGTTGGCGGCATTTGTCCGGTCAGAATCAGGCATTGGGTAGACGTTTCTAAAGCTGCCAGTTGAATGTCCGTGCGATCGCCCCCGGTGACCACGGCCATATTTCTTCCCTTCCGGAAATATTTGAGGGCCGAGTTAACATTCATCGCACCGATACTGAGACTTTCCACCATCAAATCCATGCGATCTTTGCGGCACAGTACTTCTGCCTTGAGTTGATGAACCAGTTCGCCGACACTGACACTGCGCAGGAGGGCATTGCGGGGCATCAAACCCAGGACGGGAATACCATATTTTGCGAGACAGGGTTGGACTGAGGTTTTGACCTCGCCTAGCCGATCTTCGGGAATATCGTTGATCAGGACACCCAAGAGGCGATCGCCCAACCGTCGCTTCGCCGAAATCAGTGCCCCGACAATCAAGAGCGAATGGAACCGTGCCACCAGCAAAATCTTGGCATCCAGCACACTCGCCATTTGCTCCAAGGCCAAATCAAATAATGTGCCTTCTTCCAAATTGGCGGGCCCTTCTAAGAGCACCAAGTCTGCATCCTGCGTCTCGCGGGAGGACAGAAGGGACTGTTGGTAGTTGGTGGTATCTTTGCCCTGTACGCGCTGTTGGATCGTCAGATCATCAAGAAACAGAACAGTGGGCTGTAGGCGACGGGACGGCAAGTCCAAAATTTCGGAAACGAATTTTACATCATCATCCAGGTCTGGTGTTTTTTTCCCTTCCCAACAATTGCCGAGGGGTTTGCCAAAGGCAATGTCTAGGCCCTGCCGCTGCAACTGATGGGCAATGCCCAGCACTGCTGCTGACTTGCCACTGTAGGCTTCGGTGGAACCAACAATTAAGTATTTCGAGGATTTTGGCACGCCTTCTCTCCCAAGATGACCTTCAGCATAAGAACTTATTTTAAGGGAAAGCGGGGAGATAAATGAGGAAAGGATGAAGTAGGCGCGGAGGGGAGCAGGCGCGGGATTATCGACGGTCTCTGGACTGCCGATAGGGATCTGGATATTGATTTTGAGCGGGCGGGGTAGTGCTGAGCCCTGCCTTAGCGCTTTTTTCAAAGCCTGCGACTTCTGCCAAGGTATAGAGGGGGCGATTTTTGACTTCTTCGTAGATGCGCCCGATGTATTCGCCGAGAATGCCGATGCTGAAGAGTTGGACCGCTCCGAGGAAGAAAATAGCAATGGCAATCGTGGCGTAACCGGTGAGGGGAGAGGCCGGATAGCTAATGCGCCAATAGAGCACTAGCAACACCATAACTAAAGCCGCTAGAGCCGCCGCCAAGCCCAAATAGGTTGAGAGGCGCAGGGGAACTTGGGAAAAGGAGACTAAGCCATTGATGGCGAGGGCCAGGGATTTGGCGAAGGTGTATTTGACTTCTCCGGCAAAGCGGGGATCGCGCTCAAAATGAACGGCGGTTTGGCGAAAGCCGATCCACGATCGCAATCCTCGGATATACCGATTTCGCTCTGGCATCGCATTGAGCACATCCACAACACAGCGATCCAATAAGCAAAAGTCTCCTGTATCCGTGGGAATGTCCACATCCGCCAACTGCTTCAACAGGCGGTAAAAGACGTAGGCAGTTAAGCGTTTGAACCAGCTTTCTTGGCGGCGCTGGGTGCGTTGGGCATAGACAACAGCGTACCCCTGTCGCCACTGGTCCACCATTTTTGGGATCAACTCTGGCGGATCTTGCAAATCCGCATCCAAAATTACAATCACTTGCCCCCGGGAAAAATTAAGGCCCGCCGTCACAGCAATTTGGTGGCCAAAATTGCGGGCAAAACTGATGTAACAGACGCGGGGATCGGCCTCGTGCAAGGCGCGAATCAGCGCCAAGGAGCGATCGCGACTGCCATCATTCACCAAAATCAATTCCACCGGCCCGTCCAGCAGGGTCATCACCCCATCCATCCGGCGATAAAGCTCAGCGATCGTCGCTTCCTCGTTATAAATCGGGATGATCAGGGAGTAGAAGGGCTGCATGTTAATCGTTAGTGTTTAATTTCTACTCGTCCCTAGCGTCCTAACTTGTTGGGAACACCCTCACAACCGCCAGGGATCGTGCTGCGAGTTTTAGTCCCGCCCCAGGCACAGCAGTAGTAGCGTTGTTCCGCATTCATTTGGATGGCCCCGGTGAAGTCTGCGTTTTCAATCACGGCCCCGGTATGTTCGCCGGTTTTGTGGTTGGGAGGAATAGTTTTGCTGCGGGGACAGGCCATCTCAAAATTTCCGTAGAAAAACCGGGTGCCGTTTAGATCCGCTTCTCGGAGACTGGCATCGACGAGGATCGCTCGGGAAAAATTAGTTTTCACCAAATCACAGCGCCCCAAATCCGCTCGGATGAGATTGGCTTCACTGAGATCGGTCCACCGCAGGTCAGTACCCGCTAGCAGCGCGCCTGCCAGCATGACGCCCAGATCAATCACCCGCACGCCATGCAGCCGATCTTCCTCATAGCCTCCGGCCCCGTCGAGGATGGGACGGCCCAACCGCCGATCGCGCTTGAGCGGGGTTAACAACCGCGCTCGCGACAGAAATCGGATAATTTTGGCTTTGCCCCCGGCGTCAACACTGCTGAGAATGGCGGCGGTGCGGCCTTCGGCGATCGCGCGCTCCTGGGGCCAGTCCTCGAGCAGCCCTTCGTCATCCAGTACCAAATCGGAAATGCCCTGGAAGTAGGTATCAATGGTTTGTTGCTGGGTGATGGTGTTTTGCTGAATCGTCAAATCTTTGGAAATGACATACTGCCGCCATGCAATATACACCGCCAAAATAGCAATCAGAATTTGCCCCAGCGCACCAAACACTTCCCCCAGCGCGCCGATCGCATCCCAATTCGCGATGGCAAACCAGGCATTCAGACTGCGCCCGACTCCGACCCAGCGCAGTCCTGTGACCAGGGCCAGAATCCCCCCAATACTCGCCACCAAAATGGCAAAGTCCTGATCCGAAACCAGTTCTAAAATGACAGGCTTTAGCGGTGTCCACAGCACACGCAAAGACACAATTAGGGCCACCAGAGTACCTGCCAGACTTAGCCACAGGCTATTCGTGACCCAGCCCGTCACCATGATCGCGATCGCCACCAAAATGATCCCCGACTGGGTTAGGCGAGAAATGGCCTCTGGCGAACGATCCCAGCTTACCGGGGGTGGGGGCAGCGTCTCAACCCGACTGAGCGGAGACGTGATCAGTGCCTCTCGCCCCCGCTGGATTGCGCCATTGTTTGCGCCATTGTGAGGAATACCACTGGCAGGAATGCCGTTCTGAGCGTCACCCTCGCCTAGACGGGGGGAGGGTGATTCGGGTGAGGGAAAAGGAGTCGTCATGCGGCCAGCAAATATGCGTTATGGGTCATTGATTTCTGCCTCCACGCGCTCTAAGTACTGACTATCAAGTAAGTACTTGCCCTGGCGCAGGCGAATGCTCCAGGAGTTGCCCGGATGGCGTGCCAGTATGATACCCTCTTCGCCGAGGGAAAGGACGGTAGGGGGACGCAGCATGGGCATGGGATCGGCAGTTTTGACGTAGGCGGGCAGCGCAATGATGCGGACGCGATCGCCAACTTGAAGGTCTGAGGACATGGAATGCCTTGTCAACGTGCTCCTCAATCATAGAATGGGTGAGCCCTAGAATGGGTAAGCCCTAGAATGGGCAAGAGAATGGGCAAGGGCCTTGGGTTTGGGGCAATCTCTTCCAGTTCCCCAGACGGCCCCGCAGCGGTAAATCAGCGTTGAACAGCAAGAGGCAGCAACTATGGCGGTGCTATTGGCAGGGGATATTGGCGGGACCAAGACGATTTTGCGCTTGGTGCAGGTGGAGGCCGATTTAGGGCTGTCTACGCGGTATGAATTGGAGTATGCCAGCCGTGACTTTGCCGACTTGGTCCCGATGGTTCAGCAGTTTTTGACCACAGCGGCCCACAGTTTGGGAATTGCGCCGGAAACGATCGCCCCGCAAACGGCCTGTTTTGCGATCGCGGGCCCGGTGGTCAACGATACGTCTAAATTGACCAACTTAGGCTGGTCACTGACTGCTGAACGATTGGCCGAGGAATTGGCCCTAGCCCACGTGAAGCTGATCAATGACTTTGCTGCGGTGGGGTATGGCGTGCTGGGATTAGCCCCCGCCGATGTCTACACCCTGCAACCGGGGATCGCGATTGCCCAAGCGCCGATTGCGGTCATTGGGGCCGGTACGGGCTTAGGCCAAGGCTACCTGGTGCATCAGGCCACGGGCTATGCGGTGTATCCCTCGGAAGGGGGACATGCGGACTTTGCCCCCCAAACCGAGCTGGAGTTTCAGCTTTCTCGCTATTTGCTGGAAAAGCACCAGATTGAGCGCATTTCCGTTGAGCGGGTCGTGTCGGGACAAGGCATTGTGGCGATTTACCAGTTTTTGCGCGATCGCCAAGTGGCCCCCGAATCTGCCGATATTGGGGCCGCTGTTCGCAGTTGGGAGCGCGAAATTGGTCAGTCTGAAAAACAGGTGGAGCCGGCGGCGGTGATTTCTCGGGCAGCGTTAAGCCAGAGCGATCGCCTGTGTGAACTGACGATGGACCTATTCATCTCAGCCTATGGGGCCGAAGCGGGCAACTTGGCCCTGAAGCTGCTGCCCTACGGTGGCCTCTATATTGCTGGGGGGATTGCCGCCAAAAACCTGCCCCTCTTGCAACGAGGCGGCTTCCTCAAGTCCTTTACGGCCAAAGGACGGATGCATGGACTCCTGGAAAGCATCCCCGTCCATATTGTGCTGAATCCTCAAGTGGGTCTGGTGGGTGCGGCCCTGTGTGCCTCTCGGCTGAGTGCCGGATAACGGGCGATTATCAGGGAGGGCGGACGGGTAAAGTTCTCCTCCCCGGCAGGCTATGCGCCCGTCAGCAAGGTCAGCAGAACTTGTAGGCGAATGCGATCCCAGCCTTTGGCATTCAGGAGGATCCAGGATTGCACCAGGTCTGGACCTTGCAGCGCCCCCGTGAGGGCGGCGCGCAGAGACTTCATCACTAATCCTTTTTTGACTCCCTGGGCCTTCACAACCTGTTGAATCAGGGCTTGGATCGTCTCCTCTGTCAACGGCTCCGAGGGCAGACCATCCAGAATGCCTTGGAGGACAGCCACGACGCCATCCTGTTTGAGGTGGGTTTGGGCATCCTCGGCACAGCCCGCATCCAGCACGAACAAATAGCGGGTCATGTCCGGGGCTTCGGACAGCTTGGACAGACTGGGACCGATCACAGCACTAAGGCGTTCGAGCCAGGGGCGTTGATCGAATGTTCCCCAGGGAGAATCCCCAGCATCAACGGTATACCCCGCCGCCTGCCAGTAGGGCATGAGCAAATCAGTGAGTTGGTCGGCGGGCAGGGGATGCAGGTACTGCCCATTCAGCCAGTTCAGTTTGTCCCAGTCAAATTTGGCCCCGGCCTTGTTGACGCGATCGAAGCTAAAGGCTGAGGCCGCTGCCGGTAGGGCGAAGATTTCTGTCATGGTTTCCGGGGGCGACCATCCCAGCAAGGTCATGTAGTTGGCGATCGCCTCTGGCAAATAGCCCATCTCCTTAAAGTCAAAAATCGAAGTAACGCCATCCCGTTTGGAGAGTTTGGCACCGGACTGGTTCAAGATTAGCGGGGTGTGCCCAAAGGTGGGGATCGCTGCGCCGAGGGCTTCATACAGCAGGATCTGCTTGGGGGTGTTGCCAATGTGGTCTTCGCCGCGAATGACATGCGAGATGCGCATATCAATGTCATCCACCACCACCACAAAGTTATACAGCGGTTGGCCAATTTCACTCGCGGGGGCGGCGCGGGCAATCACCATATCGCCGCCGAGGTCACGGCCTTTCCACGCCACAGTCCCCCGGACCAGGTCATTCCAGGTAATGTCGCGGCTGTCCTGAATTTTAAACCGGATGACGGCGTGGCGCCCTTCGGCCTCAAAGGCGGCGATTTGCTCGGGGGTTAAGTTGCGATGGCGGTTGTCGTAGCGCGGGGCTTCGTTGCGCGCTTTTTGCTGCTCCCGCATGGCATCCAGCTCAGCTGGGGTCTCGTAGGCGCGATAGGCCAACCCCTGGTCGAGCAGGCGCTGAATGGACTGGCGATAGAGATCGAGGCGCTGACTTTGGAAAAAGGGGCCTTCGTCCCAGGTTAAGCCGAGCCAGGTGAGGCCATCCAGAATATTTTGGGTGTATTCGGGCCGCGATCGCTCCAAGTCGGTATCCTCCACCCGCAGCAAAAATGTGCCGCCGTGGTGACGGGCAAAGAGCCAATTGAAGACGGCGGTGCGGGCGGTGCCGATGTGGAGATTGCCCGTGGGACTGGGTGCAATGCGAACGCGAACGGTCATAGGAAGGCGGTGCCCCAAAATTTTTGCATTCCCTATTGTACGGGACGATCGCTCACCCTGCGGGAACGCCCAGACCGCTAGAACGCCCAGACTGGGCTGCCTGGTGTACTCGCTGCCCGGATCCCTACGGATGCAACAAGTCCCGGTGTGTAAACGCCTTGGCATTCGTCCCAGTATAGGTGGCGACAATCTGTCCACAGCCCACCAATTCGTACTTGTAGGTCACCAAGCCTTCCAGACCCACCGGGCCTCGGGGGGGCATTTTTTGGGTGCTAATCCCCACTTCTGCCCCAAAGCCATAGCGGAAGCCATCGGCAAAGCGAGTTGAGCAATTGCGAAATACTCCGGCAGCATCGACTTGGGCCATAAAGGTGGCGGCAGCAGCGTCATCCTGGGTGACGATCGCCTCGGTATGGCGCGACCCATAGGTATTGATGTGGGCGATCGCGGCGGTCAGATTATCCACCACTTTAATCGCCAAAATCAGATCGCTGTACTCCGTGGCCCAGTCCACCTCCGTCGCCGCCGCCATGGGACAGATTGCCTGCGCAGCCGCATCACCGCGTAGGGTTACCCGTTGCGCGTCCAGGGCTGACACCACCGCTGGTATGAAAGTCGGGGCGATCGCCCGATGCACTAACAAAGTCTCAATCGCATTACAGGCAGCGGGGTATTGGGTTTTAGAATCCACGGCAATCTGCACGGCCTGGGCGATGTCGGCGGACTGATCCACGTATAAGTGGCAAATGCCATCGGCATGGCCCAACACCGGAATGCGCGTATTATTTTGCACAAACTGCACAAAGGCGTTAGATCCTCTGGGAATAATCAAATCCACATATTGCTCACAGGCCAGCAACTCCAAAGTTTCTGCCCGCGTCGTTAACAGTTGCACCACATCGGGGCTGATCGCCGTGGTGGCTAAGCCCGCCCGAATCGCTGTCACCAGTGCCTCGCAGGACCGTACTGCCTCTCGGCCTCCTTTCAAAATCACCCCATTCCCCGACTTAATCGCCAAGCTGGAGATTTGCATGACGGCATCCGGGCGAGCCTCAAAAATCACCCCCAGCACACCCAAGGAACAGGCCACGCGCTTCAGCTCTAAGCCCTGATCCAATTCGCGATGGATCTGCACAGCCCCAATCGGATCCGGCAATCGGGCCACATCACGAATGCCCGCGATCGCCCCCCGTAATTTGCTTTCATCCAGCTTCAGACGCGCATACAGGGCTGAGGCGATGCCCTCCGCCTGTGCCACCTGACAATCGGCGGCATTGGTGGCCAGAATGATCGCGGCCTGAGATTCTAGGGCCTGGGCGATCGCCTCCAGGGCTTGATTCCGAACGCTTTCGGGAAACCCAGCCAGCTGCCGTGCCTGGGCTCGCGTGGTTTTGGCAATCTCGGCCAACGGCCCTACTCCCGAAGGCCCCACCCCCAACGATCCCATCCCCAACGACTCAACCCCAGAAGCAACCACCATAGTCAATATCTCCGCCCATTTAATGCGATGTCAATCGGATTTCAATGCGATAATCTCAAGTCTACAAGCTTCCGTCGATTCCCTCTGCCCCGCCCCTTCGCCCATTCTCCGCGCCCATGGACCCCTACTATAACCCTCAGCATTTACCTAACTTCGGCCAAATCAGCGAAGGCAGCCCCGAATTGGCGGAAAAATTCTTTGCCTATTATGGAGCTGTCTTTGCCGAGGGGGCGCTCTCTGCCCGCGAAAAAGCCCTGATTGCCCTAGCGGTGGCCCATGCAGTGCAGTGCCCTTACTGCATCGATGCCTACGCCAAAGAGTGCCTACAACAAGGGTCAGACCTGGAGCAAATGACTGAAGCCGTGCATGTGGCCACCGCCATTCGGGGGGGAGCCTCGCTAATCCACGGCTTGCAAATGCTGGATCATGTCAAGAAAGTAGCGATGTAAAACAGGTGCCCTGTAAAGCAGGTGCCCTGTGGAGCCATCGTGATGAAGAGCAATCGCGATGTAAAGCGGCGGCACAGTAAAGCGATGGAATCAGTGCGATGGAATCAGTGATTATGCATGACCTCTCGCTGTCGGGGTTGATTTTGGCGGGTGGCCAGAGTACGCGCATGGGGCGGGATAAAGCACTCATTGCCATTAACGGGGTACCGATGCTGACCCGAGTCTGTGTAGCCGCCTTGGCCTGTGCGGATCCCGTGTATATCCTGACGCCCTGGCCCGAGCGGTATCGGGCGATCGCCCCTGCCGCTTGCCAGTGGCTTGCCGAAGCACGTCCCGCCGATTCGACTCAAGCCACCGCCGGCCCCTTATTGGCCTTGGCCCAGGGATTGGCCCAGGTGCATACCGAGTGGGTGCTGGTTTTGGCCTGCGACTTGCCCCGCATCAACGGAGAGAGCGTGCAGCAGTGGAGCCATCAACTCGCCCAGGCTACCGAGGAAATTGCAGTCTTGCCGCTGGGAGAAAAGGGATGGGAACCTTTGTGTGGTTTTTATCGGCGCGACGGCCTAGAGCGGCTCCAAGGGGCGATCTCCCAAGGCACGCGGTCCTTTCAACAGTGGCTAGCAGGCGAATTGGTCAAACCGCTCCAGGTCGAAGATCCCGCCGTTCTATTGAACTGCAATACCCTGGCTGATTTGGCGCATTCTGATTTAGCGCATCCTGATTTAGCGCACTTTGATTGAGTCAGGGCCAATCAACTGGAGGCACTGGTGTAGGACCGCAGGGCAAATTTCCAGAATTGCCGGGAAAAGCAGAACAGCGCGATCGCCAACAGCCCTGAACCCACCGCCCAGGGCCAACTGCCCCGGCCTAGCAGCACTTCCGCAGGCACCGTCGTCAGAAACGCCACCGGCACAACAAACGTAAAAAACACGCGATAAGCCGCCGGATAGGCCGCCATCGGATATCGGCCCGCCTTTAGCAAGCCCCGCAGCACTTCGGTAACGTTATAGATCTTAACGAACCAAATGCTGGTCGCACCCAGCACGAACCAAAGGCTATAAAGGATTAAAAAGCCACAGGCCAGTGGCATCAGGCTCCATCCGTAATCACTCCAATTGACCCCCAGTCGTCCGCCCGCATAGCCAATCACCACCAACCCAAACCCTAAATCGGGCAATCCCCAAGGGGATAGGGTGTGGGTCGATAGCCAAAACTGCGAATCAATCGGTTTCAGTAGAATAAAGTCCAGGGTGCCTTCCTGAATATGCCGCACAATCCGACTCAAATTGGGTGCGAGAAAGGTATTGGCAAACCCTTGAAAAACCGTAAATAGGCCGACGATGATCAGCGCTTGTTCCCAGCCCCAGCCTGGAAATGTGTAGCCAGTGCGATAGAACAAAAACAGCCCAAACAGGCTCCCGGCTAATCCCCCGAGACTGCTGAGAGTCGCCAGAACAAAGTTGAGACGATACTCCAGTTCAGCAGCGATCGCCATCCGCCAAAACAGGCTAACCAAATGACCATAGCGTGCCCATTGCTTACTCTCCACGCCTAGCTCCCTTTGAAGAATTACCTTTGAAGAATGATTTGAAGAATTAAAAATTAAAAATGGCGGCTAGCTTAGGAAATGACATCTCCCTTTTTGCGTAATTGTTCCTCGTTTTTATGAATATACGTTATGGGTTAGCCGTTCTAAATATCTCTAGATATTAAGTTATCTCGACTACAGCCTCCTTATTTCTATAGAAATGAGAGAATAGTTGTGTTAGCAGGCTGCACCCCTTGTATCAAGGAGGATCTGATTATGAAATTCGCAGTTCTCGCCACATTAATAGCTACCGCGATCGCGATACCGGCCTATGCCGAAAATCCCGCCCAGGTTACCCAACTGCTCACTACAGGAGCCTGCGCGGGCTGTGACCTTGCCGGAGCAAATTTATCCACGGCCCATTTGATTGGCGCTGATCTTCGTGATGCCAATCTTCAGGGTGCCATTCTCTCCCATGCGAATCTAGAAGGTGCTGATCTCACTGGGGCAAACCTGAAAGAGGCAAACCTTCAAGGTGCTTACCTAACCAATTCCACGCTGGATTGGGCCAACTTGACCAATGCCAATCTTGCCAATGCCACTATCATCTACGCCAACACCACTGGAGCCACCTTTACAGGTATCAATCTGACCGATGCTAATACTCTGGGCAGTGGCATCAGTATTGGTGGGGATTAGGAGGTGGAGATTAGTCAGGTAGG
This sequence comes from uncultured cyanobacterium, assembly GCA_963766075.1. Taxonomy (GTDB): domain Bacteria; phylum Cyanobacteriota; class Cyanobacteriia; order Leptolyngbyales; family Leptolyngbyaceae; genus CAVYAN01. Next base: position 48,674 of record CAVYAN010000086.1, on the reverse strand, counting down.
GATTAGCAAGGGGAAGGTTTAATGATTGAGCCATCATTCTGGGCAGTTTTTGGATTCACTACCAATGGCGTTGCCGTGGGATAAGGGCAACGTGACGGTAACCGTTGTGCCCACACCCAGATCACTGGCAACGGTAATGGCTCCACCATGACGTTCCACACTGTTTTTGACAATCGCTAGGCCCAAGCCTGTGCCCTTAACTGTGCCCACATTACGAGCGCGATAAAAGTCATTAAATAGGTGTTGTTGTTCCTCCGGAGGAATGCCGATGCCCTGATCTTGAATCTGAAACTGGAGGCGATCGCTGCAGTGCATCACCTGTAGGGTCACCATGCTGCCCGGAGCTGAATACTTGATGGCATTACCCAGCAAGTTATTCAGAATTTGCCGGAGCAGTTTGGAGTCTAGGCAAACCCAGGATTCCCGAGCCTCCCAATCCAGTTGCAGTCGGTGTTCCCAGCCCAGACTAGATTGCAAATCCTGGATCAGGTGCTGGCAAAAAGCCACTAGATCAAATTGCGTGGGCTGTAGTGTCGCGGTACCCGAGTCCCTCAAGCCAATCGATAGGGCGTCTTCCAGCAATTGCACCATCCGACGAATGGAGGACTGAATCAACGCAAATAATTCTTGACGTTCTGTCTCTTCGCAGGGAATATTTTGTAGAACATCAACAGAACTCATGATTGTGGTCAGGGGGGTGCGGACTTCATGGGATACCATTGAGACAAAGCGCGACTTCAGTGCCCCCAGATCCCGCTCCTGGGCCAGCGCCTCTAGGAGTTTTGCCTCTGCATATTTGTATTCAGTAATGTCCATGCTGACTCCAAAGCTACTACTCGGGTGCCCTTGGGCATCGGTGTAGACTTGTCCCTGGCTCCGCAGCCAACGCAGACTGCCATTGGGCAGCACGATGCGATAGACTTCTTGAAATTCTCCCCCCGTCGTCCGCATTCGCTGATGTAATGCTTGAACGCGCCGCAAATCTTCGGAATAGATGTGGTCATAAAAAGTTTCTAGCCGACCGTCAAATCCTCCGGGGGCTAACCCGAACAGGGTTTCTAGGGTTTCGGACCAGAATTGCCGTCCGGAGAAAAAGTCCCATTCCCAGGTGCCCATTTTGGCAGTCATGAGGACAAGGCGCAGTTGCTCTTGCTGCTGCTTGATCACCTGTTCCGAAAGGACGCTTGCCTCCTCTTTGAACGGTATCCACTGTGACGGCTCTTCATTCACGACGCAGGAGCCGAATGGTTTACCCCAGGGGAGTTCCCCCGTCTGCGGGACCGTTTCGGGCGGATTGACGACTGGTCGCCACAAAATCCACACGGTACTGCAGAAAGGTGTGGGATTGGGGTCGCATACAATATGCCCTTGCACTGGAATTTCCTGTCCCAGTCGGTTCAACAGGCTACCTTGGAACTCCCCGTCGGTTTGGGTGTCCAAGACCTTATGCAGTAGCGACTGTAGGGGCGATCGCCAGCACTCTGCCACGACCTCAAAGCCGTTCAGCCTCTCCCATTCCTCGTCACCATAGCCCAAAATCTGCCGCCAAGCGGCATTAACGAAGCTCAATTGGCCATTCAGCGTCATTTCCTGGACTAAATCACTGGAATGATCCAGTAAACTTTGTAACAGCACCACGCCCCCATCACTGTTGTCTTGCCGGTTAATCCGTTGGCGATCCTAGCCCCTCCGCGACCTAGCGATTTCTGGGCCCCTGGTGCGCGAATCGCCCCCCAAAGTCTTCATGACCAAGGGGAGAGAGGAGGATTGTCACCTCAATTCCTTCCCTTGGCAAGGGGGGTGACACCGGATTCAACAATCCTCCAATCAATATCTGCTCAAGAATCCTGCGCCCAAAATCTCGGTTGCCAGTTAATCGGTTAGGCCGACTCTCGCGTCACCTTTTCTGACTGTTGGGGAAAGGAGATGCCCGCCCTCTCTTCTCCATTCTCCCCGCTAAATCATGTAGTTTGCCCTGGTACATCATGGAGTTTCTGACAATTTTTCTATCGAGCTTGCTGATCATCATTGCGCCTGCGGGTGGGGTCATCGATCGCGTGGCCGAACAGAAACTGCGCCAGCAATTCGTGGCCGCTGAACAATTACAGGTCCGGATTGACAACGCGCCCAGTTACCAGGTATTACAGGGCAAAGCTAACCGTATCCGGATTGCAGGGCGCGGTCTGTTTCCCCTCAAGGATATCCGAATTGCCGTTTTGGAGTTAGAAACCGACGCTGTGGCGTTGAATCCTCAGCGGGCGCGACGTGGCATAGTTCAGTTGGATGCCCCTCTACGCTTTGGCGCACGGTTGACGCTTAATGAGGCCGATCTCAACCGTGCTTTACAATCTCCAATCGCGACGGATTGGTTGCGTAGTCTGGGGACTAGCGTGGTGGAAGACCAGGATACGCGCCGCCGCATTCAGCGGTATGAATTTCGCGACCCGCGCATCACGATTTTGGACCAGCAGCGGCTCCGGTTTCAGGTGGCGCTCCGAGAACCCGGCGATCCGGCGCAGTTAGATATTGTGGTAGAGTCAGGCGTTGCCATTGTTCAGGGCAGACAGGTGCAGTTGGTGCGGCCTTGGGTGACCTTGAACGGCGAAGCTGTGCCCGAGGAACTCCTGCGGGGAATGATTGAGGGGATTACAGAGCACTCGGATTTAAGACATTTGGAGGCCGCTGGAATTACAGCCCGGGTCTTACAATATCAGATTGATAACCATCAACTCGCCCTCGCTGCGTTTGTTCAAGTTTTGCCTGCTGCGCTCCAAAAAAGACCTTAGCGGTGTCTGAAATTGGCCCTTGATCCCGTGTAGCTAAGCTATAAATAGCCGACGTTAGCCATGGCCTGCTATCGATAGCGATGCCCGGTCGGTAGCCTGTGGCAATCCAGGTGATGCAGTCCTGAGCCTGTCCTTGTCCATAATTCGTTTCTAATTCTGCCTTGCCCATTTTCCCTGGAGATTCCCCATGCAAGAACCGCGATCGCCCCGTCCATTTCCCGTGGGGCTTCTAGCAGGGTTTACATTACTCCTGCTTACAACGGGGAGTGCCATCGCATGGTGGACTTGGCATTCGGCCTCGACCCCGCCCACTCCTGCTACGGCAATCAATCCTCAGCCCAGTGTGTCCACGGCCACCAATCCCCAGACGCAGGCACCCGCCGCCAAAATCGGCCCTAGCACAGCCAGTCCCTCCACCACATCCAAATCTGCTACCACAGCGCCGGAACAATCCGCGCCGGGGTTACCCCGGACCTATTGGGTCAAAAATACAGGGAGCAAAGTGGCGCTGGTGCCTGACCCTTTAGCCACCGCACGGGCCAATCTGCGGCTCCGAAAGCCGAAGTGGCGTTGAAAACGCTCCTGGCTGGTCCTAACCAGGCGGGGGTGACGACGACAATTCCCAAGGATACAAAGTTGCGCAGCGTCACGGTAAAGCCGGACGGTATCCACGTTGATCTGTCCCAGGACTTTGTCCAGGGTGGGGGAAGCGCCTCAATGACAGCCCGCGTGGGGCAGGTGCTCTACACGGTCACGAGTGAGAATCCAGAGGCCCCCGTGTGGTTTTCTGTAGAGGGAAAACCTGTGAAAAACCTCGGGGGAGAGGGGCTAGAGCTGGATGGCCCACTGACGCGGCGGCAGTTTGAAAAAGATTTTCCCCAATAAAACTTCCTAAACTAGGGCTTTGACCACGGCAAGGCCCTGGTTTAGCCCGGATTGACCCGCATTAGAGGCTGTCCATATTCCACAGGTTCGCCATCCTGGACCAAGACTTCCACCACTTCACCGGTAACTTCTGACTCCAGTTCGTTCATCAGCTTCATGGCTTCGATGATGCAAACGGTTTGTCCTTGGCGCACGCGATCGCCCACATCCACAAAGGGGGGTTCATCGGGAGCGGGCGATCGGTAAAATGTCCCCACCATGGGCGAAGTAATTTCCAGCAGTCGCCGCTCTTTGGCAGAGGGAGGAGCCGCAGAGACGGGAGCGCCGTCAGAGCCCCGCACTGAGTCAGGTGCACCCGCCGGAAGCTGACCAGCAGCCATCACCGCCGCATCATGCAGGGCTTGGGCACTCGGGAAAACCCCAGAGACAGACTCGACGATACGCGTGTCTCGACGAACCGTTAATTCAAAATCTTCGCTTTTTAAAGTGAGTTCAGTGATGTCCGTCTGGTTTATAGAGGCCAGAAGTTCACGCAGGGCGTTGATATCCAGTGACACAGTTGATGCAAACCTCACAGGTAGGGGGCTAAGGAAAGAGTTCCTCGTGACGGATCGCCGAAGGCTTAGTTTTCGCGACCTAGATAGCTGTCGGTGCGGGTATCAATCTTGATTTTTTCACCGATGCTGATAAATAAAGGCACCATCACTTGGGCTCCGGTTTCGACGATCGCAGGCTTTGTCCCCCCGTGGCGGTATCGCCCTTCACACCGGGATCGGTTTGGGTAATTTCTAAAACGACAGAATTCGGCAGTTCCACTTCCATGACTTTTTCGCCCCACCGGACGACATTCACTTCCATGCCTTCCTTCAAGTACTTCACCGGATCGCCAATCTGCTTGGCGCTGAGGCGGGCTTCTTCATAGGTTTCCATTTCCATAAACACGTAGTCTTCACCGTCTTTATAGGTGTGCTGCATCGTGCTTTTTTCTAGGGTGGCCTGGGGAACGCTTTCCCCGGCCCGGAAGGTGCGCTCTAGGGTCTTGCCCGTCTGCACGTTTTTGAGTTCTGTGCGCACAAATGCCGACCCCTTGCCCGGTTTAACGTGCAGGAATGACACAACTTTCCAAACGTTGCCATCCAGTTCGATACTGACACCGGGGCGAAAATCATTGCTGGAGATCATGGGTCTTTAAGGAGTCTTTTAACGAAGGGCGTTGACAATCTGACTGAGGGAAAAATTGGCCAAGCAAATTCTTACTGAGTGGAAAATTTACCGAGCAATTCTGCCCAGTAATTCTTAGAAATCGCTAGGCAATCTATTTTACCTCTCTAGGGCACTCTGGATGCGAATTGCCCAAAGTCGGGTCAGGATGGTGGTGCGAAGGACATGCGAGAATGGGGCGGAATGCGGATCAGGATAAGCAGATGAAGCGGGTAGATGCAACGCCAGCAGTAGATGCAACGCCAGCAGTAGAAGCAGCGCCAGCACTTGTATCGGCAGGCGGGCCGTCCAGGGAAACCTTCGATCGCCTGGATTGGGCCGAACGGATGGAATCCATTAAGGCCGGAGGGATTGGGGCGGTGGCAGCGGGCTTGGCCTGGGGCAGTCTGACGATTGTCCAACTTTTCATGATTCCGACTTTAATCACCCAATTTTTCATGGCCCCGGCTTTGGCCCCAGTGCTTGGAAACATTCCCCTGGTTTCCCTAACCTCAACGTATCTCCCGGCCAGTGCTGCGATCGCCCTATGCTCTGGCTTTTTATTTGGGGTTACCTATCGCTACATCATTCGTCAAGACCGCAATCCCCATTTAAAGTCGGGGGCAGTGGGGGCGTTTGGCCTGGTGCGCGGCTTGGCGCAGTCGGAAGCCAGTTTGCGTACGATTCAGGATTTACTACCTGCGGCGATCGCCCTGGGTGAAAGTTTGCTCTTGTTTGCGATCGTCCGCTTCACCCTGGACTGGACCCTACAAAAAACCTGGCTCAAACCTTTTCCCTGCACTGTTGCCAAATGAAGATGTTGCCAAATGATGACCTGCATAAGGGACACCACACTAACGGGACACTATTCCCTGTAATTGACGGAGTTCTTTGGCCCCTAGTGGGTGGGCAATATTCTGGCCACAATCACCACCCAGGACTGTTGGTGTATCGGCAATCCCGGCGGACGGTAGTAATGGTTCAGAATCTCAAATCCAGCGGCTTCCAGGCAGGGGGCTAGGGTGTCGTATTCCCAACCGGCGGTGTAGCGATAGCCTGTAGCTCGGGGCACAAACCCTTCGCTGTCGCCGCGCACCATGGACATCATCAGGGCTCCTTGGGGTACCAGCGATCGCCCCAAATCCTGCAATACCCGCACCATCTCCGCTTGGGGCACATGGATGAGTGACGCATTAGCAAAAATCCCATCAAAATACTGATCGGGCAATTCCAGGTTAAGAAAATTCTGCTGCCAAACTTCGCAGCCCGCCACCGCTTTGGCCATTTCGACAAAGGCAGGGGTCGCATCAAGCCCGACGACTTCATGGCCCAATTGCTGAAAGGCGACCAAATCGCGTCCCGGCCCACAGCCCAGGTCCAAAATGCGTCCGGGGTGACGAGGTAGGGCCGCGATCAGCGCATTGCGGTTTTGCGACACATCATGGTCCCAGGTGCCGTCGCGAAAGCTCGCGGCGGTGGCCTGATATTCAGCGATCGTAATTTCTTCGTGCTGTTCCACAGGAATTCTATATCTCAGGAATTCTATATCTACATTAGAACTTGAATTAGAGGCCGATTGGCGTCCTAATCCTTAGGGTGAGTTGTCGCCCCGATCATGATAGCTTCCTGATGGACCGTTAGGTTGCTCGGAAATTCGTTGCTTTCGATACACTTTTGGGGTTTATTCATTGGTATTGTTCTCATCAACTGAATATTTTAGAGACCCCTAGGGTTCCAGCAAGGTAAGTAGTTATGGACAACTGCGAGCGTTGTGTTTGGTCCGAGAGGGGTCGGTCACTGGACTCGCCCCTATCCTGAATGGGTGTTGCGATCGCGAGTCTGACTACACGGAGGGAGAAAAGCCCGGGAGAAATTTAGGTTGTTTAACCAGCCTGAATTTTCCTGGGCTTTTCCGTATTCACTTTTCTGATTTTTCTACACATCATTACTGCTTTGAGAGCACTTCCATGACTCAAAATTCCTCGGAAAATCCCTTGTTTCAAACACCGGATGCCGCTTCATCCAGCGAAGCTCAACGAGCCCTCGAAAAAGAGGCTCGGTTGCCCTTAACCGGATGGCAACAGGAAGTGGATCAGGGGTTGACCTATGGGTTAGAGGCGGCGGATAGCATCCGCGATCGCCGCATTCCCACCTTCTCTCGCGGAGAATTACCCCACTACGCGGGGATTAACACCTTCATGAAAGCGCCCTATCTGGAAGATGTCCGCAAAGTCGGCGAGTACGACGTGGCGATCGTCGGTGTCCCCCATGATTCCGGCACGACCTATCGTCCCGGCACCCGCTTTGGGCCCCAAGGCATTCGCCGCATTTCCGCCCTCTATACCCCCTACAACTTTGAGCTCGGCGTGGACCTGCGGGAACAGATTACCCTCTGTGATGTTGGCGACATCTTCACGATTCCAGCCAACAATGAGAAATCCTTTGATCAGATCTCCAAAGGCATCGCCCACATCTTTAGCTCGGGCGCTTTTCCGATTATTCTCGGCGGCGATCACTCCATTGGCTTTCCCACCGTGCGCGGCGTGTGTCGGCATCTGGGCGACAAAAAAGTCGGCATCATTCACTTCGATCGCCACGTTGACACCCAGGAAACCGACCTCGACGAACGGATGCACACCTGCCCCTGGTTCCACGCCACCAACATGAAAAACGCCCCGGCCAAAAACCTGGTGCAACTGGGCATTGGCGGTTGGCAGGTGCCCCGAGAAGGCGTTAAAGTCTGTCGCGAACGCGCCACCAACATTCTCACCGTCACCGACATTGTGGAACGGGGCATTGACGCTGCGGTAGACTTTGCCCTCGAACGCGCTCTGGACGGCACCGATTGCGTCTGGATCAGCTTTGACATTGACTGCATTGATGCCGGATTTGTCCCCGGCACCGGCTGGCCCGAACCCGGTGGCCTTCTGCCTCGGGAAGCCCTGGCCCTCCTAGGCAAAATCATCCAGCGAGCACCTGTGTGCGGCATGGAAGTGGTGGAAGTCTCTCCCCCCTACGATGTCAGCGACATGACTTCCCTGATGGCCACCCGCGTAATCTGCGACGCCATGGCTCATTTAGTGGTATCCGGACAGCTACCCCGCACCCAAAAGCCCGCCTACATTCATCCAGAAGCCAATATGGCTGTGGATGCCCCATGGACCTGAGGACCGCGCCATGCACGAAACCGACATGACTAAGGCGTTAATTTTGACCGTGAAAGAGTGGTGGGAAAGTCAGCCTGAACCCTGCCAAATTTCCCAGGTACATCTCACCGTGGGCCAATTCACCTGTGTTGAACCCGTCAGCTTGCAGTTCACCTTTGAAGTGCAGGCCCGCAATACCTTTCTGGAAGGAGCCACCTTAGTCATTCATGAGACGCCCCTGATTGCCTTTTGCCATACCTGCCAGCAGGAGTACCGCCCCGAAATCGGGTTGCAATATGCCTGCCCCGACTGCCGATCGCCCATGGATGATATCCGCTCTGGACGAGAACTCAAAATTGATCGCTTAGAGTATGCGATCGGTGCTGACTTCTAGCCAGCCCAGCACCGCTACATAGAATTAAAGATTTCGCGGTGCTCCTATTTCTCCTTCACCCCTTCCTCCCCCAAATTCTATGCACCAAACCCTAGACGCCGCGCTCGAAATCAACCTACTCCATGCCAACCAATCCGGAGCCGATCACAATCGCGCCCATTTTGACGAATGGGGGATTACCTGCCTCAATATCATGAGTAGTCCGGGTGCTGGCAAAACGCAGCTTTTAGAGCGTACCCTCACGGCCCTGGCACCGGAATTCAAAATCGCGGTGATTGAAGGCGATATGACAACCGAATTGGATGCCGATCGCCTGCGCAAAACTGGGGTGCCTGTCATTGCGATTAACACCGGACGCTCGTGTCATCTCGATTCCAAGATGGTGGCCGGGGGAATTCATCGCTTTGTAGATGAATACAACCCGACGGAATTTGACTTGGTGCTGGTCGAAAACGTCGGCAATCTCGTTTGTCCTGCCGAGTTTGAGGTGGGCGAACATGCCAAGGTGGCACTGTTAAGCCTTACCGAAGGGGATGATAAACCATTGAAATATCCGGTGATGTTTCAGCAGGCCGACTGCCTACTCATTACCAAAATGGATTTGGCTCCACATTTGGATGTGAATGTGAATCAAATTATTGCCAATGTTCGGCAGATGAATTCCAATTGTGCGATTATTCCCGTTTCCGCCAAGACTGGGGCAGGGTTAGAGGTTTGGTTGAACTGGGTGCGCGATCGCCTCACTCCCATCAACCACCCAAACCGGGCAACTGTTCACGCATAACGAATGCAATGTGGCTTTGTTGGTAGAGTGCTGCGAAAGCGCAGCCGGATATTGCTCGATCTCAAAATGCCGATTTCAAAACTCTTGGAGTCCCCTATGAAAGTGCCGACGTTTGCCGCTCCACGTCAGTTTGCTCCTCTACTTAAGGTTGCCACGTTGCTTAGCCGTGCGCGATCGGGTTTACTGTGCAGCCTCCTGTTTCTGCTGGGGGCGGCCTTGACCGTAGGCTGCACGAATCCTGCTGTTTACATTCAAACCACCACTCCCAACGAAGCGATCGCTGCCACCGTTTCCAGTAACCTGAGCAGCATCAATCTGGGGTTTAGTGCATGGCCCGGTTGGTTTCCTTGGCAAGTAGCCCAAGAGCAGGGCATCTTTCAATCTAAAAACGCTCCCGTTTCTCTGAAATGGTTTGATGGTTATCTCGAGTCGATTAGCACCCTAACAGCAGGCCAAATCGACGCCAACAGCCAAACCCTCGGAGATACCGTGAGTTCAGTCTCGGGGGGCGCAGAGCAGGTGGTGGTCTTAGTCAACGACAACTCCACCGGCAACGACAAAATCATCGTGCGGGATGGCATTAAAACCATTGCCGATTTAAAGGGTAAGAAAGTTGCCGCCGAAGAAGGCACTGTTGATCATTTTCTGCTGTTGCTGGGGTTGAAAAAAGCGGGCCTTTCTCCCCAGGATATTCAGTTTGTCCCGTTAGAAACGGGCAAAGCCGCTGCTGCCTTTGTGGCGGGACAAGTCGATGCCACTGCTGTTTTTGCTCCATTTACCACGCAGGCTCTGAAGCGTTCGGGCAGCAAAGAGTTGTTCAGTTCAAAAGACTTTCCGGGAGCCATTTCCGACCATTTAGTCGTAACTCGCAAAGTCGTCTATGAAAAACCGGAACAAGTTCAAGCTCTCGTCGATGCCTGGTTCACCACCTTGGACTTTATCAAGGCCAATCAAGCCCAAGCCTACGAAATTATGGCCAAACGCGCCGGGGTTTCGCTGGATGAATACAAAGAATATGCCGATGGCACCCGCTTATTCACCGTTGAAGAAAATCTTAAAGCCTTCCAACCGGGGAAGGATCTGACCTCATTACTCTTCGCAGCAGAAACGATGAGTCAATTCCTGACCGATGTTGGACTTGCTAAAACCAAACCCAATACCACGCTGCTATTTGACGATCGCTTTGTTAAAGCCTACGCCCAAAAGCATGCCAAATCGGCTTAATCACTTTCTACCCAGTGCGGGTTGATTTTGCCGCTGTTTATTTCCAGGACACCCTATCTCCAGGACACTATGAATCCCAGTTCCACCCCACCCCGATCAATCCAGGCATTCATCAAACCTAAAACCATCCGTTCCACCGTTTTTTGGCGATTGGCTGAAGATATTCCTAAGCCTTTGAATACCATCCTCGTCATCACCTCAATTGCTGCCCCCCTATTGCTTTGGTGGGCGGTCACCGCCTTTGGCACCATTGACCCCAAGTTTTTGCCCTCACCGGGGCGCGTTCTAGAAGCCTTTGGTCGCCTCTGGAGCACCCGTGAACTGCTGAAAGACACTGTGGCTAGCCTGTGGCGGGTAGGCGTTGGTTTTTTGTTTGCGGCCCTGTTGTCAATTCCCGTCGGCGTACTGATGGGCAGTTTTCCCAGCATTCGGGCTTTGCTGGAACCGCTCTTTGGCTTAATCCGCTATATGCCTGCCCCGGCGTTTATTCCCCTACTCATTCTGTACCTCGGTATTGGCGAAGAACCCAAAATCACGCTGATTTTCGTGGGGGTCTTTTTCTTTAATTCCCTGATGGTCATGGATACCGTCAAGTTTGTGCCCAAGGATCTGATTGAAGCTACTTACATGCTGGGTGGCAGTCGCTGGGAAGCTCTGATGCAGGTGATTTTCCCCTACGTGCTTCCTGGCATTTTGGATGCGTGTCGCATTAACTTGGCTGCGGCATGGCAGCTTGTAATTGTTTCGGAACTGATTGCTGCCACAGAAGGATTGGGGCGTCGGATTAGTGTTGCGGGAAGGTTTCTGAAAACTGACGAAATTTTTGTCGGATTGATTGTCATTGGGGTGATTGGTTTAGCGTTTGACCTTCTATTTCAGTATTTTCTACGCCTGTCGTGCAGTTGGGCCAGTCAGAAGCGCTAGCTTCCTGCTAAATCGCTCTAAGCGGTTTTGGCGGGGCGGTTTTGGCGAAGCGGGTTCGGCGAAGCGGGTTAGGTGAAGCCAGCTCAGCTAGCCGATTTGAACCCTTATTTGCGGTTTGTCTCTCGGGTTGAAGTCCATCGCTCATCATCATTTCAATGGAGGTTTGACGAATGTTTCTGGAAATTAACAAGCTGAATAAGCATTTTGCCACCAAGAACGGGCCGCTGGTGGTGCTTAAGGACATTAATATGGCGATTGAGCAAGGGGAGTTCATCTGTGCGGTGGGGGCATCGGGTTCGGGAAAATCGACGTTGCTGCGACAAATCGCTGGCCTCGATCGCCCTACAACTGGCGAAGTCAAGGTAGATGGTAAAAGTGTCACCGCTCCCGGTCCCGATCGCGGTATGGTCTTTCAGCACTACACCCTCTATCCTTGGATGACCGTGCAAGCCAACGCTGAGTTTGGCCTTAAGCTTCAAGGCGTCCCCCCAAAAGAACGCCGCGAGCAGGCCAGCTATTACTTAAATGTGGTCGGGCTGTCTAAATTTGCCAAAGGTTTGCCGAAGGAATTATCCGGGGGGATGAAGCAACGCGTGGCGATCGCCCGAGCGTTGGCTTCTGAGCCCAAAATCCTTTTGATGGACGAGCCATTCGGGGCCTTAGACATCCACACCAAGGAATCCATGCACGAATTCATGCTGGACCTGTGGCAGCGCACGGGCATTACGATTTTTATGATTACCCATGATGTCGAAGAGGCCGTGTTCCTCTCCAACCGGATCTATGCCCTGGGATCCCGTCCCGGCACTGTGCGCAAGGTCATGAGCGTCAATCTTCCCCATCGCAATGCCATGGTTAAGCGGCAAACCGTATTCCACGATTACCGCGACGAACTGATGGATCTGCTCCGGCAGCATGGTCAAGAAGCGCTAGTTGCCGTGTAGTCGCTAAAAGTGTAGTCGCTAAACGTGTAGTTGCTAAAACAGGCGGAATATTCGGCACTCAACGATCGCCCCAATCCTTACACAATCGCCGAGTGCCACGAAATCATGACCCGTTTGTAGCGGGGGACAGTCTGCTGTGCTACATTGTGCGATCGCCTGACTGTGATGGTCCTAAATAGGGGAGAATCATTCACGGAAAGTAACCCGCACAGGACAGTATAAGTGGCATGGATATTACTAATGGATTTGTAGGTGCGATCGGCAATACGCCTCTGATTCGCCTGAACAGCTTTAGCGAGGAAACCGGCTGCGAAATTCTGGGCAAAGCAGAGTTTATGAATCCCGGAGGGTCGGTTAAAGACCGGGCGGCCCTATTTATCATCGAGGCCGCCGAACAGCAGGGCCTGCTCAAACCGGGCGGCACCGTGGTGGAAGGTACCGCGGGTAATACGGGCATTGGGCTTGCCCATATCTGCAATGCCAAAGGGTACAAATGCCTGATTATTATCCCTGAGACACAATCCCAGGAAAAAATTGATCTGCTGCGCACCCTCGGGGCCGAAGTTCGCACCGTGCCTGCCGTTCCCTACAAAGACCCAAACAACTATGTGCGTCTATCGGGCAGCATTGCCGCTGGGATGGAAAATGCCATTTGGGCCAATCAATTTGATAACTTGGCCAATCGTCAAGCCCATTACGCCACCACTGGGCCCGAAATCTGGGCACAGACCGCAGGCACGGTTGATGCCTGGGTAGCGGCCACAGGTACGGGCGGCACCTATGCTGGCGTTGCCCTATTTCTTAAGGAAAAAAATCCGCTGATTCACTGCGTGGTGGCGGATCCAATGGGCAGTGGACTCTATAGCTATGTTAAAACTGGCGAAATCCACCTCGAAGGCAGTTCGGTTACAGAGGGCATTGGCAGCAGTCGAGTCACCAGCAACATGGCAGGTGCTCCCACAGATGATGCGATCCAGGTGGCGGACCCAGAGGCCATTCGGGTGGTGTACCAGCTTCTGCATCGGGAGGGCCTGTTTGTTGGGGGATCGGTAGGGATTAACGTCGCAGCGGCAGTGGCCTTAGCCAAACGACTGGGGCCGGGGCATACCATTGTTACGGTGCTGTGTGATGGCGGCAGTCGCTACCAATCCAAGCTGTTTAACCGGGAATGGCTAGCGGCCAAGGGCCTGCTGCCGGAGGGGGTGGAGTAAATCGCAAAGCCCAGAATAGTTTGAGCCGCCCGCCGCGATCGCGGCAGGCGGCTGAGCATTGGTGATGATCTGAGTATTCAGATTTAGCCATTCATGCGATCGCTGTTCAGGGCGCTGTGCTGCCAGCCCCAAAGGCCCAAAATGCCGGGAGTCATCCCGCGAGCACGGCTGGTTTCAATCCAATCGACAATTTCCGACTCGGTCTCGGCATAGCGCGTTTCCCCGGTTTCCGGATCGTAAGCGCGCAGTAATACATGGCCCGAATCACCCACAATGCGTTCGATTGAGAGTTCAGCGGGCTCAGCGACCGCCTGTACCAATTGCGCCCGTAGGTTCGCCAGCCATTGTACCGATGCCGTCCACAGCCCTTGCACTCCGGGCACCTGCCCTTGCAATTGCCGCTGTTCTTGCTCTAGCAACGCGACAAGCTGTAGATTTTGAGCCATTTTTGCCTTTTCCAAACGGTGTGCCAGAGCCGCAGCGATATTGGCTTGGTGCTTGGCGACCAGTTGAGGATGAAGGGATGTTTGATGTGTGATGAAAAAGGTTGCCATAGTTGATAACTCCGTTGATAACTCCCCTGATGCTTGACGGGAGTGTAGCTTGTTCTCTACCTGAATCTATATTACTGTATCGAAAACTACGGAATCAATATTAAGTTAGGAAACCATAACATTGAGCCAGGATGACTAGCACCGATTTTTTACAAGTACAGCATCCAGACTGGTTGCATTGGCTGGATACTTGCCCCAGTACTAACAGTTGGGCGATCGCACAGTTGTCTCAGCTTGCCCACGGCGATGCCATTGTCACGCCCTGTCAAACCGCTGGCCGGGGCCAGTCTGGCCGCCTTTGGCAGAGCCCACCAGGGGTTTTAACAGCCAGCTTTGTTTTGCACCGGATTCCCACCGACCAACTGTCGGGGTTGAGCCTAATCGCGGGACTGGCTGTGATTAATACAATTTCTGAACTTTCCCCGGAACTGTCGCCGATTCTAGGCTGGAAGTGGGCCAATGATGTACTAATCGAGGGCAAAAAATTGGCGGGAATCCTGTGCGAAAGCGTGACCATTGCGGGCAAAAATCAGAGCAGTGTCGTGATTGGTATTGGTATTAACCGACACGCAAATTTTGATCCGATTGCCGTTGGCGATGACCTCTGTAACCGGGCAACAAGCTGGCATCATTGGGTCGCAGAAGTTCCGGAAGAATTATTGATTCTGGAAGGATTACGTAATTCTCTGCTCAACTTTGCCGATCGCCGATCCACTACCAGCCAATCTATTCCCAATGGTGAGTCATTGCGTGAGTCATCCCCTAGCGATAGCTTGGCGGCAATATTGCCAAATCTGCGCCAACGAGATGTTCTGTTGGGGAAATTTATCCGCTTGGAGTGCAGCAGAGAAACGGTTGCGGGGGAAGCTGTGGGAATTAGCGATCGCGGCCACCTGTGCTTAAAATTAGCCAATGGCGAAATCCGCAGCTTTGCCTCTGGCCACATTCTTGGGTAACCCACGGCCATAGCGTACTGCCATACCTGAGAATTTCTCCCTTGCCCCTAAGGCAACCCACTCTGAGGCGACCCACTGGCACTCTCAGTCATTCAAATCTTTTCCTGTTAACGTGCGGTAAAGAAAAAGCTAACCCTTATGGCTCGCATTTTGGAGCGAAGGGTATTAGCATGGAGAAGTGAATGATTTGTACTACCCGCTACGATCGCTTCAGGAAGGGCACTGGTTCAAGCTAATCTGTGGTGCCAGCTACCAACATCTCCCTGCCATTCGGAATTTAGCGTTAGTGTACACGCTGGCAGGAGCGGATTGTATTGACGTAGCGGCTGACCCTGCCGTGATCCTAGCCGCTAAGGCCGGCATTGCCGCCGCCCGGGAGTTGTTGGCAGATCAAGCCCCGATCAGCGCTCAAACTGGGTTCAAGGACAGGTGTGAATCCCCGGCGTCCCTTGGTCCTTGGCTAATGGTCAGCTTTAACGATGGGGAAGATCCTCACTTTCGCAAAGCCGAATTCGATGCCCGTCACTGTCCGCCGGATTGTTCTCGCCCTTGCGAAACTGTTTGTCCCGCCCAGGCCATTGTCTTCGCGTCCCAGGCGAGTGCCAGCGATACCCTGACGGGCAGTTCCCCGACGAGCCATACCCCAACGAGAAACGCCCAAATTGAGGCTGCCGCATCCGGGGTAATTGCCGATCGCTGCTATGGTTGTGGGCGCTGCCTGCCCATTTGTCCCATCCAAAACATTATCCCCCGTGCTTATGTTTCCACCCCTGCTGCCATTGCTCCTCTGATCTGGGAATCTGGCATTGATGCGATCGAAATTCATACTCAGGTGGGGCGACTCGCCGATTTTCGGCGGCTGTGGGCCGCGATCGCTCCCGGCTTGGCTCGACTTAAATTGGTGGCAATTAGCTGCCCCGATGGCGACGGGCTGATTGACTATTTGCAGGCGCTCTACGCCACCATTACCCCCCTGCCCTGTGCCCTAATTTGGCAAACCGATGGTCGTCCCATGAGTGGCGATATTGGCACTGGAGCCACTCGCGCCACCCTTAAATTGGGTCAAAAAGTTTTAGCCGCCGCCCTACCGGGATTCGTGCAACTGGCCGGGGGAACCAACCACCATACGGTCACCAAACTGCGATTGTTGCGACTCCTCCCCCCTCTGCCCACCCACCCCCTCCAATCTGCTCAGTCGGAAACTATTCCGACGCAGGCTCCGCTTCCGGTTCCTCCTCCTGCAATGGGCTACATTGCAGGAGTTGCCTACGGCAGCTATGCCCGGACCCTATTGGCCCCCATATTGGATCGCTTAGCGGCATTGGAGCAGATTTCTGAGAGGGGTAGCGGCACAGCGATCGCGCCCCATGGGTTAGAAGATTTTCCCGAATTGCTGTCGCAAGGAGTCGAACTGGCCCGCACTCTTATTTCTTCCCTGAAATCTCCTATTTCTTCCCTGAACTTTGCCCTCCCGACTCCCATGTCTATCTCCACGCCCATGCCGCCATCTTCCACCGCCCCAGACTATGTTCCATTGGACTATGCACCCATCCACTCCCCAACCGATGTCCACGGCTGCTAAATTCCCGCGCCTCTAGCTCATCGACACGTTAGCCTACCTCCGGACAGGAGATAGCGCTATTTCCACGCCCCGCCCCTCCTTGTTGACTCACAGATTGCTGCTATGCCCATGCTTGAACCTGTAACCGACGACTTAAATAAGCTGCTGGAAATCTTACCGATTTCAATTCGCGATCTGCTGCTCCACCACCCGCAAAAAGACACCCTGATCGAAGTTGTTCTTGATTTGGGGCGGCGTCCGGAGGCGCGGTTTCCGGGCAAGGCTGAGTACTTGTCCGAAGAACTCGTGTCCCTGGGCGACTTAAACGAATGCATTGCCCATGTCGGAGCCTTTGGCGGTGACAACCGGGCGGGCATCGAGCGCACCCTGCACCGGATTAGTGCGATTCGCAATCGCCAAGGCGAGGTGATTGGTCTGACCTGCCGGGTGGGGCGGGCCATTTTTGGCACCATCGGCATGATTCGCGATCTCGTGGAAAGTGGCCGATCGATTTTAATGCTGGGCCGTCCCGGCGTCGGCAAAACCACCGCCCTTCGAGAAATTGCCCGCGTCCTGGCGGATGAACTGGAAAAACGGGTGGTGATTATCGATACGTCCAATGAAATTGCTGGGGATGGAGATGTGCCGCATCCGGCGATTGGGCGGGCGCGCCGCATGCAAGTCTCTCGCCCCGAATTGCAGCATCAGGTCATGATTGAAGCGGTGGAAAATCACATGCCCGAGGTCATCGTTATTGATGAAATTGGCACCGAGCTAGAGGCTCTAGCCGCCCGCACCATTGCCGAGCGCGGGGTGCAATTGGTGGGTACGGCCCACGGCAACCGTCTGGAAAACCTGATTAAAAACCCTACGCTCTCCGATCTGGTGGGCGGAATTCAATCCGTGACCCTAGGGGATGAAGAGGCGCGACGTCGGGGCAGTCAAAAAAGCGTCCTTGAGCGCAAGGCTCCTCCCACCTTTGACATTGCGGTGGAAATGCTGGAACGCCAGAAATGGGTGATTCATGAAAACGTAGACGACACGATCGATAGCATTCTACGGGGTCGCCAGCCCAATCCCCAAGTTCGCACTGTTGGTGAAAGTGGCAAGGTCGTGATTACCCATGAACTGTCCACGGACACTGTTGGGGATGCCGTGGCGGAGCAGCGGGCCGCCGCAGGCCGATCGCGCAGTTCCTTTAGTCAGTTTGGCGGGCGGGATAGCCTGTTGGACAATGGCGCGTCCTTTGGAGAACAGGGCAAGGTGCGGGGATGGCGCGCTTCCGGGCGTATGCGTCCCCTGCCCACGCCGTCCCTTTCTGAGGAGCAGCAGTTTGAGCAGTTGCTGAATGAGTCCTTCCAGCGATCGCCACACCCAGAGATCGGGGGCGATGATCTCGCGGGTATCTCGCCTCGGGAACGCCTGATCGGCCCAAATGGGGAAGAAATGCTCTATATCTATCCCTATGGTGTCAGTCGGCAACAGTTGGATCAGGTGATTCAAACGTTGATGCTGCCCGTGGTGCTCACGAAGGATTTGGAGCATGCGGATGCGGTGCTGTCGTTGCGATCGCACGTCAAAAACCACTCAAAACTGCGGAACTTCGCCAAGCTTCGGCAAATCCCGATTCACACCGTCAAATCCAGTTCCATTCCCCAAATCGCCCGCAGCCTACGGCGTCTCTTGGATATGGACGATCCCAATGCTCCGGATGTCGCAGATCTGACTCTGTTCGCCCGCAGCGGCAATAACGATGACGAGCTGGAAGCGCTAGAGGAAGCCCGTCTTGCGGTCGAGCAAATCGTGATTCCTAAAAGTCAACCTGTGGAACTGCTGCCGCGTTCGGCAACCGTGCGGAAAATGCAGCACGAACTCGTCGAACATTATCACCTCAAATCCCGCAGTTTTGGCGAAGAACCCAATCGCCGCCTGCGGATTTACCCCGCCTAAGGTCCAGGGGATCAGTATCGTTAGAAGGGCTGTCAATGCAGTCGGGCGGGATCTTATAACATTATGGATAGGCCAAAGCTCACTGTTGCCCTAAAGACAACAGTGAGCTTTTTGCTGATAACTTGTGCTGATTAGGCTGCCTTGACCAAGCTGTGTAGGCCAAGGGGTGACAAACGAGCGTGCACTGGGGCAAGAGCGCCAAACTAATCTTCTGCGCCTTCTGCACCCTGGCTGGTATTTTCCTGTTCGCCATCGCCTTCACCCATGCGACCGCCACCATCCATCCGGCGTCTACCGCCCATCCGGGAATTGTTGGTCTTTTTGCGAAACTTCCGAGCGTAGGCTTGATTCCGAAGTGCTTTTTCTTTCTTTTGATTGCGGCGCTTAGCCATTGTTTACCCCTTGTAAAACCACTGAATTGAGCGGGTGCAGTCTTATCTGAAGTGAATCGACACCACAAAGATCTCGCGTTTTGCTTAAGCCACACTTCGCGAGGGTGAGCGACCCCAACAGTCTGCATTTATCCAGAATTAGTGCGATGCTTACTTTACCATACTTATAGCCGTCGGCATGCGTTATGGCAGAATCCGCTTCAATGTTTTGCATGCAGCCACTGTTTGGCCAACTGGAGGGCATCCGCCGCCGTCTGAATCCTAGCTTCTGCGTGGGCAAGCTGAATTTCCGCCAGAATTTGACCCACTTGGGGACCGGGCGACAGTCCTAGTCCAGTCATCAACTGTTGTCCTGTTAGTAATGGCATCGGATGGGCCACCGGGTCATCCGGCGTCAGAAATCGCTGAATCAGGGGATCTAGAGCTGCCATAGGGATACCCAGAGCCAGCACTAACAGGCCGATCGCCGGAAAGGTCGCTCCTACATTCTGGAAGAATAAGAATTGTTCCCGTCGTGACAGTTCCCGTCGTGACAGTCGCACGGCCAGATCAGCCATGACAATTGGCGTATTGCCTGCATTGTCCAAAGTCGGATCGTCCAAAGTCGGATCGTCCAAAGTTGGATTGTCCAAAGTTAGAACGTCTATAGCCTCTCGATGCACTTCTCCAACCAGAGGCTCCCTGTCCAGAATCTCTCCGTCTAGGCTTTTCCCATCTAGACTTTCTCCAGCCAAATCTCGATAGAACTGCGGCAAAGCCTTAAGAATCGTCCCCATGGCCTGAATTTCATGGCGGCTGTACTTCAGCCGTCGCAGTTGCAGTTCTGCCAAGGCTGGATCAGCGGCGAGTAGACAGGTCAGCTTAGCCAAAGATAACCAGGTGCGACTGGAACCCGCGCCTTTGGGATCGCTAGTCCCCATCGTCCCCATTTTTTTGTCGCCACTGCGAATCCGCTGGCCCAATTGCAACGCAAATTCTGGCCGTACCTCCTGGATCTGCGCCATCAGGCGATCGCAATCCGCCAGCCAGTGCAAGCTCTGGGCTGTTGCCGCCGGAAACCAATCCTGAAGAACGCCATCCTGCCACGCCATCGTCAGCCAGGGTGTTCCCTTAGCCGTTCGCAACAAATAATTCAGCTCTGACTGCACCCGTTCTGCCGCAATTGTCCGTAATTTCGGGGCTAGGGTCCGCACGACAGCCCGCGTTTCCGGCTGCAAGCTAAAGCCTAACTGCGCCGCTTGGCGGTAGGCTCGCAGGAGTCGCAGCGGATCCTCCGCTAGGTTGACTGACGACACCATGCGAATGGTGCGTGTTTGCAAATCGGCATAGCCCTGTACCGGATCCAGCAGTTGATCTCGGTGGGGGTTATAGGCGATCGCATTCACGGTAAAGTCTCGTCGCCGCAGATCGGTTTCCAACGTGGGGCCAACCTGTTGAGCAAAGTCCGCTGTCCCTTGGGGAAACACCACTCGGGCAATTTGTCGTTCGGCATCCAGCAAAACAAAGCCCGCCTTGTAATGCTGGGCGATCGCCTGGGCGGTCTCCACGGCTCCCTCGGGCAGCACAAAATCCAAATCTAAGTAGTCTCCCTGTCGTCCCAGTAGGGCATCGCGCACACTCCCCCCAACCAAGCATGCAGAAGCGGGCAGCCACTCTATTCCAAAGGGCCACGACTCGGGAGCCAGCACCGGCGACAAGTCCGCTGCGATCGACGGCAAAAAAGAGCGCTGATTCAAGGAGAGTTGGTCTAACAAGTGATCTAATCCTAACGAGGCAATTCAAATACGAGCAGGAATTGAACATTGCACACAGGAACATTGCACACAAAAGCCAGCTTGACCGTTCGTAACAAAGCCCGTGCCAACCTGGAAATCGCGCCTGCGCCTGAGCTACATTATCAGAAAAGTCACGGATATTTGTGGAAACCCGCCGGAAATCCGCCAGGACTAACCCAGGAGTCACTATGTGTATTTGCGTCAACTGTCATTATGTGGACCGCTGCACCACCTACCATGCCGTTGAGGGGCAGCACCAGCAGCCCCACCTCACCGACTGTCCTAGTTTTGAAGCGACAGAGCCGACGATTAACGTCAATATCCGCCACCAAGATGACTACATTGAAATGGAATGGGATGTCGTGGGGTGTGAAAGCTTTTTGGCAGACACGGGGAAATGGTCTCGCTTACGCCCCGGAGAACTGGTACCCACCTAGACAAAGAATTCCGCCGAGTAGGATGCAGGGCTACTCCGGATGGTGACAGACGGCTTCGAGCTTATAGCCATCGGGATCAATCACAAAAGCGGCGTAGTAGTGGGGATGGTAGTGCGGACGCAGGCCCGGAGGGCCATTGTCTTGACCGCCCTGGGCGATCGCGGCGGCATAAAATTCATCGACCGCTTGGCGGTTTAGGGCCCGCAACGCTAAGTGCTGCCGCAGTGGCGGCGGGTTGTCATCGGATTTGCCGTCGTAGAGCCAAAAACACATCCTTTGCTGTGCCCACCCGTAGGCCACGGTGTCCGGCATCGAAAAGGTTCGCTGCACTTCTAGGGGGGCGAGCGCCGCGTCATAGAAGCGGACACTTTTGGCCATGTCGGCCACGTGGAAAGAAAGATGATCGAACATGGGAATCCGGGGAATTGGGGTTGAGGATAGTGCCGCGATGTTCGGGGATGGCGGTGAAAGCCTACCATGATCCCCGAACCAGGGGAAAGCGCCATGCTAGCTGCTCACCGCAGATGTGCGCTTTCCCCGTTTGAGATTAGCTCGAGATTAATATATCAGTTGCCAGATTAATATATCAGCCGCCGATATTGGGGCTGGGCGCGTCTCAGTTCTTCTTGCAGTTCGGCCTGCGATCGCGGCACCCAGGTGTCGCCCCGCAGTCGTCGCAACATCGCCAGAGCCTCCTGCCGCGACTGTCCCGTATTTTGCTCATAGCGCTGCCAAAAGTCCTGCCACCACCCCGGTGGCTCCTGCTTAGAACCATCGTACTCCGTCGGTCTGCCGGTGTTCCCCTGGGTCACCAGACTGCCCACATAGTCCGCATCAGCATAGACCCGAGCAATTTGTTTACGGATTTCTACCATGTCCGATTCCGCCACCACGCCATTGCTTGTGGCTTTGTAAAACTGCACCGTTACCCGCACCGGAAACCGAGGATCGCGTTCAATGTCCAGATTGTCGATTTCGGTAAAGGGCCCTTCCACCCGTCCGTGCCCAATCACGGCGGCTTCCACATTACTGCGGGCCCTACTGCTCATCGCCCCGGGTGCCGCTAAGGGCATCATGTCTGCGGCTTCCGCAGACCGATAAGGGACAACTTTCTGCTTCAGCGGGACTTGAATCAGCAAGACCAGATTCAGGCCATATTCACCAGCGGCAGACACGCCGGGTTCAGACATCGGACGATCGCCCCCTACGGCTTGAAAATCACTCAGCCGTTGTCCCGTCAAACTGGCGCGATCGCCATTTTTATTAAAAAACAGCCGTTGTCCCCAGGTGCGGCCTGCCTCAAAGCCATCCCGCTGATTGTCAATAATCGTCATGCTGGTGCCCTCTCGCGTGGCTAAAATCGTCAGCACCGCCGGATTGCCCACCGTCGATTGGTAATTGAACAGCACCGGATTGAATTCTGCCTTTTCACCCTGCGGAATCGGCAAAAAACAGGCTTGGGCACTCACCAATGCATGGGTATCGCGATCTGCCAGCAGAGAGGTTTGGCGACCTTTCCAAGAGTTCGGTTGATGCAGGTATTGCCGCAAATCCCCCAGAACATCCTTTAAGGAAACCCGCCGGAGGGCTTTGCCCTGCTCGTTACCTACCCACAAAAAGAAGCGGTCTAAGGGCACATCGGCGGACTCGTCGGCATAGTTGGGGTGCCGAATCACAGGCATCAGACTGAGTTCGTACTGCTGGCTGCGAGGATTAAACTGCTGCACCTGAATCGTCATGTCACTAATGTTGGGGCCAACCGCCGAATTTTGATAGCGTCCTGTGTCTTCCCAGGTAATGTTGAGAATGTTCAGGCCCACTTTTTGGGCGAGGGCCTGGGCGGTGGCATTGTTCACCATACCCACCGTTTGCTGAATGACATCGCGGTAGGCTTGATAGGGTTCTAAGGCTCTGGGGTCCATTTTGGCCATGATGGGGGTGGGGGGTGTTGTAGACGGCGTCGGTGAAACGGCGATCGCCGATTTGGAGCCAAGGGTTGTCCCTGCCTGGACCATCAAAGGCACTCCCAGGGCCAAAAGCACCAGCACCAGCCGCACCGTAAACCCTTGAGAGACAAATTTGGATAAGATTTCAGATAAGTCTGGACGCATGGCATCACTCCTGTCGGATTTCCCGCTCTATCGCCGATGAATACTACGACGATAGAGCGTGCCATTTCGCGATCGCGGCCAGTTACCGTTTTGGTAACCTCCGGTGCAATGATCCGGTGCAATTAAAAGTGCCTCAGGTTTTCCGTACCCACCCGAGTAGTGACATTTGTAATCTTTAATTTTTAATTGCCCCCATTTCCCCCTATTTCTCTCAGGTTTTCCCGAAACAGCGCTTGTACCTGAGTCCAGGCATCCGCCGCTGCCGCTGGATTATAGTCATCCCGCTGATCGCAGAAAAATCCATGCCCCGCCGGATAGCAAAACACCCGGTGACGCTCCGATTGGCTGTGCAGAGCCCCTGCGATTTCCTCTATTTGGTCCAGGGGAATCAGGGGATCTTCTGTCCCGAAAAAGGCGTAGAGTGCGCCCTGGATCTCGGGGGTACGGGTAATCGTTGGGGGGCCGCCTCCCGGCGTCATCGTGGCAATGCCGCCACCATAAAAGGAGGCCGTGGCGTGAATCTCCGGGAGTGTGGCAGCCAGATAAACCACATGACCCCCAAAGCAGAAGCCGATGGCACCTAGGCGATCGCCGATGACCTGGGGCAATTTTTGGAGATAGGCGATCGTCGCTTGTACATCACTCAACAACTCTGTTGCGGTGGTCAGGTCCTTGTAGGTTCTGGCTAGGACAGTCTCTGCGGCACTGTAACCGACTTCAAACCCAGGGGCTGTGCGTTGGAAAATGGCGGGGGCGATCGCAACATAGCCCAAATGAGCCAACCGCTCGACCACACTGCGAATATGGGCATTCACCCCGAAGATCTCTTGAATCACTAAAATTGCTGGAAACGGTCCGGCTCCAGCAGGGCGTCGCCCAATAGGCATCAATCCGTAGACCGGTCAGGTGGGGCACTTGCACCCATCCGCGTTCAATTTCATAAAGATCCATCAAAATTTTCTCCAACCTCCGTTACCCAGTGCGCCAATCCCTGTCACCCAGTTTAAGATGCAGAAGGTCCAATAGAACTGGAGCCTGACCTCCGTACGGACCTAGGATTTAGGGTGCTTTAGGCGTCATTGAAAAATCGGACCGTTGATGAAAAATTGACGATATTTCTAGGCCGAGATTCGCTTCCAA
Organism: uncultured cyanobacterium; assembly: GCA_963766075.1. GTDB lineage: Bacteria > Cyanobacteriota > Cyanobacteriia > Leptolyngbyales > Leptolyngbyaceae > CAVYAN01. Next base: position 24,300 of record CAVYAN010000086.1, on the reverse strand, counting down.
ATCACTTTATACAGGAAAATTCACGTTGAAATTACAATTTCATTTCTCCAGAACCTTACGGAGCAATACTGAGATCCAGCGTAAGAAGTTGCACATCGAAGCCAGATGGGCACTTTGAATAAGTGTACGCAAGGTGCATCGAGGCGAGGATTTTAAGCTTCTCCGATTCCATGTGTATAGTGCAATTGACCTATTGACTCCTAGGCCAATTATCAAGAATATATTGCTTTCTCCACGATCTGAATCGAGGAAATGCTGAACTTCGCGACAATGGTTTGGGTGCATGGATGGAATTACTTCACTTGAGCCTTGGGGTAGGCTGGGAAAACAGTACATATGGTTCAGTTTCACATTCAGGCAGACAGTGATATTCCGGCATCAACGCAGCTTTACAACCAGATTCTGTTCGCGATCGCCTCGCGGCGGTTTCCCCCAGGACATCGCCTGCCGAGTACGCGCCAACTTGCCATGCAGACGGGTTTGCACCGGAATACGATCAGCAAGGTATACCGTCAACTGGAAGACGCCGGTGTGGTGGACGCCCATCCCGGTTCAGGCATCTACGTGCGGGATCAGATTCATGATGGGGGCACCAAGGTCAAGTCTCCTGTCCTAGACCAGAATCCAGAAGCGTACAAGGTCGTGCAGAACAGTCTGGATGATCTGTTGAAGCTGGGATGTTCTTTGAATCAGGCTCGCGAGCTGTTCTTGGCCGAGGTGGATTGGCGGTTGCGGTGTAGCGCTCAGGTTTTGGTGACAGTGCCAAACCACGATCTGGGCAATGGGCAGGTGATTGTTCGGGAATTGGAGCGATCGCTGAACATTCCGGTACAGCTTGTTCCCCTGGAGGAATTGGGGCAAGTCCTAGACCAAACCCGCTCTGGCACGGTGGTCACCAGCCGGTATTTCATTGCCCAGGCGGAAGCGATCGCGGCCCCGAAGTCGGTGCGGGTCATTCCCATCGATATTTATGACTTTGATGAGGAAATTCAACTCATTCGCTCTCTGAACAAAGGAACCTGCCTTGGCGTTGTCAGCCTCAGTTCTGGCACGGTGGGTGTAGCGGAGGTGATTATTCACAGCCTGCGCGGCGATGACCTGTTGGTCATGACCGCGCAGGTAGAAGATGCCTACAAGCTGAATGCGATCGCCCGTAGTGCCCATACCATCATTAGCGACCAAGCCAGTTGTGCGGCGGTGAAAGCGGCGATCACGGCAGCACGGGAGCATTTGATTCGTGCCCCCCACCTGGTTTGTTGTGAAACCTTTATCGTGACCAAGTCTGTCGAACTGCTGAAACGGGAACTGGGGCTGGAGTAGGGCAGACCAGTCCTATACCGAAAAGAATCTATTGACCAACGTGCGTTATCCCATGGCGAAAGCCCGGAACAGTCAATGCTCCGGGCTTTCCCTATGGCAGGCAGTCTCGATAACGGGGGATTGCCTAAAGGTTTACCCTGAATAAATACTTTTACCCTGAATAAATTACGAAACACGAAGATTAACGTTGACAATATAAAGCTTTTATAAAAAATACGTGGTTACCTCAGGAAAGGGTGCCTAATGTAGGGGTAGGTAAACGGGTAGCAATGCTTAGGACATTACTCATTTGTCTTGTCTACCTCACGAGGACTTCATCCTGATTGGTTTTTAGGGTTGACGAATTCTATTCATGAAATGTGCCGAGTGAAATACGCCCAAGGTTGATTCCACCCTTTTGATTGGTTAATTAGATTAACTTCATAAGATTTTCGGTTCACGTCTCTCTGCTCGGTTATTATTTAATCTTTTTTGGGCAATCTCTGGTAACCCTGCTTCGGCTTCTCAGCAGCAAATGTTGCTCAGAAGAATCTAAGGGTGTTAATCCCGGTTGGAAGAGCTGTATGGTTTACGTCCTATGGGACAGCCTAACTACTTATAAAATTGGCTTGCTCTATGGAAGGCAGAAATGCCTTGAATTGCGGGGTAAGCCAAGGTATAGCCGACTTATTGCAGGGTACCCCGCGCCGCTCGTTGGTTTAATTATGCCCACCCTCTTATAAAAAGTTGATGAATGATTTCTAGAAATGGGTAAGATTAACCTACTAAATATACGGAGACTTTTAGCGGTACTCTCCCAGTTATCTTAAGTATATTTGCTGAGCTGTTTGGTTTTTAGATTATTTGATTTAAGCTTATTTTCCGGCAGGGCTACTGAGATGCAAGTCACAAAAATCTTATTTGGTTTCGGTGTTTCGTCCGTCGGGTTGATGGGGGCAGTCGTTGGCTTAGTGGGCGCTCAATGCGTTGTGCTAACGCCACCTGTCCATGCCATTCCCTCTTTTGTGGAGCCCGCGATTGTGGCAGCTCAGGCAGCTTCGCTGTCTCCCCGTGCGGCGATCGCTTCAACCCTAGACGATTACCAACCGCCTGATGTCGGCGGACCAGGACAAACAAAAGGCGCGGGCACCCGTTAGAATCTGAGGGTTTGCCCGGTCCGAGCGTCCTTGCCCAAGCGGCATTTCCAGGGCTTCGTCTTTAGGGCTTCATTTTTTTGCTGGAGTGGCTAGAACCTGCCAGATGATAAATCCAGCGAAACCAAGGTAGCTCATCACAACTAACCAGTCCTGCCACGATCCCCACGAGTTGACGGCTATATCCATATCTTTTTGCTTGAAGCTCTGTTAATGGGCTTTCCAATAATGGGCTTTCCAACGGGCGGCACAAAGACTTTAGTATTGCAATCAAGAGTCCTTCCCGCACGCCACGCTACTCTGATCCGGCTTTTTAGTGAGAGAATTTTTGCCTACGCCTCAAGTTGCTAGAATTCCGGATTAGAATTCACTAGAGAAATAAACCTCGGATTGTGGCGAAGACTGTCAAAGTCAGGGTCAGAGCGGGCGAGAATCCGAAATTTGGGGTCCAGTTGAATAGCTAAGGCCAAGGCTTCAACGGCGCGATCGCTGTCTTCCTGGGCCGCATAGAATGAGGCTTGGTTATAGTAGGTGCCCGCCGGATTTTTCTGGAGGGTCAGCGCTCTCTCAAAACTGGCTTCGGCTTCCGCGTAGCGTCCCAGCTTGGTCAGCACATAGCTGCGATGTTTCCAGGCGTGATAGTGATTGGTACGCACCTGGATTGCCTGATCATAGGCCGCAAGGGCCTCTTCATAGCGGCGCAACTCGCGCAGTGCATAGCCTTGGCCAAACCAGCCCCAGGAATTGTCGGGGTTAATTTGGGTGGCGGTTTGACTGGCCGCTAACGCCTCCTCATACCGTTTCGCCCGACGCAGGGCTTTGCCTTTTAGCACCCAGGCATCACAGGAACTGGGATCCTTTTGCAGCGCTTGGTCATAGGCCGCGATCGCATCTTCGTAGCGGCCCTCGTAGTAGAAAGCGTCCCCTTGCTTCAAATAATCGCCCACGGTTAGGTCGAGCTGATCGACGGCTTGCAGGGAATCGAGCTGTTTGGTCAGTACCTGAAGACGTTCTTGATCGGCGGGGGAAATGATCTCTTCTTGAATCACGGAGGGGGTGATTTGGGCCAATTCAGCGAAAATTCGATCTTTTTCCAGTTGGGTCGCCAAGGCCAAATTGTGCTTCAGGGTTTCCAATTCCTGTTTAAAGTTCTTCACCTGCTGCTCCACATGGACCGCCACCCGCTGATCAAATTGCTGTTTGACGGCTTCGGAGATATCTTGATCCAATTGGCGTTTAATTTCAGTGACCGTTTGCTGAATCACACTGCCACGCAGCAGCCAAACTAATACCCCCAAGACAATGGGAAAGATGCCCAAAATGGCAATCAGTGCGGTCAAGAGGCCGATCGCCCAACCGAAGTTGGTATTCACGCTCGCTTGAATTTGCTCGCTTAGTTTTAGGTCCGCTTGCCGTTGATCTTCTGACGCAGCAGGGCCGATCCCGACGTTGGTGGGCGAGGAGAGGGGGGCAGGTGTGGCAGAAAGGACTGGCGGGGAGGATGTTGCCGGGATCAAGCTGGGCTTAGTCTTGGGGGCGGGCTGTGCGATCGCCTCACTCGTGATGACGACACAGATCGATAGCAGGGCGATCGCCCAAGTGTGCTGACGCATGGTGCTGGTTCTCCGGCTAAATCCCAGACGGGCCAATCCGGACTCTAGCCAGTCCGGGTTGGCCAAATTTCCACGCCCACTTAAATTCCGGACCCATGCAGTGCCTCTGTGGGCGGCTGCATGGCCTTCGACAACTCCGCTGCCACCAACGGACGCGAGAACTCTGGTGGTGGCAATTCACCCCGCCGCAGCATATCACGCACCTTGGTACCGGAGAGGTGAACCCGCTCCTCCGGTGTACTGGGACTCGTCTTGGTTGTACCCATCGACTGCGTACGTTTGCAGTAAAAGGCATGTTCAAACTTCAACGGCTGAATCCCTAAATCCACTGGATTGAACTCATCAAAAATATATTGGGCATCGTAGGTGCCGTAGTAGTCCCCCACACCCGCGTGGTCCCGACCCACGATAAAGTGCGTGCAACCATAATTTTTCCGCACCAGTGCGTGGAAAATTGCCTCCCGAGGCCCCGCGTAGCGCATAGCCGCAGGGTTAATCGCCAAAATCACCCGATCCTTGGGAAAGTAGTGGGCCAGCATGATTTCGTAGCAGCGCATTCGCACATCGGCAGGAATGTCATCTTCCTTTGTTGCACCTACCAGGGGATGCAGGAACAGGCCATCGACAACCTCCATGGCACATTTGATAATGTATTCGTGGGCCCGGTGAATGGGGTTTCGGGTTTGGAAGCCAACAACGGTTTTCCACCCTTTGTCGCGGAATAGCTTGCGGGACTCAACGGGATCAATCTGGTAGGTGGGAAAGCGGGCGTCAATTGTTCGCTGCAACAGCCACACTGGCCCAGCCAAATTCACCGCCCCCTGTTGGTAAACCACAGCGACGCCGGGATGCTTCTCTTCATTGGTGCGGTAAACAGACAGAGCTTCGTGTACTTTATCGTAAGTATATTTCTCCGTAAGCTCTAAAACCCCGATAAAGTCCCCGACTTCATTGTCCAGCCGAATCAGGCTGCCTTCTTGCAGCGGTGCAGCTACCGCTTCAGACACAGCCAGCGTGACGGGAATTGACCAAGGCAAGCCATTGGCAAGGTGCATTTCGTTGACAACGCGATGGTAATCGGCCTGGTCTAGAAAGCCGGTGAGAGGACTAAAGCCTCCGATCGCAATCATTTCTAAGTCCGAAATTGCGCGATTGTCCAACTGGACACGGGGCAAAAAATCGGCCTTGTCTTGGAAAACCTGTCGCTGCTCGTCCGACGCAATGCGGTTGATCAACTGCCCGCCGTGGGCGGGAATATTTTCGGGATGACTCATAGGGTTAGGGTGGCTAATTGACATGCGCTGCACTCATCCCATCCTACTAGGCGATGGGACTAAAAATGAAGGACTGAATCCCATGCAGCCCTCTGCTGGTCAAGTCTTCATCGTCTTAGTGAAGTTTTCATTAGATTCACAGGTCCAAGCCCTCAGTTCCATTCCCTTGGTCCAGGTGCTTGCCCAGGGGAATGACTTAATGGGATGCTGGTGCCAGTAATTTGGCTTGAGCTCTGTGACGACACCTTTAACCCACTCCACCCTGGCCCCTGTGGCATCGGCCCCTGAGTCGCTAGGGGATTGGTCCAGCTTGCTGCAACAATTGTTGGATCGGCAGTCGCTGACTGTAGAGCAAGCTGCTACCTTGATGCAGGGATGGTTGAGCGAGGTGATTCCACCCGTCTTGACGGGTGCAATTCTTGCGGCAATTCAAACGAAGGGTGTTTCTGCGGCGGAACTGACGGGCATGGCCCAAGTGCTGAAGCAGCAGGCCGCTCCCCTGCCGCCTCTGGCAGGCCCCCGACCGACGCCGTTAATTGACACCTGTGGCACAGGCGGTGATGGGGCGGGCACGTTTAATATTTCTACGGCAGTTGCTTTTGTGGCGGCGGCGGCGGGTGTTGCTGTGGCCAAGCATGGCAATCGGTCGGCCTCCAGCAAAGTGGGTTCGGCAGATGTGCTGGAGGCGCTGGGGATCAATTTAGCGGCCCCCCCGGAACAAATCCAAGCGGCGGTGACCGAGGTGGGAATTACCTTTCTGTTTGCGCCGGGGTGGCATCCGGCCTTGAAGAGTGTGGCTGGGTTGCGGCGATCGCTCAGAGTCCGGACGGTCTTTAACTTGCTGGGGCCGTTGGTCAATCCGATGGCCCCCACCGGCCAAGTGATCGGGGTGTACGATGCCAGCTTGCTGGAAACCTTGGCCCAAGCGTTGGACCAGCTTGGAGTGAAACAGGCGATCGTGCTGCATGGGCGGGAGCGCCTGGATGAAGCTGGGTTAGGCGACTTAACGGATTTGGCTGTCCTAGACAATCACCGGGTGCAGACGATCGCCCTTGATCCGCAGACCTTAGGCTTAGAGCGGGCTGATCTAGGGGCGATCGCGGGTGGCGATGTCCAGCAAAATACGGAAATTCTGACCGCTGTTTTGCGGGGCAAAGGCACCCGTGCCCAACAGGATGTGGTGGCGCTCAATGCGGCGCTGGCCTTGCAGGTGGGGGGTGTAACGGGGGCGTCCGTCACCGAGTTATCCTTTGGGGCTGGTGTGGCCCTAGCCCAAGAGATTTTGCGCAGTGGCGCGGCTTGGACCAAACTTGAACACCTCGTGAAGTTCCTCAGCACCTAGACCTCGTATCTTGCCTTAGGCTCTAGACTCGGTGCCCAGACTCGGTGCCTAGAGCCAGGATCTAGAAATCTGGCAGGGCTAGAGCGGGTTTATCCCCGGACCCGAAACTCCACGACATCGCGTTTGACCGTGACGTCGTAGTTATCAAAGAAGTCGTGACCCAGTAGTCCCACTTCCAGGGCGTCTCCCCCGATCGCCACGGTGACTCCCCGCACCTGTGCCGCCCCCACGGCCATGGAATCGACATAGGCCAGGGGCACTTCCACCCCCCGCTGACTGGCTGTATTGACATAGGCTTTGCCCACCACTGCCAAGCCCAGGGAGGCCGCCATTCGTGAGGTAATCACTGTGCTACTCGCGCCCGTATCCACAATCATTTCAAAGGACTGACTGCCATTAAAGGTGACGTCAATCACCGGGGTTCCCCCTGACCGACGCTTGATCACGGCTTGAAACACCTGTCCGGGGCGGGGTTGCCCAGCCATGGCAATGGCAGTGCCCCCCGAAGATTTACCGATCGGGTCAGCCCCAATCCGGGTATCAACGGTGTTATCTCCCAGGTTGCTGGTTTGGGCTGACCGGGCTTTGGCATTCGCCAAGAATCGCTGATAGCCCCCCAGTTTACTCTGAGCCCGTTTGTAATAGGCATGGGAAGCGGGCACGGCTTGCATGAATTGCACGGCTTGCTGCCATTGACTAGCCACGAGGCTCCAGTCATCCCGCGATCGCGCAGTGGAGGCAATATTTTGGGCACTTTCGGCTTTATCTAAGGCCCGACTATAGGCTTCTGGCGGTGGGGCCTTGGGATCCGGCGCGGGGGTAGACGGGCTGGATTTACTGCCTGCTTTTGGCTGGGGTGGGTTTGTAGGCTTGGTTTTGATCGCTGCTGGCGGCATCGGTGAGTTGGCTGCGATCGTTGCTGAAGGGGGGGCCGCTGTTCCAGATGTTTTTGGTGCAGCACCACAGGCCGTTACCAGTAAGGCGCTCCCCCAGATCAAAGTCTGCCCCCAGCGCGAACGAAAAACCTGATACATGGACATTAACCCCAGTGGTGCACAGCAATAAACAAATCTACGGGCAAAAGAGGCGAGATTCCAGAGAATTCCTGCGTGGGTTATTCGCCAAGTAGCACTGACCAACTTCTCATTCTTCTAGAAATTCCCCATCTGCGATCTTTATTCTCAGTCTTTTCCGGTTTCTCTCTCATCTTGACCAGGTTCACAGCTTAAAACCTGTACCCATCACCTACCCATCTGGACCGCTTGCCAAAGTTGGCAGGGATCATGGTCTGGTAGGGATTTCTGCCCAATTGGTGCAAAATCGGGTGCAACTGGATCAATTTGATACGCTTCGTTGGGGAACAGACATGACATAATACGTTGGCTTTTACGTCGGCGAACGTTGCTATGGCTCTTTCCTCTGCTCACCCCGCTTTACTGGTTTTGGTTGATGGCACAGCTTATCAAGGATGGTCTTTTGGTGCGCCGGGAACGGTGATTGGTGAAGTTGTGTTCAATACGGGCATGACGGGCTATCAAGAAGTCTTGACCGATCCCAGCTACAAAGGGCAACTCATCACTTTTACCTATCCGGAACTGGGCAATACGGGGGTCAATGCTGCGGATGAAGAATCGGCCCATCCCCAAGCTAAAGGGGCGATCGCGCGCAATATTTGCACCAAGCCCAGCAATTGGCGCTCCACCCAATCCTTGCCAGACTATCTTAAGCAGCACAACGTCGTCGCCATCTCCGGGATTGATACCCGCGCCCTCACCCGCAAGCTGCGATCGGTCGGAGCTATGAACGGGGCGATTTCGACGGAAATCCTTGACCCGGCTGATTTGCTGGAACGGGTCCACGATGCCCCCAGTATGGCCGGACTTAACCTCGTCAAGGAAGTGACCACTTCCATGGTCTACGAATGGTCCGAGGTAACCGAGACGGAGTGGGACTACACCCTTGATCCGCCCCCTAGTGATGCTCCCTCCTTGACTGTGGTGGCCTTGGACTTTGGCATTAAGCGCAATATTCTGCGGCGGTTAGCAAGCTATGGCTGCCGTGTGATTGTCGTGCCTGCGTCCACTTCGGCGGCGGATATTTTGAACTACAACCCCGATGGTATTTTTCTCTCCAATGGTCCTGGTGATCCAGCGGTAGTCACCGAAGGCATCGCTACTGCTACCGCCCTGCTGGCCGCTGCCAAGCCCATGTTTGGTATTTGCATGGGGCATCAAATCCTGGGGCTTTCCCTGGGGGGCGAAACCTTCAAACTGAAATTTGGCCATCGCGGGTTGAACCAGCCCTGTGGGCTGAGCCAGCAGGTAGAAATTACTAGCCAAAATCACGGCTTTGCTCTGAGCGCAGACTCGCTGTCGTCCGATGCCGTGGAAATTACCCATCTCAATCTCAACGATCGCACCCTGGCTGGACTCCGCCACAAGACGTTGCCCCTCTTTTCTGTGCAGTACCATCCAGAGGCCAGCCCCGGTCCCCATGACGCCGATTATTTGTTTGGCCAATTTGTTCAAATCATGCGGGATCACCAGGCAAAAGGGTGAAAAATTCCCTGGCATATCTTGGCTGCAACGTGTATACTTAAGCCTCGAATTGCGAGATGAAACCGTAGGAGGGCGTTATTCCTGAGACATTGACCCTGACTGTCAGCTTGAGAGGCACACGCGAAGTCAAGGATAACTACCAACTTTTTCGCCTCACGGGCCTGTTGGATGCATTTTCAGAACCGACTTTTCGGAAGGTTCTCACCAAATGTATCGAAGAAGGTCCAAAGCATCTCATTCTAGATTTGTCCAAGATCGACTTTGTGGACAGTTCTGGGCTAGGTGCCCTGGTTCAATTGGTTAAAAAAGCGCAAACAGAAAACGGTACGCTACAAATTGTCACGAATGCCCGTGTGACCCAGACGGTGAAGTTAGTCCGCTTGGAGCAATTTCTGTCCTTGCAGCCTTCAGTGGATGTGGCGATTGAAAAAGCCAAAGGCGGTTAGAGATTTTAGATTTTGAATTCGGCCCAAAGTTCAGAGTCTAAAATCTCAAAGGCAGAAGGTTTCTATGGCAAAGCGGCTTTTTTCTGGAGATTGGCGCGAGTCTATTGCCGAGGTTGGGATCGTGCTTGGCTTGGCTGTGTTGATTTGTTTGGTCAGTATTATTGGGATGGAGACTCCCGGTTTGGCCAGTACTAAATATGCGACGCCCTTGGGTCATCCGAGTTCTGCCACGGTGAGTCGCTTGGGGTTAGCTTCTGCGATCGCCGCACCGCCAATCGTTGCGCCCCTGATGGCTGTTCCCTCAATGCCTGTCCCCCTGACCGCCGAATGTAATGGCGCTCAAGCCCCCAAGAGCAATACCATGACCGATTCTGTATTATCCCCTTCAGACTTGAATGCAGTTCTGGCTGAACTGTCAGGTTGGACCCTGCAAGACGGAAAGTTGCATCGGCAGTTTCAGTTTCCTTCCTTTGTGGAGGCGTTTGGCTTTATGTCCAGTGTGGCGCTGGTGGCTGAGTCGATGGGTCATCATCCCGAGTGGTTTAATGTCTACAATCGGGTCACCATTGATTTGACGACCCACGACGCCGGTGGAATCACCCAGAAAGATGTGGCGTTAGCGCGGCGGGCCAATGCCTTGGGGGGTAGCGCTGTTGGAGGTAGTGCTGTTGGGGTTAGTGCACCGGCGAAATAGTCATGCTGCCCACCGAGCTGTTGATGCATCGCTACAGTGGTGAAGAGGTGGTGCCAAAGCACTTAGCCCTGTCACCGAAAAACTTGGCGATCGCCACCGACCTGATTGCCCTATTCCACGCTGCCCAGTCCGGTACCCACGGCGATCTGAATCGCCTGCTGCAGGAATTAGAGGGCGAGGATACGGATTACCGGGTGAAACGGGGCCTTGCCCATCTCCTCAGTGCGGATGCCTTTAGCACCTTTGAAACCGTTAGTCCTTTGGACCCGCCGATGCTGCGGGAGAAGGTCTTTGCCCTGGCGGCGCACTCTGTGCCCAGTATCCAAATGGCCCAAAGGGTGATTCAACAGGTGGCCGAGGCGCTGAGCCAGGAATTGGAGCGGGAAATTTTGCCAGAACAGGTGCATGCAGGACTCTATGCCGATTTGCCAGACAATCAAATTTTGACCCAGTTCGAGGCGCCCACTCCAGAGGCGCTGATCCATCGCTACAATCTGTCCCAGGTGCAGGGAGTGTTTTATCGCGCCAGTCAAGTGACGCTGAATGCCCATCGTAATGATCCAGGGGAATACAAGCTGCTATTCCGCTATGTCAAGCTGTTTAGCCTGATGTCCTACATTGAGGGCGATGCGGATCATGGGTTTACGCTGACCTTGGATGGTCCCACCAGTTTGTTCAAGCCGAATACGCGCTATGGGTTGAAGTTGGCGATGCTGTTACCGGCGTTGCTGCATGTGACCCGCTGGAGTCTGACGGCGACCCTACAGATGAAGGATGCCTACTCCGGCGGCACGCGGGTGGGTCGGTTTGCCTTGAATGACGCCTGCGGATTGGTGACGCATTATCCACCGGGAAAAACCTATGACAGTATGCTGGAAGCGAGTTTTGTGGAGCGCTGGGCCAAGGCAAAAACCGACTGGCGGTTGGAGCGGGAAGTCGATCTGATTCCGATTCCAGGGAGTGTGATGATTCCGGATTTTCGGCTGGTGCATCCGGATGGGCGATCGCTGCTGTTGGAAATTGTGGGCTATTGGCGACCGGAATACCTCCAGAAAAAGTTTTCCCAGGTGCGTCAGTCGGGGCGGGATGATTTGGTGCTGGCGGTGTCGGAGCGGCTGAACCTGGAGAAGGCGGGGGTGAAGATTGGCGAGACTCCAGCGCGGATTATTTGGTTTAAGGATCAACTCTTGCCCAAGGCAGTGCTAGCCGTCATTGATCCACCCTGATCCGGGATGATCTACCCTGATGCAGGAAAATCAGACTGCACTCACCGATCGCCCTCATGCTGCCGAAGACTCTAGCGATTGCCCACCCACCACCAACTGATAGTACCCGCGCAACTGTCGCGTCGCTGCCGACCAACCCCATTTTTCCGCTTCTAGACGCGCATTCTGGCGCAATCTGTCTCGTTCTGCCGCATTGGCCAGCAATTTCTGAGTGGCGGCGATCGCCCCATTCTCATCCGTCGGATCAAACAAAAAGCCGTTGACGCCATCCGTCACGATATCCGGAATCCCCCCCGAGCGGGCCGCTACCACCGGACAACCCGCCGCCATCGCTTCTAACAGCACCAGACCCAACGTTTCCGTCCGCGACGGAAACACAAAGGCATCCGCAGAAGCAAAGGCCGCCCCTAACTCTTTGCCCTGCAAATAGCCCACAAAGTGGGTTGATGTGCCTTCAAAATGCTTCTCCAAAGCTTGCCGATTGGGGCCATCGCCCACCAACGCGAGACAAGCATTAGGAATCGACTCCAAAACCGGTTTAATTTGCTCGATTTCCTTTTCCGCTGACAGACGACCGACGTACAGCAAAATTGGGCGATCGGGATGCCCCTGAGACAGTTTTGCACGCATCTCCAAGCTGGCTAAATGGGGTTGAAATGTTTCCGTATCCACCCCGCGCTGCCACAGGTCAACCCGCTCAACCCCGTGTCCCTCTAGGGCTTGCACCATCGCCGTAGACGTACACAGATTTAACGCCGCCTGATTGTGGGTTGCCTTAATCAATTCCCACATCAACCCTTCCAACATGCCTAAGCCATAGTGCTGGAGATATTCGGGGAGATGGGTATGGTACGAAGCCAGTAATGGAATATCCAACGACTTGGCATAATATACGCCCGCCAGTCCCAACACCGCTGGATTCACCACATGCACCAAGTCCGGCTTGAATAGTCGTAGGGCTTCGCCAATGGCTGGACGCGGCAGGGCCAATTTCAACTCCGGATAGAGCGGCAGGGGAAATCCGCTCACCCCATAGATCTGCGCCCCCATGTATTCCTTGAGTCCCCCGTCGGGCGAAAACACCAGCACCTGATCCCCTTGGCGCTGTAAATGCTCGACCGTATGTTTCAAGCGCGTCACAATGCCATCGACTTTGGGCAGGAAGGTTTCGGTGAAAAGCGCAATACGCATAGGGGGAACCAGAACTCTCTACAACATTGAATTGACTAAGAATTGACTTAATCCGATCGCACCCGCCTCGGCAGCAGACAAAGTCCCTGTATCCCGATCTCTACCATAATTCCACCGCCTACCACGCCAATGCCTTCCGCAAAGCAATTGATTCGGTGTCGGTTTTCTGCTGATTGGGCCACAAATAGTTGATTCATTGTGGAATTTGGCTGGCGGGCCAACTGGCTAAACTGCCGATGGCTGGCACCCAGGGCCGCCCATTCGGGAAACAGATAGTAGGTGCTAATGCCGACAAAAAACAGTCCCGGCAAAATCGCCCCTAGCCCCAAGGCCATAGCCCGCCCTGCCATCCCTAGCCCTCCCGCTTCCAGGACACCTTCGGCATAATTTGTGCAGCATCCACACGGCCCTTGTACTTTGTGGTGAAATTCAAGAGCGAATCCAACAGCGAGTCAGACAAATAGTGGGGCTGTAAGCCCAGATCCAGCAGGTTGGTATTTTTAGCATTGAAGTAATGCTCTTCCTTCTCGATGCGGGGGTTTTCGATATGCTTAACATCCACATCCAGCCCAATCGTCGTGCCCGCTTTTTTCACCATCAGGGCCAAATCGCCGACGCTAAACATTTCCGTAAACTGGTTAAAGACGCGGAATTCTCCAGGCTTTGCCGGAGTGGCGATCGCCAATTCCACACAGCGCACCGTATCCCGAATATCCAGGAAGGCCCGCGTTTGTCCGCCCGAACCATAGACGGTCAGTGGATGACCCACCGCCGCCTGGATACAGAAGCGGTTTAGCGCTGTGCCAAACACCCCGTCATAGTCCAAACGGTTAATCAACAGTTCATCCATGCCGGTTTCTTCCGTCAGCACCCCGTAGACCACGCCCTGATTCAAGTCCGTGGCCCGTAAGCCCCACATCTTGCAGGCAAAGTGAATGTTATGGGAATCATGCACCTTGCTCAGGTGATACATACTGCCGGGTTGCTTTGGATAGGGCAGGGTATCCTTGCGCCCATTGTGTTCAATCGTAATGAAGCCTTCTTCAATATCGATATTAGGCGTGCCATACTCACCCATTGTCCCCAATTTCACCAAGTGGCAGTCGGGGAAGTCAGCCTTCATCGCATAGAGCAGGTTCAGCGTCCCGACGACATTGTTGACCTGGGTCAGGACTGCGTGTTCGCGGTCGATCATGGAAAAAGGAGCCGATCGCTGCTCACCAAAATGGACCAACGCATCGGGTCCAAATTTGTGGAGGGCTTTGCTGAGAAACTCGTAGTTCGTAATATCGCCAATAAAAAGATCGATTGCCTTCCCCGTCAAGTCTTTCCAGCGCTGGATTCGCTGCTGGATGGGGGCAATCGGAGTCAAGGTTTCAACGCACAATTCCGCATCCCAATGCCGTCGCACCAGACTGTCTAAAATGCCGACTTCGTAGCCGCGATTAGAAAGATAGAGCGCTGTTGCCCAACCACAGTAGCCGTCACCGCCGATCACTAAGACTTTCATCTTGCTAATTCTTGCTTGCTTGCAAATACTCCGCTCAATCTACCATTCTTGGGGATCTTCTGAGCGCGGTCAGGAAATAGAATTTAAGGATCGAGGCCGCAGAACACCGAATTGTGGGAAAACCATCCCCAAAAAGGCGATTTCTCTACGGTGTTGAAGACCATTAGACGCGTTCAAACGGCGGGTTTCCATGCTGCTGGAATCAGTGTCCTAGCCCGTTGAACTAGCCCGTTGAACTAGCCCGTTGAACGGCTGGGATTAAACTAATGGACACTAAAATAATGAACATCATCCGGAAATGACCACAATCCGATTTTTCTAATAATTTGCCCTTAACCTGAAGTTAACTCCTGAAGGTGAGTGCCCAAAGGTTACCCGCTACCCTTCCCCTCTCTCGCCCAATTCTTTACCTCTCCCATGACCTATTGCCTTGGTATTTTGACCCGAACTGGTTTGGTAATGGCCGCAGACTCCCGCACGAATGCCGGAGTGGACTATATTTCCACCTACCAAAAGTTGTTTGATTTTTCGCTTCCGGGCGATCGCGTGATTGTCCTGTGCACCGCTGGCAATCTTTCCATTACCCAAGCGTTGCTGACCATTCTGCGGCGCGATATTAAAGCCGCCGCAGAAGTCAGTCTGCACACCTTGCCTACCCTCTACGATGTCGCCCGCTATGTGGGCGACTGCATCCGTAGCTTGCAGGAAAAAGATCGGCCCTGGCTAGAAAAGGACAACATTGATTTTAAGTGCAGTTTTCTACTCGGAGGACAAATTCAGGGCGAAGAGACCGGACTGTACTTGATCTACAGCCAGGGAAACTTTATTCGCGCCCTGCCAGAAACCCCGTTTTTGCAAATTGGGGAAGCTAAGTATGGCAAGCCGATTTTGGATCGGATTTTGAGTTTTGATACCCCCGTTACCGCCGCCGCTAAATGTGCCCTGCTGTCGATTGATTCCACCATGAAATCCAATATTTCGGTCGGTCCACCAATTAATTTATTGATGTATGAAAACGACACCTTCAAAATTCTCTACGAACTGCGCCTAGAACGGGGGGCACCCTATCTCAATCAAATCCGCAAGATGTGGGAAATTTCTCTTAACGAAGCTTTTGATCGCATGCCTGACATTCACTGGGAGCACTATCTAGAAGGGCCAAAAGCGGGCGATTATCTGGGGGGCTAGGGTTTTTTGGCCGTTGGATTGCATCCCAACGGCCTACAGCGTGTCTCGCTTGAGATAGGGTTGCAAAACCTCGGGCACCCGGACTGTTCCATCGGCTTGCTGATAGGTTTCCAGTACTGCCGCCATTGTGCGCCCGATCGCCAACCCCGAGCCATTCAGAGTATGCACAAATTGGGTGCCCTTTTGACCCGCTTCTTTAAACCGCAGGTTGCCCCGGCGCGCCTGGAAATCTCCAAAGTTTGAGCAGCTCGAAATTTCGCGATAGGTGCCCGCTGAGGGTAGCCACACCTCCAAGTCGTAGCACTTGGCCGCACCAAAGCCCAGATCCCCCGTACAGAGTTCGATAACTCGGTAAGGTAATTTTAGGGCTTGCAAAATCGCCTCGGCATTTTGCACTAGGGCTTGATGTTCTGCTTCCGAGGTTTCTGGCCGCACCAGCTTGACCAGTTCAACTTTATTGAACTGGTGCAGGCGAATCAGGCCGCGCGTGTCTCGGCCATAGCTGCCCGCTTCCCGCCGGAAACAGGGGGTGTAGGCACAGTGCAAAATGGGCAGTTGTTCCGCCGCCAGGATTTCATCGCGATACAAATTGGTAACGGGCACTTCCGCCGTTGGAATCAGCCACAGGTCGTCATCCCGGCACTGAAAGCTTTCTTCGGCAAATTTGGGCAACTGGCCAGTGGCGGTGAGGGAGGCGGTGTTCACCAAAATCGGTGGCAGGACTTCGGTGTAACCGGCGGCAATTTGGCTGTCCAACATGAAGGAAATCAGCGCGCGCTCTAGGGCGGCTCCGGCTCCGAGCAGCACTACAAAACGGGTTTGGGCGATTTTAGTGGCACGTTCGGTGTTGAGGATGCCTAATTTTTCCGCGATTTCATAGTGGGGCAAAACTGGGATTTGAGGCTTGTAGGCGTCTCCCCAGGTGCGGATTTCAATATTGTCTGCTTCGCTGCTGCCGATGGGGGTGGTGTCGCTAGGCAGGTTAGGCAGGGTTAGGGCCAGCGTTTCAATCTGAACCTTCAGATCCTTTTCGGCAGGTTCCAGTTCTCCCAGTTGGGTTTTGAGTTGGTTGCCTTCGGCTTTTAGGCTCAGGATTTCAGGATCATTGGCCAGGGTGCCGGATTTCATTTTTTGGCCGACGAGTTTGCCAATTTCGTTGCTGCGGGCTTGCAGGTGCGATCGCGCCTGTTCCAACTCTCGTCGCTGCGCTTCTAACTGCAAGAGCGGTTGCAGATCATAGTCGCCGTTGCGGCGGTTCAGCTTTTCTTGGACGAGGTCGGGATTTTCGCGAATTAGCTTCAGGTCAAGCACGGGTCTGTGGGGGATTAAATTTCCACTTATCAGGATACACGGGTCAGGATAAACGGGATATGCCGCTGCGGGACAAGTCTGGTTTAGGATGGCGGAGAGGTTTAGGATGGCAGAGGGTCTATAGGAATTGAGCGATGCAGTTTTGGCGTGGTCTGTGGGGATTGGGCTTGGCGATGTTGGTGTGGACTATGAGCAATAGCGTGGCGATCGCGGCCTCAGCCACCCCCTACACCAACCGAACTCCCAGTCGGGATGGGATTGGCAAAGTGTACATGGGCCGGGAAATTTCTGATGTGATGGGACACATGGGCGCAGGCTGGTTAGAACGACCAACCCGCACTATGGAAGAGCAACCGGAGCAGGCGATCGCCGCTCTGCACCTCCACCCCACAGATACCGTGGCCGACCTGGGGGCTGGTACGGGTTATTTCACCTTTCGCCTCAGTCCGCTGGTGCCCCAGGGCAAAGTCGTCGCGGTGGACATTCAACCCGAGATGATTGAAATTCTGGAAGCGCTGAAGGTGGAAAAAGGCGTGACTAACGTTGAAACCGTGCAGGGGGATGTGGATGATCCCCATTTGCCTCCCAACTCCATCGACCTCGCGTTGATGGTTGATGCCTACCACGAATTTTCCCATCCCTGGGAAATGATGCAAGGCATTGTCGCGGCGCTGAAACCGGGTGGGCGCGTCGTGCTGGTGGAGTATCGCGGTGAAAACCCCTTGATTCTGATCAAACCCCATCACAAAATAACCCAGCAGCAAGTCAAAAAAGAACTGACTGCCGTAGGCTTAGTCTGGCAGGAAACCCTCAAAATTCTGCCCCAGCAGCATGTACTGATTTTTCGCAAGCCCTAATAACCAAGATCATATTTCCGCTCTAGGAGCATCCGCTCTAGGGGCATCAGACTAGCCGGGCGCGCGCAGCTCTACTGCAATGGCCCTCAATCCACGGGCCATTGCAGCGAATCGGGTGAATCCAGTTGAAGATTGTAGAACGTTTGTCCTATAATGCATTCTGCAAATCCCAATTGAGAAGGAGGTGCCGTGGCCCAAAAAGCGAGATATCGGAGGCAAGCGACTGATCGGTCTAGCACCGACTGCGTGGGTCCAATGGGTCACCCAACAGCCTGACTTGGTCGCCCAGGAAATCCTCGGTTCTGAGTTTCAGTGGCTGAGTCGGGATAATGATGTGCTAGTGAAAGTGGCGAGTCCCGACCAGGGCCAGTTTCTGGTATTGACGGAATTGCAGTTGCGCTATAACACCAACCTGCCGATCCGCATGCGGGCCTATGCGGCCTTGGCAGAAGAAAAATATGGTTTGCCGACCTATCCGGTGCTGGTGAACATTCTGCCTCCGGGCCCTACGGTGATCATTCAAAACCGCTTTGCGTCGAACTTTTTAGGCATTGAAGCGGTGCAAAGTTACCGGGTGATTAATCTATGGGAGGTGGATGCCGCGATTGTCTTTGAGCAGTCCCTGAATGCGTTATTACCCTTTGTGCCTATTTTGAAAAATGGGAGTGAGGCGGCGGTGGTGAAACACGCCCTCAATCAATTGCGGCAGGATGAGCAACTCATTGAGTTGGAATCGTTGTTGGGTTTCTTTGCTAGCTTTGTATTGGGCACAGAAGTTGTGCGGCAAATTATGAGGTGGGATATGGCAGTGTTACACGAATCGCCCTGGTATCAAGAGATTTTGCAAGAAGGAGAACAGCGAGGACAACAAAAAGGACGGGAAGAGGGAGGGAAGAAGGACGGGAAGAGGGGCTGCAGCGGGAGCGATCGCTCATTCTCAAACTTCTCCACCGACGGGTCGGTGCCCTTTCCCCCCGCTTGACCGATCAAGTCCAAGCCCTGTCGCCAGAACAACTGGAAGCTTTAGGGGAGGCGCTGTTGGATTTCACGGATACAGGAGATTTGGTGAATTGGTTCGCATCGCCACCCCAACCGTGAAACCATGAGCAACCTGGCTCGCGGGGCCAATGATCGCCCAACTCCCCCCCTTACCGGAAGTAAATTAGGACGTTCAACCCGGGAATGGTGCGCGATAGAGTCCACAGCAGCAGGGCAATGTAGAGTAGGCCGATCGCCCATTGATACCACACCAGTCCACTGACTAAGCCCGGCACATATTCATCCCGCAGCCGCAGATCGTTGAAGCCAAACTTCAGCAGGTTATTCAGGCTAAAGTCAAAATAGTTGAGCCAGTTCCAGCGCCGATCCCAGAGGATGGGCAGATAGCGTTCCCGAAACATTTCAAACCGGGGCAAAATCGGGAGTCGCCCGATCAAAATCCGCAGTTGGCGTAGGCTACCCTCTTCCATAAAGTAGCTTTCGTTGAGTTTGTTGTGGTAACGCCCAGTAATGTAAAGCTGTAGTGTCAGGAGTGTGGGTACGGGAATGATCAAGACACTCAGGCACAGGAGGGTCAGCCAGGGTTGATCTGCCGCCCGAAAGATGGCGGCAAAGCCGAGCAGGGAAACGACACTAAAACAGGAGGTGACCCAGATACTTTCGGGTACAGTGGGCAAAATCGGGCTGGGAACCACTCTGCGCCAGCGATCGACAAACCAAAACAGCAGGCCAAAATAGGCGATCGCCACTAAGCCAATCCCAAAAATCAACCAGAAATCTGTGCCATAGCGACTGAGCAGTAGCAGCAAACTGAGGCCAATCCAGGAGGAAGCCGTGGCCAGACGGTTAACCGCTTCGCGGCCTGGGGAAACCATTTCCCGCGCCACAATGCGATCGCGCACATTGATAAAGGTTGCTAAATCCACGCTCTCCAAATTCAGCACCTCTGACGGACTGCGAAAGGGCTGTTGGATCCGGCGCTGCATAATCGTGGTAGCTTGCTTGGCCGAAAAACCAATTCGGCTTAATTGGAGGGCATTGGCGGTGTTCACATTCACCCCAAACAACTGCTGCCGAATTTCCTTCAGACGCAGCCGCTCGCGGGAAAACTCCAAATAATTAGCATCGGGAATCTGCTCCAGCTTGCGAAAATTCCGCACCAATTCCCGCAGCAGATTTTCATTGCCCTGCAACGTGGGCACCGAGAGGACTTTGCTGATTTGTCCCGGATTGCCAACAATTTTGGCGCGATCAGAATCAAACTTGAGGCCAGGAATATTCAAATAGGCACCCTTGGCAAAACCCGTGTAGCCAAAGTCGGCCCGTTCCATGATCGCGGCACCGCGCAGATTGACCGGGCGGGCGAATTGCACTTCGCGAAACAGCACCGATTTCTCGAAGGTGGCATCCGGCAAAAACAGGGACCGACCAAAATTACTGCGGGTAAAGGCCACGGCATCCTGCCAGCGGGCCGCTGCAAAGTCGGCATTGCCCTGCCACTGGACCCGCGTAAAGTTCGCGGCTTTTTGAAACACCGACTGATTAAAGTTGGCCGCCCCTTGAAATTCACTGCTTTGAAAATTGACCTCCCCCTGAAACTGGGCCTGGTTAAAGTCGGCTTTGCCAAAGAAGATGCTGCTGCGAAACCGAGCCTCCCGCCCAAATACAGCCCCGGCAAAACTGGTGGTCTGGCCAAAGCGGGACTGAAAATAATCGCCTCCTTGGAGAAATTGAGTGCTCTGGGCCTCCAATCGATTCAGGAAAAAGGTGTTGCTGAAGTCCGCAGGACCCAGAAAACGGGTTTGAATCAGTTTTAGCGGGCCACGGAATACGGTAATTTGCAGCGGTGCGGTTTGACTGCCCCCATTGGGAGTGAGCAGGGATTGAGAGAGGGTGCTCAGTTGGGAAAGCAGGCGGCGATCGCGCTTTAGTTGCTCCTGTTCTGCTAGATTAAAAATTGGCGATAGGGAATCCCCGTACAGCGGTGCCCGTAATCCCAGCAGACTAATCTTAAAATCACCCTGAATTTGGGCATAGCTGAGATCCAGGCCCGTCGGATTGCCCGGTTTGCGCAACTGCCCCTGGACCAAGATGTAAAACTGATCCCGAAAAGCGGCATTTTCCGGACGTAAATCAATGGTAAATCGGCTCAGATCAATGGTCCGGATGCCGTCCGTTTGCAAGGGATTTTTCACCCGATCCTGTAGCAAGTCTAGGGTGAGGGCAACCCGCTCGGGTTGGGCGATCGCCGCTGCTGCCGGGGCCGCTGCTCCCAAGCAGAGCAACAGACACCCAACCACCAGAATCAGCAGAAATTCCAGTCGGAGTCTCAGAATTTTGCCCCACCGGGAGTGGGGGTGAACCGCAGGAAGCTGTTTCAAAGCATCGGACCAGACAAACAAATCTGAGTCAATTATCCATAGATATGCGAAATATACGCGAAAGATATGCGAAGAAAATATCGCGAGATGTGCCGCAGCCCCTCGCCCAGCCCGCCAGCCCCTCGCCCAGCATGCCATCACCCCAAATGCCATCACCCCAAAACATCCATCACCAAAACAATTTTCCCAGTCATGGCTCCAGCAGCCAAACGGGCGTGGGCCGCAGCCGCCTCTGCCAGAGGGAACGTTTGGCTTACCTGCACCTGCAATTGCCCGCGATCAAACCACTCGCCACACCGGGCCAAAATTTCTGCCTGGGCCTGTTGGCCCGCCTCCCACTCTTGCAGCATCGGCGTTAGCATCAACTCTAGGCTGATGCGTTGATTGCGGGTCCGGGCCACCTGCCAATGGGTCGCGGCATCCGGCTCCAAAAGGGTAACCACATCCCCGTATAGTTTGACGGCAGGAAAGGTGCGTTCCAGCAGCGCGCCGCCCACGGTGTCCAAGGCGAGATCCACGCCTTGGCCATCGGTCCAATCTAACACTGCCGCTACAAAATCCGTTTCGGTGTACAAAATCACCTGATCAGCACCTAAACGGCGGACCCAATCTGCTTTTTCCGGGGTGCTGACGGTGGTAATCACCTGTGCCCCGAGCCGCTTGGCTAATTGAATGGCCACATGCCCCACGCCACCAGATCCCGCGTGGATCAATACCCGTTGACCGGGCTGCAAACGACCGCGATCGCACAGGGCCTCCCACGCCGTGATCAGCACCAAAGGAACTGCGGCTGCTTCGGCAAAACTCAGGGAACTGGGCTTAGGCGCTACAAAGCGCTCGTCCACCGTCATGTATTCTGCATAGGTTCCTGAATTAGCACCCAGCCCTCCCTGACAAAAATACACCGCATCCCCGACCCGATACCGTTGCACGTCGGCTCCCACTGCCGCAACAATGCCCGCGCCATCACAGCCCAAAATCGCAGGCATCCGCTCTGGAAAAAATGTGCCCCGTTGCCGCAGCTTGGTATCGATAGGGTTGACCCCGGCGGCTCGGACTTGGATCTGTAGTGCTCTGCCCCTGGGTTGCGGTGGGTTGGGCATTGCGTGGAGTTGCAGGACTTCTGGGCCGCCCTTCGCGGTCATGAGTACAGCTTGCATGGGTGTATCTCTAATAGGGAAAACATTTAGGATACAGGATTGTTGCCTGCGAGATAGGCACATTAGGGTTGAGGCACATTGCTTTGAGAGGTATTGCTTTGAGAGGTATTGCTTTGAGAGGCATTGCTTTGAGAGGTTTTTTTAACACCTGTTGCGATTACCCAATTAATTGCCAAATCGATGACATTTAATCCAGATTCAGCTTCAGAGAATACTCCCTAAAGAGAGCGATGTCATCCCCTTCGGTGGGGATTGGAGCGATGACGAAAGTAACACGTTGTTCGTGGATTAGTTAGATTGGATGAAATTCTGATTTTGTATGCCTGCGTTACGACCCGATCAGTCATAATTTGTTATTAAACATGCTGCCCTCTTGGCGCACGCCGCTCTCCGATGCTAATTTGATCATCCATAATACGGCCCATCAAATCATGCAAAAGTGCGATCGCCAAGGGGATTTACAGTTGGCCCTCCACCCTGAAGTGCTCCGTTTTGAAGGCCCCAAGCTCCAGAAAATCCTCCAGGAAATTATCCACAATGCCTGTAAATTTCCGGCTCCGGTACACCCATTCCGATCAGCACCCAGATCAGCCCCGATACCCAGACCTCGCATTTTGTCGTCATGATTACCGATAGGATTACCGATCACGGACGGGGTATGACTGCCGACCCAATTGCCAATCTGGGAGCCTATGTCCCATTCGAGCGGTCCATTCAAGCGACCCATTCGAGCGACCCATTCGAGCGACACTTTTATGCACAGCAAGGGTCGGGTATGAACAGCACGGATCGGGATTGGGCCTCACCATGGCAAAGCGTTTGCTAGAATTGAGCGGCGGTATCCTATCCATCACCAGTACACCGGGTCAGCAAATGACGGTGAAAGCCCTGTTTCCCATCGCGCGCTTGGAACTGTAGCAGTGCCCCCTATTGTGTGGCACGGACAGGACGGTGAAGCCCCGAATTTCCATGATTTCTCCTAATTATTCTTTATCCCAGCGTTGCTATGACTCGGATAGGCTACTTAATCCCGGAATTTCCTGGACAAACGCATATTTTCTTCTGGCGTGAGCGGCAAGTGCTCACAGATTTGGGCATTGAGACAGCCTTGATTTCCACCCGTCGTCCGCCCCAGGGCATTGTTTCCCACAGTTGGGCCGTCGCTGCCCAGCAGGAAACGATCTATCTAGTCGAGTTGGACTGGAAAGCGACTTGTCTGGCTTTGCTGACGGTGCTCCAATCTGGCCCGATCGCTTGGATGCGGTGTGCCCGGGCGATCGCCACCGCCAAACTTTCCGGTAGGGAACGGTTGCGGTTGGCTGCCATTGTGCTGGTAGCGGGCAACCTCGTCCGCCACATGCGCCAAAACGGCCTGCGGCATGTTCATGTGCATTCCTGTGCAGATGCCGCCCATCTGGCCATGCTGGCCTCTCTGCTATCTGGCATCACCTATAGCCTGACCTTGCATGGTCCCGGCATCGCTGTCTACGGTCCCAATCAAGCCCAAAAGTGGCGTTATGCCTCCTTTGCCTTGGTGATTTCCCAGCAACTGCTGACCCTGGCGCAAAAGACCTTAGGGGATGACCTGCCAGATGTGGTGGTTGTGGCCCCGATGGGGGTGAATTTGGATAGCATTCAGCGCACTAAACCCTACGTCTCTCCGTCGCCCCAAGGCCCCTTTCGAGTGGTGTCCTGTGGGCGGTTGAATCCAGTGAAGGGCCATGGGGACTTGATTCAGGCGATCGCCGCGCTGCGGCAGCAGGGGCTGGATGTGTCTCTACGGATCGCGGGGGAAGATGAAATGGGCGGTGCGGGCTATCATCGCGTGCTGGCTCAGCTCATCGAAGATCAGGGCTTAAACGATAGCGTCACCTTACTGGGAGCGGTGTCTGAGGCGCAGATTCGCGAGGAACTGGAGTCAGCCCATGTGTTTGCCCTCGCCAGCCTGAATGAAGGCGTGCCTGTGGCGGTGATGGAAGCTATGGCGATGGAACTTCCCGTGGTGGTGACGGATGTCGGCGGCGTTGCTGAACTGGTGGACCCGAATCGGGATGGAATTTTGGTGCAGCCCGAGGATATCCCGATGATGACGAAGGA
>CAVYAN010000085.1:0-4856 GCA_963766075.1 uncultured cyanobacterium | reverse complement strand
CAATCCCTTGATTACAATGCTGTTTTTTGCGCTTTTTGCCGGGACGGTACTCCCCATAATCTTCACTACTGGTAATCAGCGTGCCCTGACTCACACCCACCGTTTCGTATTGGACCCACAACTGACTCACCTCATAGGTCGTCGTGCTACTCCAATCGATAACTTGGACAACTTGTCCCGGTCGAGCCAGCAAGGCCGTTGCCAAATCGCCACTAAACGCCCAAAGCTCGCGATTAGCCAGCATTAACGCCCCCACTTGCAGCGAACTAGGATAGGTGCAGGTAGAGCGCGGGCTAGGCAAGCCTGCCACATCAAACAAGCTGAGGTTAAAGGCTTGGCTGCTGCTGAAGAAACTGACCCGCGCGTTTAGATAATCGCTGACTTGAGTCACCTGCGTGAAATAGTCAAAGATCGGAGCATTGCGATCGAGGGCAAAATCTTGGTCGCGATCGCTGCCATACACCGTTCGCACCACCCCCGAAGCCAACGAACCGCTCGGCAAAATTAACGACACCGCACTATTAAAGGCTTGCAATTCAAACTCACTATAGCCAATCAAGCGATCTTGCCGATCAAACAACCGAACAACCACCCGATCGCCCACGTTTAGTCCCCGGACAAATTGCGCCTTATTCTTTTTACCCTTTAACTTATACCGGAAGTCCCCCACAAACTTCTCCGGTAAAAACCCCTGGGCCTGTTTTTGCCGCACAGCCACCCGCGCGATCACATGGGACTCCCGGCTCTGATTTTGGACAACCGCCAGGCTAAAACCACTTTGGCCTCGCGGAATCGGCAGGATTGGTTGATTAGGCCGATCGGTTTGAGGCATGTTGACTAACGTCACATCCCGGCCCGCAATTTGCACCGTATTGGTTGTCGCGATCGCCCCATAGCGCTGCACCTGCTCAAACTGCACACTGCGATCGCGAGCTCCCCCCCGAATGTCATAGCGCAGAGTCGCCACCGCCTTAAACTCCAAATTAGTCAGATCCACATCCCGTCCCAACTGGGCTTGAATAGCCTGCAAATCAATCACCTCTGGTGCCAGCGTCAGTTGGCCCGCCGCATTGCTGAGTAAGCGAGCACCCAACCCTGTATAGACCTGCACCCACTGATTGCGATGCCACACCGATACGGTGTAAACCGCGTTGGCATAGCTCGTCACGGGCTTATCCAGCACCGCCAACTGCATCACCAATTGATTGGTCTGACTCACCCTCGCCACATGCAGTTGGCCTTCCCATCCCTCTTGTCGCACCACCGTTAGCCGTTCACTCGCCTGCATCGGCAGAGGAGCAATCCCACCCCAAAGCGTCAGTGCCGTCAACGCCGCAATAGAAGCCCCCCGACCCATGGAACCCCATCGACGAGGCCATCCATGCTTTGTTACAGGTATCATATTCAACTCCTAGATTCAGATGAATGAGAAGCCCAGTGATGCCGCAAAATGCTTTTGCAACGGGTCTTCATGTCCTCAAAAGACCTTTTGCGATCGCAAAAGTTCCCTGAAAATACTTAGACTAATCGATATTCTTGTTTTTTAAAGAACATGTTTATTTTTAATCAACCCCTGCTGTCCTCTGGAACTTTTACGCAGAGACACCGTCTGCGAGCTGATTTTTTTCGGTTATCCGTATGATCGAACACGCGATCGGATTATCGGATCGGATGGCCGATCTTACGGCATGATGAAAAAGTATAAAATGTTAGGCTGCGAGTCCTAAGACTTCCACCCTCTCCATCCCCCTCTCCATCCCCAGTCCTATGTCTCCCAAAAGTGGCGCACAAATTCGGCAAGCTTTTCTGAACTTCTACGCAGAGCGTGGGCACCGGATTTTACCCAGCGCCTCTCTGGTACCAGAAGATCCCACGGTGCTGTTGACCATCGCCGGAATGCTACCCTTTAAGCCGATCTTCCTGGGCCAGCAGATCCCCGAATTTCCCCGGGTCACCACCTCCCAAAAATGCATTCGGACCAACGATATTGAGAATGTGGGGCGGACAGCACGGCATCACACCTTCTTCGAGATGCTGGGAAATTTCAGCTTTGGCGATTATTTCAAAACAGAGGCGATCGCCTGGGCTTGGGAACTCTCCACCACCGTCTATAACCTGCCCCCCGATCGGATTATCGTCAGCGTCTTCGAGTCCGACGACGAAGCCTTCGCCATTTGGCGCGACCAGATTGGCATTCCCGCCCACCGCATCCAGCGCATGGGAGCCAAGGATAACTTCTGGGTGTCCGGACCCACTGGCCCCTGCGGCCCCTGCTCCGAGTTGTACTACGACTTCAAGCCCGAGTTAGGAGATGCCGCGATCAACCTCGAAGATGACAGTCGCTTCATCGAGTATTACAACCTGGTGTTCATGCAGTACAACCGGGATGCCGCAGGCGATCTGACTCCCTTGCAGAACCAGAATATTGACACGGGCCTAGGCTTGGAGCGCATGGCCCAAATCCTGCAGCACAAGCCCAATAACTACGAAACCGACCTGATTTTTCCGATTATCGAGGCGGCAGCAGCGATCGCCCATATCGACTACGCCAAAGCCGACGCCTCCACCCAAGTCGCCCTGAAAGTCATCGGCGATCACGTGCGGGCCGTCGTGCACATGATCGCCGATGGGATTGTGGCTTCCAATGAAGGCCGAGGCTACATTCTGCGGCGCTTGATTCGGCGCGTGATTCGCTACGGGCGGCTAATGGGTATCGACAAAGAATTTACGCCCTTGGTCGCAGAAGCGGCGATCGCCCTGGGTGAGGCCGTCTATCCCAACCTGCGCCAATCCGAACGCACCATCAAACTATCCCTCCAGAGAGAAGAAGTCAGCTTCCTCAAAACCCTCGATCGCGGCGAAAAGCTCCTGGCCGAGAGCCTGGAAAACCTCGGACCCCAAGGCCAACTTTCCGGTGTCGATGCCTTTACCCTCTACGACACCTATGGGTTCCCCCTGGAACTGACCCAGGAAATTGCCGAAGAAAAAGGCTTCACCGTGGATGTTCCCGGCTTTGAAGTCGAAATGGAAAAGCAGCGGATCCGGTCCCAGCAGGCCCACGAAACCATCGACCTCACCGCCCAGGGCATCCTGGATACCTTAGTGGCCCACCTCCCCACAACCGAATTTTTGGGCTACACCCAGTCCACCGCCCCTGCTGTTGTCCAAGTTCTCCTGGTGAGTGGGCAGCAGGTGCAAACCGTTGCCACAGGCAGCGCCGTGCAGATCGTGCTCGATCAAACACCGTTCTACGGCGAATCCGGCGGTCAAATTGGCGATCGCGGCTATCTCTCCGGCGCAGAGGTGCTCGTCCGCATTACCGATGTGCAAAAGGAATCCGGATTCTTCGTTCATTCCGGCACGGTGGAGCGCGGCTCTCTGCATGTGGGCGACGAGGTAACGGCCCAAATTGACCTAGCCTGCCGGCGGCGGGTACAAGCCCACCATACCGCCACCCACCTCCTGCAATCGGCCCTGAAGCAATGC
This sequence comes from uncultured cyanobacterium, assembly GCA_963766075.1. GTDB lineage: Bacteria > Cyanobacteriota > Cyanobacteriia > Leptolyngbyales > Leptolyngbyaceae > CAVYAN01. The sequence goes on along the minus strand of CAVYAN010000085.1, from coordinate 1,370 downwards.
GTCGATGACAGCATTTCCCAAGCCGGGTCGCTGGTGTCCTTCGATCGCCTGCGCTTTGACTTCTACTGTCCCCGCCCTCTGACGCCGAGCGAAGTGCAGCAGGTGGAGGAGCAGGTGAATACCTGGATTGCTGAAGCCCACGCCACCCACACCGCCGTCATGCCGATTGCCGACGCCAAGGCTAAGGGCGCGATCGCCATGTTTGGCGAAAAATACGGCGCAGAGGTCCGCGTCCTTGACGTTCCGGGCGTCTCCATGGAACTCTGTGGCGGCACCCATGTCACCAACACCGCCGAAATTGGCCTGTTCAAAATTATTGCGGAAACGGGTGTGGCCGCCGGGGTCCGGCGCATTGAAGCGGTGGTGGGGCCCGCCGTCCTGGAATACTTGAATGTCCGCGATGCCGTAGTCAAGGAATTGAGCGATCGCTTCAAGGTCAAGCCAGAGGAAATCAGCGATCGGGTTACCGGGCTTCAAGCCGAGCTGAAAGCCACCCAAAAGCAGTTGGAAACATTGAAAGGCCAGTTAGCGATCGCCAAAGCCGACCAGTTACTGGCCCAGGCCGAAACCGTGGGCAATTTCCAAATCCTTGTGGCCCAAATGGATGCCGTCGATGCTGCGTCCCTTTCCACCGCCGCCGAACAACTGCAACAGAAATTGACCCAAGGGGCTGTGGTTTTGGGCGGCGTGCCGGAACCGGGCAAAGTCACCTTTGTGGCGGCCTTTAGTCCAGAAGCCGTCAAGCAAGGCGTGCAGGCGGGCAAAATCGTGGGGGCGATCGCCAAACTCTGTGGTGGGGGCGGTGGGGGCCGCCCCAATCTCGCCCAAGCCGGGGGCCGCGATCCCAGCCAGCTTGCTGCCGCCCTAGCCGAAGCTCAGCAGCAGTTAAAATCTGGTCTGGGTAAAAAATCCTAAGACCGTTCCTCCTACAGCTTGAGCAGGTTAATAGTCGTGTTGGGCGGACGCAAACACCCACGCTGCAACTCATGCCCACTAACGGATCTGCATTGGCAGCCGCCACATCAACAATTTGGTTCTGACCATCCCAAATCACAGCCGCTTTGTATATTTCAAAAACGACTTCGCTCCCCTCGCCTAATGTACCAACGTCGCGGTAATGCCAGCGTCATTGCCATGATCCGGATTGAGTTTACACCAGCCGATATTGAAGCCCTGAATTACAAACGGTATCATCATCCCCATGCGCGGGTACACCAGAACATGGAAGTGTTGTATCTGAAAAGTCAAAACTTGGCACATCAAGAAATTTGCCGCTTATGCCAAATTTCCAAGACGACACTAACCACCTATCTGAGGGATGCATCGCCGTAACGTGGGATTTGTGCCGGGGAAAAGTACTGACCGGCTTA
>CAVYAN010000084.1:0-43202 GCA_963766075.1 uncultured cyanobacterium | reverse complement strand
TGTTTTTCGTCCACTTCGTAATGACCGGGAGCCTCTTCGTCGGCCTTGCGCTGGAGCGATCGCGCCACCTCCGACGCCCGAATATACTTCTCACTGGGCCGCTCCACCTGTCCTGAAATAATCAGTGGCGTGCGCGCTTCGTCAATCAGCACCGAGTCCACTTCATCAATCACACAGTAGTTAAACGGACGCTGCACCACATCCACAATAGATGTAGCCATGTTGTCCCGCAAATAGTCAAATCCCAGCTCACTATTCGTGGCGTAGGTGATGTCGCAATCATAATTTTTCTTCCGCTCCATCGGACTCATGGACTGCTGAATCAGCCCCACGTTCAGTCCCAGATAGCGGTGCACCTGCCCCATCCATTCCGCATCCCGCCGCGCCAGGTAATCATTCACCGTCACCACATGCACCCCTTTACCACTCAGGGCATTCAGGTAGGCGGGCAGGGTGGCCACCAGGGTTTTTCCTTCCCCCGTTTTCATTTCTGCAATTTGCCCATCATGCAGCACCATGCCGCCCAAAATTTGCACATCAAAGTGGCGTAGGCCCAAGACACGCTTGCCCGCCTCCCGCACCACGGCAAACGCCTCGGTGAGCAAATCATCCAGGGATTCCCCCTTTCCAACCGCTGCTTAAACTCAGCGGTTTTACGAATCAAATCATCATCAGACAGTGGGGCAATATCTTCCTCATACGCCGCCACTTCGGCAATCAACGGCTGATACTTCTTGAGCTTGCGGGCATTCGGATCGCCAAATAACTTAATCATTTTGAGTTTGGATTTTAGATGTTGGATGTTGGATTCTGACCCACGCAGCAGGATGGGTTGGAGAAGCCAGATGTTTAGGATTTGAGTGTTGCCATGCAGATTTGAGATTTTGGATGCTGTCTCATTTCAATCCAAAAATCACGATCCAATCTCGTCAGGGTGCGTTCTGCCACTCTGCGCTGACGCGTCGAAAATCATAGGTGCCAGCACCGGGATGACAGGTTACACAACTGGCAAGGCCCGCACGGGTGGGCAGCTTGACTTTGGGATGAAGAATTTGAAAATAGCGGGATTGGTAAACCCGATAGGGAATCTCTTCGCCGATCGCCTCGGGCCGAGAATAGGTCTTCAAATAATCCCAAACGAGGCGGAGATTGGGATTTTGGAGTGGTGTCAGGGTCACCCCGTAGTGCTGGGGGTCCAGTAACAGTTGCCGCCAAGTTTCCGAGGGAAAGACAGCGGGGGGAATGGCCAGGTGACAGGTGGCACAGGTCTGAAAATAGAGGGTTTGGCCTGCTTGCTGGCGATCGCTAACCACGTCTACCGTGCCAATGTCTGCGGTGCTAGCCATCCGCAGTTCTTTGGAACTCGCTACGTTAGAACTCGCTACAGTGCTAGGCTCTGCGAACATCTCCGGTCGTGCCGCCATTTCCGGCGCTTCTGTCGATTTGCCCAACCAGGGATTGGCGGCCTGTGCCAACCCTAAACCAATGCCAAAACTCCACAGCAGCAGCAGAACGAGCAGAACAAAAACAGAGCGTCTGCGCTGACGGCGGCGGGGAGCACGGGGAGGAGAAGGCACAGGATACACGGTAGGACTCAAGCCACAAAGAACTCGAACGAAAGGGACTCGAACGAAAGGAAAATCATAAAAACTCTTTATATTGTAGCCGTCGTAGCGATTTGTTTTCAGCAATTGCTGACAATGGATAGAATCCAGTGATTACACGCGGCAGCCACGATCGCTCCACATTGGATAGTAAATTGGTCGGTTCACGCCAGGATGTCGGATTACCCATGGATTGCACGCACATTCAGTTTCAAGATCAACGCGCTCATGCTGTTAATTTGCGCCAGCTTCAGGAGTTGTTTCGGATTGCGGCTTTTTGGGCCCAGGATCGCCAAGAGCAGGATTTGGCCGTGGCGATCGCCAACAGCGATCCGGTGATCACCGCCTGGGATCACGACTATCTGGTCGGGTTTGCCCGAGGCACCTCGGATGGCGTCTATCGCGCCACGATTTGGGATGTCGTCATCCATCCCGATTATCAAGGGGCAGGGCTGGGACGCAAATTGGTGCAAACCGTCCTGAGTCATCCTAAGATGTGCCGCGTCGAGCGCATCTACCTCATGACGACCTACCAACAGCAGTTCTACGAACGGATCGGGTTTGAGTATAACAGCAGCACCACTATGGTGCTGCATAATCACCCCTTGGGGGCGCTGCCCAGTTCCGCCGTAGCCAATGCGGAGTGCTAGGAGCCAATACAGAGTGCTAGGAGTCAGTCGGCGTCATCGAAAAATTAGCTCGTGGGCAGTACTGGGAACAGCTTGGGTGATTTCTAGGAAAGATCCTACCGATCGAGGTTGCGCCCTTCGGCTCCGCTCAGGGAACGCACCGATTATTTTTGGGAAATTGCCCTGCGACCCGACTCTGAATTAAATTCCCTATCCAAATCAACCCGCTCCGGATGAGCGACAGTTCCCGTTGTATGAGTAGGGGAATATACGCAAGAGAAACCGTGCTCCATCCATTCAGTGCTCCATTCATGATGGGGCCACGGGGGATAATGCCCAGTTTAGCTGTGCTGAAGAACCAGGATGAATCGCTAGAATGATTTAGGGGATTACTAAGCCAGGGTGCGTTAGTTTTTACGGACCTTTTTTGTTCTCTATGCCGGGTCAACATCTGCACCCGCACCCGCGATGCTTTCCTGTAGTGATGCTATGACGATCGATGATCCAAATTTTGGCCGGGTGCTGGCTAACCGCTATCAGTTGGTAGCCGTGGCCGGTCGTGGCGCAATGGGCTATGTCTATCGCGCTGAGGATATTTTGCTGGGGGGCGTGGTGGCGGTTAAGTTTTTATCGCCCACCCTGCTGAATCCTCGCATGGGCGATCGCTTCTATGCCGAAGCCCGCACCTGCGCTCAGTTGGGTCAGCGCACCATCCATATCGTTCGGGTCACGGACTATGGCGCCGACAAGCAGAGCGGCAGCGAAATTCCCTTCTACGTCATGGAATATCTGGAAGGGAATGGCCTGGGCGACATCATCAACGCGAAGCCCATTGCCCTCCCTAAGTTTCTCAACCTGACCCGCCAGATTTGTCTGGGATTGCAATGCGCCCACGAAGGCATCACCATCGACGGCAAGCTTTGTCCCATCATCCATCGGGATATTAAACCCAGTAACATTCTGGTTACAGAGCAGGCCGGGTTTGGCGAACTGGTCAAAATCCTGGATTTCGGCATTTCCAAGCTGATTCAGGAAGACAGTGGTCAAACCAGTTCCTTTATGGGCACCCTGGCCTACTCGTCGCCGGAGCAAATGGAAGGCAAAGCCCTCGATGCCCGCTCCGACATCTACAGCTTGGGCATCATGATGTTTGAAATGCTGACGGGCAAGATGCCGCTGCGGGCGGAAACCCATACCTTTGGCGGCTGGTACAAAACCCACCACATGCAGGCCCCCCGAGCCTTCGCCGTGACCAATCCCAGCCTCAAACTACCCAAGGCGCTGGAAAATTTGGTGATGAGCTGTCTGGCGAAAGAGCCCAGCGATCGCCCCCAAAGCGTTACGGAAATCCTGCGCGCCTTGGAACCCCTAGAGCAACGCTACAGTGGCTCGCAGCAGGTCAGAGAGCGCCTTAGAGAAGTCATCGATCGCCAACCGGCGCTGCTCAGACTCCCTCCGCAAAAGCTGACCCTCTCAGACGAAATTGCCCACCAGGGCATCTGGCCCAAAGGCAAGCCCGTTGCCCAGATCGTCTTTCCCCAAGTCATCACCATCAGCCGCGGCAAAATCCCCACATTGTGGGTGATGCTCCCCGATGAGGATATCCATAACTTTCAGATCCACCAGCTCTACAACAAAATCTATAAAAACTTTCTGTGCACCCTGTCCCCCCACCCCATGCTGCTATGGGTGACGGCCATCTATAACGAACAGCGCGCCGCCAAAGGTTGGCGCTGGTTGCCCAGCTATCTCGATCTCAGAACCCCCGTGGGCCGGGAGACCATCCGCCTGATGGCAGACCAAGAGCAATTCCACATCCTGATGTTTGCCCTAGAGGCTCCCCAGCACTGCGCCCATGTCATGACAATTACGATCCATTCCACCCAAGCCAATCAACTCAAACAGTGGGCCATCCTGAGTCAGTCCCAAAGTTCGATTGGCTCCCCCGCCCTTAGCAAAGACCTGCTGAAACAAGAACTGGACAAACTCAAACAAAAACTGGACGACGAGACCCCGGGTGCATAGCCCTAGGCCCCCAACCCTCCCCTGGAAATCACGAAAGCATCCAGATTCCAGTTGCGCTCCCACCATTCCTTCGACTTTGCTCCCTTCGACTTTGCTCCCTTCGACTCCGCTCAGGGAGCAATCTTCCGATGATTGACTCCGCTCAGGGAGCAATCTTCCGATGATCGACTCCGTTCAGGGAGCAATCTTCCGATAATCGACTCCGTTCAGGGAGCAATCTTCCGATGATCGACTCCGTTCAGGGAACAATCTTCCGATGATCGACTCCGTTCAGGGAACAATCTTCCGATGATCGACTTCGCTCAGGGAGCAATCTCTCGCTGGCTGAGCGGAGCCGTAGTTCGCTTCCCGCAGGATAGCCAGCAGCAAGTTCATTGTATTGGTCGGAAATCGCCTAAAGTCCAAAATCCTAAAGTCCAAAATCCTAAATGGTATAAGGTTCTGAAGTCCCAAAACTCTGTATTCTGGATCATGCTGATTTACTAACTTTGGGCCGCCCTATGGACGATAAACTGATGCTGATGATTCCGGGACCGACCCCGGTGCCGGAACAAGTGTTGCTGGCAATGGCGAAGCACCCAATTGGGCACCGCAGCGGCGACTTCTCCAAAATCATGGCAGAGGTCACGGAAAATCTGAAATGGCTGCACCAAACCCAAAATGATGTGCTGATTCTGGCGGCCAGTGGCACAGGGGCAATGGAGGCCGCGATTATTAATTTCTTGAGTCCGGGCGATCGCGTCTTGGTTGGCTCAAACGGTAAATTTGGCGATCGCTGGGTCAAACTGGCCCAAGCCTTTGGCCTGAATGTGGAAAGTATCACTGCCGAGTGGGGCCAAGTACTCGATCCGGAACAATTCCGCACCGCTCTGGAAGCCGATACCGCCAAGACCATCAAGGCCGTCATTATTACCCACAGCGAAACCTCCACCGGAGTAATTAACGATCTGGAAACGATCAACCGCCATATCCAAGCCCACGGCACGGCCTTGAGCATTGTGGATACGGTCACCAGTCTGGGTGCGTGCAATGTGCCCGTGGACGCCTGGGGGCTGGATGTTGTGGCGTCGGGTTCCCAAAAAGGCTACATGATTCCGCCGGGATTGGGCTTTGTGGCGGTCAGTCCCAAGGCGTGGAAGGCTTACGAAACGGCAACGATTCCCAAGTTTTACTTGGATCTGGGGAAATACCGCAAGGATGCCGCCAAAAACACCACCCCGTTCACGCCGCCAATCAACCTGTTCTATGCGGTGCAAGCGGCGCTGCGGATGATGAAGGCAGAAGGATTGGAGGGTATCTTTGCCCGCCATGAACGCCAAAAGCAAGCGGCACGGGCGGCGATGACGGCCTTAAATCTGCCGTTGTTTGCACCTGAGGGGGCGGGCAGTCCGGCGATTACGGCAGTTGCACCTGTGGGTGTAGATGTGGAGCAAATTCGGGCCGTGATCAAAAAACGGTTTGACATTGTGCTGGCAGGTGGGCAAGACCACCTAAAGGGCAAAATCTTCCGGATGGGCCATTTGGGGTTTGTCAGCGATCGCGATATTCTGGCTGCCCTCGCCGCTTTGGAAGCTACGCTGATGGAACTGGGCTACGAAAACTTTACGCCGGGGGCAGGGGTAACTGCAGCGGCAAAGGTGTTTAGCCAGTCGTAGTTTCACGAGTGTAGTTAAACTCTAGACTCAGATGCCGGGGATTTTTAGAAATCCCCGGCATCTGGCATTTTGGCCTGATTTTTTCCGTTGAAAAACTGTCTGGGACTCTTGATCACACAGCGCTGTTTGGCACCGCTGTCATTCTCAATAAGCCAACATAATTTGCAAATTGGCAATAGACTCTGTATGCTAATGTCATTAAGGCTTGATTATTGAGAAAAACTATGGTTAATTCCTATACAGCGGCCTCGCTGAAAGCGGAATTGAATGAAAAAGGCTGGCGGTTGACTCCGCAGCGAGAAACCATCCTCCAAGTTTTCCAAAATCTGGACAGTGGCAATCATCTGAGTGCGGAGGACCTGTTTGAGGTTCTCCAGGCCCAGCAGGCCGGAATTAGCCTGTCCACGATTTATCGCACCCTAAAGTTAATGGCCCGCATGGGTATCTTGCGCGAGCTGGAACTGGCGGAGGGGCATAAGCATTACGAAATTAACCAGCCCTCGCCCTATCACCATCACCACCTGATTTGTGTACGATGCAATAAAACGATTGAGTTCAAGAGTGACTCGATTCTGAAGGTGGGCTCTAAGGCAGCGGAAAAAGAGGGATTTCAATTGCTGGACTGTCAGTTAACGGTGCATGCTGTATGTCCGGCTTGTCGAGCGATCGCTGGTGCGGTCCTAGGGCAGCACGGCTCATTCAAAGACGGATTCAAAAGACGGATTCAACTGTATACACAGATCCCCGGCATTTTTAGAAATGCCGGGGATCTTCGGTCTTTCTTAATTTCACCGGGGTGGGCTGCCTAAAAACGCCGGACTTGGGCGTCGAAGTGATGGAGGCGCAACAAACCTGCCATATACTCAGCATCTTTGCGGTTGCTGTAGGAACCGGCACGGATAAAGGGCCCCAATCCAGACGTTCGATCAATAGAGGCGTCGCGCACAACTTGCTGCACCTGAGGCAACGTGGTGCGGGTATCCATGGGAATCAACACAACATATTGGCGGACTGCTACTGGTTTAACATTCAACGCGGCCCACGTCTTCGGACCAACAATGCCATCGGGGTCCAGGCGGTTATCGCGCTGAAACTGGATAACGGCTTGCTCTGTACTGTAGTCAAATACGTTGGTCACGGCACAGTTGTAACGTGAGCTACACAGTCGTTGCTGAAGCAGTCTTACATTTCCTCCCGTGTCGCCGCGCTGGAGAATAGCACTATTGGTGGTGGAATTTGTAGAATAATCACCCGTAGGAGAAGGAAAAGTACTAGCAGAAGAGATCGCGGTACTCTGTTGGCATCCTCCCTGCGCCTGTCGTGCGGCGCTTAACGCTTGCAGCGTTGCTGGTCCGACTTGACCATCCACCAGTAAGTTTTTATTCTGTTGAAACTGCTCGACCTTAGCGACGGTATCCTCTCCATAGATACCGTCAGCCGCAACTGGATATCCCAAACAAGCCAAGTCAGTTTGGACAGCGCTCACCTGTGGGCCAGAGGATCCCAAATCTAATACACTTGCTTGGGCGATCGCCCGCCCCGCCATCCCCAATACCCCCATCGGCAACAACATACTCAAAACGGAGAGTCCCAGGGCACAGGCTCCCAGCCGACGCATTAACTGCCAGCGCCAAGGCTGGCTCGAAGATTTGGGGTAGGCAACTGGACCGTCAGCAGTGGGAAGGATCTGGCAGGCAAGCGTTTCCATAGGGTTCCTAGTGAAGGCTAGTAAAGCGTCGGAGAATTAATGCGTCAAAAAAGAGTACCGGACATTTTATTCTCTCCTGCTCATTCTGCAATTGTCTATAGGGTCTAGCCAAGATCCTGACGTAAAATCCCCCGATCGCCCCCACCCACGCTGCCACAAGCCCCGAATTCTGCCCGGAAGATGCCCTTTATCTCCGATGTGACTCAAGCACCCACTCCCGCAGTGGCGTAATGGTTTGGCGTATCAGGTTACAGTTTCTTTACGGCTCCCAAGCCCTTGGCCTGGAGTAGCTCTTGAACCACAACCTTGACATCCCGCAGTTCCCCTTCGACTTGGTTGTTCAACTGCTGCATTTCTGAGGCGGTAATGCGTCCGGCCAGTTGGGCGATCGCCGCCCGAACCTGCGGATACTTCTGCAAAGTTTCGGCGCGGACAATCGGCACGGCTTCGTAGGGCGGGAAATAATGCTTATCGTCCTTGAGAATGACTAAACCGAGGCGCGCAATTTGGCCATCGGTGGAATTTCCGGCAATTAGATCGACTTGTTTTTGCAATAGCGCCCGATAGAGCAAATCCAGGCTCATTTGCCGTGGGGGTTTGCCAAAGTGCAGATTGTACGCCTTGGCTAAACCGGGTAACCCATCTTCCCGCTCAACAAACTCGTAGCCGAAGCCCCCCCGCAGTTGGGCCGCGTGATCTGCCGCTTGGGAAAGGGTTTGAATCTGATCCCGTTGGGCATCGGCACCGCGCATGATCAAGGCAAAGGTGTTTTCAAACCCGAGGGGCGACAGCACTTCTAAGTTAAATTTTTGTTTGTAGCCCTGTTTGAGGCGACTATAGAGGAGTTGGGCATCGGCAATGGGCTGTTCCTTAAGCACGGTGGTATAGGCTGTGCCCGTGTATTCGATATAGGCATCAATTTTTCCACTGGTCAGGGCTTGATGACAAATAAAGGTAAACCCCAGGCGGGGTTTGCGGGCCACTGTGAGTCCGGTTTGATTTTCGATGTGCTGTGCCAGCAGTTCCCCGAGAATATCCTGCTCGGTGAAGTCTTTGGAGGCAATGGTAATATCAGCGGGTTGGCTGGAGGGGTTGGTGAATTGGCACCCGGCGATCGCCCCCACCAGAACAAGCAGCACGACTAAGAAGCCAAAAAATCGTTTCATGATCGATCCTTGAATCTGGATAGGGGCACACCTACGCTCTATCCCCACGTCTTCTCGCCGCCTCTTGCAGCTTCAGCTTCAAGATTACATACCCCGGCACTTGATAGTGTTCCACCAAGAGCCAGAGTGCCATCAGCACATGCACGCCACAGGTCAAGCCCAGCCATAGGGTCGGCACCCAGCTTCCCCGACTACCCACAGTCGGAGGGAAAGTAGAGGACGGCAACCACACCAAGGCCGGAGGCACAAACGCCAAAATTGCACTCAAGGCCCATACGGTCACGGTGAGATCGACATTACCTTGTTGAGCGGATTGCCAGCGTCGTTTATGCCAGCGCCAAGCCATGGGCTGGGCGCTATCTTCAACCCGCACAATTTGCTCGGCCAGGTTAGCCGTAAAAATATGCCGACAAAAGTCACAGGCAAAGGCATCCATCAAGCTCAGGGCCGAAATGTGCCCATGGCGACAGATGGGGCATATGTAGGTGCTTTGATAGTTTAAATCGATGTCTGGAGCTGCGTGGCGTGGCGAGTTGGCTCGGTGCTGCTGCGATCGCGCCTGAGAACGCGGCCCCGACGAAAATTGGGGGCCAGGACCATTGGCCCATTCGGGCTCGGCTTCCGACATATCTCCGCCCTTCATAGTTCCACCTGTGCACAATGCCATCTGTTACTACGGTAGAGTTTTGGCGGATAAAAGTCGATTCTCACCCAATTTATTTCACACTCAAGCCACAGCAGGTCACGGATTAGCTGCGGGCCAAAGGCCCCATGCCACTGCCAACGGTCCGGGTCACTTCTTTGCCGTTCTGTTGCAAGACGATGAGGGGTTCCGAGCCGGGAATGATGCGTTTTACAATCACTTGTCCACCCGCGAGGGCATCGCCGGTGCTGACATAGCGGCTGGGGCCTGCGGTCGATTCCTGGACAATGACTTGCCATTTGCCTTGGATTTGCACGACGCCCGTAATGGCAATGCGATCGGCGATCGCCGTCGGCGAAGCCGGTGGCAACGCGGGCAAGCTTCCCGGCGCAGGTGTCAAGCTAGGCAATCCTCCCTGGCTCAATTCAGGGGGTCTCCCCAGGGGAATCATAGCGGGCTTTCCAGGCACAGCAATTGGTTGAAGGCGGGGCTTGGCTGGGGTCACTGCCGCCACGGGCAAAACCAAAGGCCCATTTTGCACAGAGGCAAAGGGATCGATGCGTCCCGTGACAACGCTACTGGCGCGGGTTTTGGCGTTGATTTGGGGCACTAGGCCCGGAACTGCGGGCACGGTAACTGTGCTCAACGGTTGGATTAGAGGAACGGTGGCTGGACTGGGCTGGGCGGCTGGGGCAGTTGCCGGACTGGTGCTGGCTTGTTTGGCCGTGCTGGTGCAGCCCACTAAAACCACTGTTGCTAAACCCACAAGGTGCGATCGCCGAATCATGGCTGTCCATTCCTTTGAAGACCATCACAAACCACAGTAGCCGCGATCTTTAAAAGCGATCGCCTTTTTTGGGAATTCAGCCCAATCGCCCCGGCTACTCGACACATCTTGTGCGTACCCATAGCCTGAAAACCATAGCCTGAACATCTAGCGTGAACACTCATAGCGACTTTAGGGCTGGCGCGACAACGCGCTCTTTAGGAGCTTTGCCAAAAATTTTATCCAGGCCCGCCTCTAAGGTTTCCGCCATAACAATCCGGTTGCCGTAGGCTACAATCACTCGGACCAAGGTGGGCAAGCTATTTTGCTGGGCTTCCAAATAGAGTGGTTCTACGTACAGCAAAGAATTATTCACGGGAATGACCAGTAGATTGCCCTGCACGGCGCGGGAGCCTTCGCGATTCCACAGAGAGATTTGCTGGGAAATAGCCGGATCTTGATTAATCCGGGCTTCAATTTGTTCCGTGCCGTAGATCAATTCCTGCTTGGGAAAGAGATAGAGCAGTGACGTGCCATAGGCGGTCCCATCGGACCGGGCCGCAAACCAAGCCGTGAGATTTGTACGCTGATTGGGCGTAAAAGGCAGCAACAACACGAACTCTTCAGTGTCGGCGGTGGGCAGTTTCATAATCAGCGAATACGGTTCAACGGGCTGGGTTTGGGTGCCGTAGATTTCGTTGGGAATTTGCCACAAATCCTCGCGGTTATAGAACACTTGGGGATCGGTCATGTGATAAGTGATTAACCGCTCCGACTGAATGGTAAACAGATCAATGGGATAGCGGATGTGCTGCCGCAGGGCCGTGGGCATGGCGTTGAGGGGTTGAAACAGTGTGGGAAAGATTGCGGTCCAGGCTTGGATAATGGGATCTGTCGGATCGCTGATGTAGAAATTAACGGAGCCACTGTAGGCATCGATCGCCACCTTAACGGAGTTGCGGATGTAGTTGAAGGGACGACTGGGGCTGGGGGCGGCGTAGGGATAGCGATCACTGGTGGTATAGGCATCAATGATCCAGTAGAGAGAACGGGGCGTTGTCTCCGGCGTATTGGCAACGACGAGATAGGGATCCGCGTCAAATTGCAGAAACGGGGCGATCGCCCGGATCCGCTCCTGAATATTGCGGCGAAACAGGAGTCGCGATTGGGGCGTTAGGTCTTGACTGAGCAACAGTCGCCAGTCACGCAGATAGCGGGCAAAGATCCAGCGGCTCCAGGCCGAAGCGATCGCAATGCCCCCGTTGCCGTCGTAGACGTTATAGACATTGGTGTCACCACTGGGATAGTCCAATTCCTGAACGCGACTGCCCGTCATCACGTAGGTATTGGTCAACTCTCCGAAGTAGAGGCGCGGGTGAACCGTCGGAATCCGGGCCCGAATTTGGGCATTAGCCGTTTTTAGATTGCCCGTAGGATCGTGGAGGCTGCCCCCAATGTCCTTGACAAAGTAATCCGGCAGGCCGCCTTCGACGACGGTGTTGACCGGACTCATGGTGAAGCCATAGCCATGGGTGTAGACCAAATGTTCATTCACCCAAGTTTGGGCCTCTGGGGGCACAGCGGCGTAGTCCAGTTCGCGGGCAGAAATGAGAACTTGGCGTTTTTCGGGAGCCGTGGGGGAACCGAGGAGGTAGCGATCAATATCGGCATCGAAAAAGCGATAGTACGGGCGAATTTGCTGGAGTTGCCGATTGGTTTCCAACAGCGGGCGGGTATCCCAGAGGCGAATGTTGCGCACGGTCAGTTCATTGGTGCGCAGGTCGTTTGCGGTGAGGGTATTTTGGGGTGCGAAGAGTTGGGGCACAATGCTGGTAAGACCAAAGGCGGCGCGGGTAAAGTCAATGCTGCGCTGAATGTAGGGGCGCTCTTTGGCGAATTCATTAGGTTGGACCAGCAGGCGTTGCAGGGCTGCTGGGAGCACCCCGGTGGTCAGTCCCGTCAACAGCAGAAACAGCAGAATACAGACGATAGGCCGGAGTATTACGGTCTGGGGGAAGACGGCCTGGGGGAAGGTCTGAGGGGCAACGGGCTGAAGAGTCAGACGGTTGGCGTTTTGAATTTTACGGGGGAGCAGGCTCCGGCGATGGGCTGGGGCCAGCGTACACCGTAGGCAGTAGAGAGCGATCGCCACGGCCAACCCACTTAACCCGGTATAGACCGGTAACTCGACCTGCACATCAATGTAGCTAGCCCCGTAGGTGACTCCGCGAGAAGAATAGAGCAGGGCATAACGGTGAAGCCAATGGCTGAGAGCCAGGGAGAGCATGAAGCCGCCGCTGAGGCCGGAGAGATGACAGGCTTGGTCGGAGGAAAATCCAGGGAAATTGCCGTTGCTGAGGCTGTTGGGGGCCAGCAAGTAGGTGAGACTCACGGCTAATAGCAAGTACAGCGTCAGCCCGAGAAGCCAGCGGTTGAGGAGTTCCCACAGGGGAAAGGTAAAGATATAAAAGCCAATGTCTTGGCCAAAAACCGGATCGGCCTGCTCAAACGGAACGGCGTGTAAAGCAAGGAGGATCTGGTGCCAATGGACGGCGAGAATACCGCCAAAGCTAAGGCTGAGGCCCAAGGCGATCGCCCCTAACAGCACCCGAGGATACACCAGCAGGGCAATGGCTAAAGCGAAGCTCAGACCCAGACCCGGCAGGGTGAATAATGACCCTGCCCTGCTCCCGGGATCGGGCAGGGCCATTTGAAATTGGGTGATGGCCTGCACAGCCCAGTGCCCATAGTGCCATCCCATGCCGCTGATGAGGCAACCGAGGCCCAGGGTCAGGGGCAAAAGCCCTCGCAGAGACAAACGCCCCGATCTCACCCCAGAACTCAATCGCGCCCCAGACAATGGACTAGAACCAGGGCGATCGCAGAGGCGATCTGCCAGACGCAGATTGCCCAGCAGCAGCAAGGCACTGACCATCGTGACCAGGACTCCGGATCCCCCCTGAATCCATAACCGCGTCCAAAACACGTCGCCATAGCCAACCTCGGCAAACCAACGCTGATTCGCCAAAAAGGCACTGATCCCGCCCGTACCCACCCACAGGACCACGCCGCCAAGCAGCAGAAACCCCAGCGTCCGGGGCCGACCCATTTGCCATGCTTTTTGCTTACCCATGCCCATGACTACCCATGACCACCCATCACCCTACGCATTCCTGACCGAATGCTATCCGAAACATAGCCTTTGCGCCGGAATTAGCCGATCCGGAATTGTGCAGCGATCGCTTAGGACGCCCCAAAATGCTGAAATCCTTGGGCAAGGCTGAGCGCTATGGGATCGGCAGAGCTAGGGGGCAGCAGCAGCACCTCTGATCCAGAGGTAATTTCACCAATGACCGCTGCCCCAGATCCCAATTGGGCTACCAAGCCTTCCGCTGCCACTGGATCCAGGCAAAGCACCAGTTCAAAATCCTCGCCACCGTAGAGAATCCATTCTAAAGGCAAGTTCTTCTCTGGTCCCGGCGCACCCACCGCCAAACCCGCACCCCAGGGTATGCAATCGCCCTGAATGCAATCGCCTCGAATCTGGGCACCCACCTGACTCGCCCGACAAAGTTGCAGTACCGCATCCGCCAAACCATCACTGCTGTCCATGGCCGCTATCCGGATAGGCGGCAACAGCGGCAACACATCCAAGCGCGGGCGCGGACGCTGATGAGCCCGAATCAGAGCGGCTTGGGTTGACCCATCAAGATAAAGCCCCCACTCCGGGCGTAACAAGAGTTCCAGGCCCGCCCGCGAACCCCCATGGGGACCAGTGACGACGATCGCGTCTCCCACCTGCGCCGTCGATCGCCGCAACACCCGCTGCGGATCCACGTGCCCAAAGGCCGTAATCGCAATGGTAATCGTAGGCGATCGGCAAATATCTCCCCCCAGGATCGGCGTATCGTACGGGTGCAAACACTCGGTCAGCCCACGATACAACCCCTCCACCCACGCCACCTCTAGAGTCCCCCGGCAGACCCAGACCTACGGTAATCCCCAAGGGCGTCGCCCCCATGGCCGCCAGATCCGACAGATTCGCCGCCGCTGCCCGCCAACCTGCGTCTTCCGGACGCGTGGTGCGATCGCTAAAATGGACGTTATCGACCAAGACATCCGTGGTCACAACCAGCGATCGGCCCATAGGCACATCCAGCACCGCCGCATCATCCCCCACACTCTGCGGCGGACAAAACCCCTGCAATTTTTCTAATATCCCCTGCTCGCCAAGATCGGCAACCTTCAACCGTCCCCTCTCGCCCCCGCATACAGTGGATACAGGACGTGGATGCAGGAGCCTCTCGCTCCCTGTGTCCCCCGTGTTACGCCACGGGCTGTTGCAAATATTCCAAGCCTTTAATCACTTTGGCAGACTCAATTTTATCTTCAGCCTTCAGTTGCTCCAGCACCTCTTTGCCTTCCACCACGTACCCAAACACGGCATAGCGCCCATCCAGCAGATTCAGGCCCGCTGGCGTCAGTTCAGGCTCGAACAGAAAGAAAAAGAACTGAGAGGAACCACCGTTAGGATCCTCGCCGGGACGCGCCATTGCCAAGGCCCCGTAAGCTGAAAAGGGCAGCACAGGCAAATCTTTGTAGCGTCCTGCATCTTCTAGGGTAATCCCATAGGTCGGCTCTTTGTCCCCTTCGACCAGCACCTCTAGGGGAATCGCCCGATATTGCTTCGTCTTGGGATCGATAAAGCCCTCTTCAGGACCCGGTGGATCACCAATTTGCAGCACGTAGAAGTCCTCAGCCCGCACAAAAGGCAAATTATTGTAGAAACCGCGCTGCACCAAATCAACAAAGTTACCTGCCGTCACTGGGGCACTGTAGCCATCCACGACGGCAACAATTTTGCCTTTACTGGTGACAAATTCAATCGTGGCATGTCCTTTGAGTTGCGGCAGATGGCTGTACGCCTCTGGGACCGCAAAAGGAAACTCCTGCACCATGTCTTCTTCGAGCAGGGTGACAATATCCAGCAGTTCACCGCGCTTATCGAAGACGGTTTGCTTATCTTTAGTGTCTACCAGCGCTTGCAGTTCGGTGAGGCCCGTTTGCAGTTGGGCCAAGCGGGCTACGGCAGATGCTTGTTGAGCATCGGGAATGCTGGCCAACAGGTCGGCTTGGCGATCGCTGACCACACGACTCGCCTTACTCACATCATTCGCCACGGCCCCCCAGCGCCGATTGGCCCGCAGTTGGGTGGCAATATCCTCCAGACTCCGCTGCAACTCCCGCACCGAGGGGTTGTCAATCGGCAGGGCATTCCGCAGCAGCACCTTGCCATCAGTAATGGCATTGCCCGCGGGCATACTGCTGGGTCTGCCCGCAGCACCACTCAGTCCCACCGATAGCGCCATTAGCAAAACCAGCGTTATGGCTGCACTGAGCGCCCGCTTGACCTGATCAAATCCCCAAAGTTTCATAGCTATTCCCCAAGCCGTTACGGTCTATTTTCTCATAGAAGGGGCCACAGCAAGAGGTACAAAGGACGCGAAGAGGGGATGGATAGAGAACAGAGAACGGGCTTTCAGCGATCGCCACTTTCGATTATGATTAGGGACGAAATCATTGTGTTACGTGAGTTAACAGAGCGCTATGGATATTTTGTCTTTGGGTTGGGTTGGCCTGTTGGTCGTCTTCACATTCTCGATCTCTTTGGTGGTTTGGGGTCGCAATGGGTTCTAGGACTCTGAGATCGGTCATTCGTCTTGATGGTTCGGCAGCGGGATGGTCCTGACCGATTCCGAATTGTTGTTGCAGGAACGACGGATGACTCTGCTGCCTTTTGCGAAACAGTATGCAAGTGATGTGGCTTTTGGTCCTCAACTTCGCTTTGACCACGGTCTGGCAAATCATTTGCTGATGACTGAATTCCGCAGAGAGACAGTTTTCTTTACCCCACCAACCTCTTTACCCCATCAATGTGTTCCAGCCAATTGTGTTTTAGGCCGCCGTGGAAGATCAAATTTTCAACTACTTAGTGATTGCTGCGTTTGTGCTGCTGATTGGCATCAGTGTTGGCATTGGCTATTTGACGCTTGTGGAGTGGCGCGATTGCCGCCGTCGCGACAAAGAAGTTAGAGACACTAAAACACCACGGCAAAGTTTTGGGAAAAAGCCAGACTCGGATCAGAAAAGAAAATCCGATAAAAAGTCCAAAGCCAGTGCAGCGGAACGCAAGTAAGGAGATTTTCATTAAAAAATATGCTGCCCGAGATGTTCCCTTCGACTTCGCTCAGGGAACGGTCTGCGCTTAGGGGACGGATTGCGTTCAGGGAACAGACTTCTGCTGGCGGGGCAGGGCCGAAAGACGCAATTTTTCACTAGCGGGGCGGAGCCGTAGTCCTCTTCCCGCAGGGTAAGCAGATCGCTGAATCAGTAGGCATATTATTTCTTGCGAATGCCTAATTTAGCCAAGGCAGATTTTTTGTTGGCTGATTGAAACGCAAAGGGCACAGGCAGCTTGACCATCAGAGCAAATATTCTTAGAGCAAATTGTTTAACTGCTGGACTAGTGGGTTTTCCTGCTGCTGGACAATTTGGCGGTAGATAGTGGCAATTTCCACGGCCACGCGATCTTCAATCACTGCCGCCTCCCGTTTGGAGCGACAGGACTGAATCATGGCGGCATAGGCATCGGAGCGAAACCATGTCGCTGAAATTTCCTTGAGCAGCACTTCATCCCAGGGGCCAAGAACAACCTGTTGGGCATAGGCTG
This sequence comes from uncultured cyanobacterium, assembly GCA_963766075.1. Taxonomy (GTDB): domain Bacteria; phylum Cyanobacteriota; class Cyanobacteriia; order Leptolyngbyales; family Leptolyngbyaceae; genus CAVYAN01. The sequence continues at coordinate 26,276 of CAVYAN010000084.1, read as the reverse complement.
CCTGCATGAGGTGCATTTTCACTTTACAGCGGATGACGGCGCGTAGGGGAGACACAGAATTGGCAAGGTCCATGAGGGTTCAGCCAAAGACGAAACAACAATGCAGTGTAGTATACACTACCCCCTGAATTGCAGCTTGGCCCTTTTGGCCGAGCTCTTTTGGCCGAGCTTTTTCGTATTTTTCAGCCCAGTCCTCACTGGATCGAGTCCTTATATCGAAGCAGCAGGAGGGGCGATCGCCCCTCCTGCTGCTTACGATGTCCGATTTAGAAGCCAGACCCTATAGAGCACGTGGTTGCGTGCCTCTAGAAACCTTGGCCTCTACCCGGCCAAAGCCAAGCCTAGGGCAGTTCTTCACCCTTGGGATAGACTTCCAACAGCACTTCCTCGATGTAGCCATGCCCAAACACGGGGGTTTGGCACTTGTTTTCGACAGGACCGATGTCTGCCACGGCAGCAATTTCATACAAACCGGAGGTCAGACCATCCTTCACCGGCACACCTGTATAGGTGATCGTGTACTTGTAAACACCTTTGGTGGTCAGGATGCTTTGGGTCAGGTCTACTTCAGAGGCAGCCTTACCGAAGCCTTCAAACGCAAAGTCCACGCTGAGACGGGTACCCAGACACATCAACAAAGAAGACAGAGGCGTTTTATTGAACTCAATGTCCACACTAACGCTGTACTGTTCATCTTCAGCGATGATGTACTTGGACTGAGCGGGGGCGGCAGGGTTGGCATTGGTGCCACTGACGCGCAGGTTCGTCAAGCTAAACCAAACGGGGCCCAAAATGTCATCAGAGTACATTTCAGTATCGGCATGTTGGAAGGGAGATTGTGCGCCAATTACGATCGGTAACATGGAAATATCCTCGTGTTTTTAGTAGAACGGATTAGACAAGCCTTTCGCAATTGAGAGTTAGGTATTTCACTGTTTCTCAATCACTGTTTTGCTGGTCATGCCCCTATCATGGCAGGCTGAATTTGAGACGGCATTCCCCTATACGGGTACTCTTACTCAGAGGTAGAAAATACGGACGGAATCCCCGGAAATTATGGGTTTCAGGAATTTTTCACCATACAAATGCCCTCTGCTCCAACAAGTTCTGTTCTAATTATTTTGAATATTAGATTTATGTGTCAATATAGATAAAATCTGAAAATAATAGAAACCTAATCTAGTCTTATAAGTTAGAGAACTAAAGGTTCTATCCCGTCAGAAATGGCCTGTACCAATTAAAATCGAGTTTCCTTAAGACTGGGAATATCGAATGATTAAAATCTTCGTTAAAAATTTCAATCATGAGACGATGCCATCCATTGAATTAATTGGAATATTAATTTCAGATTGATAACTTCTTCCCCGTAGGACGGTATGGCTATAATTTTAATTGTTTTTGTTTTGTTTCTTTAAACCATAGTATTTTTTGAGTCTGTAGTAATTTTGGCCCCAACGATTGCAGGGTGGCCTCAGGTTACTTTGGATTAGGGGCGATCGCCCCTTGGACACCCTGGTCAAATCCTCTGGACAACTTGTGACTACGCGCGTGATTGCCACCCCATCTTTCATCACCCTGGCCACGGGATTAATCGACCCTACGATAGGAGTACTGTTCAGCAGAGTTGTCCTGTCGGGACGTGCAAGGGCACAAGTTATCCCCGATGGGACAAAAAGAGCTACAGTTTTGGCACCGGACTTGGTATAGTTGCCTCCATACCTGCCCTTAGGCATCACGTTATGGAGCAGTCTCCATGAACTCTAGTCTGGATGTATCTTCACCGCCTACGGCCTTTCGCATCCTCCCCGTAGTCACTGCTGCTGAGCAGGGGCTCTTTCTGGATGTTCCCGCGATCGTCTATGCCCAAGATCCCCATTGGGTGCCCCCTCTACGCAGCGACATTGCCAAGGTATTCAATCCCAAAAATCCATTTTTAAGCTACGGCAAGCTGCAAGCCTTTCTAGCCATTGACACTCAGACTCAAAACCCCATCGGCAGAATTGTCGCTGCCGTCAACGATCGCCTGATTGCACGAGAAGCCCACCCCGTCGGTCTATTTGGATTCTTTGAATGCATTGCTGATTTTGCCGTGGCCCAGGCTTTGTTCAACGCAGCAAGTGAATGGCTCAAACATCACGGTATGACCCGAGTACGGGGACCAATCGACCTATCTACACACAACAATTGTCTTTTTCTGGTGGATGGCTTTGACTCGTCCCCCATGGTGATGATGCCCTATAACCCTGCCTACTATCCTCAGTTTGTTGAGCAGGCCGGTTGGGTTAAGGCCAAAGACGCCTATGCCTACGATTTCCCCCTCAGTCACACCCTGGCCAAGGAGTTCGAGAAAGGCTATCGGATTGCGCTGAAATCAGGCGTGACCTTCCGCCCGATTCACACCAAGGGAGCAGATTTTGAGCGGGACTGCATTAGCCTTTACCACCTGTTTACCACGGCCTTTGCACAGAACTGGAGTTCCACACCCCGCACCCAGGAAGAGTTCTTAGAAGAGGCCAAGTCCCTACAAAGCTTGGTTGATCCTGATGTTTTTCCCATTGCTGAATACAATGGCGAAATGATTGGATTTTGGATGAGTCTTCCCGATTATAATATTCCACTTAAACGGGTCAATGGAAAGCTTAACTGGTTAGGAATTTTGAAGTTTCTTTGGTATCGCCGTCAGATTGACCAGGGTCGAGTGATTGCAATTTGTTCACTACCTGAATACCGTCGCAAAATGGTGCCCTTGGGCTTAATTTATCTGGGCATGCAAGGGGGCATTCAAAAGGGCAAACCCTATAAGCGCGCTGAACTGTCATGGGTCTACGAGGACAATTATCCATCGCGGAAACTGATCGAAGCCTCTGGCGGCACGATCTACAAGACCTACCGAATTTACGAGAAAGCATTGTGAGGATCAGGCGGATATGAAGGCATTCATCACAGGGGCAAATGGATTTTCGGCATCGCATTTGGCCAAAATGCTGGAACAGCAGGGCGATCGCGTCGTCGGTCTGGTTCGTAAAACCAGTGACTTATCGCGGCTGGCGGATTGTCAGATTCAGTTCGTCTACGGTGACCTCAGCGATCGCGCACTCCTGCAATCTGCGATGACGGATGTGGATGTGGTGTTTCACATTGCCGCCTATGTTGAGTACGGCATTATTGATGTGCCCGCGATGGAGGCGGCAAATGTAATGGGCACCCACCACGTCCTGGAAGCGGCCCAAGCGGCTGGGGTCAGCAAAGTGGTCTATTGCAGCACCATCGGTATTTTTGGCGATACCCAGGGGCGCGTCATTGACGAAACGTTTCAGCGGGAACAGCAGGGCTACTCCTCGGTGTACGATCGCACCAAATACGAGGCCCAGACCATTGTGGACGAGTTTGCGGCAGCAGGATTGCCGGTGGTCACGGTCTGTCCTTCAGGAATTTTGGGACCGGATGATCCACACTTTGGGCCAGTGTTACAGTCTTTTCTGAAGGGTTCGTTGAAGCTTTGGGCCGGGGGCGATCGCATCACTGGGGTGGTGCATGTGGATGATTTGGCCCAGGCCATGATCCGGGCGGCCGCAGTAGGACGCAACGGAGAGAAATACATCATTTCGGCGGGAGAACTGACCACGCGGGACATGTTTGCGATCGTTGGCCAAGACCAGGGAGTGGCAGTGCCCGCAGATGCACCGCCTTGGTTGGTGCGGGGCCTGGGCTACGTCTTAGAATTTGTGGGCCGCATAATTGGGTGGCAACCGCCCCTTAGCCGGGAACGGGTCCACTACGTGTACGATCGCTGTGTGCGGGTGGATGCGAGCAAGGCCCGACGCGAATTGGGCTGGCAACCGCGGTCGGTAGACGCTACGATTCGCTCTTTAATTTCGGAATAACTCCTAAGGCGATTTACGACAAATAATATACCTGTTAGATCATAGTTCCGCTGGCTGAGCGGAGTCGAAGCCAGCGAAAGATTGTTCCCTTCGGCTTCGCTCAGGGAACAATCTCGGTCGGTATAATTTTCCTGGAAATCGCCTTAGAGCAACCTATCCCAGGTTAGTGGAATCTGCCGATACGAAATCCCGTTTTGATGGCACAATAAACGCTGTTGTAAAGTTTTTTATACTATGCGTTTTGCTGTTTCGAGTAGTTCTGGACAAGTGATTGCCATGGGTTCTCTGTTCATCCAACGCGATGATGCCGGGGAGCAACGTCTCAGCTTCTGCACCGAACGGGGCCGCATTATCGAAGGGGGCGTGATTGATCCCGATGGTGATCTCACCCATGCCAGCCAAGTGCTGCTGCGGCAGTTTTTTGAAACCTGGGGCGTTGCGGGAATTACACTCACCTCGCGATAAGAAACGCGGCCTGCCCCCTGGGCTAGGGTGCGCTATCCACCGCCTCAAACGGAATATCAATCACGGGAAACTGCTCCCAACCGGCCCCATCAAAGTGCCACCATTCCGTGGGCAGTGGCGCGAACCCGTGCTTGACCATGGCCAACTCCAGAATTTGGGAATTGTGACGCGCGCCCTCGGGACCACCCGTGGAGTTGCGCCAAGCCTGTTCCGTAAAGTCATCAAAATCCGTGGGCATTGGCATTTCCCGCCCGTCGCGATCCACTAAGGTGATATTGACCGCCGCACCGCGATTGTGGCGCGACCCACGGGCGGGGTTGGCCACATAGCGCTCATCGGGAACTTGATTCCACATTTGGCGCTGGACTGCCAAGGGCCGATAGCAGTCATAGACCTTTAATCCTAAGCCTTGGGCAGCTAAGTCGGTTTGCACCTGGGACAGGGCTTGGGCGATCGCCCCATGCAAAATACACCGCGATTGGGGATAAAGCTGGGTGTGAGTAAAATTGTGCGTTGTTGCATAGCGTATATCCTGGCGAATCCTTTGATCCACTTGGCCCAGATCAACCAGTTGATTAGCATCTAAATGGAGATTTGTGGCTGAACGCGCCGCTGGACTAGGAGTTGGGCGAGTGCCTGGACTGGTCGCCGGACTGGTCACAAGACTGGTGAGCGGCTGCACTAATTTTCCCGCCGTAGCAAAATCTTGGGGCAGTAGCAAGATCACTACCATCATGCATCGAATCACCCATCGTTGAATGCATTGCTTCATCGCCATTGTTTTCACCCTGCTTAAAATTTGTTTCAACATCATGTCCTGCCATGAGACCGAACACCGCACTGGTGTTGGCCTGAGGAGATCCCTTTCAGCCCCACAACTGCAAAACGCAACATGACTATTCCCAGGGAGGACTATTCCCAGGGAGGACTCACTGAGGCCCTGGTACCCCATGGAAGAACTTGGGGCCTGCGGCGGCAATCGCGCGAGCCACGTCAGAGTCACGCCCAGCGCTAGAAATCGCCGCATTGAGGGAGCGGGTTGCCAGCACCCGGACATCCAGAACTGGCCGCTGCAACAGCTTGGCATAGCGCGAGGCAATTGCTGCCTCTGCCTGCTTGCGCGTCAGTCCCTGCACGTTGAGGCTCCCCGCTAGATTCAACTCCACTGTCCCATTTTCCAGAACTTGATAGTCTTTGTTATATTCCGGAAAATTGAGGATTTCAATCCGCAGGCGATCGCCCGATTCTAGGGTATGGAACTCCGCTAGGACGCTGCCATCCGCCTGAGAAGCCTCCACCGATGGCGAGAGTGGCAAGGGCGGTGCACTCGTCGCATCGGCTATCCCTGCCGTGGGGCGATCGGAGGGCTGGCTGGCGGGAGATGGGGCCGGGGGAGCGGCATCCGCGAGGTCGGTTGCGGGCAGATCGCTGGGGGGCAACGGAGCTTGGGGTAAATTGTCATCTGTCAGCCGGGAGGACGGTACAACAGTCCCCGACGGCCCGCCCGCGGCTTGCGTCGTTTGCGTCGCGAGCCCATCCTGTGGCACAACGCTGGGCAGGGGTGGGCCTTGGCGCGATGCACTGGATGGGAATGCACGCTCTGGCGTTGACAGGGCCGGGGGTAGAGGGGCCGATGCTGATGTTACAGCTAGGGGTGTGCCCATCTGGGGCCGCAATGGCCCATGGCCCTGGTCTGACGATGGGCTGGGAGCAGTGACTTGGGGTGCGATTTGGGAACGATCCTCCCCAGCACTGGATCCCGGTGGGCTGAGTAGTATGCTCCGAGTTGATGATGCTAATGCGGGTGATGGTAATTCTGGTGATGCTACTGCGGGTGAGGCTACTGCTGATGCAGATGATGCGGCGGAATTGGCTGCCCGGAGGCGATCAATCATGGGCGTGGCCACGGGGCTCAGGATGGCAGGCATCGGCATGGGCCGTTGGCCGTTGATGCTGGGCAGTTTCGCCAGCGGTGGCGGCGAGAGGATTTCTGGCTGCGCCAGCGGCGGCCGTAGATCCGGTAACATGGCGGCTTGGGCTGGATCCGTTTGCGGTTTTTCGGAGTCTATTTGGGCCAGGTTGGGACTCGGGTTTGCAGACTGGCCCTGACTCAAGCCATATCCCGCTGCTAGAGTGGCAAGCGTACCCAAAGCACAAATCGAAATCTGAGTAGGAGTAAATTTCATAAATCAAAAAGCCTGCTATGGGGGGTTGCGCCGTACACCAAAGCCGTATACCAAACTAGAGCATCCCCACCTACTGATACGCGATATAAACCGCTGCATCAGGACAAATTAGGCTAAATTCACGGGCTAAATTCACTCAATGACTTCATTCACCGGGAAGCGATCGCACAACTGTGTAGCCCGCCGCGCATTATCCTTCAACGATTGGGAAACATGCGGCACGTAGGGAATTTGGGACAACAGATCCAGCGTGCGCCGCAGCATGCGGACCACATCGCCCTCATCTAGGCTGGTGTGCCCCACCAGATCCAGCCACTCCGCGCCCAAGGCCCACTGTTCCACCAAGGCCACCAGATCGTACTCTAACCAAACAGGGGCAGCGACTTGGTGGCGGCGTTGCAGTTGGAACAGGCGGCGGCGAATGTGGCGTAGGCCACCCAAGGCTTCCTCAACTTCCCCAGAAAGGCGGTAGTGGGTCCAACTATCAGGGCGAGAAACTTCTGTGACCAGGGCCGCACAGGCTGCGGCCAAGTGATGGGGATCCAGGTCGTCAAGTTCGCCAGACATAAAGGCCAGTCCCAGCCAGAGTTCATTGTCACCTCGAATGGCCGCAGTGGCCTGACCCAGCGGCGTGGGCATCAGCTCATTGAGACAGTTAAACGCCTGGAGAATATCGATCAGGCTGACAAATTCGTCCCAGTGGCGATGAATTTGGCCACTCAGTTTAGTGCGGCGATCGTCCAGCTCCAGTTGAATCGCTTTGATCCGCTTTTGGCGCGTGTGGATGCTGCTGCGATTGCCCCATTGATGGACAGGATGGGCAGCCATCTGGGCCGCAACCGCGTCGGTGCGTTTTTGCTGCGCGTAAACTTCAGGGGCAATTTCTTCGAGGGACTCGGGTGCAGGAATTTGGGCGGCGATCGCCCCTGTGATTTCATCCCCCTTTCTCACCTGTCCCGGCTTCAACGGCAGTTCGACGGGCAAGGTCAAATCGTCCACTCGGCGCAGACGGGCAATTTCCCCCCGTAGCCCCACCACATCTCCCACCGTGGCAACGTACCAACGGTTGTCCATGCCAATACAAACCAAGTAGGGAAACTGCCCTGCCCCCGGCACTTTTGTGACCAGCACCGATGGCAAAGGTTCCGGCACCGGAATATGCTTGCCCTTGAGGCTGAGGATTGTTCCCGCCACCGCAAAGGACAACGTCACCGGCAAATCGCTGGCTTGGACTTCAATGGCTTGATCTTGCAAAATCTTCAGCAAGCGCTGCTCTTCCTTCAAGCGTTCCTGGAGCTTGTCGTATTGGCCCATCAATTTCCAATCCACTTCACCAACCTGGGCCTCCAGTTGGGCCAGTTCCGTTTCTAGGTTGGTGATGTATTCCTGATAGGGCCGCAGAGATAAAGCAGCTAAATATTGGCCAAAGCTCTTTTCAATCAGGACCCTGGCTTCTTCTAGGCTATGGGTTTGCAGTAAATTCAAGACCATGCCGTAGCTGGGCGTAAACTGGCTGACGAGAGGATTGGCCCCCACCGTGGCCAAATAGGATGCTTCCCGTGCGCCTTCAAATGCCGTCTGCACCGTCACAACATGCCCCTGAATATCCATACCCCGTCGCCCCGCCCGCCCCGACATTTGCAAAAATTCCGAGGCATTGAGCAGCCGATGGCCCAAGTCTGTTCGCTTAGAGAGGCTAGAGACGACCGTAGTCCGAGCGGGCATATTAATCCCGGCAGCCAGGGTTTCTGTGGCAAAGACCACTTTAATCAACCCCCGCTGGAACAGTTCCTCGACTAGCCCTTTCCACGCAGGCAGGATGCCCGCATGATGGGAGGCAATGCCCTTGAGCAGTGGGGCAATTTGTTCGGCCCGTCCAACTTCGGGGTTGCGAATGAGGAAGTCGTCAATCAAGTCCTTCAACTGAGCCGCTTCGTCGGGCGTAACCAGGGAAATCGGCAGTTGGTCAATATCCGCTACCGCCTTTTCGCAGCCCCGCCGACTGAAAATGAAATAAATGGCGGGTAGCATATCCCGCTGTTGCAGTTGACTCAGGACAAACCCTAGGGGCGGGGTTTCGGGACGCGGCCCCCGGCCTTTGGGGTTGACTTTACTGACTTTGCCGCCCTTGGGCCGAAGGCGGGGGTTCATCTTTTTGCCGTCATCATCCAGCAGGGGAAAAAGCCCTTTGGCATTGCAGAAGTGGAAGGTCAGGGGAACGGGTCGGAAGTCAGAGTAGATTAGGTCTGTGGGGCCATGGACTTCATGAATCCAGTCAGTGAGTTGGTCACTGTTGGCCACGGTAGCGGACAGGGCTACGAGTTGAATGTCCGTGGAGCAGTAAATGATCGACTCTTCCCAAACGGTGCCCCGCTGGCGATCGTTCATATAGTGGCATTCATCCAGCACCACTGCTTCCACATTGGCCAACGAGGTACCGACTTCGCCGATGGGAGTGCCGTAGAGCATGTTGCGAAAGATTTCCGTGGTCATCACCAGGATGGGAGCATCCCGATTAATCGAGGTGTCCCCGGTTAGGAGACCCACCGCATCCTGACCAAATTGGTCCCGAAAATCTCGCAGTTTCTGGTTGGAAAGGGCCTTGAGGGGGGTGGTGTAAAAGACCCGCTTGTTATGGGCCAAGGCGCGATGGATGGCGTATTCACCAATTAAGGTTTTTCCGGATCCGGTGGGCGCACAGACGACAACGGAACGTCCAGCGTCTAGGGCCGCGATCGCCTGCAATTGGAAACTATCCAGCTCAAACGGAAACAGGCTTTGCAAGTCCAGCCCTGAAGACAACGAAGAACGGTTCACACCTAAAGGTCCAGTTACGTATGCAGAGGCTGCCAAGTCCACCTGCGAGGATTGAATGCTTCTGATCTTAAACTGCGGATAGAAAAGTGGCGGAAAATCTGGGGATTTTAGAGTTTGGCGTTCAGTGTTTCGGGGAACATCGCTGGGGATTCCCTCTCGATGTGATTTGTCCCCATCCCCGTCATGATTTCTCAGCAGTGGTGTTGTAAATAGCAACTTTGGGATGTGCGTTACTATAGATTGGGTGAGGAGATGTGACAGTGCCCAGGGGGGCGAGCCGTGTGTGAGGCAGGGATTCTCCAATTTTCGCGAGACGGTAAGGTTTTGGTTGTTTGATGTTTCCGTTGTCTAGCTTAGATTACGTTCAATTGTGGGTCGCCTAATGCGAATACGCTGAGGCCAGAGTAGCTCTGCTAAGGGTACTTTGGAGTCGGCAGTTCCAGCGGAGGAACCATCTTTTAGGGGGCTAATCTCAGAGTGCTGAGAGAGACACCTTCCAGTCTTCGCCCGTCAGCTAACTCCGTCGGCTATGGGAGGAGTACCCAGCATTGGCGATCGCTGTATGGATCGCAGTATTGGTATCTCCTAAACCAGCTTTTCTAGGTCTATTTCAAGCTGAAATCTTCCTGTTCAGGCTGGTTGCCTCAACCCACCTCTCTCGCAAACCCTATTTCCTGAGAGGTTAGTTCATGAATATTTTGTCCATGTTGGCGCGTCTTGAAGATGCCTTAGGCCGTAGCAATTTGTCTAAACAAATGGTGCTGCTGCCACCCATCCCGCCGGATTCGGGTGTCCCGAATCCGGGGTTAACCTGGGGAAAGCCACGCGAAATTAATTTGGTGGTGGGCTATAATGGCTCACCCAACAGTCAAACGGCGTTGGATTTGACCCTGTGGATTGCCCATCAAACCCGCCTAGCCACACGCCATCACGTTACGGTGCAGGTGGTGTACGTGGTGGATTTAGAGGAACAGTACGCTCAAGAGTGCGCGCCAGAGTGTGCACTAGAGCCCCTATTGCCCTATGCCGCACCAGCGGGATGGCTAGGCGATCGCGCGACCACCCTAGAGCCCTTTCATCTGGCAGAGCGGTGGCCAGAGACCAATCGCGGGCTGGGTGCCGTGGCAGCTTTACCGGATCTAGCCAATAGGGATTTAGCCGGGATGGATTTAGCTGGGATAGCTACAGAGCCACTGCCGCTGGTCGATCAGCCCGTTGATCACTTTGATCATGCCGATCGCATTCTCTGGCAGGCCCGACAAATGGCCGACGAATGGCGCGGATCCCTCAAGACCCACCTGCGGTTTGGCAATGTCGCCCAGGAATTACGGCGGGTGGTGAATGCGGAATCGGCCAGTGTGCTGCTGCTGGGCTGCACATCGGTGGAAAACCGGGTGGTGGAGCAGTTGGGTCTGGCGTTTCCCTGCGCCGTGCTGGGCATTCCACCGACGTTAGAGTAGCGAACCACGGAACAAAGCCCGGGGCCATTAGCGCAGCGGCCCCGGCCCTGCAACATCTGCCGAGACGACCCCTTCTTTTTCCAGAAAGGCCGCTACCCGCAAAATGAGCGCTTCATTGTAAGGCGCACCAATCACTTGTACACCCACGGGCAACTGTCCTGCGCTCTGCACAGGCACCGCAATAATGGGCACTCCCACGAAGGACAAAGGCTGCGTGTACAGCCCTAAGTTGGGGCGGAGCGGTACTTCCAAATCCCCCAGTTGCAAAGTGGTCTGGCCGATCAGTGGCGCAGCACAGGGCGTCGCCGGGGCCAGAATAATATCAACGGTCTGGAACAGTTCCCGCAGCCGATCGCGATACCATCGCCGCAGCCGCTGCGCCTGGATGTACCACGTAGCCGGAACCAAGGCTCCGGCCAGGAAGCGATCGCGCGTCCCTGGATCAAAATCCTGGGGCCGCACTTTCAAGTCGGCCAAATGCAAATTACTGCCCTCACAGGCCGTAATCACAAACGCTGCCGCCCGCGCCCGCTGTGCCTCCGGAATCGTTATCCGCTGAGTTGCACCCAAGGCGTCGGCCACCTGATCTACCGCCGCCAGCACCGTTGCCGCCGCCCCCTGCCGAAAATAGCCATCCGCTACCCCAATCCGCAATCCCGCAATTCCCTGGTCCAGTTGCGGCAGGGTCGCCTCCACAGGACGTTGGGTACAGACGGGATCCAACGCATCGGGCCCCTGAAGCAAATCAAAGGTTAGCGCCACATCCCGCACCGATCGCCCAAAGGGCCCCAAGTGATCAAAACTACCGCAGAACGGGTAAGTTCGGGCGCGGGACAGCCGCCCATAGGTCGGCTTTAAGCCAAAGATGCCACAGAGAGACGCAGGTACCCGAATCGATCCATTCGTATCGGAGCCTAAGGTCAGCGGCACCAGCCCCGCTGCCACCGCAGCGGCAGATCCGCCGGAGGAGCCCCCGCTGATCCGGCTCACATCATGGGGATTGCGAGTGGGACCATAGTGGGCGTTTTCGGTGGTGAATCCGTAGGCGTATTCATCCATATTCAAGGCCCCCACCAAGATCGCCCCCGCCTGCTTCAACCGCATTACCAATGTGGCATCATGGGTAGCCGGAGGACGTTCCGCATTGATTTTTGACCCCGCCAAGGTCGGAATACCAGCCACATCGAACAAATCCTTGACGGCAAAGGGAACACCCGCTAAAGGCCCAGGGTCCTGGCCCGCAGCGATCGCCGCATCCACCGCCCCCGCATCCGTCAGGGCCTGTTCAGCCAGCACGGCTGTAAAGCAATTCAACGTGCCATCGCGGGCAGCAATCTGGGCCAAGGCAGCGGCTACAACTTCTTTAGCCGTGACTTCTTGGCCCCGGACACTCTGGGCAATCTGGGTGGCATCGGGGAAGGAAAAGGCCATGGGGATGATGAGTAACGGTTTGCTGAAAATTTAGGCAATTTCTGGGCGGTTAGGTCTAGGTCGGCCCTACGGCTCAAAGGTTGGACCCGCCTCAATTTCTTCGGAAAGTGGAAACTCCATGACCCGTTGGGCGATCGCCCGAATCCGCTCAAAATTTTCCACGACTCCGGGTCGGTGTTCCGGCAATAACGGCAGGCCCACAAGGGCCGCCATGCTATCCACCCATGCCTCAACCGTGATCTCTGGCCTGTTCTCTGGCACGTTCTCTGGCATCGCCCTCACCCCTGGTCTTTTCCATTGCGTAAATCTTCGATATAGGCCCGCCACCCGCCCCAGGCCGTAATCTCTAGCTGTCCTTCACACAGGATGGCCTCACCCAAAACTCCCAGCACTTCTTCCCCGTCCGCCAGCCGCACCTTGCCAATGCACAGTCCCGGAGGCTCCCACAGCAACAATTGGCTAACTCCCGCAACAGGAACAGCCCAAACCTCTAGGGCGATCGCCGCTCCACCCACCGTCACCCGCTGCATCGCCGGATGGCGATCGCCGATTGACCAGAGACGATAGGCAGGTTCGGTCGTGGCCAACCGCAAAAACTTAGCCCCCACCCGCAGCAGATTGGGGTTCAACTCCAGTCCCTGCATCAGCGTGCCGTTTACGGCCAAATTCACCCCTGTATCCATACCCATCCACCACTTAGCCGGCCCGAGCATTTAGCAGCCCGGTCTACTGTGCAACGATTCACGCCCTGCTAACTGTATCAACCGCATCAAAAGGCGATCGTTTCCAGAACTTGCTCCCGAGACGCCTAGTCCCTAGCCTGACGGAATCACGCGCGTTGCTGAGCCAAATAGTGGATCAGCGCCAGTAGCCCCAGCCGATAGCTGTCTGGACCAAAGCCACTAATTTGACCGAGGGCGACGGGGGCAATATAAGAATGATGGCGAAATTCTTCTCTTCGATAAATATTACTCAGGTGAACCTCTACCGTCGGGATGGCGACACCGGCTAGAGCATCCCGTAGAGCCACGCTGGTATGGGTATAGGCCCCCGCATTAATCAAAATGCCATCCTGTGCGCCCATGGCAGCATGGATGGCATCCACTAATACGCCCTCATGATTTGATTGCAGAGTAGAAATCGTAGCGTCCAGATCAACGGCTTCTGCTTCTAACCGAGCCGTAATGTCATCCAGCGTTGATGAACCATAGATTCCTGGCTCTCGCTTACCTAGAAGGTTCAAATTTGGTCCATGGAGAACCAAAATTTTAAATCGACGATCGCTCAAAACGCAACCCTAAATTAACGACGTGGGCGATCGTGAACAGGGACTGGAATCATTTCCGCCTCTGGCTCAGGTTCTGGCCCCAGCAGGGTATCGATCAAACGGCGGACCCATTCCCCGATTTTTTCCAGCACCTTGTCAAGATAGTCCATTAGACAAATAGCTCCTTGTGTTACGACTTAGCGACCCATTGCTCAATCTGTCCCACGTCTAATCACCTCAGCCAATGGTGCTATCCTTCCGGAGAAACGCTCCAACTTCCGAACTAGACTTGGTTCAGATCCTAGCGAACGAATCAACTAAGAGCCAAAATCTTTTTGTTGTTAAGATTCTAACTAATTTATGAGGGAAGAGCCAAGGGGCAAAGAGAAGATTAAGGAATTAATAATATTCGCCGCAGTTGATCGAGGGCAGTGCACGCACTGAGCCGTCGCACCCAGTCACGCCCGCGTCCGCCACCAAACCGCTGGGCCAAACTGGTGACACCCTGGGGACCCGCCAAACCGATGTACACTAGACCCACCGGCTTTTCGGCTGTGCCCCCCTCGGGTCCGGCAATCCCTGTAATGCTCAAGCCCCAAGTGGTGCCGAGGCGATTGCGCACCCCCACCGCCATTTGCTCCGCCACCTGGCCACTGACAGCCCCGTAGACCTCCAAATCAGCGGGATCCACACCTAAAAGACGAGCTTTCACCGTATTGTCATAGGCAATCACACCCCCCCAAAAGTAGCGAGAACTGCCGGGTACAGCGGTCAACATTTCCCCCAACCCTCCGCCTGTACAGGATTCTGCCACGGCTAGGGTCGCAGCATTCGCCCCTAGCAAGTCCCCCACAACAGAGGCCAAGGAATCATTATCAGCCCCAAAACAGTCCAATCCGCCAATTTCCCGAAGTTGGGCTTCCACTGGCGCAATCAGCTCATGGGCGACAGCGACCGACGCGGCCCGCGCGGAAATACGCAGTTTTACCTCGCCATTGTTAGCATAGGGGGCCACGGTCGGATTTTTTAGATCAAAGAAGGAATTAACCTGAGTCGCCAAGGAGGATTCGGAAATTCCCCAAAATCGTAGAGTGCGGCTGTAGATCGGCTGGTCTACCCAGCCCGCTATCCGCAAATAGGGGACGGCAACCTCGGTCCACATCCGTCGCATTTCTGTGGGTACGCCAGGAAAGGTCAGCACGGTCACCTCAGGCCGTGGCTGCCAGATAATACCGGGAGCTGTACCGCTAGAATTCGTCAACACAGTCGCCCCTGCTGGCAGCAAGGCTTGTTTGCGATTATTGGCGGTCATAGTCCGGCCACGCTCGGCGAATTTATGGTCTAAGTCGGCCAGAATCTCAGGTCGCTCCGTCAGAGGCACCCCAAAGGCGTCGGCTAGGGTGGCATGGGTCAAATCATCCGGCGTCGGTCCCAACCCGCCGGTAAAGATTAGCAGCAAATTTCCGGGCTGGCGTTGGCAGGCGATCGCCACGGCCTGCTGAATGCGCCCCGGATTATCCCCAACCACGGTTTGGTAATAGTGGGGAATACCCAAGCTGGCCAGTTCCTGGGCCAAAAATTGCGCATTGCTGTTGAGAATATCGCCCAACAGCAGTTCTGTACCGACACAAATAATTTCTGCAGAATGGGCCATAGAGGTTGAGCTGAAGGGAGCGATCGCCATCACGACTGGCACAAGGAAAACGTTAGGACTGGCGCGCGGTTTTCCAGACTTGCCAACTCGTAAAACTGAGCAAGAGGGTTGCCCCGATCGCGTAACCCACCCCACTGGGGATGCCCGAGACAGCAAGGGCCAGCGTACCCACCCACAAAGTTAGGGCGTAAATAAACAACACCGTAGACCGATGAGACAGGCCCGCATTCAGCAGCCGATGATGGAGGTGGCGCTTATCCGCCGTGAAAGGAGATTTGCCGCGACGCACCCGAGCTAAGATCACTGCCGACATATCCAACAGGGGAACAGCCAGAATCACGTAGGGCAGTAGGACAGCCACAGTCAAGGCCACAGTGGTGACCCCTTTAACGACGCCAATCACACTCACGCCCGCTAGGGTAAAACCCAGGAAGTAGGAGCCACCGTCTCCCATAAAGATTTGAGCGGGATTAAAGTTGTAGCGCAGGAAGCCCAGGGTGCTGCCGGCGATCGCCGCCGCAATTAGTGCCGGCGCAGGCTGCTTCATGAACAAGCACACAATCAAGATGACCAACGCCGCAATACCCGACACACCGGCCGCCAAACCGTCTAGCCCATCAATCCAGTTAATGGCATTGGCCATCCCCACCAGCCAGATCACGGTCAAGGGCAAGCCAATCCAGTCGGGCAGCACGGTTAAACCCATTTGGGGAATCGTCAGAAAATCAATCTGAACGCCCGACTTCCAAGCAATGCTAGCCACAATCACCTGCAAAAAAAGGCGACTCAAGGGCGACAGGTCAAAAAGGTCATCGGCCAAACCAATCAAAAAGAAAGCCAATCCGCCGATGATGACACCCCAAACCTCCATTTCCTTAACAGGGGTCTGGATGCCGAAGCCTCCCAAACACCAAACCAACATGAGAGCGACCATGGTGCCCCCAAAAATGGCTACACCGCCCAACCGCACCATGGGACGCCGATGAACCTTACGCTCCCCAGGCTTATCAAAATAGCCACTTTTGATGGCGATTTTTTTCACCGTCGGGGTAATCCAGAGCACAACGGCGTTGGCGGCGAGAAATGCAATGAGATGGTACAGATGTATTGGCATCCGACGTTGTAGGGATAGGGGTGGGTATGAGGCAGAGTCTACTATATTTCTGATGTTACTCAGCAAAGAAATGTTAATTGAGGCGGGCTTTGCTGGATTTTAGCTGAATTTTAAGTTATTGAACGGGCGACCAGTCCCCTTGACAAGCTCCAGAATGAAAATTCTGCCTATTATGGCCGTCTCTTATGGCCGTCTTTGGCCAGAGCGCCCACGCCTTGTATTTTACTTTTCGGGCAAGATCTGCAAAATCCTGATGAATTGGGTAAAGGCCCAAAAAAAGGGCGGTTTAGACGCCCTTTCGGTTTACGGCATTCTCATCGAGCCAAATCCTCTATACCAGCGCCGGCTCTGGCGCGGTGAGGTGAGGATAGAGCGGAAAGCGCTTGCAGAGCACTGCGACGCGACGGCGGCAGTCTTGAGCCACGGCTTCATCTTCAGGATTCAGCAGGCGATCGCTAATAATGTTACCAATTTCGGTAAATTCCGCTGTGCCCATACCGCGAGTGGTCATGGCGGCAGAACCCAAGCGCAATCCGCTGGTGACAAAAGGCGATGCGGGATCAAAGGGCACCGTATTTTTGTTGGCGGTAATATTGACACCACTAACCAATTGATCAGCAAGCTTGCCCGTCATGCCAATGGATTGCAGATCCACCAGCATCAGGTGATTATCCGTGCCATTGGACACTAATTTGAAACCACGGGCCTGCAATTGGGCCGCCATAGCTTGGGCATTGGTAATCACCTGTCCACAGTAGGTGGTGAATTCGGGCTTGAGCGCTTCGCCAAAGGCCACAGCTTTCGCCGCAATCACATGCTCTAGAGGGCCACCTTGCGAACCGGGGAATACGGATTTATCCAGCTTTTTACCCAGTTCCGCGTCATGGGTCAGAATCAAACCACCCCGAGGACCACGCAGGGTTTTGTGGGTGGTGGTAGTCACCACGTGGCAGTGGGGAATGGGGCTGGGATGGTGACCGGTGGCAACGAGTCCGGCGATATGGGCAATGTCTGCCAAGAGATAGGCACCAACTTCATCGGCGATCGCCCGGAACTTGGCAAAGTCAATGATGCGGGGATAGGCCGAGTAGCCACAAATCAGCAGCTTAGGCCGATGTTGTAGGGCTAGGTCGCGGATGTGGTCATAGTCCAATACTTCCGTTTCTGGGCTAACCCCATAGTGGTGGACTTTGAACCATTTGCCGGAGACATTAACGGGAGAGCCATGGGTAAGGTGTCCACCATGGGACAGATCCATGCCCATGATGGTGTCGCCCGGCTCCAACAGCGTCAGGAAAACCGCAAAGTTGGCTTGGGCACCGGAGTGTGGTTGAACGTTGGCGTGAGCTGCGCCAAACAGCGCCTTGGCACGCTCGATCGCCAAATCTTCAGCCTGATCAACAAATTCGCAGCCCCCGTAATAACGCTTACCGGGCAAGCCTTCGGCGTACTTGTTCGTCAGAACGGATCCCTGGGCAGCCATGACAGCGGCAGAGGTGAAATTTTCACTGGCGATCAGCTCCAGGTGGTCCTGCTGACGCTGGAGCTCCTGTTGGATAATGGCAGCGATCGCGGGATCTGTATTGGCCAATAGGTCTAAATTATTTCGAGTCACAGAAATTCCTCAACAGAAGCGTAAGTGCATAAGCAATCCGGTTCACCCTCAGCCAGCTAACCCTAGGCCAGTTAACTCTAGACCAGTTAACCCTAGACCGGTTAACCCTAAACATTCGGCACACGCCAAATCCTGCTTCCATGCCGAGCCGAGCAGCATGACAACCTGCGCCACAGGGCTGACAAATAGGGGCTTTCAATAGGTATTTATTCAAAGGTAATTATGATAACGTGCTTTGGGCGGGGATGGGCGATCGCACCGACTGCTCCCCCGATTAACCTACACCTGAATTAACCGACAAAGAACAATTAACCGACAAAAAAACGCTTCGTGGAACAACCGCTTCGTGATTCGCGATACGACTTTCACACAGTGGGGCATATTAAGGTGTGTACCAACCGATCCCCGCTCTAACGCATCTTCATTTAGAATGCAAGTACTCAAGCCCAGAGCAACATCGAAATTTTCAATCGCTTCAAAGCAGTTCCCCCTCGCTTCAAGATTCCGGTCCGAATTGAGTTATCAGTTCCCTGGAGGTGCTAGATGCTGGTCATGATCCTTGACGATCAACTAATTACCCCCCGTATCGTTTGTCAGAACTGCCTCCTGGCAGATCAAGGCGGTCAACCCCGATGGAGCGAAGACCATCTCCGCTGTGGCAAAGCCCTGGGCAAACCCACGGAACAACAGCCGGATCAGTACCAGTGCACGATGGGCTTTCGGGTGCTGAATATTCACCAAAGCTAGGGCAATTTCTAAAAAAACGGCCCCATCACCAAATCCCTCACAGGCCCGCTGGCTCAGCCTGCAAAGTCGCCCGCCCAAGTCAGCAAAGGATTGCGTCCTGAGCGGAGTCGAACCACACGCGCAGCTTAACGCGCCATCTTTTCTAACATCAGCTTTGAGCGTTTGACCAGCTCCGGCACTTCCACAGGATAGTCCCCTGTAAAACAGGCTGAGCAAAAGTGATTGTCATGGTTGTGGGTTTCTGCCAGCATTCCCTCCCAACTGAGGTAACTGAGAGAGTCAACGCCGATTTGCGCAGCAATTTCGGCAACACTCTTGGTGGCGGCAATCAGCTGGTCTTGGTTATCCGTATCAATACCGTAGAAACAAGGGTGCGTAACCGGAGGGGAGGAAATTCGCATATGGACTTCCGTGGCACCCGCATCGCGTAGGGCTTTGACAATTTTGCGACTGGTGGTGCCCCGGACAATGGAGTCGTCAACAATCACGATGCGCTTGCCTTCCAGAACATCCTTGAGGGGATTGAGCTTCATGCGGATGCCGGATTCGCGCATAGTTTGGGTGGGTTGAATAAAGGTGCGACCCACGTAGCGGTTTTTAATCAGTCCTTCGGCGTAGGGAATACCCGAGGTTTGGGAAAAGCCGATCGCCGCTGGAACGCCTGAGTCGGGCACCGCAATCACCAAATCCACCTCAGCGGGAGATTCCGTGGCTAACCGCCGCCCAATCCGCATGCGGTAAGTGTAGAGGGTTTCATCATCCATGAGGCTATCAGGGCGGGCAAAATAGATCATTTCAAAGATGCAGAGTTTGGGCTGCACGTGGTCAGACCACTGAATCGATTCCAATCCCGTTTCTGTAATCCACACCAGCTCCCCCGGTTTCACTTCCCGCAGGTAATCTGCCCCAATGATATCGAGAGCACAGGTTTCCGAGGCCAAGGCATAGCGGAGGGGATCGTCGGGGTGGTTTTGGGGTAGTGTGCCAATGACCAGCGGGCGAATGCCGTTGGGATCGCGAGTGCCCATGATGCCATTTGGGGTGCCAATAACGAGGCTGAATGCGCCTTGACAGCGGTGGAAAGCAGCGATCGCGCCGTCTAACCAACCTTTGCCCGCATCAATTTCTTCCCGAATGGCCACGGCGATCGCTTCAGAATCGGTCGTGGTCACAAAGGTGGCATTGTATTCCTTCTGCAAGGATTCGCGGAAGGTGGGGGTATTCACGAGATTGCCATTGTGCGCCAGCGCCAATTTACCCAAACGGGTTTCCACAAGAGCGGGCTGTGCGTTCACCACCCGGCTCGATCCGGTGGTGGAATAGCGCGTATGCCCAACCGCCAGAGTCCCCGGCAATTGGTTCAAGATTGTTTCGTTAAAAACGTGGGAGACCAATCCCATGTCCTTGTGCAGATGAACCCGATCGCCATCAAACGTGGCAATCCCCGCCGACTCTTGTCCCCGATGCTGGAGGGCAAACAGGCCAAAATAGGTAAGCCTAGCCACGTCTTCCGTGGGGGCATAGACGCCAAAAACCCCACAGGCTTCTTCGGGCTTATCGGATGCCCCATCCGGATCAATGGCAGCCTCTACAGCAGGAACAGACTCCTGGGCGGCAGACTCCCCCGCAGCAGCAGCAGAGCGGGCAGCAGAAACGTCGGCGGAAAGAGATTCGAGCATCATGCTTCGGTGTGGCTCCTGGTCCAAGGTAGATTCAGCAAAATGACCATTGAGTCGATGATTTAAATCGCCAAACTAAAGGCAAATTTTAATTTCTCTTAATCTTCTCATCAACTTGCACTCTTCCATCGTAACGCGTTGAGTCCAGCGTGCCGTGCTCTGGGTTAATGCCGATGCCGCCATGTCGATAGCGCGTGGCCACTGCCGCAGAAACGATTGATTCAGCGCCGTCTAGCGGCCTAGTCAGCCGCTAGACGGCGTTCGATCGCGGTGTACCAGCGATCGCCCATATCAGCCAGGGAAGCACTGATCCTCTGCAAATTCTCACTCGCAATCGTCAGATCCATATTTTCACCACTGACAGTTCCCAGAGGCTGCCAGTTTTCCGGCAGGGCCTGCTGAAGGTAATCCTCCCAGGCAGTGCAGTGCTGGGCTGCAACAGAAACAACAATCCTGGCCCCACCCTCGGCAAATAAGACGTGATCCCAGCGGTGGGGGATCGCGGGTAGGGTGATCTCTGCGCCCATTTGACCAGTGATGCAGGATTCAGCCAGGGCGATCGCCAATCCGCCCTCGGCACAGTCATGGGCAGACCGCACCCAGCCGTGGCGAATGCCCTCCCGACAGGCGGCTTGCACCCGCCGTTCTAGCGCAAAGTCTACCTGGGGAGGCTGTCCGGCGATGACCCCATGCACTTCTGCCAGATACTCAGACCCACCCAGGGTAACGAGAGGTTCGATGGCTTCGTCTACTCGGGCACCCAGGAGGTAGATGCGATCGCCTGCACCTTGCCAACCCTGGCCACAAACCTGATCTAAATTGCTAACTAAGCCCACCATCCCAACAACCGGAGTGGGATAAATCGGCTGGGGCTTGCCTTCGCTATCCAATGTTTCGTTATATAGGGAAACATTCCCCCCGTGACGGGAGTTTGAAAGGCAGCACAGGCTTCTGCCAGGCCCCGACAGGCTTCTGCCAATTGCCAATAGCCAATCGGATTTTCTGGACTACCAAAGTTTAAGTTGTCGGTCACGGCCAGGGGTTCGGCTCCCACACAACTGAGGTTGCGGGCAGCCTCGGCCACGGTGGCCTTTGCCCCTTCATAGGGGTTGAGATAAACGTAGCGCGCATTGCAGTCAACGGTGGCAGCAACGCCCGTTTTGAGATTCGTGGCCGTGGCCGTCGCGCTCTGCTGGCTCGGACGGATGCGAATGATGGCGGCATCGGCCCCGCCGGGAAGCATCACCGTGTTGTTTTGCACTTGATGATCATACTGGCGGTAAACCCAGCGTTTGGACGCGATCGTAGGGGTGTCCAGCAGGTGAAGCAAAATATCATTCCAAGGACGGAATATCCCGCCAACCGAAACGCCTGCTGCCGTGCAGTCTGGCAATTGGGCAGCAGACCAGGCCCACGCTTGCTGGGCATAGGCTGGGGCCTCGGCCAGCAGCGGGTGATGGTAGATCGGCGTGTTATCGGCAAGGGCCGTGGAGGGAATTTCAGCGGCGATCGCCCCTTGAAACAAAATCCGGGCCACGGGTTGTTCAATTACAGCGCCCGCAACCACCGCATGCAGACCCCAACGGTGGAAAATGTCAATTAGCTCTTGCTCACGACCCGCTTGGGCGACAAACAGCATGCGCTCCTGGGACTCAGACAACAGGTACTCGTAGGGCACCATGCCTGTTTCCCGGACGGGGATCTTATCCAGGTCTAGCTCAATGCCAACGCCCCCCTTGGCGGCCATTTCCGCAGTGGAACAGGTAATCCCCGCGGCTCCCATATCTTGAGCGGCCACCACTGCCCCGGTTTTGAAAGCTTCCAGACAGGCTTCGATCAGGGATTTTTCTAGGAAAGGATCCCCGACTTGAACGGCGGGGCGATCGTCCATGGAGGCTGCACTCAGTTCCGCACTGGCAAAGCTAGCCCCCCCCATGCCATCCCGGCCCGTGGTAGACCCCACGTAGAGCACCGGATTGCCAATGCCCTTGGCACCAGATTTAACTATTTCTGTGGTTTCCATCAGTCCCATGGCCATAGCATTGACCAGAGGATTGCCAGAATAGGCAGGGTTGAAATAAACTTCACCCCCAATGGTGGGCACTCCGACACAATTGCCGTAGTGGGCAATGCCCGCAACAACCCCGGTAAACAGGCGACGGGTGCGGGCATCGGCTAAATCGCCAAAGCGCAGAGAATTGAGGATGGCGATCGGGCGGGCCCCCATGGTAAAAATATCCCGCAAAATCCCCCCCACCCCGGTCGCAGCCCCCTGAAACGGTTCCACTGCAGATGGATGATTGTGAGATTCAATTTTGAAGGCCAGGTGTAACCCATTCCCCAGGTCTACCACGCCTGCATTTTCCCCCGGCCCCACCAGAATGCGCGGCCCCTCGGTGGGAAACTGCTTCAGCAAAGGCCGCGAGTTCTTATAGCAGCAATGCTCTGACCACATCACGCCAAACATGCCCAGTTCCGCTTTATTGGGATGACGACCAAGGCGCTGCACAATGTCTAAGTATTCGTCGGGTTTGATGCCCTCGGAGGCAATTTCTTCAGCCGAAAAAGGGGCAGAGGACAGAACAGACATAGGCACAAGGGCAGAGAACGAATGTTGAATCAGTGCTTATTGTATCGGAGTACGGTGTATCGGGGTGGCCGTGCGTTTGGACTGGGGAGATGTCAATCGCGACGGCCTGGGAGTGCTTCCCTACTGGGAGTGTGCCACTGCCTAAAGCTGCCACCCATTGCCCCCGGTAAGGCACGGTTTAGGGTTAAGCACTGTTTAGATTAAATACGATTTGCGCTGAATGCTAGTTTTTTTCGCTTTACGTCAACCCTGTTTCAAGCAGACCTTTTTTCAAGCAGACCTTTAAGGAGACCTGATTATGTTCAATCGTCTGACTGCTGGAGCTACGGGTACGCTAACTGGGACCATCTTGACTGGAGCCATCTTGACTGGAGCCATGCTGATGACAGCACGTGTTCACGCTCAAACCCCGCCTGTCCCGCCATCGCAAGGGGCCGTTTTTCTCAACACTCAGCCCGCTGGAATTAGGTCAATGGAGGCCAAACCCGTCGATCGCACCGCCCAGCTCAACCAAGTGGCCGACTCGCTACAAACCCCGACGAATGCACCGACCTCAGGCATTCTGTCGAAACTGAGTACATCTGGAAAAACATCAGCGCCGATCGATCCTCTGGATTTCTTTCGGGTTCCCGGCATGAATAGCAGTGTCAAAATGCCATTGGAAACCAGCAAATAATCCAGAAAATAATTAAGAGACAAGCAAAAGAGACAAGCACATCACCCGGCGATAGCCGTTTCCAACTTTTCGGGGAACAAGTGCGGTGGAGTCTACAGTCAATCTCCCTAGGGACCGCGCCCGACAGGCCGACAAAAGGGCAGGGTGCGGTCCAGAAATTGTGATGCTTTGAAAAAACGCGGCGATCGCCAGAAGTCCGTGCAGAATAAAAGGGCAAAATGGGTCCTCTCCCTGAGAACCCCACCCCCATTCTGCCGAGACTGATTGTGCCCATAGCTCTTGCGCAAATGGCTTCTGTGCAAACCGCACCGCGTCGCCGGACTCCATCGTTGCTTCTCTTCTCCCGGATGGCGGGACTGTTTTGCCCTATGTCTATACTGCGTCCTCCCACATTGGCACTCTTCACCCTAGCCGTGGTTGCGGGTGGAGATATCATCCCGGCCAACGCCGCCCCGGCTCTATCCCCTGACTCCCCAGCGCAGACGGCTCCGTCGCCTAGCGCTCAGGATATTGTGGTGCCAGTCAATGATGAACTACCCACGGACCCCATCGCCCCGCCCGAGACCGTCGTGGTTCAGCAGTTTTCGGTAGAGCCTCCTGTCTCCCCGCCACTCCCCCCAATAGATAACCCAGCCCCCGCTCTCTCCCCCGTAAGTGTCCCGCCCCTGAGTGCCCCCGGCAGCCAACGTCCAGAGCCATCCCGCAGTACCCTACCATCGACGCCCCTGGTTCCGTCTACGGTGCAAGCACCGGACTTGGCAGTAACGGCAACGGACGTACAAATCACAGGCGTGGATACCGAGTTGCAAAAAGTGGTACTGACCACGATTAAAACCCTACCTGGCGGCGAAACCAGTGCGGCTCAACTGCGGGATGACGTCGCCAAACTCTTGGATACGGGCCTCTTCACCAATGTCCGGGTTAGCAGTAGCGCCAATGCCGCCGGACTGAGCGTGCTGTTTCAACTGGAGCCGATGGTGGTGCGATCGCTGCGCCTAAACAACGCCCAAGTCCTTACGCCCGAAGTCGCCATCGCCCTATTCCAGCCGCAACTGGGCGCACCCGTGAGCCCCACGGCACTCACCCAAGCTGTCCGTCGCATCAACCAGTGGTACGCCGAAAATGGATATACCCTCGCCCGAGTACTATCCCTAGAGCCCGATCGCACCGGCCTCGTCACCCTGAACGTCGCAGAAGGGGTCGTGGGCGATGTGCAAGTCCGCTTTGTCGATAAGCTGGGGCGGCCCCAGGACGAGCAGGGTAACCCCATTCCCCACCGCACCCAACCCCGTTTTGTGCAGCAGCAAATCAAGCTTAAACCAGGGGATATCTTCCGCCAAGATGTGGCCCAGCAAGACCTTAAACGCCTCTCCGAACTGGGGATTTTGCAAGGGGCAAATGTACGACTGGCCGGAGATGCTAACCGGGCCACCGTGATTTATAACCTGATGGAAGCCCCGGCCCGTGGGGTCAATCTGAGCGGCGGCTTCAACGAAGACTTGGGGATTTTTGGCTCGGTGAATTTCCAGGATGCCAATGTCAACGGACAGGCCCAAAAATTTGGTAGCAATGTCCAGATTGGCAGTCGCGATGTGCAATTTGATGCCCGCTTTGTCAGTCCCTACCGCGATACTCAACCCGACACCCTGGGCTATAGCGCTAATGTCGTGCGGCGATCAGGGCTGTCGCGGGTGTTTGATGAGGATTTTCGACTGGCCAATGGGCAACAGGTACGAGAACGGCGACTGGGCGGCGGCATCACCCTCGATCGCCCTATCGCTGATGGCTGGATGGGCTCCGTAGGGTTGAACTACACTAACGTCAGTTTGCGCGATCGCAACGGCAACATCAGTCGCACCACCGCTGACGGCTTACCCCTCACCTTCAGCGGCAAAGGCATTGATGATCTGACGACCCTCTCCTTCACCGCCACCCGCGACCTGCGTAATAACTTCAGCAACCCCAGCCAAGGCTCCATCCTGACCCTCAGCACCGAACAATTCATCCCCATTGGGCGCGGCAGCATTCTGGGCAACCGCCTGCAAGCCAACTACGCCGAATACTTGCCCGTCAATTGGATCAATCCCAAAGGCAAAGTGAGCACCTCCTCTCTCCCGGAAGTCCTGGCCTTCAACATTCAAGGCGGAACAACCCTTGGCGATTTGCCTCCCTATAACGCCTATGTACTGGGCGGTGCCAATTCCATTCGCGGCTACGAAACAGGCGATATCGCCACGAGTCGCAGCTATGTCTTGGCTTCCGCCGAATATCGATTCCCTGTCTATAAATTCCTAGGAGCGGCCCTGTTTGCAGACATTGGCTCCGATCTGGGATCCAGCGATAGTGTTTTAGGAGAACCCGGCGGCGTCCGCAACAAACCGGGTATGGGCTTTGGTGTCGGGGCCGGACTACGGATTAATTCCCCGATCGGTATTATCCGAGCAGACTGGGGATTTAATGATCAAGGCGAAAACCGATTGCAGTTTGGCTTTGGCCAACGCTTCTAGCCGCAAAGACAATAATGCGTAAGGTATATTCTGAATTGAAGGGCGAACGATGGGACTCGAACCCACGAATGGTGGTACCACAAACCACTGCCTTAACCACTTGGCTACGCTCGCCGTGCATATCTGACACTATACCATTCCAGCTTCGCTTTGAGCTAGAGATTGGATGAATTCTCCAGAATAT
>CAVYAN010000083.1:0-18213 GCA_963766075.1 uncultured cyanobacterium | reverse complement strand
ACACATGCTCGTCGCCAATACCCGCGCGATCGTCGAAGGACTGGGGGGACAGTTCACCCCCCTTCGCGCCCAATAAATTTTTCATGCCCAATAGATCGGCAGTGTCACGCCAACTCCCCGTCCTGCAAGGCAGCAGCCTCGCTATTGCTTGCGCAATTCACCCCTACTACGCCAAACCTTATACGCCAAACCCTGAAATGCTAAAAAGCAGCCGATATCTTAAAGATATTGGCTGCTTTTTAATCTGCGACACGCGACCTTTTTGTAAAAGTCTACGGTTTGTGAACGTCTACTTCGTTTCGGTAAAGTCAGCGTCGATCACATCATCGCCGCCCCCCGTGGAAGCCGAAGGCCCTGGACCCGGCTCATCACCCGTAGGAGGAGCCTCACCGCCAGACTGCTGATACAGATTGCTGCTAATGGCATACAGTGCCTGTTGCAGATCTGTGGTGAGGGATTTGATGCTATCAAAGTTTTCTTGAGCGATCGCATCCTTTAGATCCTTCACCAGTCCTTCCACCTTGGTCTTTTCAGCAGCAGGCACCTTATCGCCCAAGTCCGCCATTTGCTTCTCAGCTTGGTAGGCCAACGAATCGGCTTGGTTCTTCAGGTCAATTTTCTCACGCCGTTCCTTGTCGGTAGACGCATTCATTTCAGCCTCGCGAACCATCCGCTCCACATCATCCTTGGGCAGGGTGGACGCCCC
Organism: uncultured cyanobacterium; assembly: GCA_963766075.1. Classification (GTDB taxonomy): domain Bacteria; phylum Cyanobacteriota; class Cyanobacteriia; order Leptolyngbyales; family Leptolyngbyaceae; genus CAVYAN01. The sequence continues at coordinate 17,507 of CAVYAN010000083.1, read as the reverse complement.
AGTAATGCTGATGGACTGTTCCTTGCCCGTGCCTTTATCCTTGGCGTAAACCGTTAGGATACCGTTGGCGTCAATGTCAAAGGTGACTTCGATTTGAGGCACACCCCGAGGAGCCGAGGGAATCCCATCCAGACGGAAAACGCCTAAATCCTTGTTGTCGTTGGCCATTTCCCGCTCCCCTTGCAGGATGTGGATTTCCACATTGCTCTGCCCATCTACAGCGGTCGAGAAGACTTCCGACTTCTTGGTGGGCACGGTGGTGTTGCGCGGAATGATCTTGGTCATCACGCCACCCAGGGTTTCCACACCCAAGGATAGGGGAGTAACGTCCAGCAGCAGGATGTCTTTGACTTCACCGGCCAACACACCGGCTTGGACAGCGGCACCCACGGCCACCACTTCGTCGGGGTTTACGGTTTGGTTAGGATCCTTGCCCAGAACGCGCTTGACCACATCTTGCACGGCAGGAATCCGGGTAGAACCGCCCACGAGGACCACCTCATCAATGGCGCTCTTGTCCAACTTGGAATCGCGCAGGGCGTTTTCCACGGGGATGCGGCAGCGATCAATCAAGTCAGCGCAGAGTTCTTCAAACTTCTGGCGGGTCAGTGTGGTGTCTAAGTGCTTAGGGCCATCCTGCGTCGCTGTGATAAACGGCAGATTAATTTCCGCCTGAGTAACACTGGACAGCTCAATCTTGGCTTTTTCCGCCGCTTCCGTTAGCCGTTGCAGGGCTTGCTTGTCCTTGCGCAGGTCAATTCCTTCAGCTCTGCGGAATTCCTCAGCCAAAAAGTCCACGATCTTTTTGTCAAAGTCATCCCCACCCAAGTGGGTGTCACCAGAGGTGGCCAGCACTTCAAACACGCCGTCACCCACTTCCAGGATGGACACATCAAAGGTACCGCCGCCCAAGTCAAACACCAGGATGGTTTCGTTGCTCTTTTTGTCCAACCCATAGGCCAGCGAGGCCGCCGTCGGCTCGTTGATGATCCGCAACACTTCTAACCCGGCGATCTTACCTGCATCCTTGGTCGCTTGGCGCTGAGAGTCGTTGAAGTAAGCCGGAACGGTGATCACCGCTTGGGTAACGTCTTCGCCTAAATATTTGCTGGCATCTTCCTTCAACTTGCGCAGCACCTGGGCCGAAATTTCTTCCGGGGCAAATTCTTTAGTCTGGGCGGGACAGTCCAGCTTGACGCTGCCGCCTTTGTTCATCACCTTATAGGAGACTTCCGTGGCCTCGTGGGTGATTTCGTCAAAACGGCGACCGATAAACCGCTTCACCGAGTAAAAGGTGTTCTCCGGGTTCATGACGGACTGGCGCTTGGCAATTTGCCCCACGAGGCGATCGCCATTCTTCGCAAACGCCACCACCGATGGGGTCGTCCGAAAACCTTCTGCATTAGCGATTACAGTGGGCTTGCCCCCCTCCATCACCGCCACACAGGAGTTTGTAGTTCCTAAATCGATACCGACAACTTTTGCCATGAGTGCTTGAACTCCATTCAATACAAATCAAAAATATGGGAGGAGTGGCTGAACGCCAATTTGAGTGCTTTTCCGCCGGAGTCACCCGCCAAAGCGATGACCGAAGTCACGAGCTAGAGGCATGTACCCGAGCTGTGCGCCGGGGGCCAACCCATAGCCGAGCCAGATGTTTTCACTGATGATTTCCACTGATTTCCGCAGCAGACAGAAGTAGCGGAGTTTGCCCTGTTACTGTCTCTATAGTGATCTCCGTTGGGGCTTCTGATGAAGGGGTATTTACCGAACCAGCAGGGGGCGGTTAGGACGGGCAGGAGGAGAAAGGGGGAGGGAAAAATCCGCGCCGCGATCGCACGGTCGCGTCCAACGCCGCTCCCTTTGCTCCCCTTTCATCCTTCTGGCCAGGTATCCGCTACTCTTGACCGGAATCCCGCCCTATCGCCGTAGTCCCAAGATCTAGGGAGAACCCTCTGCAGGAGACGTCTCACCGCCCAAGTTGACTTTGACCACCTGTGACTTGGCCTCGTTCAGCTTAGGCAGAAGCAGCGTCAGGATACCGTCTTTGAATTCCGCCTTTACAGCGTCGTTTTGCACTTCGACCGGCAGGGGAATAATGCGGCGGAAGTTGCCATAGCGGAACTCAGAGCGGTAGAAGGCATGGTCTTCGGCCTGGGTTTCCGCCCGGAATTCACCGGAAATGGCCACGGCCTCACGGGTGACTTCAACATTCAGATCCTTGGCCGCGATGCCAGGAACTTCTGCCCGTAGAATCACGTCAGTGTCGGTGGTCTTCAGCTCAACGGCAGGGGTGCGGACAGCGCGATTGACGGATGTGAGTAGACCATCGCGACTAGCAGGGGCAAACTCTTCAAACATTTGGTCAAATTGTCGCCGCAGTGCTTCCACTTCTTGCCACGGTTGCCAACGAATAATAGTCATGGGATGACCTCCAGAATTTGATTGATAATTTGCGATGTTTCGGACACGAAGCTGAGGAGAAATACGAGTAGATCGCCGCATAAGCGTCTTGGGAAGTTGCGATTTAGGACAAGCCTGTGCTTGTGATGTACTTGAAAAAGGGCGTTTCTAAGATCGATTGAGATGTCTTGAATCGCCTTTGTTTCATGAATCTAATGTAGGGAACTTCTGGAGGAATCGCATTGAGGTAAACCGTAAGGGAGAAGGGTAGTTACCGATAGCGGTCACGGCTTTCTGCCGGGTAACTGGGGCGGTAAACCGACAGATGCGGATGGGTTTAGCACTCACACCTTCCCAATCACCCGTCCCGATCGCGCTTTCAAGATCACTGAGAACCATGACAGAATCCAGATGTCTTCCAGATGTCCAACTTTACGTAGCGTGCATTATGTCTACCCTGAGCCCTGCGATCGCCCCTGTCCTAAAATTGCGCCGTCAGCGGTTGGCGGAATTGGTTCCTTTTCCCGTCCTACTGTGGGCAGGTCAGAGTTGTGGACGCAATTTCCCGGCCAATACCTATCCTTTTCGCGCCAGCAGTCACTTTCTCTACTTTGCTGGACAACCCCTCGAAAATGCCGTCATTCGCCTGGATGCCGGCAAAATGCACTTGTTTCTGGATGCTGCAAGTCCCGCCAGTGCACTCTGGCATGGGATCGGGCCCACGCCGGACGCGATCGCGGAGGCGATCGGGGCCGATGCCGTATATCCCCTGGCAGAGTTATCTCACTGGGCTGAGGGCACCGCAACTATCGCCGCCCCCGACCTCCCAACGCGCCAGCTACAATCCAGTCTGTTACGGCGACCCGGGTCAGACACTACCCAATTGCAAAACATCAACTCGGGCATCCACTCCGATATCGATCTCGCGTTAGTCAAAGCAATCGTCGATTTAAGGCTGATTCATGACGAACTAGCCTTGCAGGAAATTCGGGCGGCGATCGCCGTGAGCATTGCCGCCCACCAGTCTGGGATGACAGCAACCCGCACAGCACAACGGGAATCACAGGTGCGTGCTGCTATGGAAAGTGTGATTATTGCCAATGGCATGACCTGTGCCTATGGCAGCATTGTGACAGTGCAGGGTGAAGTCCTGCATAACCAGGAGTACCACCATTCTATTCATCCCCAGGATTTATTACTGGCGGATGTCGGAGCCGAAACCGCCACAGGTTGGGCATCGGATATTACGCGAACGTGGCCTGTGGGGGGCAAGTTTTCGACCACCCAACGGGATATCTATGACATAGTGCTCGCAGCCCATGATGCCTGTATTGCCGCGATCCATCCGGGAGTGGAATATCGCGATATTCACCTGTTAGCGGCCCAGGTTTTAGCCGAGGGATTGGTAGACCTGGGCATTTTACGGGGTAATGCCAGTGATTTGGTGGCGATGGACGCCCATGCACTGTTTTTTCCCCATGGGATTGGGCATCTCCTCGGGTTAGATGTGCATGATATGGAGGATTTGGGAGATTTGGCGGGGTATGCAACGGGGCGTGCTCGAAGCGATCGCTTTGGTCTGGGCTATCTGCGACTGCATCGTCCTCTGCAAGCGGGCATGGTTGTTACGATTGAACCGGGATTTTACCAAGTGCCCGCCATCCTGAACGATCCAGCACGACGCGCCCGCTATAACGCGGTAGTGAACTGGGAAAGATTAGCGGAGTTCTCGGATGTGCGGGGGATCCGGATTGAGAATGACGTGCTCGTGACTGCACAGGGCGCAGAGGTGCTGAGTGCCGCCTTGCCGACCCGAGCGGATGACGTGGAAGCCGCCCTATGACAGCCCCCAGAATCATCACGCTGCTCAGCGATTTTGGCCTGAGCGATCCCTACGTGGGGATCCTGAAAGGGGTCATTGCTCAAGTGAATCCGACGGTGCATGTAGTTGATCTGACCCATCATATTCCACCTCAAAACATTGCCCTGGCGCGCTTTGCACTCATGCAAGCCTATCCCCATTTCCCGGCGGGGACGGTGCATATAGCGGTGGTTGATCCTGGCGTGGGCAGTCAACGGCGGGCGATCGCCGTGGCCCTGGGATCTGACTCTGCACAGCCCCTGGGGTTTTTAGTCGGTCCCGATAATGGTCTATTCAGCGGTGTAGTCGATACGCAGGCGGTGCTGGGGGCAGTAGAGTTGACACAAGCTCAATATTGGCGCGCCCCGACACCGAGCCGCACATTCCACGGGCGGGACATTTTTGCGCCGGTTGCGGCACATTTGGCCAGTGGCGTCCCCTGGCGGGCATTGGGGCCAGAAATCGCGGTGCCATCGCTTGTCAAACTCCAGATGGCAAATCCCGTCCTGTCGAAGCCGAGCGGCGATCGCCCCGGTTGGCTGACGGGGTATATCCAGGCGATTGATCACTTTGGTAATGGGATCACCACGATTTCCGGAGATGCGGTGCAGGCTCGGCAATGGTCGGTGAGGGTCGGCCAGCGCACGATTTTGAGCGGACTGACCTATAGTGAGGCAAGTCCGGGGGATTTGTTAGCCTTGGTGGGCAGCCATGGCTGGGTAGAGGTGGCGGTCAATGGCGGCAGAGCCTGCGATCGCTTAGCTCTAGCCGTGGGAGATGAAGTTCGGGTGGTTGTACAAAAATAAGTTGTGCAAAAATAAAGAGACTCAGAGCATCCCGCAGAACGCCCACAGAACGCCCGCAGAACGCCCGTAGAAGATAGATGACACACGCAACCGCAATAGGAGGGAATGGTCATGTCTCAGGCTCAGATAGCCCCAGCTAGGGAACCGATAGTGTACGCCGGGCAATTTGGCGATTTTACGATTACCAAGGATGATCGCCGAAGCGTCGTGATTTATCGGGCAGGATTAATGACGGCGGCGCTTTGCTTTGCGATCGCCACGGGGCTAGTGCTATGGCAAGGCGACAATCCCGTGATTTTGAGCAGCATCACTCCGCTTTATTCCATTTTCTGCTTAGCTTTGGGTGTCAGTTTAGTGACGATTCACATTTATCTTGAGTTGTTGCATCGCGTGTTGCAGGGATTTTGGATCGTGGGGGCGATCGCGGCAATTTGGGTGAGCCATACCTTTCCAGAACCGTTGGCGCTGACGGTGTACACCCAACCCGGGTACATTTTGGGGATTGGCTTTACCTTTGCGGCCCTGACTGGAATTTTCTTTAAAGAAGGATTCTGTTTTAATCGGATAGAAACCAAGGTGCTAACGCCGGTTGTGCCGCTATTGCTGCTAGGCCATTTGCTCCACGGACTTCCGCCATCGGTGGAGCAGGGATTATTGGTCACCTGGGCAGTATTTTTTATGATTTTTGCCATTCGCAAAGTCATTCAGCCCATCCCGCCCGATATTGGTGACAAGAGCGTCTTCGAGCATTTGCACCAATTAAAGCATGCACCATCCAGCGTCAATCAGTTGTAGCTTTGGACGGTAATTTATCGGACGATAATTTATCAGACGGTAATCTACCGTCGATCCACCGGACGGGCCACAATAATACCAACTGACCTTTCCACCCGTTGGGTATAGGCTTGCAAATCAGGTGCGACGACTACAGCCCCAATTGGGGAGGCATGGATTAAACCGAATTTGCCATTAGCTCGACGATAGGCTAGCCCCGTATGGGTCACATCTAAGCCCGGGATGTTGGTGGCGATCGCCACGATATCCCCGGGTCGAAGTTGGGGATAAATTGCCGCAATTTTTTGGGTGGGAATATAGTCAATACTTAGATTTTTCAGGTCGGCTTCCATCTGCTGCACGCAGGCAAACATCGCGTCATCCTGCACTAGCTTGGGATAGAGCTGCCGATGGCGACTAATGAAATTTAGCGTTTTGGGCAAGGGTTCCCCGCCTAAAGCGGTAGTAATATTCTGGACCGTACCTCGGGCTTGATTGTCAGCAATCCACTCTGACCAGTAGTGTAAGCGACTGCAATAGTTCTGTAATTTGCCATGGCGATAGCGCTGATCTTCTAGATGGGCCGCAAAGGTAGCCTGGGTATAGTCCCGGGCAACGACACCCCGCGAGAGAGCCAGCACCGTTTCCACAAACAAGACACAGTCAAATTCGGTGAGTGTCATGATCAGGGTTTCCGACTCTGTCTGATCGAGCAACTGTTCCCGATAGCGACTGCCCAAAAGCTCCTCTGCGATCGCCTGCATCACATCTGCGAGGGGTCGCTGGGCCAAAGGTTGCACTTGGTGCATGATGCGTTGGAAGCGATCGGCATCGGCCCATCCCCCGGCGGGGGCGGGAATCGCTGAGATCCTGTCTCGCAGTGGCGAGAATGACGAGACAGCAGGCAGCGAATCCAAGGGAACCTGTAGCCTTAAATCAGGCCGAGGGGTAACTGAAATGTCAGATGGGGAACTGCCCACGGGCACCGCAGCTCGCATCGGCATCGAGAGCATGCTCGGCGTCAGGCCCAACCCGCTCAAAACCCCCGCGAGGACCATTGTCGAAAGGGCTGTCAGTGCCACTACTCTTCCCATGCCGCATTATCCACGCTAACCTGAACCATAATAACCGCAGATCACGAGGAGCTAGGATTTGTGGGGCGTTACGTCACAAACCGTTTACTTGGATTGATTCCCGTTCTGCTGGGCATCACTCTTTTAGTCTTCACGCTACTGCATTTGATTCCGGGCGATCCGGCACTCATCCTATTAGGGGAACGGGCAACGCCGGAACAGGTGCTGGCGCTGCAGCAGCAATTGGGCCTGAATCAGCCCCTACCGCTGCAGTATTGGCATTTCCTAATGCAGTTGATCCGGGGTGATTTGGGTAAAAGCATTCTCAGTGGAGTGCCTGTGCTCCAAGAGTTGCAGGTGCGATTTCCCGCTACGGTAGAATTGGCGCTGGGGGCCATGGCGATCGCCCTATGCCTGGGAATTCCCAGCGGCATCCTGGCCGCCATCCGCAAAAATAGCTGGCTGGATCAAGGCATCATGACGGGGTCATTACTCGGTGTCTCTTTGCCGGTGTACTGGTTGGGCCTGCTGCTGATTTACCTCTTTGCAGTCAATTTGCACTGGCTTCCGGCCAGTGGACGAATTAGTATCGATGGGGGATTCCATCTGCAGCCTCGAACCGGCTTTTATCTGCTGGATACCCTACTACAAGCCAACCTGCCGCTGTGTGGCGATGTCTTACGACATCTAATCCTACCTGCGGCCACCCTCAGCACAATTCCTCTAGCTATTCTGGCCCGCATTACCCGCAGCGCCCTGCTCGAAACCTTATCCCAAGACTATGTCCGCACGGCCCGCGCTAAAGGATTACCCGAGTTTTGGGTTATCGCTTACCATGCCTTGAAAAATGCGCTCTTGCCGATCATCACCATCGCGGGGCTGCAATTTGGCACTTTGCTGGGCGGAGCCATTCTTACGGAAACGATTTTTGCATGGCCCGGTGTAGGGGCCTGGATCTATGATGGCATTCTGGCACGGGATTATCCGGTGGTCCAGGGGGGCGTGATGGCGGTGGCGATCGCGTTTGTTTTAGTCAATCTCGCCGTGGATTTAGCCTACGCCTGGATTGACCCAAGAATTCAGTTGAAGTAAGCATAAGCAAAAAGATCCCTGGGATTTTCAGAAATCCCAGGGATCTGATCTTAGATATTTTGCACGAGGAATGAGAACGCTATAGCGCTTCCGACCCGCCAACTACTTCCAGAATTTCCTGGGTGATGGCCGCTTGGCGAGCTTTGTTGTAGGAAAGCGACAACGTCTTAATCAATTCCTTGGCATTTTCAGTGGCGTTGCTCATGGCCGACATCCGAGCAGCCAATTCGCTAGCGGAAGACTCTTGCAGGGCGCGCAGCAGTTGATTGTTCAAATACAGCGGCAGCAAGGCATCCAAAATCTGTACAGGATCCTGTTCAAAGATCATGTCTGGGGGGAAGTTTTCCAACGGAGCCGACACCTTTTCGCGTTCCACCTGAAACTGGCCACCGCGCGTGGTCAACCGGAAGATTTCGTCATCGGTATCTTCCAAGCCCTGGGGATCCAAAGGCAAGAGGGTTTGAATCACCGGACGGGAACTAATCAAAGATACAAACCGCGTGTAGATCAGCTCCACCCGGTCCACTTCTTCAGACAAAAACAACGACAGCAGCTCATCAGAGATTTTAGCGGCTTCGGCGGCGGTGGGCACCTGGTTGAGATTCGTATAGGTGCCTTCAATAGGCTGTTCCCGGCGTTGGAAGTACTGAGTAGATTTACGACCCACCAGGATGAACTTGTAGTTAATGCCCTGGGCTTTGAGCTCCTTAGCACGGGTTTCGGCCTTGCGGATAACGTTACCGTTATAGCCACCACACAGGCCCCGATCGCCAGAAATGACCAACAGTCCGACGGTTTTTACATCCCGCTTCCGTAGCAGCGGCAGGTTAGCTTCCTCAAACTTGAGGCGGTTTTGCAGCCCATAAAGAACTTGGGCAAGGCGATCGGCAAAGGGCCGGGTCGCCGTGACTTGTTCCTGCGCCCGACGCACCTTGGCTGCCGCCACTAGGCGCATGGCTTCGGTAATTTTCTTGGTGTTCTTGACCGACTGAATGCGATCGCGAATAAATTTGAGGTTAGGCATAGCAGAATAAGGGGTGAGGGGTAAGAGGTGAGGGGATGCCCTCTACCAGTCATGGCCTGAATGAGGGGCGATGCAAGGGAAAATCGGGCATAGGCAGTCAAACGGCCCATGCCCGAACCCAGTGATCTATGCCAAGAAGGTCTTCTTATAATCCACCAACGCCGTCTTCAACAGCCCTTCTGCTTCATCCGTCAGTGCCTTACCGGTGCGGATGATTTCGCCGTACTGCGCCACACTGGTCTTCAGGTAGTCGCGCAAACCCTTGGTGAAGGCAGTGATTTTTTCCACCGGAATTTCATCCAGATAGCCATTGATCCCAGCATAGATAATCGCCACCTGCTCGCCTACAGACAAGGGAGAATTTTGGGGTTGCTTCAGGATTTCCCGCAGCCGCTGACCCCGTGCCAATTGGTTTTGCGTGGCTTTGTCCAAGTCAGAGGCAAATTGGGCAAAGGCTTGCAAGTCGTCAAACTGGGCTAGTTCCAGCTTCACCTTCCCGGCAACCTTCTTCATCGCCTTGGTTTGGGCCGCCGAACCTACCCGAGACACCGAGATCCCAGGGTTCACTGCCGGACGTAGACCCGAGTTAAACAGGTCAGAGGACAGGAAGATTTGACCGTCGGTAATCGAAATCACGTTCGTGGGAATGTAAGCCGAAACGTCACCCGCCTGGGTTTCGATAATCGGTAAAGCCGTCATGCTACCACCACCCAGTTCGTCACTCAGTTTTGCCGCCCGCTCCAACAAGCGAGAGTGGAGGTAAAACACATCGCCGGGATAGGCTTCCCGACCGGGCGGACGCCGCAGCAGCAGGGACATTTGACGATACGCCTGGGCCTGCTTGGACAAATCGTCGTAAATGATGAGAGTAGCTTGACCGCGGTACATAAAGTACTCCGCCAAGGTCGCCCCCGTGTAGGGTGCGAGGAATTGCAGGGTGGCAGGGTCATTGGCATTGGCGGCAACCACAATGGTGTAGTCCAATGCGCCCCGCTTCTTCAAGGTTTCTACCACGTTGGCTACGGTAGAGGCTTTTTGACCGATCGCCACGTAGACGCAAACGACATTTTCACCCTTTTGGTTGATGATCGTGTCTACAGCCACAGCCGTCTTACCGGTTTGCCGGTCACCAATGATCAGTTCCCGCTGGCCCCGACCAATGGGAATCATCGAGTCAATCGCAGTAATCCCAGTTTGCATCGGTTCGCACACAGATTTCCGGGCGATGATACCGGGAGCCATGGATTCAATCAAGCGAGTCTCATTGGAGACAATTTCGCCTTTCCCATCCAGGGGGCGGGCCAGCGCATCAACCACCCGGCCAATAAAGGCTTCTCCGACAGGAATCTGCGCAATCCGTCCGGTGGCCGTCACCGTACTGCCTTCTTGAATGGAGCGTCCGTCGCTCATCAACACAGCCCCAACGTTATCTTCCTCCAAGTTCAGGGCAATGCCAATGGAGCCATCTTCAAACTCCAAGAGTTCGCTGGCCATGGCCTTTTCCAAGCCGTAGATACGGGCGATGCCATCACCCACTTGCAGCACAGTACCCACATTAGAGGTTTTTACGCCCTGGTCATACTGTTCAATCTGCTGCCGAATAATGCTGCTAATTTCGTCTGGTCTGATAGCTACCATTGGAGTTCACTTAAATAGAAGGACTAGGTTTTGGGGAATGAGCCATTCCGACAGAACAGCTCAGAACGTTCTTGGAATGGCTTTGGAAAATAGAATCCGGGGATCCCTAAGCGGCAAGACGGATAGCGATGCGCCGCAACTGACTGCGGAGGCTGGCATCCACAACTTGGGATCCGACCTTGATAATCACGCCGCCAAGCAGATCAGGATCAATCTGGGTATCCAACTCAACGGATTGGGCTCCCGTCATTGTCTTGACGCGATCGCGGACAGCAGCCTTCTGCCCTTCGTTCAGTTCCACCGCCGAGGTGACTTCCGCGAGGACAGCCTGCTTCAGATCCCGCAACAGGGATTGGAATTCTTGACAAATGCCGTCCAAAAAACCAATACGACGGCGATCCACCAATAGCATCAGGAAATTTTTCAGATAAGGATGCACCTGATCGTCAACGATTTGATTCAGGGCCGCTTTTTTCCCCGCCATGGGCATCAAAGGATTCGCTAAGAACGCCTTCAAATCGGGAGACGCAACTAAGGTCGTCAACAAGCTGCGCACATCTTCACCAAACCGATCCACCAGATTCTGCGACTGCGCCAAGGACATTAACGCTTGGGCATAGGGCGCAACAATGGCACTGGTGACTGAACTACTCTGCATTAGGCTTCTCCTATCATGGCAATGCTGCGATCGATCAATTGCTGCTGGGTCGAGTCATTGAGGCGACCAGGAATTTCCGAAGACACCTTCTGCATAGCCAAGGCTACGACCCGCTGCCGTAGCTCATTGATCACGCGAGTTTGCTCGTTAGTAATATCCGCAGCTGCAGTTTCCCGCATCCGGACTACATCTTGCTCGGCCTTGGCCAAAATCTCGGCACTCGCAGCCTGCGCCGCATCCGTAGCCGAAGCGCGAATTTTTTCGGCTTGGGCTTGGGCCTGCGCTAGATTTTGCTGAGCCTCTGCCAATGCCGCGGATGCTTTTTTCTTTCGGTCCTCGGCCTCTTGAATGGCGGTGGCAATCGCGGCTTTGCGATCGCCCAACGCCTTACTCAAGAACCCTCGACCGAAGTACACCACCACCCCGATCACAATCGACAGGTTCACCAGATTGGTTTCAAAAATATCGAGGTTCAACCCAAACCCGCCTTCTGCCGCTGCTTCTGCGAGCAATCGGGTCCCCATCGCTAGGTCTAAAAGTCCCATATCATCTACGTCCCAAACAATAACTTCCCAAACTGCGTCTCTAGAACTTAGGGGGTAAAACCCTTCAATCTCAAAACATGTAGGTCTCAAAACATGCCAAGGAGAGAAACAAATCATTCATAGCATTGCTCAACCCAACCTGCCTGACATCGAAGCGCACCCAAACCCCACGCCTAATCCCTAAACATTCACTAAAAGTTTGTTTAGAATTTGTTGGCTCAGAGCATCCACCTGCTGCTCTAGCGCTTGCATCGCCACCTGTTTTTGTTGATCGAGTTCTTTTTGGACCTGCTCACGCTGAGCCTGTGCTTGCTGTTGCGCCTCGGCAATTTGCTGGGCCGCTATTTTTTGGGCGTCCGCTTGGGCCGCAGCGATCGTGGCTTGATACTGCTTACGGGTCGTCGCCAAATCCTGCTCATATTGCTGAGCTAGATTTTCCGCTTTCGCCAACCGCTCCTTGGCCTCTAGCTCATTGGAGCGAATGTAGTCAGCACGATCCTCAATCACCTTGGTTAAAGGCTTAAAGAACACCGAATTCAAAATAACGACAAGAAGAAGAAATTGAACTGCCATCAGGGGCAGCGTTGCATCAAAGTCAAACATTGGCTTGTAAGGCTAGGGTTGGAATTTTCCGACCAGATTATAGAAACAAAGAGAAATCGTGAATTGTAGTTGGCCGAAAGCTAACTGAAGCAGCTCACTTAAAATGATGAAGCGAAGTTAAGAGCAAGGGGAACCAGAAAACCTGCCCCCTTATCTCCCGACCTCGACCCCATCATTTCCATTCTCTAGGCAAAGGGATTCGCAAACAGCAACACCAAGGCGATCACCAAACCGTAGATGGTCAGAGACTCCATGAACGCCAACGTCAGGAGCAAGGTACCGCGAATTTTGCCTTCTGCTTCAGGCTGGCGGGCAATCCCTTCAACAGCGCTACCGGAGGCATTACCTTGACCAATACCAGGACCGATCGCAGCCAAACCAATTGCCAAAGCAGCAGCCAATACAGAAGCAGCAGAAACGATAGGATCCATGATTTCTTTCCTTTAATAAACAAACAAACGGACTAGGGATTTTGGATTTTGGATTTTGGATTTTGAATTGGTTCAGAAAACACAATTCAAGCCACAATCTCCGCCTCCAAGATAATCGAGGAACTCAGTCAGATTTTGAACCTTGAACCTTGGAACACTCCGTTAGGAGTACGCTCAAAATCTCCAAAATCATCCGTGTTCCTCATGCTCTTCACCATGACCCTCAAGGGCTTCATGAATGTAGGCTGCCGCGAGGGTGGCGAAGACAAGGGCTTGAATAGCACTCGTAAACAGACCCAGAAGCATCACAGGCAACGGTACAAACAGGGGCACCAAGAGGACCAGCACCGCAACCACCAGCTCATCTGCCAAAATGTTTCCAAACAGCCGGAAACTCAGAGAGAGGGGCTTGGTAAAGTCTTCCAAGATCGCGATTGGCAATAGAACAGGAGTGGGCTGCACATATTTTGCGAAGTAGCCCAAGCCTTTCTTACTGAATCCGGCATAAAAATAAGCCAAAGAAACCAGCAAGGCTAATGCGACCGTGGTATTGATATCATTAGTAGGGGCGGCTAATTCACCTTCTGGGAGCTTAATCAACTTCCAGGGGACCAAAGCACCCGACCAATTCGAGACAAAGATGAACAAAAATAGCGTGCCAATAAATGGAACCCAGGGACGGTATTCTTTTTCGCCCAGTTGGTTCTTGGCTAAATCCCGGACGAATTCCAAGGCATACTCCATCAAGTTTTGAATTCCTTGAGGAATGCGTTGGGCACCGCGGGAAGCAAGCACGGAAGCAATCACCAAGATCCCAATCACTATCCAAGAGACAATAAAAACTTGCCCGTGAATCTTGAGATTGCCGATAGACCAGTACAAATGGTGACCCACTTCGAGGCTGGCAAGCATTGGAGTATCGATGAAACTGAACATTGGACTCCGAGCGGGTTGACCAAACGGTTTGCAGGGGAGTGAGCATGAAAGATGCTACCCGTAACATTGCTAGAGGCTGACTTCTTCAGCGCCGGACGAACCCGCGCTCGAAGAACTCGGCACCAACAATAGTCTTAGGGTGTAAACCAAAAGCGTTGCTTTATAGGTTAGAAAGCCCAAAAAAACTGGCAGCACATGAAGCTGATTCCATTGGCTTGCAATTATTATCAATCCAATAAAAATAGCAATTTGTGATTTGCCAACCTTGGCTTTTGCCGTACCCAGTTGTTCAACATTTCTAGCCAACACTTTCAAGTAAACCACACCAGTGCACGCTCCTAATAAATAATTCAGGGCGATGTTAAGGGAGTAGTAATACCAAACCGGACCAAAAACTAAGCCCGTCAGTACTAGCGTAGTGACCAATAACTCTTTCTGGAGAGCATAGAACTCGTCCATAGACCGATTGGACTCAGAATTATTGGGCGCTTCCAAAACGGATTCACCTTGGGAATTATCCCTCATTGCAGCAATAGTAATGATGTGGCTAGTAATGGCTTGCGGGTGAAAATCATCCAATTCGCGAAGGAATTGGCTTGGCTTCTATCCCGCGTTCAAGCCACCGCCAATCATATCACGCAGGGTAATAATACTTAACGTCGCTAGGCTAACAAGTCACACATTTTTTTAATAAAGCGGCTAGAGGATTAAGCGGGAGGCTGCTGTCGTTCCGCCTAGAAGCATATCTAATCCGGAGAAGGCTCATCACTGAGAAGTGCTCAGGAGGATCAATTGCTGGTTGGCCAGCGATCGCACCTGCTCTAGGCTTAGGGGGCGATCGCCAAAAGGGCCTGAACGGATTGGGTTTGATTCCCGTCACAAGCCTGCAAAAAGGCCAGCTCGGGGCTGGATAGTTGCACGACCTGATAGTCGTAGTTGAAGATTGTGGTACTGGGATAGCTTTCCATGCAGGGGCTGCGTGCTGGAACGGCCCGTTCTAGAACCGCATCCTCCGACCAGTCGGCCATCGGCAAGGGCGGGCGGGCCAGAAAAAATTCGTAGTGGGTGATATTTTCAGAATTGAGCAGTTCGATCAGGCGATAGCGTTGGCGATCGCTCAGCCCTTTGGCCCGTACCATCAGTTCAGATTCTTGGCCCAGCAACGGCTCCAACTGCCAGTTGCGAGGATTGGAAAAGCCCAAAAAATTCAGCCCCGATGCGTCGATCAATTCAAATAGGGTATCAATCGTGTAATCGATTTCCTGGGGATGAACGTACATATCTGCGAAACACTCGTCGCGGTGGTTTTCCATGGCCCAGCGCTCTTTCTCGCGCTTGACTAAGCGATTTGCAGCGGGCAAAGCCGCGAAAATTTGGCGACCCACCTTGACCCCATCCGTATAGTCACCCCGCTGAGATCCCTGGAGCAGGGCGATCGCCTCTTGCATCAACTGAATTTCCCAGCGCCCCAAGGCCGCATAGACAAAAATATGCATCAGCCCCCCCGGCGCTAACTTCGTCGCCAAAGCCTGAATCCCGCGAATTGGATCAGGCATGTGATGAAGAACGCCCACACAGTTAATCAAGTCAAACTGTCCCGGCAACTTATCCACTTCAGTAATGCTGAGCTGGTGGAAACTGACGCGATCCGCGCCGGATCGCCGACAGCGCTCCGTGGCCACCGCCAAGGTGCCCGCACTCAGGTCGATCCCCGTCACCTCAGCCTGGGGATTCAGATGCACTAGGTACTCCGTCCCCACACCAGACCCACAGCCCGCATCCAAAATCCGAATATCTTGGCGCAGCGGCGTTTGGCCCGTGCAAAAGTGATAGGCTGTCGTCCATTTCCAGCGCCAGTTGTAGCCCGGGGGCGGCTCGTCCAGAATCGGTTCCGGGGGAAATGGATAGGTATCGTAGAGCTTAGCGACGGCAGCGCTTACGGATTGCGGATCGACTCGCGGATCGGACATACAGTACCCCAGATTCAGCACACTTGAGTTTAGCGAATCGTGGCCCAGAGTGTAAGCAGATCCCGGGCAAGACAGAGCCGGCACGGGTTGGCTCGGTCTTGCCCACTTTTTCGCCTGATGCTCGACTTAATGTAACAAAACCTTTACTCTCTCTCAGGTAAGTCCCCGCTTTCCCGTATGATTTGACGGTATAGCCGATGGTTTCGGGTTCATAGTTTTTAACAAAAGCGAACTGCACCTGCAATCGTCTTAATCTATTTATTGAACGGACTGCCCCTGTGCCATCATCAACGAAATGTTCTGGAGCCGCTTCTCATACGGGAGAGGCTTTTCCGATGATTGCCAGGAGACACTCTAGTCAGATTTAACACAGTCAAGATCCGTAGCCGTAAAGGGAGCCTTTGAAATCCAATGAGTGTTAAAGCAAGTGGTGGAAGCTCAGTTGCAAGCCCGCAACTTTATCAAACTGTTACTGTCTCAACCATTACGCAGGCGGAGCAGCAAGACCGCTTCCTGGGTAAAACCGAACTGGATGCCCTCACGACTTTCTTCCAGTCGGGTGAAAAGCGCTTGGCGATCGCCAACACCATCACACAAAATTCCGACCTGATCGTCTCCCGTGCTGCCAACCGGATTTTTACGGGCGGCTCTCCGATGGCGTTCTTAGAAAAGCCACCTGTCGAAGAAAAAGTGATGACCCTGGCTGGCACTGTTCTGGATACCCAGGAGTCCATGAAGCTGGGTACGGCTACCTATGTGAGTAGCTCTGGCGGTGGCGGTATCCTGAGCGGGATCAAATCGGTGTTCCTCACGGCGGCGACGGTCAAAGTTCCCCCTGGCTTCCGCCCGATTAGCGTATCGCGCTACGGCCCGAGCAATATGGCGAAATCGCTGCGGGATATGAGCTGGTTCCTGCGATACACGACCTATGCGATCGTGGCAGGCGACCCCAATATTCTCGTGGTTAATGTGCGGGGTCTGCGAGAAATTATTGAGCGGGCTTGTTCGGGTGATGCCACTTATGTAGCCCTACAAGAAATGCGGGCAGCCTCCTTGGAATACTTCAGTAGCGATGCCGAAGCAACCGCAAATTGTGAAGGACTACTTTGGGGTACTGATTACCGAGTTCCTCGGACAAACGCCCTCCGATAAGGTGCGCCGCCGCACCTCTAATGATTTGCAAGGCCTGCAACTCCCCCAGATTTACAATATTGCTTCTGAAAAGCGGCAGCGGTTTGCGATGAAACCGGGCCTATCGGCGATCGAAAAGAACGATGTGATCAAAGCGGCATACCGTCAAGTCTTTGAGCGAGATATTACCCGCGCCTATTCCTTGAGTGTTTCCGACCTGGAATCCAAGGTGAAAAACGGCGAAATCTCCATGAAGGAGTTCATCCGCCGACTCTGTAAGTCGCCCCTGTACCGTAAGAACTTCTTCCAGCCCTACATTAATAGCCGCGCCCTAGAACTCGCCTTCCGCCACATTCTGGGGCGTGGTCCAAGCTCCCGCGAAGAAGTGCAAAAATACTTCTCCATTGTTTCCAGCGGTGGGCTCGCGAAGTTGGTCGATGCCCTAGTTGACTCAAACGAATATGCCGATTACTTTGGCGAGGAAACTGTGCCTTACCTGCGCGGACTGGGCGAAGAGGCCCAAGAGTGCCGCAATTGGGGACCGCAAATTGATCTGTTTAAC
>CAVYAN010000082.1:0-27498 GCA_963766075.1 uncultured cyanobacterium | reverse complement strand
AAGCAATCGCTACTCATAGGTGACAGACACAAGCTAACAACGCCCATGCACACCGACCGTCGAAAGGTAACTGATTTGGTGCAAAGATTATCTGCGGCGGGTGATAGGAGCATCATAGATAGCTAAAACCTTTTCCTAGTGTGATGAGATCGCCCCTTAATAGCCATTCCCCATCACGTCTTAAGCCCTAGCTCTAGCCGGGGGCTTTTTTGTATGCCCTCCCTCGCGGGCAAAATCGAACCATCTGCCAGCTCCAACGCGCTCCCGTTGGTCACATCTTGCGAATCACCCTGCACTTTCGATGCGAGACTGATCCAACGTGACGGACTCCCCCATGGCCCGTGTACCACCGGCAAACTGGCTCACTACGCGCGAACGGCATTTTAGCGAAAAAAATCCCCTCCGACCGGGCATTGAATATTGAATGCGCTTCTACGTCTGTCTTGCCGAATGCGCTTTGTTTTGGCCCGATCGCCGGGGATTTTTTCGCTGTGGGTTTGCTTGGGCGCTCCGTTCGCGAAAGTGGGTAGGATGTAGCGATCGCTTAACCCATGCGGGCTTGTGATTTGATGTGTTATGGCTACGCCACAATGGGTACAGAGATGTTATAGAGACCGTACCCCGTCCTAGTCTATATAACTTTGCCGAATATCTAGAGGAAGCGGCGTAAGCTAGATATGCTCTGAATTTAGTTCAGGGGCGATCGCGCGCTTCAGGGGGCGACTCCATCACCGGGTTAATCTGGGGCATCCATGCAGTGTGCTGCTTTTTCAGCTCTGGCTCATGATGAAGATGTTTGGTAATACGGGTCGTTAAACTTCACTCCTAACAGAAGGTAACATTGATCGATGCCCAACGATTTTAAACCCAGTACCAAAGAGCTTTTCAAATTACTTGGATGGTATGACCGCCACCCTTTTCGAGATGAAAATGATGAGGTTTACCGTGTTTATGAGGTGTGCATAGAGCTTTCAAATCGCGCCTACAAAGAACATAGCGAAGAAATCTACAAGCATGGCACCTGGGCAGCAGACCCAGATCTTGTCGATGCGTTGAGAGATGCTTTAGGGGATCATCCCACTGACTATGCTGGGCACTTTCTAGCCTACACCCTGCTGAAATATGGTTGTAGAAGATCGGAAACATTAGCACAATTGCATCCCTGGCATCGTCTTATGTTTAGGTGGCAGGAAGAGGGGCATACGGCTTCTTATGTTTCACAAATGCTGCAAGAAGCTGGAATTGTTGAGCAATGGCCACCAGAGTCTATCGAAACAATCAACGCGTGGATTCAGAACCCAGCCTTAATACTGCATGACCATATCAGCATCATTTATGAACTATTTGGGCTACGGGTAGTCTATGCAAGCCTGCGTGATATAGGGTTTGAACCTCGGCATGATGAACTTTTCAGGGATCTTGCTCAGTCAGCAAGTCCTCCCATTTGTCTGAACAGCATTTCGCAAGGCATCGAAGCAGAAGGGCGGTTTAAGGATGTGAGCGCCACAACTGAACTCTCTATGCGAAATCCTGATGGAACAACGACGCAATTCTTGCTCTCCGACCAACGCGCCGAGGGAATTGGCGTCTTCAGCGATCAGGGTTCCCATTGGGTTGTGCAGTACAGTCTCAATGGCGAAACATATCAGTTTCGAGCAGATTGCAGGGGCACTTGGATGGATGTCGAGGCCGTAATGAATCACTTCAATCAGCTAATGGACAGAATGGATCGACAAGAGCATACCTTCCGCTTTGGCCTGGATTATCACGAAAATGGGGAATTGGGGTTTTTCATCGTGGCGGATCGTGACCGATTCCCGGAAATTGCTGGACGACTCCATATTCCCCTGCACCTTCCATCCTAGGTGAAAATGCGATCGCGCCAGCCGAGTTTTGATTGGCTTCGAGCCGTGACCAGCGCCCTAAAGTGTACCCCGTTGGTCTCATCTACCGATATCACCGAATATCACCGAAACAGTTCAGTCCATGAGTGGCCCGATCTAAGTGTGTGAAACTACCCGCGAGGGTACTGCTAAGAGCCAGAGAAAATTGCCATAACTGAGTTCAGTCCGAAACCTTTTTGACGAGACCTCGCGTATGCTGCAAACAGAAAATCCTGCTGTCATCACATCCGTTTCATCCAGCTACGGGCAAACCGTAGGGGAAGAACCGATCTTGGCCACCCATGACATTCAAGGCAATATTCTCGGTGGTTTTCACAAAGACCATGAGATGCTGGTTTTCCTCAAAATCACTCAAGTGGCTGCGGCCAAGCAGTGGCTTTGCATGATTGAACCCTATATTGCTACGGCTGCCGAAGTACTCAAGTTCAACCAACTGTTTAAAGCAACCCGCCGCCGTCGGCATGGGCAGGAAGGCACCGTCCGATCGACGTTTCTCAATATTGGCTTCACCTTTGAGGGGTTGAAAAAGCTCACCCCCGATGCCGACCAGTTTACCGATGCAGCGTTCAAAGAGGGCTTGCACAATCGCTCGGCTAGCCTCGGTGACCCCACAAACCCCAGTGCGCCAGGACATCCCAGCCAATGGCTGATTGGGGGTGCGCACAATGTACCCGATATCGTGTTGATTGTTGCCAGTGATGACAAACCCCGCCTGGCCGAAACCGTGACATGGTTGGAGTCTACGTTGGGCCGGGGGCTAGAGGTGATGTTTAAGCAACGGGGCGAGACCTTACCGGGGGCCTTGGCTGGACACGAACACTTTGGCTTTAAGGATGGGATTTCGCAGCCGGGGATTCGCGGTCGCCTGCCCGAAGCGCCCCACGAGTTTCTCACCCCTCGGGAAAATCCAGAAAATCCGGAGCAAGGTAAGCCGGGGCAAGATTTGCTCCATGCTGGTGAATTTGTCTTTGGCTATCCCACCCAAATCGGGCAGCCCGATCCAGAGATTGATGGGTTGAATATCAAACCCGGCGCGATCGCGACAGCGGGTCCGGCCTGGGCTGCCAACGGTTCCTATTTGGTGTTCCGGCGATTGCGCCAGGATGTCAAAGGCTTCCGCGCCTTTGTGAAGGCGGCAGCGGCTCAACTGTCCCAAACCAATCCCGCCTTTGCCGGGATAACGGCAGAAAAATTTGGTGCCAAGTTAGTCGGACGCTGGGCGAGTGGTGCCCCGATTGTGAATGCGCCGGATCAAGACAATCCTGCCCTGGCGGATGATCTGGATTTTGAATTTGAGGGAGAAGATGGGAAGGGGCTACGGTGTCCCTTTGCGGGGCATATCCGCAAAGCCTATCCTCGGGATACCGAACGGGCACCGTTTATCAATGAAAGCGCCACGCAAACCCATCGTCTGTTACGGCGGGGCATTCCCTTTGGGGCACCCATGACCAGCGGTTGCCCGGTCCACCCGAGCCGTCTTGTGAGCAGTTTGGCAATGTTGCTGGACGGGCTGGTCGCCTATTGGAACCAGCAGCGGGTCGATCGCGATCGCGGCTTACTGTTCCTGGCTTACCAAACCTCCATCGAGCGTCAGTTTGAATTTGTCACCAATCTTTGGGTGAATAATCCTGATTTCCCGGATCCGGGCAGTGGCCACGATCCAATTTTGGGGCAAAGTCCTGACCCGTCCACGCGCGATCGCACCGTTGTCCTCCAGGCAGAGAATCCAGCCAATCATGCCACGGTCAAATTACCCACCGATTGGGTGATTCCTACGGGCGGCGGCTATTTCTTCTCGCCCTCCATCCAGGGGTTAAAGCACCTAGCAGAGTAGGCGATCTCCCTGCAAAGTGCCAATCAAAGTGCCAATCAAATTGCCAATCAAAACTCGGCGTTACGGAATGCCGGGTTTTGATGCGTAGTTGTCCCCGATGGAAAAATGAGTCTTGTATCCTCGGGGGTTTGGCCTGACTTATGGAATGTAAGGTCATGTGGAGTGTAGGGTCACATGACCCCAGCCGAAAAAGCTCAAGTCGATCAACATGGGCAAGCCATTGTCCAGATTTTGAGCGTAGCGATCTGGCTCCAGGGTGTCGCGAAGCTCCTAAACGATGTACTAGCGAGAATCACTACGTCCGAGTCATTACCCCGCATTTCCTACTGCGTACATACAAGTCTAATCAACCCCGATCGCCGCGATCGCCTCATCACACCAAGCCAGCCAACCGGTTTCATAGTGAATGCCATTGCGCAGAGTGAGGTATTGGCACAGCGCTGACCGCGAGAGTTCAGCCGGATTGGCAAAAAACTGCCGCTCAATCGTCTGATACGTCGCCAGATTTTCAGCATGTTGCGCTTGCTGCTCCTCCAGACGTTGCCGCAGCGTTGCGATCGGCACCAAATGCCCCACAAACAGCTTCGTCAGCAACTCATCCTTCATCGGAGCCAGCGGCGTCGGCTGGGCAATCCACGCCTGCAACTGCGCTGTTCCCGCCGGATTAATCGAATACGACTTCTTATCCGGTCGCCCATTTTGGTGAATCATCACCCCATCGACCCATCCATTTTCCTCCAGTTTTGTCAACTCCCGATAAATCTGCTGGTGCGTTGCATGCCAAAAAAAGCCCACCGAACCATCAAACTGCTTGGCCAAGTCATAGCCACTACAGGCCCGCCCCGCCAACACCGCCAAAATCGCATGGGATAACGCCATCACTCCAAATCCAAGACTTTTCTAAATTTTACTTGACTATTCACTTTTTTGCATATACTTTGTCTATATGCACTAGATTGCATATTCAAAAGAAAGCATACACAACCCCATTTCAACCACAGGAGGTGGCTTATGACCGGACTAACGACCTACCGAACTCCTCGCCATTGGGTTTCTCGTTCTCCCCTAGCCGGAGTCAACTGGCGGGAAGTGCGATTGGCCTATCAGACTTTTTTGGGAAATGCCAGCGTTGGGATTCGGCATATCTTGCAGGCCCAACGCCACAGCAACTGGCAACGCTGGGTGAATCGTCGTCTGGCCAGACAGGCCGCGCATTTGGCAGGACGAACAATCGCGATCGATCTAGAGCAATTGGCGCAACTGCCCGCAGAAACGTTAGGAGGAGCCTATGCCAGACACATGATTGGGCTGGGGCTAGATCCCAATGCCTTTTTGTTCCCAGATGATGATTGGCTAAAGCAGCGCACCGCCATTGGTCATGATATTTTTCACATCATTGCTGGGTATGATGCCAGCCCGATTGGCGAATTTGCAGTCGCAGCATTTACGATCGTCCAGTACCGAGATATGTTAAACGTATTCGTGCTGTCGTTTGTGCCGATAAGCTTGACGAATCCGATCTGGACAATTCCCTTGTTACGAGCGATCGTCCGCGGCTTTCGCATGGGGCAAACCTCCAGCCCCGTGGTCGCTTACCCCGTGGAAGACAATTGGGATAAACCCTTAAGCCAAGTACGGCAAGAGTTGGGGATTGCTGGATACTTTCGTCCAGGGATTTCATAGGTCTTGAGCTGATGCCACTCCCCCTCAATCGGATTCGTCAACCGTCCGGTTTCTCCCAAGGTTTGGGCGGCTTTCTCGGCCACCCAGTCCACCACCTGAATATAACTGGTGCTCTTGAAGCCGCCTTGTGCCAGGGCATATTCAAAGCGCTCCCCCAGTTGCCATAACCCCAGATGCTAATGCGGTTGCCGTAGCGCTTAGCCGTCTGCTCCATCCGTTTCTGCTGGCCCACGAAACTATAGCTGTAGCTGACTGGACTCCACAGGCAGAATCCGGCTTCATCCAAGTACTTCAGGTCGATATGACCCTCCTGCCGGGGGTCTGCAAATCTGCCCATTTCAACGCTTTTTTGAGCGGGTCTTGGTTCCGGCGATGGCTCTGTCGAGTCCGGTTCCACCGATAGTCTTTTTTGGCGTTGCTGATTGGCGGGATGATTTTGTAAATCTCCGATAGTCTCTGACTGGCTTTCAGAAATCAATTCATCCCTTGATCCAGCAACGCCGGGGAGTTTTGTCAGGGGCGTAAGCATTCGGCAGGCGTTCGCCAACTTGTCTGACCCAAGTCATCACGGTGGTATGATGCACCCCTTTGACCCGCTCGATCCCCCGAAACCCCATGCCGTTGACATACATCGTGAGACATTCCCGTTTCATCGCGTCACTGTAGCCTCGGGGCGGGGCATAAACATCAATAAATTGCCGACCACAATCGACGCAAATGTGATTTTGTTTACCTTTCTTGATTCCATTTTTACGGACATGGGTTGAGTTGCACTCAGGACATTCCATGCTAATTCACCCTAATTCATACCCCTATTATGCAACGCCGGCAAAGGGCAACCAGAAGGCCCGAGTTGCTGTGGCGGCCTTTTCTTTGCCTCCGTAGGTACTGTGGATTAGCCAGGAAAAGGTAACGCCATTGGGCGAGTGGCGATCGGGTTCAAAGATGAACCGCACCCGCTCTTTATTGGCGGATTTGGCGCTGTCGGGATCGGTGGAGGCGGTGGAGTTGTTGCGTGGTCTAGCCATAACTGGAAAGATTAAAGATAAAGCTCGTCAATGGGATGAAGTAGGAACTAACGTAGAACACCTAACAAGGTAAACATATTTTATTTTAGCCGAGTTTTTCCATAACCGCTGACTTGGTGCTGATTTACTTTACATCTATCCAGATCGCTTAGGCTGTAACTATTCTATGCTTCCAGTTTCACCGAGTAACTGCTTAATAGTTGCGATGTTGTCGAATTTACGGCGACTCACACTTGATGCTCATTTGTCAGCGATCTCGTGGCATGAATTTCTACCTGGAACGAATTAGTGCGATTTTTAGCCCCAAGCAAAAAGAGCATATTGGCTCAAAGCGACTCAGTCCATTAGTTTTGGTTATATGTGACTGAAGCAGACCTAAATTCACCATAACTAGCAATTTGAGCAGTTGGACTAATTTTAGCGAACAAAATTGCTGAGATAGAATATCCACCATTTTATCAGCATTTCTAATGTGGCGTAAATTATATCAGCATTTTATCAGCCAGAATTCAGAATTCATGTACAATAACTGTATCTACCTCAATGTGGTTCCGTTAATCTCACTAAAATTTAGTGATTTCTGTCAACTAAATCTTTGAGGCGAAAATACGTTTCCACAGCAATTTCACCTGTTCTGAAGACAGTTAGCTCTAGAAGTCAGCCTGTAGGAAATACCCAGTTCCTTTTTTCAAACCTGGAGTTAATTTATCCTCATGCTGATTTAATGCCTAGATATCTTAGTGCTAATCAGGCTTTCGTATTTCAACTGGATAGGAGTCTGAAACAATGGTTCTATTTGTCAGCAAGCAACAAGCTTCACAGTCCCTTGCCTTAAGTGGCGAAACGCTGAGAAGGTATCGAGTTCAGGGTGACTGGATCGAGGGCATCCACTGGGTGCGGATTAATTGTCGATGTGTGCGCTATAACCTGGAGTTAATTCAGGACTGGGTTCACAATCGCAATAATCCTAATGCACACCGACGAGCGATCGAGGTGTATCAGGCTAATCTGCTAAGCCATCAGAAGACACCCAAAAAGAATGCCGCTCGAACTTCTGCTATGGACAATCTTGTCAATTGAGTAAGGCACTTCTGCGTTGCTGTGTAGAATTCGATAACCGCTTTTTATCGCTAGACCTGATCGCAGTTGTAAATTGAAAACCCCGTTTTGAGCAGTGTGAGCGTAATCGTGCATGTGCCTCATAGTGTGAGCAGAATACTCACACTATGAGGTATTGATTACACAATGTGCGGCTTTAATTTGCCCTGGTAGCCGCGTATAGCCTGCGGCATACCAGAAACGCGCAGCGTTGCGGAGCAATTATGCAGTTGCTAGGCTGAAAAGCTGCACATCGCATATTGATTTAAAAACTGCCGTAAACCCACCCAGTTGAAACTTAAACTCAGAGTGAGCTTAAGTTTCAACTGTTTTAGGTTTTAAATGTCTGACGGCCGTAGGTGTTCAATTTGCAGTTTATCCAAGTACTTTTCCTCAACAACTTTGCTAGAATTACCGACCCATCTCGCGATTGTCGTGGATGATTTTCCCTGGATTGCCTGAAGGGTGATAAATGTATCACGACAGTTGTAGGGAGTCATCTTGATGCCATCTTTCTCCACCAGATTCAAACTGGTCAAAATGCGATGCCATCCCCGATCTCCAAAGTTAGTTTCACGAATGGCACCGCCTTTCGGTGCTGGGAAGACTAACCACTCAGGCTGAGGATTGCTAGAGCGAATTGACAACAAAAGTTCCTGTAATTTTGGGGCACAGCTAAACCAGCGTTTCACGCCAGTTTTCGTCTCCAATCGCCGTTCCAGTTTGCCAGAAACTTCCACAATGCTTTCGTGGAAATGAATTTTGCTACAATCAGGGGCAACACTGCCCCAGCGTAAGCCCACCGCCTCACAGGGTCGGCACCCCGTCCAGAACAAAAATTTGACGAATGGGGCATAGTGGCAATAAGTCATTCCTTTGCCTGTATGGTTCTCGAAAGCAGCAATAATGCGATCACGCTCCTCCACCGTAAACGCAACCGGGGGATCAGGAATCGTCGCTTCAAGTTCAACATATATCCCTGCAAACGGGTTTGTACTGCACAAGCTGTGCCGGACTCCCCATTTACAAGCGGCTGACAATTGCATTAACGTGCGACGGGCTTGCGATTGAGTCGTGACTTGTAGCAACTCCATCCGAAACTTCAAGGTATCGGTCAACCCATCGGTCAAGCATTGCCGCAAGTGAGCCGTGACCGGTTCGTAGGTGCCGTTGATCGTTTTGGGCGACATATTGGGGCGCTTGTACTCTAGATATCTCTCCCAGAGTTGATTGAGCGTCAAAGGCGTCGAGGCGATTTTCGCGATCGGATCGCTCGTACTCAATACTGATTTCGGCTTACATTTCTGAAGGGTGACATCAAATTCGCCATATTGAAGATCGCGCTCAATCTCCAACGCTTTGTCCTGAGCGAGCTTGCGATGATAGGACGTATCCGATAACCCTAGCGAAATAAAATATCGCTGGCCACCAAACCGAAAGACAAGCTATAACCGTTCGTTAGAACAACGAATTTGAACTGTCCCAGGCTTAGCTTTATTCGACTTTTGATTGCGATTATTTCTCGATTGCATAAACACAGATCTCCAAAATTCAAAAAGTAACGACTTTGAATCAAGGAAAGCGACCTGCGTTGCTGGATTAAATTCGACTCCGCTTATTTGAACTATACCGCAACTGAAGGAGAAAGTTGAAAAGTTATGGTAAATCCTGAAAGCCAGCCACAGCAACGCATTTCACTTTCAGAGTGAATGGATTTCACAAATATTTACATATGAGAGCCTCCTCAACCCCAAAAACGGGCGTTTTTTGCTCTCGTTAAATCTTTATCTCTACCTTTATCTCCACCGATGCCCCAAACTGACCAAACATGATCACACAATTCAGTATGAGGTCAGATTAGAAACAACAATGGCGGAGCCTGGAAGCCCCGCCAAACCCTGGAAACCAGCGATTTTACTAGAAAGCCGATGGTGGGATTTGAACCCACGACCGCTCGATTACGAATCGAGTGCTCTACCCCTGAGCCACATCGGCAATAAATATCTGATAATCATAGCAGAATCCGGCAGGGCGAGAAGGCGATCGCCCAACTTTCTTTACAGGTTGTCTAACCCGAAGGAGCACCCGCACGGGTGGCCTTCACCTGCGTGCCGTCAAGTGTGATAATCGATAAACCCAAATGTGATACGTGATTCGATCGCCCCTGTCACCCCTCTATGGGAAATAACCCATAGTTCGGGGAATAACCCATAGTTCTTCTTATGAAGCACCTTAAAGGAGACCCCCTTTGATCACTACCCCCTTGAAAACCACAAAATCAGAAGAAATTTTTTCCGCCGCCCAGCATTTGATGCCCGGTGGCGTTAGTTCCCCCGTACGCGCTTTTAAATCCGTCGGTGGACAACCCATTGTGTTTGATCACGTCAAAGATGCCTATGCCTGGGATGTAGATGGTAACCAATACATCGACTATGTGGGCACTTGGGGCCCCGCCATCTGTGGCCACGCCCACCCCACTGTGATCAAAGCCATTCAAGAGGCTGCCGAAAAAGGTACTAGCTTTGGGGCCCCCTGCGCCTTGGAAAACACCCTTGCCGAAATGGTGATTGATGCCGTACCCAGCGTCGAAATGGTCCGCTTCGTCAACTCCGGCACCGAAGCCTGCATGGCAGTGTTGCGGTTAATGCGAGCCTTTACCGGGCGTGAAAAGGTAATCAAATTTGAAGGCTGCTACCACGGCCATGCCGATATGTTCCTGGTCAAAGCGGGCTCTGGCGTGGCGACTCTGGGCTTACCCGACTCCCCCGGCGTGCCCAAATCCACTGCGGCCTCAACCCTCACCGCCCCCTACAATAATTTGGAAGCAGTCAAAGCTCTATTTGCCGAGAATCCGGGCGAAATTTGTGGCGTAATCCTGGAACCGGTAGTCGGCAATGCGGGGTTCATTGTTCCCGATGCGGGCTTTTTGGCAGGGCTGCGAGAAATTACCCGCGAGCACGGGGCCTTGCTGGTGTTTGACGAAGTGATGACTGGGTTCCGGATTGCCTATGGGGGAGCCCAGCAAAAGTTCGGCATTACCCCTGACCTGACCACCCTTGGCAAGGTAATTGGCGGCGGGTTGCCTGTGGGCGCTTACGGGGGGCGGCAGGAAATCATGTCCATGGTTGCCCCGGCTGGCCCCATGTACCAAGCAGGCACCTTGTCCGGTAATCCGTTGGCCATGACCGCTGGAATTAAAACCCTGGAAATTCTACGACAGCCGGGAAGCTATGAGTATTTGGAAGCGGTGACCAAGCGTCTGGCTGATGGCCTGCTGCAAGTTGCTCGGGAAACTGGCCACGCCGCTTGCGGGGGCAATATTAGTGGCATGTTTGGCTTTTTCTTTACAGCAGGGCCAGTACATAACTTTGAAGATGCCAAACTGTCAGATTTGAGCAAGTTCAGCCGCTTCCACCGTGGCATGCTGGAGCAGGGAATCTACCTGGCTCCCTCTCAGTTTGAGGCGGGTTTCACATCCCTAGCGCATACTGACGCGGATATTGACAAAACGCTGGCGGCGGCCCGGACTGTAATGTCTAGTTTATAGGATTTGGTTGTAGGGCATCAGCCGCCTGCTTAAAAATTGTCGTCCAAGACCGAGGGTCGCGATTGCGACCCTCGGTCTTAATTTATTGGGAACAAGTTTTTGCAGCAAAATGTTTACTGCTCAATTTTTTGCCGCTAAACCTAGAACCCAACATCTAATGCCCCAGACAATAACGCCCGAAAAATTTAACCCCAGGCAACCGCTTGTCCCAGAATCTTTTCAGGATGTCCCGGTTATGGAATTACCATAGGAGTGGCAGTAGTTTCAGCGGTTGACCAGCGCATTACTACTGAAATTAGCGTTACCGGAACTTCATATATTCATTGATTTTACGGACAGATTTTGCGGAAAAAACATAAAAGGGGTGTTACCCCTCACCCCTAAGGTGGCATACTATGTTAAGTAGATGCACCCTGATGATAGGGGGAGGCGCAAAGCACTCCCCTTTTTTCTTTTAAATGCACTCGACTCAACATACCCGAGCGAGATATACGCCGGAACAAACTGACAGACTGACCTAGAATCGCTATAATCCCCTTTCGTACGTTATGCAACACAGGGGAGAGGCAACAATGGCAGAGTGGCAAGTGATTTCAGGGGGGATTACAGCCCCCAAGGGCTACCAAGCGGTGGGCATTACGGCAGGGCTGAAGCCCTCGGGGTTACCAGATTTGGCGTTGATTGTATCCGATGTCGATGCGATCGCCGCTGGGGTATTCACCACCAATCAAGTCTGTGCTGCGCCCGTTAGTTACTGTCGCGATCGCCTCCAAACGAAGCCCTCTGCCCGCGCCATTCTGTGTAATGCAGGCCAAGCGAATGCCGCCACGGGATCCCAGGGATGGAAAGATGCGATCGACTGTGCCGAATCCCTCGCCCAAGTGATGCAGATTGACCCCGAGTCCGTCCTGCTGGCGTCCACAGGCGTAATTGGGCAACGCATTAAACTGGATATCCTGAAAGCCAGTTTGCCAACATTGGTCGAAACTCTCTCCGCCACCGGTGGAGACAGTGCTGCGCGGTCGATTATGACAACGGATTTAGTGCCTAAGACGATCGCCCTAGAAATGCTGCTGGGCGATCGCCCCGTGCGTATGGGGGGCATTGCCAAGGGCTCCGGCATGATTCATCCCAATATGGCCACGATGTTGGCCTTTGTGACCTGTGATGCCGTGGTATCGCCGCACCTCTGGCAGCAAATGTTAAGTCGTGCTGCAGACAAAAGCTTCAATCAAATCACAGTCGATGGCGATACCAGCACCAATGATTCCCTGATCGCCCTGGCCAATGGGCAGTCCCGCACCCCAGCGATTACCGACATGGGGCCAGAGGCGGAAAAGCTAGAAGCCATGCTAACCGAAGTCTGTATGTACTTGGCCAAGGCGATCGCTCGCGACGGCGAAGGTGCGACCTGTTTAATCGAAGTCCAAGTATCCGGTGCGATCGACGACAGGTCGGCTCGCCAAGTCGCCCGCGCCATTGCCGGGTCATCCCTGACTAAATCAGCAATCTTTGGCCGGGATCCTAACTGGGGCCGAATTGCGGGGGCAGCAGGACGCGCTGGCGTTTTGTTCAACCAGGACGATCTACAAATCTACCTAGGAGACTTTCTGATGATGCAGAACGGCCAACCCCAACCGTTTGATCGCAGCGCTGCCAATGCCTACCTCAAAACTGCGGCATCGGGAGCCTATCTACAGGACGACACGGTACTGATCCGAGTCAGCCTTGGCAGCGGTCCTGGCACAGGCACCGCTTGGGGCTGTGACCTCAGTTATGATTACGTTAAAATCAATGCTGAATACACGACCTAATCCACTCTGTGGGTGGATCCCGGCAGGGCGACCTAGGTGTGCGCAAGAGAAACCTTGGGGAGAGAATGGGAATTCCCACCCATCCAACCTTTAAACCCAAATCTCTCACTTTTAATCAATTTTAAAGAAGGGGGAGAGAGGCGTTCTGGAAGGCCATTCCCCCTTCTTTGGCGACGGTGTTAACGTCTCTCTAAGCTGATCTGGACTGTACTTCACTGCAAGACTTCCCGCATAACTGCGGTGAAATCCCTTAGGATGACCAGGATTATCCGTCAAAAGGGAGAAGGTTTCGTCCGCCAGATGGCGGATTTTCTCCACCAATCCCACCTTGACACGGTATTATTTAACCCCCTTGCTCACATTGGCCGTGGACAATCCCCGCCGCAGGGGGTAGCCTCTAGGCCGGTGATTGCGACTCGTTTTTCTCCGAGTCCAAAGTCGGTTCCAGAAGCCGCTAGGATAGAGGTCTAAGCCACAAATCCCTCGGCCAGATTGGCCAATCCCCGTCCTACTCCGTGTCCATCAGATCTTAAGTCCAGCGGATCTGAGTCAGACCCAGAGCCGATCGCACACACTATTGTCCAACGTCAAACTTGTTCAAGACCTAATTCAACCCTCTGATTTTTCAACCCTCTGATTTTTTGTTGCACGAGTATCATCAGCGACCATGGAAACCGAAGTTATCACCCTGCTCTCGAAACGCGAAATCGAAAAAATGCGCCGTGCTGGACATCTGGCCGCAGAACTGCTGCGGGAACTGGCCGACCGGGTCAAACCGGGCGTGACGACTCTAGAACTGAACGACTTTGCCGAAAAATGGACCCAGGCCCATGGGGCTAAAAGCGCGCCCCTAGGCTACAAGGGATCCGGCAAAACCCGTTTTCCAAAGTCCATTTGCACCAGTGTGAACGACGTCGTGTGCCACGGGATTCCCCACAAGAAGCAGGTGCTCAAAAACGGCGACATTCTCAACATTGATGTCACGCTAATTGTAGATGGCTACCACGGGGATACCTCCCGGATGTATTTTGTCGGTGAACCGTCTCCGGTGGCGCGCCGCCTCGTCGAGGTCACTGAAAAATGCCGCCAATTGGGGATTGACGCGGTAAAACCGGGGGCTCGGATTGGTGATATTGGAGCCGCGATTCAGGAATACGCCGAATCGCAGGGCTTTTCGGTGGTCGAGGATTTTGTCGGGCATGGGATTAGCCAGGTTTTTCATACCGCGCCGCAAATTCCCCACTATGGCAAGCGCGGCACCGGGCGCAAGCTGCGTCCGGGAATGGTGTTCACCATTGAACCCATGATTAACGAAGGAACACACGAAGTGGTGCTGATGGCGGATGAGTGGACTGCGGTCACCGAAGATGGCAAGCTTTCCGCCCAGTATGAGCACACGATCGCCGTCACTGATGATGGTGTAGAAATTCTGACCCCCTATCCCGGATAAATGACTCATACCTCTGCGCCCCCATCCCACCGCCTGACCGCACAAATTCAATTCATTGTAGAAATCGACAAGCTGAAAACCGTGCTGCGACGAACCCTGCTAACGGATAGTTCGCGGCGGGAAAATAGTGCTGAACATTCCTGGCATATTGCTCTGATGGCGATGATTTTGGCGGAATATGCGCCGGGTCCGCTTGATGTGCTGCGGGTGATGAAAATGCTGCTGTTACACGATCTCGTGGAAATTGATGCCGGGGATACGTTTTGCTACGACACCCAGGGCAACCTGGACAAGCGCGATCGCGAACAGAGCGCCGCCGATCGCCTGTTTGGCCTCCTGCCCCCCGACCAAGCCACCGAATTTCGCGCCCTGTGGGAAGAATTTGAGGCCCGCACCACCCCCGATGCTCAATTCGCCGCCGCGTTAGATCGGCTCCAACCCGTACTGCACAATCAGCAAACCCAGGGGGGCACTTGGCAGCAGCATGGGATTACCCGCGATCGGGTCACCCACCGGCTTGAGCCCCTGCAACAGGGTGCCCCGCCACTGTGGCATTACATCCAGTCGGTTTTGGATGACTGTGTCGCAGCAGGCTATTTACGGGAAGGCTGAATAGAAACACAGCATCCAAGATTGCAACCGTTGATCGAGCCCACCTTTCAGAAGCCACCTTTAGGAGAGGTTTGTAGGAAGGGCTTTTTTAATTTCTTCCCCCATTCCAGCACGCGTCCCTTTAGAACATCCGTTTTAGTGTGCTATCACTATAATTACGGAGAACTACCGAGCAAACTTTCCGTGCAAACCCCCATCTACCCGCTACACTAAACACTGTTTTGCTGATCCCCCGGCAAGTTTGACCCCTCGTGTTCATCAAGCGCATCGAACTGACAAACTTCAAATCCTTCGGTGGCACAACGGCAGTTCCCTTTGTGCAAGGGTTTACTGTCATTTCTGGCCCCAACGGCTCCGGAAAATCCAATTTAATTGACGCGCTGCTGTTTTGTTTGGGTTTAGCCGGTTCTAAGGGCATGCGGGCCGAACGCCTGCCGGACTTGGTCAATTCGACCCAAAGTGCCCGCAGCCGCTCGACGATCGAGGCCAGCGTTACCGTTACCTTTGACCTGTCCGACGAACCGGAAATCCTGGAGGATATCATTGAGCGGCAGGTGGGGGAGAACCTGAGCCTGGGGGAGGTGGGCAACGGCAGCAATGGCAGCCACGGTCCCGCTACACCTGTGGACACAGTTGCCGAGGGGGTTCCAGAAACAGCCAGCGATCGCTTCCGCAACCTCACCGAATGGAGTGTCACCCGCAAGCTGCGCGTTACCCAACAGGGCACCTACACCTCTAACTATTTAATCAACAGCGAACCCTGTACTCTCACCGAACTGCACGAGGAGCTTTCCCGCCTGCGCATCCATCCCGAAGGCTACAACGTGGTGCTTCAGGGGGACGTCACCCGGATTATTTCGATGAACCCCCGCGAGCGGCGGGAAATTATTGATGAACTGGCGGGCGTGGCTACCTTCGATCGCAAAATCAATCAGGCCAAGGAAAAAATGGATGCGGTCAAGGATCGAGAAGATCGCTACCACATCGTCGAGAAAGAATTAATTGAGCAGCGCGATCGCCTCGCCCAGGATCGGATCAAAGCTGAAAAGTACCAAAAGCTACGGGCGGAACTGCATACCAAAGAACAGTGGGAAGTGGTGATTCGCTACCGCCAGTCGGCCCAGGCCGTGGACCAGTTGCGATCGCAGATTCAGCAGGACACCGCTAAGCTGGAGGAATTGGCCGTTCAGCATGCAGCGATCGTCACGACGGTCCATGCCACAACCGCCGAGCTGGAAATCCTGAATGCCCGCGTCAAGGCCCTCGGCGAAGAAGAGCAGTTGGCGCTGCAATCCACCCTGGCCACCCGCGAGGCCGAACTGCGCCAACTGGAACGCCAACAGCAGGAACTCAGCACCGCTAGTCAGGAGGCCGCCGCCCACATTGCCCGTACCCAGCAGGAATTAGCCACCCATAGCAAAACGTTAGCCGAGTTAGACGCAACCCATCGGCGCGAAATGACCCAGGTGACAACGCGCCAGGGGGATCGCGACCAGGCCCAAGTCCGCCTGACCGAATTGCGAGATGCCGCCAATGCCTCCGCCGCCCATGCCGAAGCTTGGGTCCAGGAACAAACTGCTCTGCGCCACCAAATCGACACGATTCTGCATACCCTAGAACCCCAACAGCGCTCCCAGGCCCAACTCAGCGAACGGGTGACCTTACTCGACCGGCAACATCAGGAGCAAACCGAGGAACTGGCGGCGATCACCCAACAGCTTGCCACCCAGCAGCAACAGAAAACCGAGTTAGATGCCACCGTCGCCGCTTCAGTGCAAACGGGACAAACCCTAGCCACCGTTGTTGCCAATGCCGCCTCGGAATTAGCCCTGCAACAGGAAACCCAAACCCGCCTGTTACAGGAACAGCGAGACAAGCAGCGCCGCTTGGACAAGCTGGAAGCCCAAACCCAGGCCATGCAGGAGGCTCAGGGTACGCACGCGACCCAACTTATCCTCAATTCGGACTTGCCGGGGGTCTGTGGCATGGTCGCCCAGTTGGGACGGGTCGATCCCCGTTTTCAACTGGCCCTGGAAACCGCCGCTGGCGGACGATTGGGCTTTCTGGTGGTGGACGATGATGCGATCGCCGCCGCTGGCATTGAGCTACTCAAGCAAAAGCGGGCCGGACGCGCCACCTTCCTGCCCCTCACCAAAATTCAGGGAGGCCGCAGCCCGCATAAAGGCGAACTCCGCAACCTCTCCGGCTGTATCGATTTTGCCTTCAATCTCGTGGACTTTGAGCCGCGCTACCGGGAGATCTTTGCCTACGTCTTTGGCACCACCGTCGTGTTTGAAACCCTCAGCGCCGCTCGCCGCCACCTGGGCGATTACCGCATCGTCACCCTCGACGGAGAACTGCTGGAAACCAGTGGGGCGATGACCGGAGGCAGTGTGAATACGCGATCGTCCCTACACTTTGGCACCGTCGCTCCGGCGGAGTCGGTGGAGGTGGTGGAACTGCGCGATCGCCTCAAAACCATCGAAAAAATCCTGGAGCGCTGCGAAAACAGCATTGCCCAAGCCAGCGTTACCGCCAAACAGCGCGGCGATGAACTGGCCCAAATGCGCCAACAGCACCGGGAAGCTGAACTCCAAGCCGCCCAACTCACCAAAGACCTGCGCCAACTGGAAACCCGGCACCAACAACTCCAGACCCAACACAGCCAGACCCAACAGGAACTCACCAGCGCCCAAACCCGCCTCCAAACCCTACACCGCGAAATTCCGGCCCAGGAACAGACCCTGCACGACCTGCGCCAAACCCTTGCCGAGTTGGAACAATCCCACACCCACAGCGAATGGCAGCAGTTGCAAACCACCCTGCGGGCCCAGGAAGCTACCCTCAGTGAAAAAGAGATTGCCCTGCGCACCCTGGAACAGCACCTCCAAGACCTGACCAACCAGCAACACCGCCTACAAGAACGTTTCCAGCAAAGTCAAGTCCGCCTGCAAGAACTCCGCGACCAACAAACCCTCCAACTTCAACAGCACAATGCTCTGGACTCTGAGCACGCCACCCTCAGCAGCCAAATCACTGAAACCAAGGCCGCCTTGGCCGAACTCGAACAGCGCTTGGGCCAGGAAAAACAAGGGCGCGATCGCGTTGAGCGCCAGCTCCGCGAGCAGCACACCCAGCAGCAGCAAATCGAGTGGCAGCAGCAAAAAATCCAGGAAACCCAAGCCACTCGCCGTCAGGAACTGGTCACCCTGGAAGAGCAACTGGCCGCCCAAGGCGCAGAATTGCCCCAACCCCTGCCAGAAATTCCCGAGGATGCCCCTCAGGATTTAGTGGAGTTGCAGCACCAGGTGCGATCGCTGCAAAAACGCATCCAAGCCATGGAACCCGTGAACATGCTGGCCCTAGAGGAATACAATCGCACCCAGCAGCGCCTCCAGGAACTCACCGAAAAACTCAGCACCCTGGAAGAAGAACGTACCGAACTCCTGCTCCGCATCGAAAACTTCACCACCCTGCGCCAGCGCGCCTTCAAAGAAGCCTACGACGCCGTCAACACCAACTTCCAATCCATCTTTGCCACCCTCTCCGAAGGCGATGGCCACCTGCACCTGGAAGATCCCAACGATCCCTTCAACGGCGGCCTTAACCTGGTTGCCCATCCCAAAGGCAAGCCCGTCCAGCGCCTCGCCTCCATGTCCGGCGGCGAAAAATCCCTCACCGCCCTCAGCTTCATCTTTGCGCTCCAGCGCTACCGCCCCTCGCCCTTCTACGCCTTTGACGAAGTCGATATGTTCCTGGATGGAGCCAATGTCGAGCGCCTCTCCCGCATGGTCAAGCGCCAAGCCGAGCTGGCCCAATTCATCGTCGTCAGCCTGCGCCGCCCGATGATCGAAGCGGCCCAGCGCACGATCGGCGTCACCCAGGCCCGAGGGGCCTATACCCAAGTTTTGGGCATTGACCTCACCGCTGCCTCTAATTCCTAGGGATTTCCCCACCCATGCGTCGCGACACAATTTTCTATAAATTATTTTCCCAATTCCCGGAATTACTGTTTGAGCTAATGGATGACCCACCGCCGTCATCTGGCTATCAATTTGAATCCGTAGAGATCAAAGAAACCGCCTTTCGTATCGATGGAGTATTTCTGCCCCCTGACCAGGCCGCTTCAAAAATTGTCTGCTTTGCCGAAGTCCAGTTTCAAAAAGATGAAGATCTCTACGATCGCTTCTTTGCCGAAGTCTCCTACTTCCTGAGACGTGCAGCCGGACGCTATTCAGACTGGCGAGGTGTGGTCATTCTCGGATCCCGCCGCGTCGAGCCCAGTAACACGCATCTCCATCGATCCATGCTAGCCGGCACCCAGGTGCAACGTATTTACCTAGACGAACTGGGTGACCAAACTTCCTTGGGCGGGCAATTAATGCAGTTGACCCTGGCTCCAGAAAAGGA
The DNA here is from genome assembly GCA_963766075.1 of uncultured cyanobacterium. GTDB lineage: Bacteria > Cyanobacteriota > Cyanobacteriia > Leptolyngbyales > Leptolyngbyaceae > CAVYAN01. The sequence continues at coordinate 8,118 of CAVYAN010000082.1, read as the reverse complement.
AGCGGTTGAAAAAGCCCTGCGGTTAATTGCACAAGCCTCTGAACAGGCAAATCAAGCCCTGTCGGAACGCGCCATAATGGATCTCATTACTACGATTCTGGTATACAAACTAGCCACATGTAGTCGCGAGGAGATTGAAGCCATGCTGGGACTAAACTTGGAAGAACCACGAGTCATTCGGGAGGCCCGCGAAGAAGGACGCGAAGAAGGACGCGAGGAAGGACGCGAAGAAGGACGCGAAGAAGGAGAGCGATCGCTGATTCTGCGCCAATTGACACGTCGGCTGGGAGACGTACCCGATCGCCTCACGCGCCCCATCCAAACCTTAACTATCCAGCAACTCGAATCCCTGGGTGAAGCCCTCCTGGATTTCGGCACAGTGTCAGACCTTGAAGCCTGGTTAGAGGCGACCTAATAAAGCTTGGGCATTCTAAATTCGGGGATCGCGATCGCTCCGGTCAGGTTTCTACTACCGACCAATCCGTTCATCTTTCACCACCTTTGGTAAACTGAATCAGATCATGAATCAGGATTCGACACTCTAATGGCATCTGAAGCTATTCGCCAACGCGCCGATCTCCTTGGCACCCTCGTTGTCACCCGCAACACGGGCAAAAAACTTGGGGTCATCAGTCAACTGTGGGTAGATATCGACCAGCAGGAGGTCGTGGCCATTAGCCTCAAGCCCAACCTGTTCTACGGCACCCCCCAGCCCATGCTCCTCAGCAGCATCCGACAGATTGGTGATGTCATCCTGGTGGACGACGAAGACGTGATCGAAGACATGGATGTCGAGATTTATAGCAATCTGATCAATTGCGAAGTCATTACCGAAACCGGCGACCTGTTGGGCAAGGTGCGCGGTTACAAATTTGACATCGACACCGGACGACTCAGCTCAATTATCATCGCCTCCCTTGGACTGCCGCTGATCCCCGACCAAGTGGTTAGCACCTACGAACTACCCATCGAAGAAATTATCAGCAGTGGGCCCGATCGCCTGATCGTGATCGAAGGCTCAGAACAGCGGCTCGTGCAATTGTCCGTTGGCGTCATGGAACGCATGGGCATTGGCAGGGCCCCCTGGGAGCGCGACGACGACACCTACATCGCACCTGTGCGTGTGGACAATCAACTTCCATCCGGCGTGCGCCAGCCCGTGCAAACTCCCATTCGTGAACGGCAGCCCGTTCTGCAAGAAAATTGGGACGACGACAACTGGGAAGCACCAGAGCCACGGCAACTGCGCCAGCAAGCCTATCGCGAAGAGCCGCGCTACGAAGCACCTGCTTATGATCAGCGGGGCGATCGCTATACTGACGATGATGCCGATGATGCCGACACCGCCAACTGGAACGAGTCCGAGAATTGGAGTGAAGCCTCGGAGCCAGACCAGTACAAGCAGGCGGCTTACACCGACGACCAATACGACGACGATTACGATGAAGATGAATTCCAAGAGCCCCCGACAGTCATCTTGGCGGAAACCGAAGACCCCTGGGCCGAACCCTTGCCCGCCGATGATTACAAGCCCCAGCCCGTGAATTTACCCGAAAAGGTATCAGAAAAAGAAAAACAGCCAGAATACGAGGAATAAGGCGATTTCCGACAAATAATATATCTGCTGCTGGCTTCGGCTTCGCTCAGCCAGCGAGAGATTGCTCCCTGAGCGAAGTCGAAGGGAACAATCTCGGTCGGTACAATTTTTCCTGGAAATCGCCTAAGAACTTCTGATCTGGGGAATCGGCGTCTCTTTCATCTCATAATGAAAGAGCTATTTACATTTCTTCACCATGGCCAGAGATCTGCGCGGCTTTATCAACCTACTGGAACAGCGGGGACAACTGCGCCGCATCACCGCCCCCGTCGATCCAGATCTAGAAATTGCCGAAATTGCCAATCGCCTCCTGCAGAGTGGTGGTCCAGGGCTACTATTTGAGAACGTCAAAGGGTCGGCCCATCCCGTTGCCATTAACCTCATGGGCACAGTGCAACGGGTCGCTTGGGCGATGAATATGGAAAAGCCGGAAGATTTGGAGGGCTTAGGCAAAAAGTTGGCCCTGCTGTATCAACCCCGGCCCCCCAAGACGATTGCCCAGGCGATCGACCTGGGTAAGGTGTTATTTGACGTGATTCGGGCTAAGCCCGATCGCGATCTGTTTCCCCCCTGCCATCAAGTCGTTCTCAAGGGTGATGCTGTCGATCTGACCCAAATCCCCATGCTGCGGGTCTATCCGGGGGATGCGGGAAAAGTGCTCACCTTGGGCCTGATGATTACCAAAGACCCCGAAACCAAGATCGTCAACGTCGGGGTCTATCGCTTGCAATTGCAGTCAAAAAACACCATGACTGTGCAATGGCTATCGGTGCGGGGGGCGACTCGCCACCTACGCAAAGCCGCAGAACGGGGACAACCCCTAGAAGTAGCGATCGCGATCGGCGTTGATCCTCTAGTCATCATGGCCGCCGCCACGCCCTTGCCGATTGACCTGTCCGAATGGCTGTTTGCGGGCATCTACGGCGGTAAAGGTGTCAATCTGGCAAAATGTAAAACCGTCGATTTAGAAGTGCCCGCCGATGCCGAGTTTGTCCTGGAAGGTACCTTTACCCCCGGCGATGTGGCGGTGGATGGACCAGCAGGAGACCACATGGGCTACTACGGGCCCGTGCGAGAAGCCGCGCCCCAAATGACGGTCCAGTGCATCACGCACCGCAAATCGCCAATTTATCTCACCACCTTTAGCGGTCGTCCACCCAAGGAAGACGCGATGATGGCGATCGCCCTCAACCGCATCTACACTCCAATCCTGCGGCAGCAAGTCCCCGAGATTATTGATTTCTTCTTGCCCATGGAAGCCCTGAGCTATAAAGCCGCCGTCATTTCCATTGACAAAGCCTTCCCCGGCCAAGCCCGCCGCGCTGCCCTCGCCTTTTGGAGTGCGCTGCCCCAGTTCACCTATACCAAATTTGTAATCGTAGTGGATAAAGACATCAATATCCGCGATCCTCGCCAGGTTGTGTGGGCCATCACCTCCAAAGTCGATCCGGCCCGCGATGTCTTTATTCTGCCGGACAATCCCTTCGATTCCCTAGATTTCGCCACGGACAAAAAAGGTCTGGGGGGCCGCATGGGAATTGATGCTACGACCAAAATGTATCCCGAGAGCGATCGCCCCTGGAATCCCGTTCTAGAACCCGACCCTGACACTGCCGCCCAGGTCGATCGCCGCTGGGCTGAATACGGGCTGGCAGACCTGAACTTGACCGAAGTCAATCCCAACCTATTTGGCTACGACATGAAATAAGTGGGCGGGCGGCATTAAGCTATGCATACAGATGCCGGGGATTTTTGAAAATCCCCGGCATCTCAGACCGGCTCCCCCCTAACAACCGCCTAATCGTCGTTCAGCTCCTCATCGACATCATCCGTGCTATCCGGCGCACCCGCCTTGGTCGCTGACACCACCGCGCCCATATCGAGTTTCTGCCGCACCTGCTGCTCAATCGCCTTAGCAAATTCCGGATTTTCCTCAGCGTACTTAATCGCGTTATCGCGGCCTTGGCTGACATTTTCGCCGTTGTAGCTATACCAAGCTCCTTTGCGGACAATGATCCCCATTTCCTCAGCCAAGTCCACCAAGCAGCCCATGGTCGAAATGCCCTTGCCAAAAATCACATCAAACTCGGCAATGCGGAACGGTGGAGCGACCTTGTTCTTCGCCACCTTCACCTTGGCCCGAATCCCGAATTCCTCCGTCCCCTTCTTTAGGGTCTGGATGCGGCGAATGTCCAATCGCACTGAAGCGTAGAACTTCAGCGCCTGTCCCCCCGTTGTGACCTCGGGGCTGCCATAGGTGACACCAATTTTTTGCCGCAACTGGTTCAGAAATACGACTGTGCAGCCCGATCGCCCCATATTGCCGGTGATTTTCCGCAGCGCTTGGCTCATCAGGCGGGCTTGCAGGCCCACATGGGTATCGCCCATTTCTCCCTCAATTTCAGCGCGAGGCACTAGCGCCGCCACGGAGTCAATCACGATAATATCCACCGCTGAAGACCGCACCAGTTGATCGACGATTTCTAAAGCAGACTCGCCATTGTCCGGTTGGGAGATCAGCAAATTATCAATGTCTACGCCCAAATTTTTGGCATAGGCCGGATCGAGGGCATGCTCCGCATCGACAAAGGCCGCAATGCCGCCGGATTTTTGGACTTCTGCGACTGCGTGGAGAGCCACAGTCGTTTTGCCCGAACTTTCAGGGCCATAGATTTCAATAATCCGCCCTTTCGGCAATCCCCCCCCCCAGAGCCAAATCCAGGGTGAGGGCACCGCTGGGAATCGTCTCGACTTTCATGCGGGCCGCATCGCCCAGGCGCATGATGCTGCCTTTGCCAAAGTTGCGTTCGATTTGGCTCAGGACGAGGTTTAGGGCTTTGGTCTTATCAGCGGAGCTATCAGTGGTTTTAGGAGCCATTCGGACCTCAAGTGCAAAATGTTCAGGGCAACGTTGTCTGTGAAAGTGTTCGGCCAATGTGAGAGAGATCTGATCCATCCCGGGTGCGATCGCCCCGAATCCTCGCGCTCCGGGCACTTTTCTGAGAGGCCAAACCTGAAAAGCCAAATCTGAGAGATCAAGGGCTTAAGGCTAGATTTGACGTTAGATTTGACGTTAGGAAACGGGAAGGACTTTAGAGATTGAAGGGGACTCACCCCCAACCGTTGGCCACGGAATCCTAATTTTATAGAGTTTCCGTGGAATTACACGCATCAGCAAGGATTGGTTTAAGAATAGGGCATGGATGGCTTCGTCGAGTGGCTTGAAAACGCTACTATGAAAATCATAGTACAAAAAAATCATAGTACAAATAATCTAATGAGAACCTAGGGCATGACTTCTTCCTATTCTCCAAATTTGGTTATTCCGGACATGGCCCTGTCCGTGGCGGGACTAACAGGCTACATTCAATTACTCTTGGAGCAAGACGATCAGTTGCGACAGGTGTGGGTGACAGGGGAAGTTTCCAGCGCCACGCGCTACCGCAGCGGGCTGTTTTTCACGTTACAGGATCCCGATGCCAAGGCCGCGATTAGCTGCGTGGTGTGGAGCAATCAGATGGAAAAGCTGGCTACCCTACCGGAGATTGGGGAGCAATTGATTCTGCTGGGACGCGTGCAACTGCACCCTCAACGGGGGCAGTATCAACTGATTGTCTGGCAGGCCCTACCAGGGGGTGCGGGGTTGCGGGCACTCCGCAACCAACAGTTGCGGCGGCGTCTAGAGGCTGAGGGCCTGTTTGACCCAGCGCGCAAGCGGGCGTTGCCGATCCATCCCCAGACGATCGCAGTAGTGACATCTCTCCAGGCCGCGGCTTGGGGAGACATTCAGCGCACATTGCGGCGGCGGTATCCCGGATTGCATGTGGTCCTTTCTCCTGCGTTGGTCCAAGGTGAACAGGCTCCAGCTTCGATTGTGCAAGCCATCCAACGGGTGGAGCAAGATGGAAGATCGGATGTACTAATTCTATCACGGGGCGGCGGGGCGATCGAAGACATGGCCTGCTTTAATGATGAGCGGGTGGTGCGGGCCGTGGCAGCCTGTCGGATTCCGGTCATTGCCGGGATTGGGCATCAGCGGGATGAGGCCCTGGCGGATTTGGCGGCAGATGTGTGTGCCCATACCCCAACAGCGGCAGCGGAATTGGCGGTGCCACTGTTGCAGGATTTAGTATCGGCGCATGATCAGCGGGTGGTGGCTCTGCGGGCAGCTCTGACCGATCGCTGGCAGATGGCCCAGGTGCAGGTGGAGCGACTGCGCGATCGCCTGCTCCAAATTCAACCCGATCGCAAGTTGGCCCAAGAGGCGCGCGCGCTGGGTTGGCTAAGGCAGCGGGTATTGCAGGCCAGTGCACTGCGAATCCAACGGGAGCAGCAGCATTGCCAGTTGCTGAAGCAGAAATTGGCCACGCTGGATCCCAGGGCAGTACTACAACGCGGCTACGCCGTGGTGCGACAGGAAAATGGGGCGATCGCCCGGTCAACGGCGGATTTGACCGTGGGACAATCTTTGCAGGTGCTGTTAGACCAGGGACAGCTAACGGTGCAGGTGACGGAAATCGAAGCGCCTGATCAGGCTTAGGGGAGTAAGCCTAAAGCCATTTGGACTTCAAGCGCTGGAACACCAAGGGCTGAACCATCAAAAGCAAGACCCCTTAAACTAAAAAGCTTCAGGGGTCTTGTATACAAAGCGGGCAGCGGGAATCGAACCCGCATTAATAGCTTGGAAGGCTATAGTTTTACCACTAAACTATGCCCGCAAATTAAATTGATCTGACCTTAAATTAAGTATGAAGCTTTCAGGACGGCAGAGCTACATAGTCAATTTTCTATCTTTGTTAGTATACCATAAGCCATCGAAGATAAAAACCGCGAAGATAAAAACAGATTTTTTATAGAGACTAGAGGAAATTCGCACCGCCGACCCAAGGCCCTTTCGCCAAACGCCAGCCCTTGGCCGGGTTCTCGTGAAGAACGCTAGTGCGACCTCTCCGGGTTTCGATCGCCACCAGCGCCCCTTGTTTCAGCACACTCTGGCGTTCTCTAACGCAACTCACCGTCGCGATTCGCCGTTGGGCGTGCGGCGACAACTGGATGAGTGCCATCAATCCCATCATTGTGCATTGAGCCATTGCCTGAATGCCCCTGCGAGGAGTCATTCCCTCCAGCCAAGGCGGGAGAACGCTTTTGTCGCATGTCGGCCTCGGCAGACTTAATCACGATATAGAGCACCGGAATCACAAATAAACTGAGCAGAGTCGCCACGACCATGCCCCCGACGATCGCCGTGCCCAGCGACTGCCGCGCTGCCGCCCCCGCACCGGAGGCCAGCAACAACGGTACCGCTCCCACAATCGTCGCAATCGCCGTCATCAAAATCGGGCGCAGGCGTTGGCGGCAGGCTTCCGTCACCGCTTTGGTCAAGGACAGGCCTTCTTCTTGCAGTTGATTGGCAAATTCCACAATCAGAATGGCGTTTTTACTGGCCATCCCAATCAACATCACCAAACCAATCTGGGTATACACGTCATTAGCATTCCCCTTCAGCAGCACTGCGCCCAACGCGCCCAGAATGGCGAGAGGCACCGTCAGCAAAATAATGAATGGATCGACATAGCTCTCATATTGAGCGGCCAGGGTGAGATAAACAAAGATAATCCCCAGGAGGAAAATCACGGTAGCGGCTCCGCCGGATTGAACTTCTTCCAGGGAAATCCCCGACCACTCAAAGCCAAATCCCCGGGGCAAGGTTTCCTTTGCAACAGCCTGCATAGCCGCGATCGCCTGCCCGGAACTGACTCCCCTGCCCGCAGACCCGTTAATTTCCACCGAACGGGCCAGGTTGTAATGGCTAATCACCGAGGGACCAACCGTCTGGGTAACGGTGACCAGGTTGCCCAAGGGGATCATTTTGCCCGTTTGTGATCGCACATACAGTCGCTTAATCGCCTCGGGATTCGAGCGAAACTGACTATCGGCCTGCACATAGACCCGATAAGCCCGCTCAAACTGGTTAAAGTCATTCACGTAGGCCGACCCCAGATAAATTTGCAGCGTGTTGAAAATGTCCTGCAAAGAAACCTGAAGCTGGCTGGCCTTGGTGCGATCAACCTCCACAGAAATTTGGGGCGTATTGGCGTTAAAGGTGGGACGCAGACCCGTCAATTGCGGGCTTTCCGCCGAAGGATAGGCACTGGCTCGATTCAGGAATTTTTGCAACGTCTCGCCAATCGCCGCAAACCCGGCAGCAGAGCGATCCTGCAGGTGAAACTCAAAACCGCCAAAGTTCCCCAACCCCTGAATAGCCGGGGGCGGAAAGGGAATTACCGTTGCTTCCTTAATAGATAGCAGCTTGGGGAACAGCCCAGATGGCTTGGGGAAGAAGCCCCCAATCACACCCGTCACCGATTCTTCGGCCTTTTTGCGATCGCTCCAGGGTTTCAGCAGCGTAAAGATTAACGCATTGTTGGGCGTGGATCCCGAAAAGCTAAAGCCACCCACAGAGAAAATACTTGCCACCTCAGGCTGAGCCTTGAGAAAAGCCTCCGCCTGCTCTAAAACCT
>CAVYAN010000081.1:0-56834 GCA_963766075.1 uncultured cyanobacterium | reverse complement strand
TTTGCCTTGGGGGGGGGGGGGGGGGGGGGGGGGGGGGGGGGGGGGGGGGGGGGGGGGGGGGGGGGGGGGGGGGGGGGGGGGGGGGGGGGGGGGGGGGGGGGGCTCACGTTACGTATTGCTTATCTATACCTTGTGAGCGGCTGCGAAATCTCCCATGATCAATCCGTGGTTTTCAGCAATGAGCCCGGAATGGCTTTTGATTGAGTTGGCAAGCATCCACCTCAACGAAGCTGCGGTTTGATTTTTAGTGGAGTTGAGTAAACGCATGGTGCAGATGCTTCATGATCGCTACCGCATTCTTAAATTACTGGGACGAGGGGGGTTTGGTACAACCTTTTTGGCCGTAGATGAACAGCAGGGAGCAGCGTCCTTCTGCGTCATTAAACAGCTTTCTTTGCAAGGTAGTCCCGTTCATCATCCCACAGCCACGGACCTGTTTCACAGGGAAGTTCAGCGATTAGCCGAACTGGAGAAGCATCGACAAATTCCCAATCTGCTGCATACCTTCGAGCAGGATGGACAAGCATTCATCGTCCAAGAATGGATCGATGGGTGGACTCTGGAACAAGCCGTGGCAGAGACAGGCCCCTTCGATGAAATAGAAGTTTGGCAAGTACTCTGGGAGGTATTGCCGATTTTGCAATACCTTCATGACCGTCATATTATTCATCGCGATGTCAAACCCGCTAACATTATTCATCGCCGATCCCCTCTGCCAACCTCAGCCTCCCTTGATCAGGAGAGAAAGAGAGGAAATCTGGTCTTAGTTGATTTCGGTGCCGCAAAACATCTTGGCAAGGCAAGAAGCCTCTATACGGGAACAATGATTGGCAGCGCTGAATATGCAGCGCCAGAACAAGTCCGAGGCCATGCTGTATTTGCCAGCGACCTCTACAGCCTAGGCATCACCTGTTTGTACTTTTTGACGCACATGTCGCCGTTTGACTTATACGATACGTGTGAAGATACCTGGCAATGGCAGGTGTACCTAACTCATCCAATCAGCCCATTCTTAACGCATATTCTCTATAAATTGCTCCAACCTGCCACCCGGCGACGCTATCAATCCGCAGCAGAGGTTTTGGCAGATATGGATGCAGGGTTCTTGCTGGATAGCCCTTGGCCGCTGCCCCAAAAAACAATCGCACAAGATCTAGATTCGATAGGCAAAACAGAGCCCCTCGACGCGCAAACACAACATGCACTCACTACAATTACGGCAGTTCAGGCTGCACGGGCTACTGATGCCATCGCTACTGCCACAGTCTACATACCCGAAACACAAAACTGGTATTGTCTAACGCCTGAACGAGAGCCCTCTGATATTGCTTACAAGGTGGCTTTATTTTTGGGTCCACGTCTCGCTGCCGCTACACGATCCCCTCGGGACCCGCTAACGTTAGGCTTGTCTAAGCCAGCGGAGTTGCCGCTAAGTTCACTCCGGCGGCAATTATTTAAATCTGCCATCAAAGGCCCAGTTGAACTTGTGTTTAGTATGATGATGTTTCTGATGCTGGTGGGCATCGGATCGATGGCCCTGATTTGCGTGTTTTTTGAAATGGAGCGGCGATCGCCCCTGCTAAAGCCCGAAATCCGACCCTCGTTAATATCAGCGCCAAACCTACCCCGGCAATAAATATGCCACAGGAAGTCGCCAACGAAGGACGCAAGACACTATGACTGCGGAATCACAGCCTATTTTGAACATTGATGACTATGCGCAAGATCAGGCCATGGTGCAACTGGCATTGGCATCGGCTCAAGTCGGGATCTGGGATTGGCATTTAGTGACCGGCTTAATTCGCTGGAATCGGGAGCATGAGCAGCTATTTGGCTTACCTGCCAACAGTTTTGATGGGACTTACGCCACCTTACGATCGCCATCTTCACTCCGAAGATCGGGCGGCCCTGAACCAGGCGATTCAACAGGCGATTCAGGGGCGCACCAGTTATCGGCATGAATTCCGTATTATCTGGGCCGATGGCAGTCTTCATTGGTTAGAAGGGCGAGGCCGTGTTGTTTGTGATGACCAGGGTCAGCCGCTGCGCATGATCGGTACAGTGATGGCGATCGATGAGCGCAAGCAAACGCAACTGTTGCTCCAACAGCAGGTTGAACAGCAACAATTGGTCATGGAGGTAACCCAGCGGATTCGCCAGTCCCTCGACCTGTCAAATATCTTGCAAACCACGGTTGATCAAGTGCGCCAGTTTCTACACGTCGATCGCGTAATTATTTTTCAATTTCTGCCTAACGGGCATGGCATTGTTGCCGTAGAGTCCTGTGGAGCCGATTGGACGGCTATTTTATCCGCCGAAATTTATGATCCTTGCTTCCATGAAAATTATATTGAATCTTTCAAACAGGGGGCATTCACAGCCAAAGCAGATGTGCAAACGGCAGACATTGGTGCGTGTCATTTGGAACTTTTGACTCAGTTTCAAGTCAGAGCCAATTTAGTCATGCCGATCATGCAGGGGGATGCGCTCTGGGGCTTGCTCATTGCCCATCACTGTGCCGCGCCCCGCCCATGGCCAGAGGCCGAGATCGATCTACTACGGCAAATTGCCACTCAGGTCAGTATTGCCCTGAAGCAATCGGCTTTGCTAGCACAGGTTCATGCCGAACTCAATGAGCGTAAACAGGCCGAGATTGCCTTACAGGAGCTAAATATTGCGTTAGAGCAGCGGGTGGCGGACCGAACAGCAGAGTTAACGGCCATCAATGATCGCCTGCTTGTGGCAATAGCGGAACAAGCCCAGACTGAAGCCACGTTGCAACAGCAGACACGGCAGGAGCAGTTGCTCTGGCATGTGACCCAGGCCATTCGGCAATTCCTGGATCTAAACACCATTCTCACGACGGCTGTCGCCGAGGTGAGACAAACCTTACAGGCTGATCGCGTGGCGGTGTATCGCTTTCGGCCCGATTGGAGCGGTGATTTTATTGCCGAGTCGGTGACTTCGGGTTGGGTCAAGCTGGTGGAGACAGAGGTGCAAACTGTCTGTGAGGATACGTACCTGCAAGACACGCAGGGGGGACGCTTCCAAAATTATGAAACCTTTGTGATTGCCGATATCTATGCCGCTGGACTGCACGACTGTCACATTGATTTGCTGGAACAGTTTCAGGCGAAAGCCTATGCAGTTGTGCCAATTTTCTTGGGCGCAACATTATGGGGGCTGCTGGCTATCTATCAAAATGCTACCCCGCGCCATTGGCTAGCCTGGGAAATCGAGCTGCTGCAACAAATTGCCAGCCAACTCTCGATCGCTATCCAGCAGGCTGAATTTTATACCCAACTGCAAGTGGAGCTACAGGATCGGCAGCAAGCGACCGCTGTGATTCGTGAAGCTGAACGGCGTTGGCGATCGCTGCTAGATAACGTTCAGCTTATTGTGGTGGGTGTGGATCAAGCAGGAACTGTTAACTATGTAAATCCCTTTTTCTTGGCCTTGACGGGATATACAGAAACCGAGGTGATTGGCCAGAATTGGCTTAAAAAATTTTTGCCACCCGCCAGTCAGCCGACCATGCAAACTATTTTTTCGGAAGCGCTCAATCAAAATGCGCATCCTTACTATCAAAATGTCATCCTGACCAAAACCGGTAAGGAGCTATTCATCGCTTGGAATAACACCATGCTGCAAGATTCCCAGGGGACCAGCATTGGCACCATCAGCATTGGCGAGGATATTACCGAGCGGAAAAAGATCGAGAAAATGAAGAATGAGTTTATTTCGATTGTTAGTCATGAACTACGCACGCCCTTAACATCCATTCGCGGATCCTTGGGGCTTCTAGCCACGGGCGTGATCGATGACGAACCCGACGAGATGAAACGCATGATTGACATTGCCGCCATCGATACCGAACGCCTGGTGCGACTGGTCAATGATGTACTCGATCTGGAGAAGTTAGAAAGTGGCAAAGTCTCCTTTGTCCGGGAATGGTGTGATGCAGCGGATTTGATGATGCGATCGCTGGCAGTCATGCAAAACAGTGCGCGGGCCACAGGCGTTGAGCTTGTTGTTCAGCCCCTATCTGAGCAAATCTGGGCTGACCCCGATCGCATCATCCAAACGTTGACCAATCTCCTCAGTAATGCGATCAAGTTCTCTCCACCGGGTGGCACGGTCACCCTGGCCGCAGAAATGAGAAATTCTGATGATCAGCAACAGGTACCCAAGGGCGTAGATCGGGATACTCCCTACATCCTCTTCTCAGTCCACGATCTTGGGCGCGGCATCCCTGCTGATCAACTCGAAAGCATCTTTGGCCGCTTTCATCAGGTGGATGCGTCGGACTCCCGCGATAAAAGTGGCACGGGGCTGGGACTAGCCATTTGTCAGTCGATCGTGCAACAGCACAATGGTCAGATTTGGGCCGAGAGCATTTGGGGACAAGGCAGCACCTTTTTCTTCACCTTACCCCTGCAAATTCGGTGAAACCGGTTAGTCACATCTTTCGGGTCCTGGAGCACGAGACGGGTGAGAACTCCAGGCTTAGTTGCAGGATTGACGTCCACCACCACCTGGCCGACCTTGGTGATGGCGATCGCGAACTTAATTGAGCATTCAATGGGATTGATCGGATTGGATAAATCCCATTGAATGCTGCTTCTCTAACTGAGCAGAAAGCGATTCAAGCACAATTAGAACGTAAACGTTGTTCGGATGGTGCCGACGTAGATTGGATCATTGCTGCTGTTGCCTTCGGGATTAAAGATCACCAGCAAACCGGGCGTCACAGAAATGTTGTCATTAATCTGGAACCGATACAAACCTTCTAGATGGTAGGACGGATCCCGATCAATGCGTCTGGCTCCCCCCGTTGCGGCCACCGGGCCATAGTCATTCCCGGTGGCTTGAGGAGGCATGCCAAAGACCAGCGCTGCCATGTTGCCCTTCTTGCCCAGATCCGGGAAGGCTAAGGACACGGCCCAGTTCCAGACTTCGGCCTTATCGTTATTGTTCACAATCGTATTCTCATTGAAGGGGAGGCCGTTCTTGGCGGTCGCTAAGGTATATCCACCCCAAGCCGATAGCGCTACACCGGGGCTCAATCGAGCGGCCACTTGCACTCCCAAGTGATCCCCCACGGTCGCCGCGCGATTGAAAAAGGGTGCGTTAGCAAAAGCGCTGCCCGTTGCGCCCCCCAAGGGATTGTTGTTGAATTGGCTCCCGTCGGCACGGGTGAGCGGTGTCCGGTTGTAGGAATGCACGTAGGTAAACCCGAGGTCAATCGAAGGACTGGGTTTAAAGGCAATCTGTGCTAAAGCCGCGTAGGAACCGTCAAACAAGCCATTTTTTGCAGACGGATCGCTAGCCCCTAATTGTGACAACCCGGAGCCCACAGCCAGGTAGCCCGCCGAAGCCGTCAGCGTGTCACTGAATTTGTAATTGACGGTCAGACCCGCGCCCCCTGCGCCCTGGCGATAGATGGGGTTGAACCGCCCAAAGCGGGAGATGGTGCCCTTGCCGTCGCTGGATAGAAAGGGGTTAAAGGTGGGCACGTTGGCAAAAAACTCCCCACCGGAAGCATCTACCTGAATCGTCGCCTTACCCAGGGGAAAGCGGTAGTACAGTTTGTCCACGGTGACCGAGTTGCCTTCGTCCCCATCGTAGGAGAGACGGGTCATGTTGGTGCCGGTGATGTTCCCGTTAAAAGTGGCGGTGTTGCGGGCTTGCAATCGGGTCAGCAGTAAATCTTTGCCTGTAAAACTGGTATTCAGCGAGAGCCGGACGCGATCGCTAAACGTTGTATTGTCTTTTAACCGACCGCGATCGCTGCCCGCGACTGCGGGATTACCGGCCCGCTCGATCGCTTCTTGGGCGGCTGGATCCACGGCATTGTCGATGCGGCGCTGTTGGTCAGAGTTGAGGGCGGTTTGGTCACCCAGTGCTCCGGCCACCGAAAAAATGACCTCCCCTCCCAACTTGGTAGTGGTGGAGAACTGCTGTTTTCCAAGGTGGCAGTACGAGCTTCGAGCGCATCCACGCGCCCCCGCAGGGTAGCCAATTCTGCCGCAAATTCTTCCTGTAGCTTTTGCACGGCCAGCAGGTCTTCTTTTTTCACCAAATCAGCGGTGCCTGCGGCAATCAGTTCGTTGATCCGATCCATGCAGGCATTCAAACCGGCCGCAAATTCGTAGCGGCGTCAGCGCCCGGTTACCGCGAAAGGTTTTATCAGGATAGCCCACAATGCAGCCATAGCGCTCAACCAGAGATTGCAACGCTTGAAATGCCCAGTCTGTGGGCTTAACATCTGAAAGCTGAGAGACCGAGGTGACCTGATCGAGGGCTGCCACATTGGCGCTGCCCTGCCTTTGGGAGGCGTTGCCATACTGCGCGATTTGTTGCAGTTGGGTGGCGATCGCCGGGTTGGGCCTGGATGCCGGGGAAATTGGCGCGATCGTCTCGGGTGTGGAAACGGACAGAGCGGCTGTCTTGGCCGCGATCGCCGGGGCCGTGGGTGCGTTCGCCGCAGCGGCATCGGGCGTGGCCGCTGGGGGTTCGCTCGTGGCAGGCATAGCGGTAGCGGCCTCAGCCAGCAGTCCAGTGGTGCCAGACAGGGCGGCTACCCAAGCTAGTTGACGCAAAACTGTAGACATGGAACCTCACACCTTGGAATAGAAGAACAGCGGGAAATCTGCCAGAGCCGTGGTTTGAGGCTAGGCAGGCTGAATCACGGGCCGAATTTGAGAGCCTCTAAATTGGAACACTATCCCAATACCTCCTGCTATTCAGCACCACCGAAAAAAGTCAGCCGATGACAGGGCTGCTGTCGGTTTATGGCTATGTATTCAACCGTCGCTGTCGTTTATCCGGATCAATTTGAACTATCACCCCTGCGATCGCGAAAATTTTGGTGGCGGGTACGCAGCTTTGGCGGAGGCGGTCTTGCCTTGCCGAAGGGCGGTGTAAGCAGATGCTGCCGGGGATGTGAAGGGGGGGGGTGGCCCGTTCATAACACACTATTTTGTACGGATACAGAAGTAACTTTTTATACTGAAATGGGAAGAATGAATGATATGACTTCTCGAGAAGTCAGGGGTAACTAGAGTCTCCATGCAAACATTAAAAACATTTTTTCAAAAAAAACTTCCAACCTTTGCTCAATGGCTCTCAATCGCCAAGTGGCAGTATGTTTACTACATGCTGGCTGCCTTTGACCTAATTACCGTTTCCAGCGGTCTGTACCTCAACCACCAGATCATGGACATTTATGCCCAGTCCGTTGAAGTGAACCATCAGTGGGCTGGGCGGTTGGAAACCTATTCTGACCTAGGTCAACTTCTTTCTGCACTCAATGCCCCCGGAAATGATATTTTCGACTCTCACGATGTTGGTCTAGAGTCAAAAAAATTAGAATCTGCCCAGGCGATCTTTCAGGGAAACGTTGGCCTGATTAGACAAGAGCTCCAAACTCAGGTCGATCCAGCAGAGGCGACCCAGTTGCTCCAAGGCTTGGATACTGTGGAAACAGCAGCAGTAGCAATGGTCGCTGAAACCCAACTCATTTTTTCCTATTTTCGCCAAAATCAGCCGGACATCGCTGGCAGACGCATGGCAACGATGGATCGGAAATATCACCAAGTCAATCAGGCGTTGGCGGTCTTTCGACGAGATGTGAGTCAGATTCAACAGCATCTCTTGCAGCAGCAAAAGGTCGCTGCTGATTCGTTTCGTCAGTATGAGTTTGCGATCGCCGTTGCCATGCTGATCATGGTCAGTGGCGTGACGATTTATGGGCACAAGCTCGCCCAAAAGATGAAGTCAGATGCTAGGGAGAAGGAACAATTCATTACCGGGCTGCAGCAAGCCGAAGCCCGGTTGCAGGAACAGACCCAGCAACTGCAACTGACCCTTGAGAATCTCCAGAAAACTCAGGCACAGTTGATCCAAAGTGAAAAAATGTCGAGTTTGGGAGAGTTGGTGGCGGGCGTTGCCCATGAAATTAATAACCCCGTCAACTTCATCCACGGCAATTTGCCCCATGTTCGCGACTATGCGTACAATCTTCTAGCCTTTATCCGACTGTACCAGAAATACTACCCCAAGGCTGCACCAGAGATTCAAGCGGAGGCGGAGGCGATCGACCTAGAATTTTTGCAGGAAGATCTGATTAAGATGCTAGATTCCATCAAGTTAGGAACCGATCGCATCCGTCAGATTGTATTATCACTGCGCAATTTTTCACGCATGGATGAAGCTGATTTCAAGCCAGTGGACATTCACGAGGGCATCGACAGCACGCTGTTGATTTTGCAGCATCGCCTCAAAGCTCAATCAGATTGGCCCGCCATTGTTGTCACCAAAGACTATGGGAAACTGCCTCAGGTAGAGTGTTATGCGGGGCAACTCAATCAGGTTTTAATGAATGTTTTGTCCAATGCCATTGACGCACTAGAAGAAAACAATACGCAGAGAACCTTTGAAGCACTCAAAATCCAACCCAACCAGCTTACGATTCGGACATCCACGATCGATACGCACTGGGTAGAAATTGCGATCGCTGACAATGGTGTTGGTATGCCCGAGCAGATTCAGCGTCGCATCTTCAATCCGTTCTTTACCACTAAGCCTGTTGGAAAAGGCACTGGGATGGGCCTGTCCATCAGTTATCAAATTATTACGGAAAAACATGGTGGTCAGCTCACGTGTTCTTCTGCAATCGGAAAAGGCACTGAGTTTGTGATTCAGATTCCCATTCGACAAAAAACTTGTGAAGCAATCTAAGGGTAAATCAGATTGGGTAAATCAGATTGGGCAAATCATGGGGCGATCGCAGGACAATCGTCAGGAGTCCTGGATAAAGGGCATCAATGTCAGATACGCGCAGGGTATTAATATGCTGAGTACCTTCCTTGCGTGTACAGACCAACCCAGACTCCCGCAAAATTTTGAAATGGTGCGACATCGTGGACTTGGCTACGGCACAATCTAGCTCCGAGCAGGTGAGTTCTCCCGCCGCCGCCAACTGCCGCACGATCTGTAACCGCACCGGATCCCCCAGGGCATAAAGAACTCCCACTAAGGAAATATCTTCGCGTTGAGGATGATACAGCGGGCGCATGGCTCAGGCAGACGAAACAGTTGCTTGCATTATCGCACAGAGATTGTTAAAGTCTTATTGTTCGATAATCTCGAATAATTGAAATACAGATCTTCAGTTAGATAGATCTTCAGTTAGATAGATTGCATTCCATTGCAGGGATGTTAGCCTCTTGGCCATTGCCCGATCCAATTCACCTTTCACCCCGTGGAGTAATCTCGTGAGTCCTAGCTTAAAACTGCTTGAACCCAGTCAACTTGGCCCGTACTCTCTGAAAAATCGCCTCGTGATGGCCCCCCTAACCCGCAACCGGGCCAGCGCAGGCAATGTACCGAACGCCCTAAACGCGGAATATTATCGCCAGCGCAGTTCGGCAGGGTTGATTATCACGGAAGCCACGCAAATTTCGCCCCAGGGACAGGGCTATCCCTTTACCCCCGGCATTCACAGTGCCGAACAAATTGCCGGTTGGCAACTCGTCACTCACGCTGTGCATGAAGAGGGAGGACGGATCTTTCTACAACTGTGGCACGTGGGGCGCGTCTCCCATCCTTGTTTTCAGCCCAATGGGGCATTGCCCGTTGCGCCCAGCGCGATCGCCCCTGCCGGCGATGCCGCCACATTCACCGGGCCACAACCCTATGTGATTCCGCGCGCCCTAGAAACTGCCGAAATTCCCGGTATCATTGCCGATTATCGCCAAGCTGCGCAGAATGCCATGGCCGCAGGCTTTGATGGGGTTGAGGTGCATAGCGCCAATGGCTACTTACTGGATCAATTTTTGCATGATGGTTCTAATCAGCGTCAAGATGACTATGGTGGGTCGATCGCCAACCGAGCCCGTTTACTGCTAGAAGTGATGGCGGCAGTGGTTGAAGTCTGGGGCAGCGATCGCGTCGGTGTGCGCCTTTCTCCCAGTGGCACCTTTGGCAGCATGGCCGACAGCGATCCCCAGGCCCTCTTCACTTATGTAGTGCAGCAGCTTGACCCGCTAAATCTGGCCTATGTGCATATTGTGGAACCCCGTGTTCAAGCGAATGAAACCGTGGAAAATCCGGATATGGCCCTGAGTACCACCTATTTCCGTACTCTCTATCGCGGCGCACTGATTAGTGCGGGGGGACACAACCGTTATACGGGCGAGGCCACGTTGCAGGCTGGTGATGCCGATTTTGTGGCCTACGGCAGGCTGTACATTTCCAATCCCGACTTGGCCCAGCGCTTTGCGCTGAATGTGCCCCTGAATCCCTACAATCGTGACACCTTCTATGGGGGAGATGCCCAGGGTTATACGGATTACCCAGTCCTTCAAGTGAGTTCAGCGAGCCGTTAGGTGGGAGAGGCGGGGAGAGCGGGGAGGGGATCAGGAGTCGGGCCATTCGCTATGGTAGAACCATGACTCAACCGATCCTCTCTTTTTTGCAGCGGCAGGGCAATCGCCTCCGCCAATCCCTGGCCATCTACCAATACTGCGGGCGGGCTGTGGCCTTGGTGTGGAGCACCAACCGTCGTCTGACTCTGGCCATTGCGGGCTTTACCTTGATTGCTGGATTGCTCCCTGCCTGGATTGCCTATGTGGGCAAGCTGATTGTCGATAGTGTGGTCTTAGCCACCCAAACGGGACTGGTCACCCATCAGTGGCAAGCGTTTCACAACTTGCTGCTGGAAGCGGTGGCAGTGATTTTGCTTGCGGCTAGTAAGCAGGGCTTGGCCCTTTGTCAAGCGTTGCTGCGGGCACTGCTCGGCCAAAAAGTGAACGTGCTGATTCTGGAAAAGGCTTTGACTTTGGATCTGAAGCATTTTGAGGATGCCGAGTTTTATGACAAGATGACCCGTGCTCGCCGCGAAGCCTCGAGTCGGCCCCTGGCGCTGGTAGGTCGTACCTTTAGCCTGGTGCAGGATTCCCTAGCTTTACTGACCTATGCAGGCTTGTTGCTGAAGTTTTCCGGTTGGGCGGTGGTGGTGCTGATTGGGGCGGCCCTACCCGCCTTTTTAGCTGAAACCCGGTTTGCGGGGCAGGCCTTTCGGGTGTCGCAGCGGCGGGCACCGGAATGGCGGGAGCAGAGTTATTTGGAAACGCTGGTGGCGCGGGAAGATTTTGCCAAGGAGGTGAAGCTGTATCAACTGGGACCGATGCTGCTGGATCGGCACCGGGGCATTTTTCAGCAGTTCTACCGAGAAGATCGTAATTTGACGGTGCGGCGTAGCCTGTGGAGCTATGGGTTGGGCACGGTCAGTACGGGGGCGTTTTACGGCGCGTATCTGTGGATTGTGCTGTCGGCGATCGCCCGCACCATTTCCCTAGGTGACCTGACCATGTATTTGGTTGTGTTTCGTCAAGGGCAAACCACGGTGGCCTCTATCCTCAGTGCCATCAGTGGCTTGTATGAAGACAGTCTGTATCTGTCCAATCTCTACGAATTTTTGGAGGAAGACATTCCACCCCCTGTGGGCCATGCGCTCCAGGGGCCGCAGCCCGGAGACGGTCTGCGGTTTGAGGGAGTCTGTTTTACCTATCCCGGCAGTGATACGCCTTCTCTGTGGCAGGTGTCGTTACATTTGCGTCCGGGGGAAAAGTTGGCGATCGTCGGCGAAAACGGTTCGGGTAAAACCACGCTGATCAAGCTGCTGACGCGCCTCTATGATCCCGATGCGGGGCGCATTTTGCTGGATGGCCTGGATCTACAAGAGTGGCAGGTGGATACCCTGCGGCAGCGGATTGGCGTGATTTTTCAGAACTTTGTCCGCTACCAATTCACCGTGGGCGAAAACATCGGGGCGGGGGATGTGACCCATTTGGCGGATCAAGACCGCTGGCAGCGCGCAGCGAGGCGGGGGAGCGCCCTAGCCCTGATTGAGTCGTTGCCCGATCGCTACCAGACTCGCCTGGGCCGTTGGTTCAAGGATGGGCGGGAACTGTCCGGTGGCCAGTGGCAAAAAATTGCGCTGTCCCGGGCCTTTATGCGCGATCGCGCCGATCTCTTAGTCCTGGATGAACCCACCTCCGCCATGGATCCCGAGGCGGAAATGCAGGTGTTTGACCATGTGCGATCGCTCACCCCTAACCAGATGGCGATTTTGATTTCCCACCGCTTTTCTACGGTGCGGATGGCGGACCAAATTGTGGTCCTCGCCGAGGGCAAAATTCAAGAACGCGGTAGCCACGCTGAACTACTGGCTGCCAATGGCCGCTATGCCCACCTGTTTGCCCTACAGGCAGCAGGCTATCAGTGAAGTTGATCTGCGGCAAATCAACTTCACTGACTCCCGTAGATCACTCTGGGTCAGTTGTTTCCCATCCCCGATTAGACCGCTGGCTGCGGCTAACTCTTGCGGCTTCTAATTTTTGGCGAATGGCTGCTTGAACTTTATCGTCAAAATCAGGATCACTAGGGCTGGCAATGACCCTGAGTGGACGCTCATTGAGTCTGTCTAAGTAGGCTTGAAAAGCAGCGCGATCGCCGCGATGCTTGAGAAAATATTGCTTTAATTCAGCATTGGTCATGGCGCTATAGTTTACTTGGCTCATCAGCAAACTCCCCATTCGGTAAAACTTGGAACTCAAGCTCTTCTTCATATCCGGCTAAAATGTACACATTACGAGTCCGGATATTCACACAAATAAGGTGAATCGGTTGAAACATGAGATATGTCAGTTGGTATCCAACGCGGTATAAACTCTCTAATTGAGCTGCCGTAGGCATTCTAGTCACTCTCTCATCTATTGCCATTCTAGCAGCGCGTTTGGCTTGAACGATGGTCTGTAGAAGTGTAGGTCAACGGGTTACCATCTGGCCTGAATGCAACCGATTGGACAACACCCTCGTGACGTTCATCAGCAACTACGGATCAGCCCTCGAGTGCGCCCTAATCGAGGACTGAAGTGGTCTATCAGTGAAATCCGAAAAATTGCCTGTACTATAGGGAGTGCTCCATTACTTCCGGCACGCATGAGTCAAACCGTTACTGATATTACCGTCAAGACCATTGACGGCGCTGAAAAGTCCCTTGGCGATTACGCGGGACAGGTTCTTTTGATTGTCAATGTGGCCTCCCAGTGTGGCTACACTCCCCAGTACAAGGGCTTAGAAGCCCTAAATCAAAAATACAGTGCCACTGGCCTGCGGGTGTTGGGGTTTCCCTGCAATGACTACGGCATGCAGGAACCGGGCAGCAATGCCGAAATCCAAACATTCTGCGAAACCCGCTACGGCGTGACCTTCCCGATGTTTGATAAGGTCCATGCCAAAGGCCCCCAGCAGCATCCGCTCTACGCCCGTCTCACCCAAGCGGTGGCTCCCCAGGGCGATGTGGGCTGGAACTTCGAGAAATTTTTGGTGAATAAGCACGGTGAAGTCGTGGCTCGTTATCCAAGTAGCGTTTCTCCAGAGTCTAGCGAGTTGATTAGTGCAATCGAGCGCGAACTGGCGCAGTAATTTCCGAGTAATTTTCGAATGATTTTCGAGTAATTCCGCTGTCGCGCCCCTGGCACCCGGCTTTCCGGATTCACGCCTGCCCCTGCTCCACCCTTGCATCCCACTCCAGCATCATGGACTCCCAACTGATTCAACTGTTTTTTAATGGCATCTCCGTCGGTAGCATTATTGCCCTCGCCTCCGTCGGATTAACGCTGACCTATGGCATTTTACGGCTGTCCAACTTTGCCCATGGCGATCTGATGACCCTGGGCGCTTACATGACGCTGCTGGCGAACGCGGTGCTGGCGGGGTTGCCCATTTCCCGTGAGGCAAATGTGGTGCTGTCCATGGCGATTGGGGCGACGGTGACCGTGGGCTTTGTATTGCTCAGTGAGAAACTTATCTGGTCGCCCATGCGGCGTCAGCGGGCTACGGCGACGACACTTATTATTATTTCCATTGGGCTGGCGCTGTTTATCCGCAATGGCATCATTTTGGTCTGGGGGGGCAGTAACCAGCGGTATGACTTGCCCGTGGTTGAGGCGATCGCCCTCGGTCCGATTCGCCTGCCCTTTTACAATCTGTTGGTGACGCTGCTGGCGGTGGGGGCGATCGCCACCCTGCACTATTTCCTGCAAAATACCCGCATTGGCAAGGCCATGCGGGCCGTGGCCGATGATATTGACCTGGCCCGCGTCACGGGTATCAACGTAGATCGCGTCGTGATTTGGACCTGGGTGATTGCGGGTGGCATGACGGCTCTAGGCGGCAGCATGCTGGGTCTGGTGGAGGCCGTCCGCCCCAACATGGGCTGGTTTTTGATTTTGCCGCTGTTTGCCGCCGTGATTTTGGGCGGTATTGGCAATCCCTACGGGGCGATCGCCGGTGCCCTCACCATTGGCATTACCCAGGAAATCAGTACCTACTGGTTGCGCACCGAATACAAGTTGGGAGTCGCCCTGATCATCATGGTTCTGGTGCTCCTCTTCCGCCCCCAAGGACTCTTCAAGGGCACCCTATAACCCGGATAATTCGTAACCCGGGAATTCCCAGTACTTACACGTCCTCTCCGGCATGATAAGAACTGCGGACCAAGGGGCCCGATCGCACATGGGCAAACCCCAACTCCCGCGCCATCTGGCCCAGATGGTCAAATTCCTCTGGCGTCCAATATTTCTGCACGGGCAAATGCTCCAAAGACGGACGCATGTATTGGCCGAGGGTGAGGCGATCGCAGCCCACCGCCCGCAAATCCGTCAACGCCTCCAGAATTTCCGCTTCGGTTTCCCCATGGCCCAGCATCAAACCCGATTTGGTCGGAATGGTCGGATCTAAGCGTTTGACGATGGCCAAAACCTGGAGGGAGCGATCGTACTTGGCCCCCCGTCGCACTGGCCCTTGCAAGCGGCGCACCGTCTCAATATTGTGGTTGTAGCACGCGGGCTGTGCTGCCACGATCTGGGCCACCCGCTCCTGCTGGAGGCATTCAGCAGTGGCATCATCGCTCCTACCGCCCCAAAAATCAGGGGTCAAAACCTCGATTTGCGTCACCGGATGCAACGCTCGAATCGCCGCCATCGTCGCGACAAACCAGCCTGCGCCCTGATCGGGCAAATCATCCCGCGCTACAGAAGTCAGCACCACGTAGCGCAGCCCCAGCAACTGCACCGCCTCCGCCACTTTTTGCGGTTCCTGGGCGTCTAGGGGCATGGGCGCATGGCCCTTATCCACTTGGCAAAAGCCACAGGCGCGGGTGCAGATCGGTCCCATGAGCAAAAACGTGGCTGTTCCTTGGGCGTAGCACTCACCTCGATTGGGACAGCGTCCTTCTTCACAAATCGTGTGAATCTGACGTTGCTTAATGATCTGCTGCACGGAAGATAATTCGCTCGCTTTGCCCAGGGGACGGCGCAACCAGGCGGGCATGGCGGCAATTTCGGGCGATCGCGGCGATGGAGAGGATGAAACCACAGAAGAGGGGGAAATCACGGCAGATTGAGGTTGCGGGCGGCGGCGATCGGGGAATACTAAAGCGTATGCACTTCCGATAGCTTAGATTCTACCGGGATTCTATCGGGATTTCACCCCAGCCGTTGGCTGATTCCGCCAGGAAACCGAATCGGAAAATCACATTTTCTCAATTCAGCCGCTAAACTGATAGTTCAAAATGTATATGGCGGGTTTATCCTAAGTGCAGGATTCTTGAGGACATACTCCTCACGGCGCTCGCCGATAGACTCAATCCGTTTTTCAGCGCCCAAGCCGATCCGACTACCGGATTTGCCGATGGCTCTCCTGAAGAATGATACTCCACCCCTACCCTAAACCCCAGTCACCATCCGAGGAGTTCTGTTGTGGCAAGTCATAAGATTCTAGTCATTGATGACAGCAATGTGATCCGGAACATGGTGCGCGACATGTTGCCGAAAGGAAATTTTGAAGTGCTGGAAGCTAAGGATGGTGTTCAAGGGCTGAACATGATTCGCCAAGAACGCCCGAACCTGATCATGCTGGACTTTCTGCTGCCCCGCCTTAGTGGTTGGGAAGTGTTTCAGCAGGTCCAAACTCAGCCGGAACTCCAGGCGATTCCCTTAGTGTTGATGTCTGGGCGGAAGGAAGAGGTCACTGAAAAGCTGCAAGAGCCTTTTGAATATTTTGAGTTTGTTCAAAAACCCTTTGATCAAAAGGAGCTGATTGACGCGATTAAGACCGCTATGGCTAAGGCCAAACGGCGGCCTCTGGCGGCGGCCCCTGTGCCTGCGGTTACGACGGACGCGGGTGGAGCCGATATCCAGGCCCTGAATGAAAAGATTGCCAAAATGCAGGCGGAAATCGATGCTTTGAAGAAGCAAATGGGCCAATTGATCAACTTTGTTAAGCAAAAAATCAAGTAGGTTAAGCAAAAAATCAAGTGAAGTTTTAGGCTGTCACCCAGGCTTCCCCTTGCACTGCCCCAATGGATTCAGAATGGATTCAAGCAGAGAAATCTGGCGGTATGCTCCTGCGCTAGAGGATGAAATCTAAGATTAACCGTCCAAAATCCGCAGTCCTTAGGCACAATGGGGCTATGAACACCGTTGATTATCTGCGCATTAGCCTAATTGACCGCTGCAATTTTCGCTGTCAGTACTGCATGCCTGAGGGAGCAGACTTAACCTATGCGTTATCGGCGGATATATTGACCCAGGCAGAACTGCTGCTGCTGCTACGCGAGGTGTTGATTCCCGTAGGGTTCACTCGATTTCGGCTGACCGGGGGAGAGCCCTTCGTGCGCGAAGATGTGGTGGAAATTGTGCAGCAGATTGCCCAGTTTCCCGAAACCCAAGATTTGTC
The DNA here is from genome assembly GCA_963766075.1 of uncultured cyanobacterium. Classification (GTDB taxonomy): domain Bacteria; phylum Cyanobacteriota; class Cyanobacteriia; order Leptolyngbyales; family Leptolyngbyaceae; genus CAVYAN01. The sequence continues at coordinate 40,025 of CAVYAN010000081.1, read as the reverse complement.
CATGACCACGAATGGCTTTTTGTTGGCGGGGATGGCCCGGGATCTTTACGATGCAGGGTTGCGACGGATCAATATCAGCTTAGATTCTTTGGATGCCGATCGCTTCGATTTAATCATTGGCAATCGGGGACGATCACGCTGGCAGGCGGTCTGGGCAGGAATTCAAACTGCCTATACCGTGGGCTTTAATCCGCTGAAGCTGAACGTGGTCGTAATCCCCGGTGTAAATGATCAGGAAGTGTTGGATCTGGCGGCGCTGAGTATTGATCGGGCTTGGCACGTCCGGTTTATTGAATTTATGCCGATCGGGAATAATGATCTATTTGGCGATCGCGGCTGGATCAGTTCGGAAACGTTGCGGCAGCAAATCCGCGATCGCTGGGGGTTGACGGAATCGCAGGTGCGGGGCAATGGACCTGCAGATGTGTTCCAAATTCCTGGGGCCCTGGGCACGTTGGGATTCATTAGCCAGATGTCGGAGTGCTTCTGCGATCGCTGTAACCGCATGCGTCTCTCCGCCGATGGCTGGCTCCGGCCCTGTTTGCTGAATGAATTGGGCCAAATTAATTTACGCACAGAATTGCGATCGGGCACGCCCTTGGCGGAACTGCGTCAGCACGTGCGAGAGTTGCTCATGGCCAAACCAGAAATCAATTATAAACAGCGTGAATCGGGCACGGCCCTGGGCATCTACAGCCGCACCATGTCTCAAATTGGTGGGTAGTCTACCATCCGTGACAATCTCAAGCGGGTGAATAGTAGGATAACTTTTCCCGAATCCACAGATCAATCAGATCTTCTGCCGTCAGATGGTGGGCCTGGGCCACCTCTGCCAGCCGATTGATTAAAGATTCATCGACAGGCACTAGCCACTTGCGCGTTTGCAGGTCCACTTGAAACTCTGCCGAATCAAGCGGGTCTAAAAACGCCCCCACATCATGGGTATTAAAGAATTGCACCAATTCTTCGACAGACTGAAATTCTGGAAACTGCCCTTCTGAATCTGGCTCAACCTGTTTGCGGGTCATAGAGATTAGTTATTGATTTTTTGGTAATAATTGATTTTTTGGCAATAATAGTGGCATTCCTGGGGAGCCATGGTGCGAGCACTCAAAATCCAAGCATTGCGGGTGCCCCGATAAGCAAATAAAATCGCGAGCAATCGCCCTGCCTGGGTTTGCCCTAATTTCAAGTAAATGCCCTCATCCTGGCCATCCTGACCAGTAGTAGCCCTTACTTGCAAAGTCACTGCACTTGCAAAGGCTTCCTCCACTTCTTGAGCCGACACGTCCTGTGGAGCGGGCTGAATATCTCCCGGCCACAGGGGATGTTCAACAAAAACGGTTTGCTGAGCAGCAATAGTCTCTGAAGAGGGCTGAAGTTCCGGTGTGAATAAACTAGAATCGGCAGCCATAAAATCCGATGGATTGCGGAAAACACTCATGGAACGCGTACCTTACTGATTCAACCTTAGTGATTCAATGGAGCTATATCAGAAATACTGGACTGGGAAGAACGTCTGATGGAGGCAGGGGCGACCCATTCAATCCGTATGGCGTTCGGAGCACGTTCGCTCAGTGCATGCAATCTAAGTATATACACTTAAATCAGAGGATGTTTTCATGTATTTCAGTATATATACTAACACGTATTCCGTAAAACACGAATCCCACAGGATTTTCATCTGCCTGTGGGATTCGTGGGTGCCTCTAGCATATTTTCGGTGATGGCGCTCTGCTCGATAGCGAATGGCTCGGATCGATATAAAACGGTTCAGAATAAAACGGTTCGGATAGTGACGTTTTAAGCGCCCCGCTTGACCGCAGTTTCCACTTGGTTAAATTCCAGCTCCAGCCGATCCTTTAGCTTTTGGGGTACAGAGCGATTGGGATAGGACGCGTAATGCCCCGCCAGAGAATTGAGGGCTGTGCGCATGGTTGTAAAGGAGGTCAGCTTGGTTGCATTCGGATCGCGGCGATAGCGGGAAAAGAATTCCGTAATCGATTGCCGTGCTGCCCCCTGGGCTTTGGCTTTGTTGGGAGCATCATCTGGAAGATTAATGGCAGTTCGTAGGCTATCCACCAGTGCTAGAGTGTCATTTTTATAGTTGCCCGACAGTTCAGCCGCAGCGGGAGCCGCGAAGCCTGTCAGCACAGTGACACTGACCAGCACGGCTAACACCAAGGACAGTAGACGAGAGAAATGGCGCTTCATAGGCTGCATGACGGAGAAGGGGTAAGGAATTGACCAGTCGGCAAAAATGACCGGCCTGTAGAATTGACCAGTCGGTAAAACTTTTCAGTTTTATGATCCTACCGTGATTCGGGGATCAGGCATAAATCAGGCATAAAAATGGGGCGCAAGTGCACCCCATTAAACTCTTGGATCTTGAATTAAACGTTTGGATTCTGACTTTGGGTAGGCCCACGTCTGTGACTGTACTCAGAGGTTGTAGACCGGAAGTTGTAGACCTGAAGGCGTGATATCGACTGGAAAATTAGCCAAACCGACCACTAACGTATTCCTGGGTCGCCGTATGTTGCGGGCTTTGGAAAATAACTTCGGTGCGATCATATTCCACAATGTAGCCCGTGCGTTGCCCTTTGGCGTTGGCTTCCACGTTATAGAAGGCGGTGTAGTCCGAAGCGCGGGAGGCTTGCTGCATGTTGTGGGTCACGATGACAATCGTGTACTGCTCCTTGAGTTCTTGCAGGAGATCCTCCACCTTCAGGGTGGAGATGGGATCTAGTGCAGAACAGGGCTCATCCATCAAGATCACGTCGGGTTGAACAGCGATCGCCCGGGCAATGCATAGGCGCTGCTGCTGGCCACCGGACATATCCGTACCTAAGGAGCGCAGCTTATCTTTGACATCATCCCAGAGGGCAGCTCCCCGCAGCGATCGCTCCACCAATTCATCCATATCGCCCTTGTAGCCCAGTAAACGCGGACCAAAAGCCACGTTGTCATAGATCGACTTCGGAAACGGGTTCGGCTTCTGGAACACCATACCGATCTGCCGCCGCACCTCTACCGGGTCAATATTCGGCGCATACAAGTCTTGGTCGTGGTAGAAAATCTTGCCATCAATGTGGAAAATTTTAATCAAATCGTTCAGGCGGTTGAAGCAACGCAGCACCGTACTTTTGCCACAGCCGGACGGACCAATAAAGGCCGTAATCGAATGTTTAGGAATTTCAATGGAGACATCTCGCACGGCCAAAAAATTACCGTAATAGATATTCAGATTCTCCGTCCGAAAAACCGTTTCAGTCTGGCGAGGAGTTTGCAAGCTGGAAGTCATAAGTGTCAGGAGATGTAGATCAAGGAGAGGCAATCAGAACTTTGGATACAGACAACTATTCAAAGCAGGCAAATAACAGGGGAGAGCAGACAGCGATAGAAAAACACGGCGGGAAAGACGACTACCGCCGCTTCGTGACGAATCGAGCCAGAATATTAGTCACCAACACCAGCAGCACCAATACCAAGGATCCGGCCCAAGCAAGCTCCTGTTGGCTCTTGTAGGGAGCCGTGGCAAAGTTAAACACCAACACCGACAGGGTTGCTGTCTTTTCCCACAGACCACGACTCCAGTACTGGTTAAACAGTGCCGTGAAAATGACCGGGGCTGTTTCCCCGGCGGCTCGAGAAATCGCCAGCATCACCCCTGTGACAATGGATGGCACCGCCGCAGGCAGTACCACATTCAAGGTAGTTTGGAACCGCGTAGCCCCTAAACCAAAGGCTGCCTGCCGAAACTCCATCGGAACTGATTCCAGGGCTTCCGAAGCCGTCCGCACAATTGTGGGCAACATCAGTACCGCTAGCGCCACCCCACCGGCCACGGCAGAAAAGGTACCCGTAGACAACACCACTAAGGCATAGGCAAACACGCCCACAACAATCGAGGGCACCCCACTCAGAACGTTAGTCAAAAAATCAATGGCATTGGCCAGCTTGGTATCCCGAGCAAACTCTGACAGAAAAATGGCCGCAGATACGCCAAAGGGAATGCTTAAGCCAGCGGCAATTCCGACGGTCACTAAGGTACCCAACAGCGCATTGCCAAACCCACCCCCCTTCAAACCGGGTGCTGGGGGCAACTGTGTCAAAAAGATCTGGACCAAATCGGCTAATCCCGTTGATAAATACATAGGACAGAACGGCCACTAGGGGCACAAGGGCAATTCCGGCACACAAAAAAGCCACAACGGTCATTGCCGAGGAAAACAACGTGCGGGGGGAACCGGGCACCCTCAGTAGGCTGCGCCCTGAACCCAATGTTCCAACAGAATCTTGAACCATGGAATATATCCTTTGTACCTACAGGCTCTTACCAACAGCCTCGTTACCGAACGGCTTTCTACCCAAACTCAAGGCGTTTAGTCCCTAGTGCGCTAAATTCCTAATGCGCCAGACAGTCGCCTGCTTGAAACATCAGACGCTTCATGGTGTTCGGTGCGCTAAACCTTAATCTGAATACGCCGCACTAATACTTCTGCCAAAACATTAACCAGCAGCGTGAGCCCCATCAGCACGAGGGCGGCGTACATCAGGGACGCGATTTGTAATCCCGCCTGCCTCAGCAAATTGATTTGCGAGCAGCGACGACACGGTTGAACCCTGGGCCAAGATGGAAGCAGACTTGATCGTGTCAGTATTGCCAATCACCATCGTGACGGCCATGGTCTCTCCCATGGCCCGCCCTAGAGCCAACATTACGCCCCCGATGATGCCGGAGATTGCCGTTGGCAAAATCACCTGGAAAATGGTTTCCCAGCGAGTAGCCCCTAGGCCATAGGCCGCTTGGCGCAATTCCCCAGGCACAGAAATAAGAGCATCACGGGAGATAGCGGCGATAATCGGCAAAATCATGATTGAAAGAATAATGCCTGCGATGTAGATACCCGGCCCTGTGGGCTGGTCTCCAGCAAAGAAGGGGATCCAACCAAAATTCTTGTTCAGCATGACGCCGAAGGGGCGCAGGACAGGAATCAGCACAAAAATGGCCCACAGCCCGTAGACCACACTGGGAATGGCCGCCAACAGCTCAATTAAAAATACGATCGGCTGTTGAAACTTCGCCGGCAAGAAATCTTCGCTGAGGAAAATAGCCACGCCCACGCCAATCGGCACTGCCAGAATTAGGGCAATGAAAGAGGTCACGAGGGTGCCATAAATTTGGGTAAGGGCTCCAAAGATTTCGTCGTTGACACTCCAGCGACTGGTAACTAAGAAGCCGAGCCCAAACTTTTGGATGGCAGGCAGGGCATCGGAGCTAACGCGCAGGGCGATCGCCAACAGGAGCAACCCCACACCAATGGCAAACGCTCCCGTTAGCCAAATAAATCCAGTGTCAATCCAGCGGGAAGCCTGGGAACGCTGCCAGGACATGGGTGAAGAACGATTTGAGGACGAATCCATAAAAATTTAAGCTAAGGAACGAGGTGATTCTGACTCGCGAACGCTGACGTTACCTTTGACTAGCGCTTTGATTCACTCACAATCGCTAAGATCTGCCCCCGAATCTTGAGTCATGGATCGGGAGCCAATGCTGCTGAGTCAACGGCCTGAAAAACTTTGATTCGTGAGTTAAATATTCTGAGAGCAGGCTCTAAAAAGACTCTGGATTAGACCCACACAGATATCCTTAAGAGATAGTCTCTGATAAAAAGCAATTATGTGCCCTATCCGGCGGCAGCTACAGCAAGAACTGGGCAGGATTGGAAGTGATTGTACCCCTGGTAAACCCTCACTTCCAATCTTACGCTATTTTGCCATGCCCCTTTGGCTCTACTTCGCTGCTACCTTAATGGTATCCAGAGCCGACAGCACCTTAGTGCTGACTTCCTCAGGCAAAGGAAGATAGCCCAAATCGGTAGCAAAGGACTTGCCATCCTTCAAGGCCCACTTCATGAATTCCGAGAATGCTTTGGCCTTAGCAGGATCCTTGGGATTCTCATAGAGCAGCACCCAGGTCAAGCTGACGATAGGGTAGGCATCCTTTTGCTCTGGATCCGGAACCTTCAGGGCAAAGTCGTCAGGAATCTTAGCACCCACGAGAGCCTTGGCGGCTGCATCCGGTGAAGGCGTGATGAATTCTCCGGCCTTGTTCTGAATACTAGCCATCTTGAGAGAATTTTCCTTGGCAAAGGAGAACTCGGTATAGCCAATCGCGCCCTTGGTTTGCTGAATCTGAGCGGTTACGCCTTCGTTCCCCTTAGCACCGGTGCCGGTGGGCCATTCAACAGTTTTACCATCGCCCACTTTCCAGTTGGGGCAGGCTTTGACAATGTGCTTGGTGAAAATCGAAGTGGTGCCGCTGCCATCGGAGCGGTGGACAAATGTGATCGGCTCACTGGGCAGCTTGACGCCCGCATTATCCTTGGCAATCTTGGCATCATCCCAAGATTTGATCGAGCCATCAACAATGCCGCAGAACGATTCACGGGAGAGCTTCAGCCCGTCCACGTCTAGGTTGTACGCAAATACAATGAACAGGCCGGTGGTGGGGACTTGCACCACTTTGCCACGCTCAGCCTTGACTTCCTTACGCTCTTCATCTTTGAGAGCGGAATCTGTTGCGCCAAAATCTACGGTTTCCGCCAAAAACTGCTTCACCCCCGCGCCGCTGCCAACGGACTGATAGCTAATTTGCACGTTGGGATTGATCTTGTTGTACTCCTGGAACCAGCGTTGGTACAGGGGATTAGGCGCCGATGCCCCAGCACCGCTGATGGAAATGGTGCCCCCGGGTGCCGAGGTTGCGGCTGGGCTCGCTGTGGTGCCACCGGTCGCCGAGGGTGCATTAGCAGTTTGGGGAGCACAGGATGCCAAGCCCATGACTAGGGCAAGTGCGGGGGCTGCGGCTACCCAACGGGTCGATTTAGAGGAAAACACCATAATTTCTGTAGCTCAGTACACTTACGAGACTCAAATTACAGCGTTCGGGTAAAGGCAGGGTTAAGGCATCAGAAATCTAAATGTATTTTTAAGGGTTGGCCGAATTCAGATTAGCGATCGCTATGGAGCAGGGCCTGCCGCATACTGCGCATATTGGCTGGCAAATCCAATTGAATGGCCTGCTGGATAAATAGCGAGGGCACCGGAATGGTGGGGGTTGCTTGAACCGAGTAGGTCAGGAGGGTGCCATCACCACAGTCTTGCAGGTGCAAATCAGCCGAGAAGTCGTGAAAGTTCCCGGATTCCAGTTGGAATTGGATGCGCTGGTAAGCTGTTTCCATCACCTTGAGGTAAATTTCGACCTTTGCGGTGAACAGGAGAAAGTTTTTACTGGCCGCCTGATACAGGCGCTTGGCCACTCGTTTGCCTGCTTCAGTGGCAGTTTTAGGAATGACTTCGCTGTGGGTTAGGGCCGGGAAGTAGTTCACCCAGTTGGGATAGTGAGTCAGTTTTTGCCATGCGATCGCCCGCTTCATCGGCAAGTACATGTGTGCTGTGACCGCGCCCCCCCAAGCACTATGGGATCGAACGACCAAAAGAATTTCGCCATTGAGCAAGGCTGTGGCCTGCCGGGGATCCGTCGCAACGGTATCGGTAGCAACGGTATCAGCAGCGGCCAGGGTGGGAATGAACCGGGTATTCATCATAGATCCGTAAAACTCCAGTAGGGATTGGAGGCGATATTTCGATAAACCGTGTCCCGACAAAAATTTCCCTGAGTTTCTGGGAAATTCTAGGGCCCCGATTGATTTCAGAGGGGATGCTCTCAAGGTCTGTCTGCACCAGGTATGACTCTGCCCGGTATAGGCTGGGTAGCGTGACACATTTTTTTGGGCGAATGTGTACTCTGAGTGTCACTCCGAGAATTGGAGTGGCTCTGGCGAGGCTATTCCCAAACCATACCCTCTGAGTCATGAAATCCATCTCGGTGTATCCATGAAGATTTCAAGAAGAGTGCGGGGAAATACTGTGGGAACTGATGCGGATTCGGGCGCGGGGATCAAGTCAAGCCGCGACGGAGTTTGGATTCAGGCCGGTTACCCTGTAAGCTAGGGGCTACATGTTGTGCTTTGGCCCGGTGTCCTTGGAGGGGCTTGGCCTCCGGTGCTGTTAACCCTAGATTCCCTCGATTGGGAGACACTGTTGTGAATAGTGGACCGCCAAATCTGGCTGTGACGATTGTGCTGTATACCATTGGCATTTTGCTCGTAATGACGGCGGTGCTGATTTTGTTGAAGGCACTCCGCCTGCTGACGACCTTACCCAATGATGTGATTGTGGCGTTGGTGCTGCTGGCGATCGGCTGTGGGATTATTGGCGGGTTACAAAGTGCTCAGCGGAAAGGGCGATAGCAGGTGCTGGGCGGTAGGGACTCGATGGGGTTAGGCTAGGCGTGACGTGGGCTGTATTGATTGATGAGCTGTATTGATTGAGATGTTGCTATGGGTCGATCGCTGAAATCAAGTACGGTGGCTTTTATCGTTGTCCTGGGGATCACCCTATTTGTCTGGATCCTGAGGGGTTTTGCCGTGTTGAGTTTCATCCCAGGATCGGTACTGTGGGTGCTGCTGTTGCTGTGTGTCGTTACAGCCATCATCTGTGTGACGGCCTAGGTTGTGATGGCCGAGTTAATAGAGAGTGCACGGGATACGGGGAAGCTATGACACAGGGTTTACGGTGTGCGATCGCGCTGGGGAGCAATTTGGGAGATTCCCGGGCAATCCTAGAGGCAGCGGTGCAGCGGTTGCAGCAAGTGCCGGGGATCGCGGTAGAACAGCGATCCACCTGGTATCGAACTAAGCCTGTTGGCCCACCGCAACCCGACTATTTGAACGGGTGTGCTATCCTCCAGTCGCTGTTGTCTCCATCCGCCCTGATGCAGAGGCTGCTGTGCATCGAAGGCGAGTTTGGGCGTGTGCGCGGCGAAAAAAATGGTCCCCGAACGCTAGATTTGGATTTTTTGTGGGCAGAAGATCAAATTCTGGAGCTGCCAGAATTGCAATTGCCCCATCCCCGCATGGCTGAACGGGCCTTCGTTTTGGTCCCTTTGGCAGAAATTGCCCCCGAATGGATCCATCCGATTTTGGGAAAGGCGATCGCAGATCTCCTCAAAACGGTAGACTGTTCTGATGTTCAACCGCTGAGTCCTGCGTGTCCCAAATTTCGGCATCTTGAAGACTAGCTGTCATTTTAAGACTGGCCGTCATTTTTTCGGGAAGATTTAGTTTCGTCTCAGCACTATCCCCCAGCCCATATCTTTATGCCTCTTGGTCGCGAACTTCCCCAACTGTTGAAGCAACGCTTTATCTACAAAGGCCGAAAATTTAGTTTTGAATCGAGTCGGCTGCGGTTGCCCAATCAAAATGAAGGGGAATGGGAATGCGTCCGGCACCCCGGGGGAGCATTGGCTGTTCCTGTCACCTCGGATGGCAAGCTGGTGCTGGTGAAACAATATCGGTTTGCGGTGCAAGGGCGCGTGTTGGAATTTCCGGCGGGCACCGTGGAACCGAATGAAACCCCAGAAGAAACAATTACGCGAGAAATTGAGGAAGAAACGGGCTACCGCGCCCACCAGTGGAAAAAACTGGGTGAGTTTTTTGTGGCTCCGGGGTATTCCGATGAAATTATCTATGCCTTTTTAGCTCAGGATTTAGAGCTACTGGAGCATCCACCGGACCAAGACCACGATGAAGACCTTGAAGCCGTGGTGATGACGGTTGATGAAGTCGAAAAAGCGATTCACGCGGGGGATATTGCAGATGCCAAAACGATCACCAGCTTCGTGTTGGCTCGCCCCTTTTTGGCTTAGGGCCCTTTTGGGCTGAGGGGTTGAACTAGCGGAGTGGTAGTGGGGCTCCAATCTCTCGCCAAAACTGATTGAAACTGGGGGGATGTAGCGTACGCCAGACTGCCATACCGGCGATCGCCAATCCGAGCAACATCATGAGTGTGGTCAGAGCTTGCACGATCCGTCGTCTGAGCGATCGCGTCGGAGAGTAGCGGCGCATGAAGGCGGGCGGCGGTGCTGCAACATGGCGTGTTCCCGGCTCGGGGGAGCGCCAGGAAGGAGATAAGCCAGCAGTTCCAGGATTTCTTCCCCTTGACGCCGCCGGTTGAATTGCATCCGTGGCCTGAGGAACTTTCCGCAGCGTATGCAGGTGTCGCAGCACCACATCGGGTTTGCGCTGGGTGCGGATCCATTGCATCCAAGCGGCTTGGGGAATGCCACACAGGTTGGGCAACTGGAGGGCCGCAATCTGTTTCAGTAAGCCCGCATCGTTGCTCACTAGCACCGTCAGGGCCGTGGCGTGGTTCACCGCAAACCCATAGGTGGTTTGCGCCACGGCTAGGGCTAGACGGGCTTTTTTGCTGAGTGTGGCTCCGGCTGCGGGTTGGAGTTGGGGGTGGTCAGCGAGGGTGTGGATGGTTTGCCAGCCGCTCTGGGGATAGAAGCGGAGGAACTCCCGAGCGGTACGTTCCAGGTTGGCATCCGTTGCGCGATCGCTTAGAAACTGCATTTCCTCCCAAATCACCTGGGGAATGTGGCAGGGACCGATCCGTGCAAAGGTTTGCCATTCCTGCGATCGCCCCAGCAGGAGGGCGCTGCTATCCAGCAAAATCAGGTAGGGCGTCAGATAAGGCGGTGACATAATCACTCCAAAAGCATGCCCTGTAGTGTACTGCGATTTGTCAACCGCCGAGTCCAAAGCTCACGGCCTTTTAATAAGTTCTGCGTTCGATTTTCCGGCTTCGACTTTCCGGCTTCGACTTTCCGGCTTCGGGTGTCCGGCTCCGGGTGTCCGGCTTCGGGTGGGAGTCTGCTTGAGCGCGATCGCGCTAACTCAAGCGCGCTGTACATTCCAAAATAAACCGTTGATTTTCGATCGAGTGGGGCTGAACCTTTAAAGCGCGGTGAAACGCCCGGATAGCGCGGGAATATTGGCCTACGGCAGCATAGCTGAGACCCAAACCATGGAGTGCTCCAAAGTGAATGGGGTTTAGCTGAATCACCATCTCACAGTCCGCGATCGCGTCCCAATATTGGCCCTGCATAAAGTAGAGTACAGCCCGCCGATTCCAGGCTTCGGCAAAGTCGGGCTGGGAGAGAATAATTTGGGTCAGCGTGGTTTCCGCGCCGTCTAGATCCCCCCTCTCGATCAGGGTTTGCGATCGGCGCAACACCTCTAGGCCCACGGCTCCTTTCTGTTCAAACCACAGTTGCCACAGTTGTTGCGTGGCCAGATCCCGTACCCACTCATCCGCACTCTTCAAGTTTTCTAGGAGCAGTGTAATCAGTGAATCATCCATTGCCGCTGCGATCGTCCCCAACCCTTTACATCGGTATTTTGACTGATTTCTACCCCCCTGGCAGCAACTTTACTAAGTTTGGGCAGGGGCTTTATGGGGATTTTAGATTTTGGGTACGGGAATTTTGCCTGCAAACCCCTGTCTGTCCAACCAGTCTTCAATGTCGGCGATGACCTGATCGGGAATTTCCCACGGAAACAGGTGAGCCGTGTTGGGATAGCCGTGGTATTCGGCGTTGGGCAAAACCGTGAGCATTTCACGGCTAGCGGCGGCGGTGATGTGGCGATCGCAGTCTCCGGCTAGCACCAGGCAGGGAGCCGTAATCTGGGAGAGGGCGGGCAAACGGTTGTAGCCCTGTTGAATCGAGGAAAACAGAGCCCGAGTGGCATGGCTAGAGGTTTGTAAAAAGGCGGGTAGCGCGGCATCTGCGAGGTACTGATAGGTCCGCGGGGTGTGCTGCTGCACAAGGTAACGGAACAGCGATCGCTTGCCAAAGGTATCAATATTCCACTGCCAACCGGGCCGGAGGCGATTCACAATACCTGCGATGCCTGTATTAATGTTATCCATCAGCGTGATCGCGGGATGATCCCCCCAGGGGCGCGCGGCAGTGGCCACTAGGATTAACCCCTGCACCCGGTCTGGAAAACGCAGCGCCAGTTCCATGGCCAGAATCCCTCCTAAGGACCAGCCGAGCACCAAACAGCGATCGATCTGCTGGTCTTCCAAGAGCGCTTCTAGGTCCGTCAGGTGGTCGGTCATCACGAAAGGGCGAGACACTTGGCTGCTTCCGTAGCCCCGCAAATCGGGGGCGATGGTTTGGAATTGCGCCGATAGGGGCTGAGTAAACACAGCCAAACTACGACCTGAGCCGGGATGACCGTGGAGACACAAAATCGGGAATCCTGAACCTTGGATATGTGTCTTTAAACGAACCGGTAAACGAGCGGGGGATGACTGCACAGCAGGATCTCGAAAGGAATGAGTCTTTGGCAATGTCTGAGTTAGCCCCTTGAACTTGTCGGAGAAATTGTCGGGGCGACGCAACCTTCAGGATGACGCAGGTATTACACAGCTTCAGTATTACGCAAATTCAGTATCGAGTATTACGCAATCTTTATGAAGAGAATGGCAAATATGACAAACGTTCAGCGCGGCTTGGGAGCCGCACTGCTACTCGCGACGGTAAGCTGGGGGATGGTGACTCCGGTCCGGGCTGAAACCTGGATTGAGTACAGCACGAACCGAGATTTTAGATTTTTTGTGGATCGGGATTCGGTGAAAAAGCAGGGCCAGATTGTTTGGTTATCTGCTTATTTGTTGTTTGATAAACCCATCGGCAAAGGTTCAGTCCAGTTGGGATCGTTGAAATACTACCTGTCTTTAGATTGTCGGGCGCGGGCCGTGCGGGTACGACAAATGGTGGCTTATGATGCCAACAAAAATTATTTAGACGATCGCGATCCGGGCGATCGCGGTCCCTTGTTCCGGGCCTCGAATGATCCCCTCACCCAGCAACTGTTTGGCAACCTTTGTCGCCGCTAGGGACAGGAATCAGGGGCAGCGACCGGGGACAGGATCAGGGGCAGAGGTTCTGGGCGATCGCGCTGCCGCCGGACTAGCTCGGGTTCTATGGGTTACATTCTATCGATCGCATCGGATTCTCGGGGCTGGTTCACAGGCCGAATTCCGACTAAGATGGACTGTCAGAACTGAGTATTTCACCTCGCGGCATAGACTTTCTAGAAAGGACAGACCTCATGGCAGACGAAACCACGCCCAATGCCCCCGCAGAAACCTCTCCCGCCGCGGCAAAATCGGCAGCCGCCCCCGCCGCCGCCAAGGCCAAAAAGGAGAAACCCCCTGCCCTAGAAGACAAGCCCTTTACCGAGTTTATGCAGCAGCACTATCTGCCTGCGCTCAAAACTGGCCTGATTCAGCAAGGATTGGCCGATATGGACATTGATCTGCGGTTTGAGCAGCGCAAAGTCAACATTACCGGATTTTCCCAGCTACCCGAATGCTGGCAGGTGATTGGCCGTTGGAACAGCGGGTACAAACAGTCCCGAGAATTCACCCTCTATTTCTTCGACGAATCCATTGGCGGCCAAAAGGGCTTTTCCTATTCCGATACCGGCGGCAAGCCCAGCACGTTAGAGTCCTTCCGCATTGATGAGCGTAAGGTGGATCTTGGCCTCTTGGTGTTTTGGACGTTGCAACGGTTGAACGCTCAAAAGTGGCTGGTTAGAAATTAGGGGCCAAACTTCGGGTTCACAATTCTCTGAATTTATAGATAACGATGCCGCTATCCGGATGGTTGGTTATATCGGCATAGCCTGCTTTGACGATGCCCAGCAGTGCGGCTTCAACTTCATGGAAGCCTGCGCCCGTTGCCATCACGCCCTGGGTGACGGACAATTGCCCTTGGCGGTCGGCGGCGGCAGTTAGCAGTTGCACCCTGAGTTGGTTAACAGCCAGTTCAGGGGCGATCGCGGTGGGCGGCTTCAATGTCTGTTGCATCGTGATTTGCCCGCTGATCTTGGAGTTAAACGGTCCTGTGCCCCCGCCAAGACTCTGGCGCGATCGCAACTTGGCATTGTGCTCTTCCACCATGCCAGGGATTAAAAACAAATCGGCAAATTGCCCAAGGCCAAAGAGTCCGAAGGTAAACAGCCACAGCAAGCCCGTAACAATTTTGCCATTGTAGAGGCGTTGCAGCCCGTGCAGTTGCAGCAGACAGCCCAGCCACAGGATATAGGCGGTTTCGACTCGGTTTGGGTTTTGCATCATCTGGGACATGATTCTGGGGCATGATTCTGGGCAATGCCTGTCGCCTTTAGGGGGGATGGCGCGTGAACGTTGATGGCAGATGGATAGTGGCTCATAGATAGTTCACTCTGAAGTTCATCATAAAGAGTTTTCCACAGTTAGGGGGGCCATTAAGCCACCCCCTGCCCCCCAGAGCGCCTCGGAGTCGCGACTTTGTGTAGTAACTCTTAACAAAAACGTGATCTTTGCACCTTCAAGCCTTGATACACTAATGGTTGTGGCGATTATTTCTCAGCTTTGTCGAGCCGCCTAAGTTTTCAAATGCAGATTCTCTAGAAGCAAAAGACTCATGGTAAATACCCTTAACAAACCTGGTTTTGAAGAACTGCGCCCCGGTGTGAAAGTTCCGGCAAAGGAAACCATCCTGACGCCTCGGTTTTACACCACAGATTTTGATGCCATGGCAGAAATGGATATGTCTGCCAACGCTGAGGAAATTGAGGCGCTGCTAGAAGAATTCCGGGTGGACTATAATCGCCATCACTTTGTTCGGGATGCGGATTTTGAACAGTCCTGGGAGCATATTGATGGTGAAACCCGCAAGCTATTTGTCGAGTTCCTAGAACGCTCCTGTACAGCGGAGTTTTCCGGCTTTTTGCTATACAAGGAGCTTAGTCGCAAGCTGAAGGATCGCAATCCCTTGCTGGCTGAGGGCTTTGCCCTGATGTCTCGCGATGAAGCGCGGCATGCTGGCTTCCTCAACAAGGCCATGTCTGACTTTAATCTGCAGTTGGATCTGGGCTTTTTGACCAAGAGCCGCAAGTACACCTTCTTCAAGCCCAAGTTCATTTTCTACGCGACGTATCTGTCGGAAAAAATTGGCTACTGGCGCTATATCACCATTTTCCATCATCTGGATTCCCATCCTGAGGATCGGATTTATCCCATCTTCAAGTTCTTTGATAACTGGTGCCAAGATGAAAATCGCCATGGTGATTTCTTTGATGCGGTAATGCGGGCTCAGCCCAACACGCTCAATGATTGGCGAGCACGGTTATGGTGTCGGTTCTTTTTGCTATCGGTGTTTGCCACGATGTATCTGAATGACATTCAGCGCACGGGGTTCTATGAAAGCTTGGGATTAAATACCCGAGAATTTGAGCGCACGGTGATCAATAAAACCAATGCTTCGGCGGGCAAGGTTTTTCCTGTGATTTTGAATGTCGAAACCCCTGAATTCTACAATCGTCTGGAAACCTGCATTACCAATAACGAAAAGCTAACGGCGATCGCTGAATCGAACGCCTTGGCTCCCGTGAAGCTGGTGCAGAAACTGCCGCTTTATGCCTCTACCCTCTGGCAATTGCTACGGCTTTATCTGATGAAGCCGATTGATGCCGCCGCTGATCATGGGGTAGTGCGCTAGGTTTCATAATTTCGCCTTGAAAGCCTTCTCCCCTCGATCTAAAAACCGAGAGAGAAGGCTTTTTTTAAGGCTTTTTGTTCGATGCTCTGATCGTGTCCATAGCGCACTTTATTTAATCTCAAGCTTTATTTAATCTCAAATTCGGTCAATCCGGTCACGGCTTCATACTCAATCTCCACATCTCTGACCACGGCTGCATCCGGGCCATGCTGGCACCAGCTAATCATGTCTTCAACGGGATCATCTTTGCCTTCAAATACGGCTTCTACCCGACCATCGGGCAGGTTGCGGACCCATCCGTTTACCTTTAGCGTTGTGGCCATTGCTAGGGTAGAAACCCGGTAGCCAATGCCTTGCACTTTGCCAGAAATCCAAACATGTGCGCGAATTGTTTCCATGACTTGCTTTGGGTATCGAGTACAGGGTATAGGGTACAAGGGAATGACCGATTGTGGACGTTAGAACTCAGAATTAGGACTCAGCCATTGGGCTCAGCAATCGGGCGGAGAAATTATGGACGTATTGATACAGGATTCGGCGGATACCCCGCCCCTAAATGCCCATACCCTCTGGGCAATTTTGCAGGATCAGTTGGATGATGCCACCACGAATCACCTGGTATGGCGTTGCTTGGGCTATCGTGCCGATTCGGTGACGGGATGGGACGTGACTGCCGTGGCCGCAGATTGGCGGGATGCCTATCCAGAGCCGCCTAATTTTATTGAAAGTCGTCCGGCAACGGTGAAATTAACCCGCGCAATTCCAGCAGAGCATAAGCAATTGCTGAAGCAAGTCCTGGGGTTCAAAGGCTATCGTGTAGACGAGCTGATTCCCCGCAAAACTCGTCGTGCCACGATGGTGAACTGGCTGCTGAGCTATATGCAACTCCACGATATTCCCCTTGAAAACCATGATGCCGGCGAATGATGCCTATGACTGGATCGATCAAGCCTTGCAGGCCCTTCATCGGGCTGATTGGCATCGGACGGTGCAGGCGATCGCCCACCGTCCGGGGGCTGTGATTGAAATGGAAGGGCGATCGCTGCTGAACTTTGGCAGCAATGATTATCTGGGGCTAGCGGGGGATGATTGCCTGATTGCAGCGGCGATGGCGGCCACCCAGGAGTACGGCACCGGCACCACTGGATCGCGTCTGGTGAGTGGTCATCGGGCCTTACACTCCGAGTTGGAGCAGGCGATCGCTGCACTGAAGCAGACTGAGGCAGCCCTGGTATTTAGTTCAGGATATTTAGCGAATCTTAGTACCGTGAGTGCTTTAGTCAACGCGCGCGACTTAATTTTAGCGGATGAATACAACCATGCTAGCCTCAAAAATGGGGCGATTCTGAGCAAAGCGACAGTCATCGAATATCGCCATTGTTCGATGCAACATCTCAAGCAGATTTTAGTTGAACAGCGCCATCACTATCGACGCTGTTTGATTCTGACCGATAGCGTGTTTAGTATGGATGGCGATCTGTGTCCCCTGCCCAATTTGTTAGATTTGGCCGATGGCTACAGGGCGATGGTGGTGATTGATGAAGCCCACGCTACCGGGGTGATCGGTGCAACTGGGGCTGGCAGTACGGAGCATTTTGGCTGTATTGGGCGACCGCTAATTCAAATTGGTACGCTGAGTAAAGCCCTAGGCAGTTTGGGAGGATTTGTGGCGGGGTCTGCGGCGCTGATTGATTTTTTACGGAACCGGGCCACAGGTTGGATCTACACAACGGGGCTATCGCCAGCTGATACAGCGGCGGCGCTGGCGGCAATTCGCGTGCTACATCAGGAACCCATACGGCGCGATCGCCTGTGGCAAAATATCACGCATCTGAAGCAGCAGTTGATGGCCATGGACTGGGGCCAATGTGCTCGTGAAGCACCGTCACAGAAACCTTATCTGCCCAGCGATTCTGCGATTGTTTGTCTGCCGGTCAAAAGTGCCAAAACGGTTCTGGAACTGGGGCGATCGCTGCAACATGCTGGCGTCTTTGTGGGTAGCATTCGTCCCCCCACAGTTCCCACGAGCCGTTTGCGTCTGTGTGTCATGGCAACCCACACTCCCCAGCAAATTGATTACTTAGTCAACTGTTTGCAAACGTGTGCAGAAGCATGGGCTAACTGATGTTTGCGGCGTTAGGATGCTCAGGACTTTGGGTAAGCATCAACGGTACGGACGCACTCAGAACCTAATCCAGACGTTTGTGCTTCACACCCTTTGAAGGCAGCTTGAATATCCAATTCCGCCTCTGGACGCATGATCAATCTGTAGGGCATTGAGAGAAGCCCAATCATTGCTTGACTGCTTTCCAGCTTGAACAGGCGGTTGGGTCTATTGTTTCATGGGCTAATTCTTTGATTTTAGGGCAATTTTCGGCGATCGCTCCATTCTTCCATCAGAATCCTGGTTGCTGTGGGCGGTGGGCGATCGCCCTGGAGATGAGCGGCGATCTCAGGTGCTTTTGATTAGGGACTTCCAAATAAATAATCATGCCAATGCTGTCTCAGGGCAATAAAAAATCTCGACAAACCATTTGCTAAGATTCAGGAGTTTGCCGTTAACCTCGAATTCGTCCAAGCGCTGAATCTGAGTTTCGACCTCCGCCATCGCTAGTTTTGTCAGTTTGACCTCGGTTTGGTAGGTTTGGGTAACGAGATTAACCACCGGGTTGTGACCGTTCCAAGTCATCGAGCGAGCAAATTGCAAAACGGTGTCAATCTCATCGAGAATATTGCCATTCCAGTGATTTTCCAGAACGCCCCAAGTCCGCTCAATCGGATTGTATTTACTGTGATACGGCGGATAATAAGCCAATCGGAGATTCACTTGATGACGCCCAGCAAAGTCCACCATCCGTTTCATGAACTGAGTCCGCCTAGAATGATTTTCTGGTCCATTATCCTGGTTGAGTAATAAAGTTTGGACAGATGGAAAACGGTGTCGATGCGCCAACCACCAAGCCTCTAAAACATCGACCATGAAGTCACTGGTGACGTTTGAGGTGGTGCAATAGAGAAATAACTCGTCCCACTCGGGGAGAAAAATCCCATAAGGAATGACCGTATTCTTTGGGGCAAAGTCATGGTCACAGGCTGCGGTCTCAATCCGATTTTTGCCTTTCCGGGAGAACGGACCCACTTTCACTCCGGCTTTGGCATCCAATGAGAGCCATAATACCGTGGGGTCGGCCACGGCGGCGGCGTTGACGATAGCGAGTTGGTCAAAAATGGCATCGGTCAAGGCAATTTTTTTTGAGGTTTCGTTTTTCCGACTTTGCTCGGATAGTAGTCCAATTGATTGAGCCTAGTCCGAATCGTTTCGGTGCTCGGCAAGGCTTCACTGCTGTAACCGTTTTGGCTAATCAGTTGACGACGGACTTCGGCGGCACTGAGGCGGGTATACAAACGAGTCGTGGTGAACTTTGCCAATCAGGTCACGGTGCCAACCTAATTCCCGCTCCGCAAGGCGCTGGTCGCCACGACCCTACTCCGCTACCGTTTGGGCCATAAACCGACGGCGCTCATGACCTTGAAGGTGCTCGGCGGTCTCTTGCAATAACACTTTGAGTGAATCTGTGAGGTGCAACATGGCTTCAGTCTAGTTCATTAAGACTGGGACGATTTATTTTTTGGAAGTCCCTAACTGGTCACAACTCGCAGACTATTATCCAACTCCAGACTACCTTTCATCTTCCCGTAAACGATTGGTTCCACAATTACTCTACAAAGGGAAGATTTTGCGTGCGTGGGTCAAGAAGCGGGTGATCGTTGTGCAAACTGGCTTTTTTGAAAGACTACCATAGATACCACAGGTCGGACAGAATCAAGCGGAAATTGCCTGGAATCTTTACGATCTGGAACGCCAAAATGAGCACTTCAACTTAGTTTTGAGTGATTCTATCTATACAGAATACTGGGCAGCCATTAACCGAATTTCTACGCCAGAAGCTGGCAAACTAGTACGTCAGTTTCCCCCGCACTTCATCCCAGGCGATAGCCAAAGCCGCGTACCGTTTGGATGTATTGAGGCTGGCTGGGATCGGCTTCCAGCTTTTCGCGGAGCCAGCGGATATGCACATCCACCGTTTTGGTGTCGCCGACAAAGTCACTGCCCCAGACTCGTTCCAGCAGTTGCTCTCGGTTCCAGACGCGACGCGGATAGCGAATCAGCAGCTCTAGCAGGCGAAATTCCTTGGGGGAAAGGGTCAATTCGAGGCCGCGACACGTGGCCCGACAGGATTCTGGATAGATCAGAATCTCTTGGAAGGAGAGAACGGTTTCCTGGGGAAAAGTAGAAGCAAACCGCTGCCGACGGCGCAGCAGCGATCGACAGCGGGCGATCAGCTCGCGGATCCCAAAGGGTTTAATCAAGTAGTCGTCGGCTCCTAACTCTAGGCCCACAACGCGATCGACTTCGCTGCTTTTGGTGCTGGTCATGAGAATTGGCAGCGTGTAGCGCTGCCGCCGCAGTTGCCGACACAAATCCAGGCCGCTCATGTCCGGCAGGGCCGTATCCAAAATCAACAGATCGGGTACCCAGACCTCGCCATCCCTGGACATTCCAGTAGGGATAGCCAGCTCCACAATGTCTAGAACGGTCTGACCGTCGCCTGCGGGCCATGCTTCGTAGCCATCCTGGGTTAGCGCGAGGTGGATCTGCTGCTGTAACTCGGTATCAGGCTCAGCCAGGAGGATACATTCCGGGCGAAAATCAGCGGGGGCTGCGGAGAAAAGAGGCGATCGCATACGTTCTCAGCTATCGGTAGACTAACGGTAGAAAGCAGGCTGCCCCTCAGCCAAACCGCCCCGCCACATAGTCTTGGGTGCGTGTCTGGGTCGGATGCAGAAAAATCTGGGAGGTTTCGCCAAATTCCACCAATTGACCAATGCGGCTTTCATCCGTACTAAAAAACGCGGTGAAATTGGAAATGCGAGAAGCCTGCTGCATATTGTGGGTGACGATCGCGATCGTCAATTCCTGCCGCAGGGAATCAATCAACTCCTCGATTTTCATCGTGGCGATGGGATCTAAGGCCGAACAGGGTTCATCCATCAGCAAGACTTTGGGCTTCACGGCGAGGGCGCGGGCAATGCACAACCGCTGCTGCTGTCCCCCCGATAACCCCAAGGCCGACTTGCCCAAATTATCTTTGACTTCATCCCACAGGGCCGCGCCCCGCAGGGCTGATTCCACCACCGCATCCAACGCCGATCGCCCCGGACGGCTAAACACCCGGACCCCGTAAGCCACATTGTCATAAATGCTCATGGGAAAGGGATTGGGCTTTTGAAACACCATGCCAATCTGCCGCCGCAATTGATTGAGATTGACGCGAGGATGGTAAATATCCTGTCCAAAAAACTCCACTTGACCATCAATGCGGGTGACGCTTTCCAATTCGCTAATCCGATTCAGTGCCTTAATAAAAGTAGACTTACCACACCCCGAAGGCCCAATAATTGCCGTAACCTGATGCTGATAGATATTTAAGGTGACGCCTTCAATGGCTTTACGTGCCCCATAGTAAAACGACAAATTCTGTGCCCGCATGGCCACGGGGGCATTGGCGATCGCGCTCTGGCTAGGGTTAGCAACCGCATGAGAGGGTTTGGGCAGCATAGGTTCAAAGGGCATAGGTTCAGAAGGAGACGTTTAGATTTTAGAGTTTAGATTTCGGCGGGCGGCGGTTCAGAATAGATGGGGGTGTGGCGAGCAATGGAGGAAAGGCGATAGAGGAAAGGCGATCGGTGCGGGTTACCGGGGTGGTTTAGCGTTTTTGGGTAACTAGGCGGGAAACGATGATCCCGACTAAAACGAGTCCCAGCAAAATGACTGAGGCACTCCAAGCCAGTTGATTCTGTTCAGGGAACGCCGAACTGGCGTAGTTATAAATCAACACAGGCAGAGATGCCGTCGGCTCCAAGAGGCCATCGGGAAAGTTTTGGCTGAATAAGGCCGTAAAAATTAGCGGGGCCGTTTCTCCCGCCGCTCGAGCCACCGCCAACAAAATTGCCGTGGTAATCGCAGGTAAAGCCGCCGGAATCACTACCTTAAACGTTGTCTGCATGGGATTTGCCCCCAATCCTGCCGACGCTAATCGTTGGGCCATGGGCACCAGCTTAATCGCTTCTTCCGTAGCCAGGGTGATGATGGGAATCATGATTACCGCGAGGGCAAAGCCACCCGCCAAGGCCGAAAACGCTCGAAACGTAATTACAATTACCCCATAAGCAAAGACGCCTACAACGATGGAAGGCACTGCACTCAGGATTTTCACGACAAATCGTACGGTCTGTGCCAAGGGCTTTTGCTTGCCAAACTCTGACAAATAGACGGCGGTGAGAATGCCGATGGGAATACTCAGGACTGTCCCCAGTCCCACCATGGTCACCGTTCCCAAAATGGCATTGGCAAATCCGTTCTTGACACCTTCCATGCCCACGGGCGCAGGCAATGCCGTAAAAACATCCCAATTTAAGCCAGGAAGGCCCCGCCGCAGAATTTCAATCAGAATGGACAACAGCGGCAGCAGCGCTAGGGTAGACAGCAGGAGCGCGATCGCTGTCATGGCCGTTGTGAACAGCGATCGCTGTGGAGACAGAGGAGCCGTAAGATCAGTGGAGGATGGAGGCATTTTTAATTTTGCATTTTTAATTTTTAGCTTAATTTTCAGCTTTCTCTAGCTCCGCTTCGTCAGCGCTTGCACCAACCACACCGCCGATAGGTTAACCACAAGCGTCAGAATGAACAGAATCAGCGCGAGGTACATCAACGCGCCAATGTGCAGGTCTTCGAGGGCTTCGGGAAACTGGTTGGCGAGGAGGGCGGGGATCGTATTGCCGGGGGCGATGAGGGACGCTTTGATTGTGTCGGAGTTGCCAATCACCATCGTGACGGCCATGGTTTCGCCAAGGGCACGACCCAGGGCCAACATGACGGCACCGAGAATGCCGGAGACACTGGCGGGCAGCAAAATGGAAAAGATAGTTTCCCAGCGGGTGGCCCCTAGGGCCATGGAGGCAGTGCGCAGATCCTGAGGAATGGCGCGCAGGACGTCGCGGACGATCGCGGCGATGGTGGGCAGAATCATAATTGCCAGAATTATCCCGGCCAGGAGCGTGCTGGGTCCAGCGGGATCGGTGCTAAACAGGGGCAGCCAGCCGAATTGCTGATACAGCCAAACCTGCACGGGCTGGAAGAGGGGAATAAACACAAAAATGCCCCAGAAGCCAATGATTACACTGGGAATGGACGCGATCAGTTCGACGAGGAATCCGATGGGCGATCGCACCCAGGCGGGCAAGATGGTTTCGCTGGTGATCAGCGCCACGGCAAGGCCGACGGGGATAGCAATCACGAGGGCGATCGCTGCGGTAACCAGGGAGCCATAGATGTAGACCAAGGCCCCAAATTGCAGGTTGGCGGGATCCCAATCGGTGCTGGCGAGAAAGCCGAGGCCGTACTGTTGAATAGCGGGTTGGGCCTTTTGGAAAATCACCCAAGCGATCCAGCCCAACAGCAGCACGGAGCCGAAGGCGATCGCCTGGGTCAGCCAGGTAAACCCTTCGGCCAGCCAAGCGCCGCCGCGTCCGGGGGATAAAATTTCGGCGGCGATCGCTAAATCGGCGGGTGAGCGGTGATGAGCAGTCCGTTCAGCAGAACTCATGGGCAATCCCAGCGGTTAATAGGGCGTTTGAGAGAATCTTGTGCGTTTAAGAATCTTGTGCGTTTGAGAATTCGAGCTTTGATAGGAATGGGGCACCCCAGCGCTAGCTAGGGCACCCCGGTGATTTGAGGTGTGAGAAATCGAGTCCTAAATCCAGTGGTCCGAATCTAGAAGTTAAACGTGGTGCGAATTGTGCCCACGAAATGTTGTCGTTGTGGTTGTTGTCTCTCGGGGTTAAAGATCACCACCAGAACCAGGCGTAATGGAAAGGTTATCGCTCAGTTTATAGCGATAGAACCCTTCCAGGTGGTAGGAGGTGTCGTCGTCTTGGCGGAGCGGAGCCGTAGCCGCTGCATCACGAGCGGCCATACTCGTTCGATCCGTCACCTTGGGAGGCATGCCAAAGATCAGCCCGCCCAAGCTGCCTTCCTTGCCAAGGTCGGGGAAGGCCAAGCCCACGGACCAAGACCAAATCTTGGCATTATCGCCATTGTTGACGGTGGGGTTGACTGCGCGACGCGGTGGCGGCAATGATGTTATTGGCCGTTGCCTTGGCTTCAATATAGTTCACCCAGCCCGCCAAAATCTACTTTAGGTGTTAGCTTTACGTTGGCTTGGATGCCAAAGGAGTTCGTCTGGGTGTTGGTTCCGTTGAATGGGTTGTTGGCGAACAGGGTACCCGTACCGCCAGAAACCCCAGCACCACCCGTGTAGAAACCACGAGCATAGGTGAAACCTATGCCAATCTTGGGCGTGGCTTGAAACACCAACTGGGCGATTGCGGCGTTGCTACCATTGAACAGCCGCGTCTTGGAACGGGCTTTTGGGCCGTTCCCGTGGGGACTAAGTAACCCAGGGACAGGGTGAATTTCTCGCCGATGGTGAACTCTTTACCCAACTTGGTGTTGAAGGTAACACCCGTACCCGTCCCAACGCGGTAGATCGGGTTAAACCGACCAAAGCGGGTAAAGGAACCTTGTGCCGAGGACTCGAAGGGGCTGAGGGTCGGGATCATGTCGTTGAATTCCAACCCATCGTTGGTGCCGCCCCCAACATACGCCGTAATCAGGCTACCCAAGGGAAAGCGATATTCCAACCGGCTGAGTTCCACCGAGTTACCGGTACCGCTGACGCCGTCGAAGCCCAACCGCGACTGAGCAGTCCCTGTCACACCCTGACCAGCCGTACCGCCGTTGTCAAACGCGGTGAAGTTGCGCGCTTGTAGACGAGTCCGCAACCGGTCTTTGCCGGTGAAGCTGGTGTCCAGGTTGAGGCGAACGCGATCAGCGAAGATGGTGTTATCCCGAACCTTTGTGGTACCCGCGCCAAAGAAGCCAGCTGCTAACCGTTGCCGCTGCCGCTGCGGTGTTAGGTGCGCCCGCTGCGTTGATATCAATTTGACGGAATTGGTCGGTGTTCAGCGCGCGATCCTCACCCAACACACCTGCTAGACCGAAAATGATTTCACCGTTTAGTTTGGTGGTGGTGGAAAACTGTTGCTTTTCTAAGGTTGCAGTCCGAGCTTCCAGACCATCGACCTTGCCACGCAGCTCGTCTAGTTCGGCCCTAAACTCTTCCTGCATCCGCTTCAGGGTATCTAGGTCCTCTTTCTTCACCAAGTCAGCGGTGCCTGCGGCGATCAACTCGTTGACGCGATCCATGCAGGCATTCAAACCAGCAGCAAACTCATAGCGGGTCAAGGCGCGGTTGCCCCGGAAGGTCTTGTCCGGATAACCGACGATGCAACCGTAGCGCTCCACCAGAGATTGCAACGCTTGGAAGGCCCAGTCGGTGGGCTTGACATCGGACAGTTGGGAAACCGATGTAACTTGACCAATGCGGGTGGACCCGGTGTTTTCCCCGTAGGTAATCACTTGGTTCATGGTTTCCGATGCAGCCGGAGCGGCGGGTTGCTCAGCATGAGCCGAAACGACGGCGGCACCCAGCAAAACCGGGGTCAGCCACAATGATTGGAAGATAGAACGAGACATAGAATAAGTCCTCACATCACAAATTAGAGATACGTTTCAAAACTCATACGAGTTGACTCACTCAGGATTTAGTCTGACTGAGTGCAGTCGAAGCGGGCCAGAGCGAAGTCGAAGCGCATCAGACATGGCTTCAACTTCGCCGTGCGGGGTAGCCACCCACCCTGCCATTACGGAAAGCGTTGGAGGTAGACCTTACTTCACATTGGCTTCGACGTAGTTGCGAACGCGTTCCGCATCAGCAGGAGAAATGCGGGCAAACTTCAGGTCATCGTTCAACTCTTGACCCTCCGTTAGCACCCAGTTGATCCACTGCTTGATCGCCTGGGTCTTAGCTGGACTGTCGTACTTCTTGTACACCATCATCCAGGTCAGCCCAGTGATCGGGTAGCCCGTGCTGGGATCCCCATCAAACACCCGGAAGGTGCCATCGGGAATTTTTAGAGCCGCCACAGCCGTGTTGGTTGCTTCCAAGGAGGGCGCAAACCATTTGCCGCTCTTATTTTGAACTTCCGCAATGGCCAAGCTGTTGGCTTCAGCAAAGGACTGCTCTACATAGCCAATGGCACCCGGCGTTTGCTTGACAGAAGCACTCACCCCAGCGTTGCCCCGTCCTTTCAGCGGATCGGTCGTCCACTTGGGCGCTGTACCCACACCCACACGGCCTTTGAAGTAGCTACTCACGGCAGCTAAGTGATTGGTAAACACGAAGGTCGTGCCACTCCCATCGGCGCGAACCACAGTTTGAATGGTTTTATCCGGTAGATTGACCCCTGGGTTATCCGCCACAATTTTGGGATCATTCCACTTTGTGATCCGGCCCGCAAAAATCTCTGGTAAAACCGTCCGTCCTAGCTTTAGCTTGGAGACCCCAGGCAGATTGTAAACGGGAACGACGGAGCCGCCTGCCGTAGGCACCAAAATCACACCGCGCTCACCCGCTTTTCCTTCCTTCATCTGGGCATCGGTCATGGCTGCATCACTGCCGCCAAAGTCCACCGTGCCCGCAATGGTTTGCCGAATGCCAGCACCACTACCTACCGCTTGATAGGTGACTTTCGTACCGGGGTTCTTCTTTTGAAATTCAGCAATATAGCGCTTGTAGAGTAAATCGGGGAATGTTGCCCCAGCACCCACCAAAGATTCCGCAAAAGCAATAGCGGTGAGTACGGGACTCAGCGCGATCGCAGCCGTAAGAGCGGACGCAGTAACAGTGCGACGAAGCGCAGTTGCAGAAAAAACCATGACTACCTTGTCCTCAACCAGAGAATGAGTTACTCGTTCGGGTAACGTTACGTATGTCAGCAACGCAACTCACAGGAGCAACGCTACTCATTTTTGTAACAATAACAACCCTACATCTGGAGCAGTTAAGTAAAAACCAACGAGAAACTAACAAATGGTTAAGGATGGTTAAAACTTGGTTTAAGCCATGGGAGAAACGATTTTATTACCCACTAATTCTGGATATTTTAGAAAAAACTCTGCTTTTTTAGCGCTTACCCTGTATTATTTGCCCAGATGCCCCAAAATGGGGGTGCTCAAAGTTTAGCGATCGCCCCATTGCACAATCACTCCCATCGCAATAATCCACGACGAATGTTCAGATGGGGCGTTGTCTATCCTGGAATCAGACCCTGGAATCCGCTTTTGATAGGTAGGGTTTGTTCGATCAAATTTGGTTCATGCAAAGACTTGCCCGGATCGCCATAAAAATTTATGATAATTCGAGCTGATTGTTCTATGGGTGCTCTGGCAGGGTGCTTTAGGGATTTTAAAATCAGGTCTCTCCTATCCCAGGCAAAAATCATAGAGCGGAATATAAATGACGTTATGAATAGGTTAAGGCTAGATTAGGTTTAGGTTTAGATCGGATTAAGTTCACGGTAGAAGCCTGGAAACATAGTCTTTTCCATTAAGCTGTTTATCTATAAGCTGCTTTCAGGGAATTGTTTTAAGTTTCAAGGTATTGCTATCAAAATCATTCGCAAAACCAAGATGTAAAAGTATTTTTGGCATTAAGACATTCTCTGGAAAATTTTCTGAGCTTGAGTTTATCTAAAAAATAGCGTCAACTTTACGCCAGTTTTACAGGGTTACATCCGTAAATTTATATAGTAAGTGTTGATCGAGTGTATCAGCGTTGATCGAAGACGTCATAGTGGAAATCGCTAAGATACCTTCTCATGATTTCGTGATCCTTCAGACTGTCCTGCAACTCTAGTTGTGCTGCTTTATTGCCCTTCCTCTCTTTTGGTTAGTCCCATGACAATGCCCTTGACGTTCAAAACGCCAAAGCCCGCCACGATTTTTGCACCCTTAAAACAGGTGCTGCGTCCTATTTTCTTTGCGGCCTTGGGGCTACACTTGGTGGCGATGTTTATCCCTCTGCCTCAGGAAGAAAAAGCCAAGGTGGCAGATGACAAAAAAGATCCGCTGAAAGTCACACAGGTGCCCACCGCCGGACTGACCAAGCCCTTGCCCAAGCCCGCCGTGACGGTTGCCGCCGGAGCTAAGCCCGTAGTCAAAACCACAACGGTCGCCAAAGCTTCAGCCGCGGGCAGCGCTGGGAGTGCTCCCTTGCCCGTAGTGCAGGCGGGCACCCCGACGACGCTGCCGACGGCTAATACAACGGATTTACCACCGGTAGCGTCGAGCGCCACGAACACTCCGGTCAATGCCACGCCATCCAGCACCGTTAACCCCGAAGAAAAATTATTTGAGGTGCTGGCGAATCTGCCGGCCCCGGACTCCAGTGATCCAGCGGCGACTAATGTGGCTTTGCGGGAACAGTTTGTGGAGCCGGAGAAATTCTTTATGCCCGCGACGGATGTGAATGCGGATCCAGAGTGGCGGCAAGAATTAAAGGGATCGCCCACCTATGCGATCGGCGATACGCCGGAATATTTTTACGAAACCCTATTCCAGGGGGAACTCAAGGGTGTGTTTTCCGAGATGAAGAAAGTCGGCGAGTACGGCGGCGGGGCGCTTTATCATCTCAAGCAGGGTAGCTATGAAGTCTATGTCAGTCTGCTCCCCGCAAAAATGCCCCCCGATACCGTGGGGCTGGGCACGATTATTGCCGTCTGGTCAAAGGATCCCAGAACGCTCTAATGATTTTTGGAGATGATTTTTGGAGGGTGGCTTTTCAAGAAGGACTTTTGGAATCCCGATCTCCGGTGCAATGGCGTGTGATGTAATGGCGTGTAGTGATTATGACAAGAACCCTCAACTTAAAATTCCCCCAATTGGACTTTACTCAGGGGCCTTTGGAACGGGCAAGACTCCTGATTCGGCCTATTTTTTGGGTGGTGTTGGGACTGCACGGATTTTTGCTGTTTACGCCGCTGAATGCGCCACCGCAACCAAAGCCTCCCCAGGATAAAAAAGCGCCCGTGCGGATTACCCAGTTACCCACCTCGAAACCGGGGGCCAAGGCCCTCTCGAAGGCAGAACTGCTGAAGCAGGCCCAAACGACCCTGGCTAAGGTGAGCAATCCGACGCCTTCCACAGTGCAGATTCCTCAAAAAGAAAAGCAAGCCATTCCCCCCCAGCAGGTGCGCGAGGCGATCGCCCTCACCCAATCCCAGGACAAGCCCCCTGCGGGGCAGGAGCCCGCCGTGCCCGGAGAACCTTTCCCCCACTATCCGGGATCACAACCGGGCTGCTACGGCAAAGACGCCTGTCGCACGGCCAATGCGGGTCGGGCTGCTGTTGCCGCCTTTTTCGAGAAAGAATTGCCGGCTAAAAAGTGGGAAATTACCCCCGCTCCTGACGAGGGTGAGGCTAAAGTTTATGTTGTCACCTCTAAAGCGGGACCGCAGTACCTGAGCCTGTTGCAGGAGGGGGGCCAAACCATTTACGTCTTGGGATCGGCTCCTGTGCCCAATGTTGCCGCGCTGAAGGATGCGGTGGAGCCCCCAGGTCTCTATTATCAAGTGGTGACTGATCTGGCGGGGGCGAATAATCCCACTGGAGATGAGTCCAAGACCCCGACCCAGCCGCGCAAATCTCAGTTTGCACAACCTGACTTTTTCTATCAGGCAGGGGCCGATCCTGATGCGGCTCCCGATAAGCCGGGTGCCGATGCCGCTAAGCTAATCTATAACCAAGCGCCTGACGGTGTTCTGTCTCAACTTCAGGGGCAGGTGGCCTCCGTGTTGAAAATTACGCCGGTGGGGGCCTACGGCGGGGGCAATTTATACCAAATGCAGCCCAAGAGTGGTAAGCCGATTTTTCTGAGTTTGGTGCCTGCCAACGATGGCACCGGCACAATTATGGTGACGTGGCTGCAAGATCCACGCTAGGAGGCCCAGTGATGAGCAAGCTCTACAATTAGGGAATTTGTCCGAGGTGGATGAATCATCATCATTAATCAATATTTTTTAATATGATTTGGGGCTGGTTTTTGGCATATTTGGTTACGCTGACGGAACAAATTTTATTGAAGTGTCATGAGGCTATGGCTCTACTCTTCCAACTTCCGACCTTTAAGATCCAGCCGTGGGCTTGCCGATCGCTCATCACGATCCTGGGAAGTATTGCGATCTCAGCCTGTAGTGGTGGACTCAAGGGTGATGGCATCGCCCAAGCCATCAAGGAGGACGTGGTTACCTTGGGGGGAATTTCCCTGAAATCCGTTACCTGTCCATCCCGAATCACTCCGAAAAAGGATGCCAGATTTGAATGCACGGGCGAACTGGACACGGGCTACACCTTCACCATTGGCGTGACCCAGCGGGATGACCAAGGTTCTGTAGTTTGGGATGTGCCGAATACTCCTGGCCTGTTGAACATGGCCAAAATTGAAACGTTGATCCAAGATGCGCTCAAAGCTGAACTGGGCGATCGCCCGACGGTGGATTGCGATGGCACCTACAAGCCCATTCGTCCCGGCCAAAGTTTTGACTGCAAACTTGAGTATGCTAATCCCCCTAAATCGGGTGCGGGGGGCAAATCGGTCCCAAGCTCACCGAAACAAGTGCAAGCGGAAAAAATTGTCGTGTTGATCGATCAGCAGGGGGGCATTGGCTGGCAGCGCGTTTTCAAAAACTCCGGGGCTAAAGTCGGGACAAAACCACCGACCACCGCATCCCAACCTGCGGCCAGTGCCCCGGATGCCAGTAGTTCAGCCAGTCCACCTCCTGCGATCGCCGCCCCCGCGAGTCCTGCCTTGGCCAATCCCACCCCGACCGCTGCTTCCCCCGTGACCGTCTCCAGTCCGCCCCGTTCCGCCCGTTCTACCAATCCTGCGGATCAACCCGGAGGCTCTTCCGAACCGACCTATCAAGACACCCTCAAATGGCAGGATTAGGCGCCGCCGATTTAGCCCCAGGCACCTGGTTCTATGATCGAGCCTCCATGGAGGCCACAAGCCAAAATGGGTGGGCTAATATATCAGCAAGCCTTTCACGTCTTGGTTTTGCATTTTGATCCAAAACACCTCATCGCTTCTGTCTCAGCTCGTTGTTGCAGGTTTTCATGCGCTGTCTGATCCGCTGCGGTTGCAAGTGATTGAGCTGCTGCGGCAGGAAGAACTGTGTGTTTGTGATCTGTGTACGGCCTTGGAAGTTTCCCAGTCTAAGCTATCGTTTCATTTGAAAACCCTGAAGGAAGCGCAATTGGTGCGATCGCGCCAAGAGGGGCGCTGGATTTACTACAGTCTGAACTTGCCGCAAATTGCGGCCTTAGAACAGTGCTTGGCCGAATTCCGCCGCTTTAGCCCCATCATGCCCGCCCGGATTTGTCGCGACGACACGTAACCCATCAAGTTTTCTTAATATTATTTAACGCCAACGTGCTCTGGATGACTTGACATATCAATTTTTTTTGAAATGATGGTAAGGTTGCACATTGCGTAGACCCGCACCTGCAACGACCATGGGTTATTGATATTTGTTGGTATTCGGTTGGTATTCGGTTGGTATTCGGTTGGTATTCGGTTGGTATTCGGTTGCATTCGGTTGGCATTGGGTTGCTGTCACAGGAACTAGCGGTTGAGCCACGGGCTGGCGCACTGCTAACGCCGCCGCCCGCGCTCCATTTCACACGCTCCATTTCACATTCATTCGATCAGGGAATTGTGGTTATGCTGTCAAATACTCCCGTTCAATTTATGATTACCCCGTTCCGTGTCAGGCTGGGCGGACGACTGACTACCCTAACCGGAGCGATCACCGCGATCGCTCTGGGTGCTTGCAGCAGTCCTAGCTCGGTGACCAGCCCGCCGCCCTCTGCAACGGCAGCAGCAAGCGCCACCCCGCAAGAAGTGGCACCCCTCATGCCCACGGCTGCCGGAATTCAAATTGATGGATCCAGTACGGTATTCCCGATTACCGAGGCGATCGTTAAAGCCTACCAAGACACCCAAGCGGGCAAGGCCGTCACTATTGGCTCTAAATTCTCTGGGACGGGTGGTGGCTTCAAAAAATTCTGCGCTGGAGAAACCGATATCAGCAGTGCCTCCCGCCCAATTTTGAAAGCCGAACTAGCAGCCTGTAGTCAAGCCGGGGTTCGGTTTATTGAGTTGCCCATTGCCTTTGATGCCTTGACAATTGTGGTGAATCCGCAAAACACCTGGGCCGAAGATATCACCGTCGAAGAGCTGAAAAAAATCTGGGAACCCGCCGCCCAAGGCAAAATCACCACTTGGCAGCAAGTTCGTGCTTCGTATCCCAACCAGCCCCTGAAGCTCTTTGGCCCGGGCAAAGATTCCGGCACCTTTGACTATTTTACCGAGGTCACGACGGGTAAGGATGGGGGGAGTCGGACTGACTACACCGCCAGCGAAGATGACAATCAGTTGGTGCAAGGGGTCGAAAAAAATCCCAATGCGTTGGGCTATTTCGGCTTTGCCTACTACGAACGCGAGCAGCAACGTCTCAAGGCTTTGGCTGTAAACAGCGGGAAGGGAGCGGTGTTGCCCTCACGGGAAGCGGTGGAAAAGGCAAAATATCAGCCCTACGCTCGCCCCCTGTTTATCTATGTCAACGTTGCCTCGGCTCAACAGCGTCCCGGTGTACAAGAATTCGTTGATTTCTACATCAAGTCCGCTAAAACCGTTGTCCCCACGGTGGGCTACATTCCGCTGCCTGATGAAGGCTATCACCTCACCTCCATACATTTCTTTCGGGGCAAGGTCGGCACGGTGTTTGAGGGTGTACCGCAACCCAACCTGACCATTACCGAACTGTTGCGGAAACAAGCGGTGTTTTAGGTTGGTGCCGTTGCGGGTTGGTTCAGGTTAATTTAAGAGGCAGACAGAATGACAATTCGGGTCGGAATCAATGGCTTTGGCCGGATTGGGCGATTGGACTTACGCGCGGCTTGGGGCTGTGAGGAGCTTGAGTTTGTCCATATTAATGAAGTCAACGGCGGTGCTGAGGCGGCGGCCCATCTGCTCACGTTTGATTCTGTGCATGGGCGCTGGACCCCGGAGGCGATCGCCCGCGACGGCCACATCTGGATTGAGAATCAATGCCTGAGCTTTAGTGACTATGCCAAACCCGGCGATGTCCCGTGGGATGACCTTGGCGTGGACCTCGTCTTGGAATGCTCCGGCAAGTTTCGTACCGTCGAAACCCTGGAACCCTACTTTAAACGGGGCGTGGGCAAGGTGATTGTCGCCGCCCCCGTCAAAGCGGGCGCTCTCAACGTGGTTTACGGGATCAACGATCACCTGTATGAACCCGCGCAGCATCACCTGCTGACAGCGGCTTCCTGCACCACCAACTGTCTGGCTCCCATCGTCAAGGTGATTCAGGATGGTCTGGGGATTAAACACGGGGTAATCACCACAATTCATGACAACACCAACACCCAAACTCTAGTTGATGCGCCCCACAAGGATTTGCGGCGGGCGCGGGCTTCCAGTTTGTCGCTGATTCCGACCACAACGGGCTCGGCGACCGCGATCGCCCTCATTTACCCCGAACTCAAAGGCAGACTGAATGGCTTAGCGGTGCGCGTCCCGTTACTGAACGCTTCGCTGACGGACTGTGTGTTTGAAGTCAGTCGCCCCACCACCGTGGCTGAAGTCAATGCCTTACTGAAAGCGGCTGCCGATGGCCCGTTGAATGGCATCCTTGGCTATGAAGAACGGCCCCTCGTTTCGATTGACTACAAAGATGATCCGCGATCGGCGATTATTGACGCCCTGTCCACAATGGTCGTGGATGAAACCCAAGTGAAAATCCTGGCCTGGTACGACAACGAGTGGGGCTATGCCAACCGCATGGTAGACCTGGCCAGGAAGGTGGCACGCTTGGGAATAATTAAAAATTAAAAATGCGGGATATGGGGATGCTTGATTTTTATTCCCT
The DNA here is from genome assembly GCA_963766075.1 of uncultured cyanobacterium. Classification (GTDB taxonomy): domain Bacteria; phylum Cyanobacteriota; class Cyanobacteriia; order Leptolyngbyales; family Leptolyngbyaceae; genus CAVYAN01. The sequence goes on along the minus strand of CAVYAN010000081.1, from coordinate 6,580 downwards.
GGATTAGATGCTGCCAGCGGATCGTTGATTTTGGATGGGTGATTTTTAATTTTTCAGGCTTCTCATTTCGGTGCTTTTTTATGTCTGTATCCACGGCAAATGTTAAAAACTATGCACTCGTTACGTTGGCCTATTGGGGCTTCACTATTACAGATGGGGCTCTGCGCCTGTTAGTGCTGCTGTATTTTAATAACATTGGCTATACTCCGATCCAAATTGCCTCTTTGTTTCTGTTCTATGAGATCTTTGGTGTCGTTACCAATTTCTTAGGCGGCTGGATCGGCTCTCAGCTTGGGCTAAAAGTAACGCTCTACAGCGGCATTGGACTACAGGTCTTGGCTCTCGTTATGCTGTCTTTTCTCAACCCGGATTGGCCGCAGTGGCTGGCTGTGGGCTATGTGATGGTGGCTCAGGCTTTTTCGGGTGTTGCTAAAGATCTCACCAAAATGAGTTCTAAGAGTGCGATTCGGTTGGTGGTGCCGCAGGAGTCTCAATCATCCCTTTTTAAATGGGTAGCCGTGTTGACGGGGTCTAAGAATGCGCTGAAGGGGATCGGGTTCTTTGTCGGGGCGGCACTCTTAGCTTCAGTTGGGTTTGTTGGTGCGCTACGTATCATGGCCGGGTGCCTGTTTCTGCTGATGTTTACGGGGTTATCTTTGCCCCAGGGTATGGGCAAAATCAAGGCCAAGGTCAAGTTTACACAGCTCTTTTCCAAAAGCCCAGAAATCAACATTCTTTCGGCGGCTCGGTTTTTTCTGTTCGGCTCCCGAGATGTGTGGTTCGTGGTCGGACTGCCCGTTTTTCTGCGGAGCGGATTAGGCTGGTCGTTCTATCAAGTGGGTGGCTTTCTGGCATGCTGGGTGATTGGCTATGGGATTGTGCAGTTCTCAGCGCCAGCTATCCTGCAACGGTTTGGCTCTGGCCAGCCCCCGCAGGCAAAAACGATTCAGTTTTGGACATTGACCTTAACAGGGGTGCCCGCCGCGATCGCGATCGCGCTCCAAAGCGGTGCGCCGCCCAATGGTGTGATTGTCGTGGGACTGGCGGTTTTTGGGTTGGTGTTTGCCTTCAACTCCGCCGTGCATTCCTACCTCGTGCTGGCGTTTACCGATGACGATCAGGTTGCGCTGAATGTGGGCTTCTATTACATGGCAAACTCGGGAGGACGACTGGCGGGTACGGTGCTTTCAGGGTTGGTCTATCAATTCTTTGGATTGGTAGGTTGCCTGTGGGTATCAACGGCGTTGGTATTGGCAGCGAGTGCCATTTCCACAAAGCTTCCTAATCCACAGCCCAGCAAGGCGATCGCCTGGAAAGCCGGAGACGGAGATTAATCTGTTAAACGACCGGATTACTCGTTAAACTGAGGGCTAACCCACTAAACCTGTGATGAAAAAAGCCACTGTAAAACAGCTCTCATTCCTGGACCGCTTCCTAACGGTGTGGATTTTTCTCACCATGGCGATTGGAGTGGCTTTAGGTTATTTTTTCCCCGGATTAGAAACCTTTATTAGTCAGTTTCAGGTCGGTACAACCAATGTTCCCATTGCCATTGGGTTGATTTTGATGATGTATCCACCTCTCGCAAAAGTACGCTATGAGGAGTTAGGGGATATTGTTCATAATGGCAGAATTCTGGCGCTGTCTCTTTTGCAGACGTGGGTGATTGCCCCGGTGCTAATGTTTACACTCGCCATTCTTTTTCTGCATGATTACCCAGACTATATGACGGGCCTAATCCTGGTAGGCATTGCTCCTTGTATTGCAATGGTGATTGTATGGAGTGAGCTAGCTAAGGGAGACACTGAATTTACGGCTGGACTGGTGGCGTTCAACAGTCTTTTTCAAGTGTTTTTCTATAGCATTTATGCCTGGTTTTTTATTACCATTTTGCCGCCTCTCTTTGGTTTACGGGGCAGTTTGGTGAATGTGAGCATTGCGGAGATTGCGCAAAGTGTTTCGATCTATCTTGGCATTCCCTTTCTTGCGGGATTTTTGACGCGCTATTTTTTAGTCAAGGCGAAGGGAAAAGGCTGGTATCAGGAAGTCTTTGTGCCGAGAATTAGCCCCATCACATTGATTGCCTTGCTGTTCACGATCGCTGTGATGTTTAGCTTGAAGGGAAATTTGATTGTGCAGATTCCGCTGGACGTTGTGCGGATCGCCATTCCGATGATTCTCTATTTCGTGCTGATGTTTTTGGGTAGTTTTTACATGGCGTGGCGTCTGAAGGCGAATTATGCCCAGGCTGCCAGTGTGGCGTTTACAGCGGCTGGAAACAATTTTGAGCTGGCGATCGCTGTGGCGATTTCAGTATTTGGCATTAATTCGGGTGCCGCCTTTGCGGCTGTGGTGGGTCCCCTTGTGGAAGTCCCCGTACTAATTAGTCTTGTGAACGTGGCGTTCTGGCTCCAGAAACGCTATTTCCCGGAGAACGTAACGCAACCTCTGTTGCGGTAGGCATAAACCCATGGAGCCAAACCTGACCCAACCGATTGCTGAGAATGTGTGGTGGGTGCTTCCCGGAAAATTGGCAGGGGTGCGCAAGCCAACCGCCGCGGAACTCGCCGAATTGGCAACAGTGGGGGTGGGTGCGATCGTCTCTGTGTTGGACGACCCCTCGAATTTAGATGTGTATGAGCGGGTGGGTATTCCTTACCTGTGGCTACCCATCAAAGGCGGCACGGTACCTAGCCCAGAACAAATTCATGATATGCACGCTTTTATTGAGCAACAAAACCGCTTGGGGTGTGGGGTTGCGATTCATTGCACGAATGGCAAACGGCGTACCGGAACAATGCTGGCGGCATACTTGATTCTGTCAGGTTGTTCCTATGACGAGGCTATGCAAACCCTCGCGATCTCAAACCCCGATCTTGAATTGCGGCAGGCCCAAATCACCTTTTTGCAAATGCTCGCCGGAGCTGAACAGACGCAAGCGAGCCGGTTCACTGAGCACCCGAAAGAGCACTGCCAATCGCCCGCTCAAACTGATCCGGGTTGAAAATCCGGCAGCAGTCCGCCCATTGAATCACTAGCGCCGGACTCGCAAGCGCCTGAACCGGGTGCTTGCTGTCAAACCGGATTGTGTGTTAACCCTAGAGCTGAATATGGCAGGACTGAATACGGCTATGCCCCCCTTTGATCACTCTCCCCGCATTTTGTTTTTGTACGGCTCCCTGCGAGAACGCTCCTACAGTCGCCTCTTGGCGGAGGAAGCCGCCCGAATTATTCACGCTTTTGGTGCAGAGGTCCAGTTTTTTGACCCTCGGGAGTTGCCAATCTATGGCAGTGTGCCGGATAGCCATCCCAAGGTGCAGGAGTTGCGGGCCCTGAGCCAGTGGTCAGAGGGCCAGGTTTGGTCCAGCCCGGAAATGCACGGTCAAATTTCGGGTGTCATGAAAAACCAAATCGATTGGATTCCCCTCAGTATTGGGGCCGTCCGACCCACCCAAGGCAGAACCTTAGCCGTGATGCAGGTCAGTGGCGGTTCCCAGTCCTTCAATGCCGTTAATACCCTGCGAATTCTGGGGCGCTGGATGCGGATGTTTACGATTCCTAACCAGTCCTCAGTGGCGAAAGCCTATCAAGAGTTTCATGAAGACGGCACCATGAAGGACTCAGCCTATCGCGATCGCGTGATTGATGTGATGGAAGAACTCTACAAATTCACGCTGCTGCTGCGGCAACACAGGGATTACCTCACCGATCGCTACAGCGAACGGCGGGAAAAAGGCGCAGAAGAAACCCTGGCAGACGTTGCCCGGAACTTCCGGAGGGACTAACCTGAGTCTTGGGATCGCTAATTGGTTCAGGCAGAAGTCTGTGTCTGTCAGGGCTGACGGGTCATGGGCGGGAAACTCGGTTGGGAATGAGCACCGGGAATGATCATGGCCAGTAAGCCATGCAGCAGGCGATCGCGCTCCATCGGCACGAGATCGCCACTTTGCAAGACGTCTCTGAGCAACACAAAATGAATTAGGATCGTGGATTAAATAACCTGTAATTCTTGCGTAGGATGCGTTAGACGTAACGCATCGCCTCCGGAGATTGATGCGTTACGTCTAACGCCATTGCGATCTCGAGGATTTCCTGTAGCGCTTCCTGATTATACGAATCAGCCATAATAGCCATTCCTCTTTTGCCATCAATTAATACTTGAGTGTTGTGAACTTACAATCCCGTTGCAGGGTAAGGCTTTCCGCCCAGGTAATGAGAGTTGTAAATTCCAGATTTTGCCGATATCGAACGGTAGAATGCAGGTTTCAGGCACCGAGTGAGAGGGAAAATAGCCGTTCTTTTGCTCAAAAAGTGCTTGAAACCCTTATCTGAAAAGGGCTACAGAAGTTCATAACACTCAAGTTAATATAACCTCTACTGAAGTACATCATCACGTTGATATGCCCAAACAGCCAGCATACTAAAAGCACCTCCGGCAGTCATTAGCCAAAGTATGTGTCATCAGTAAATGATCGTCATAGTATTTTGAACCAATTGACCAGAGAGCAAATTGACCAAAGTGATAGAAGGGAGAAAGTGCCACAATATCCTTAGGCAATCCGGGAATTGGTAAACCACAAGTAAACAAAGCAACTGGAATTAATAATACCAGCAATTTGATCAAGGCTCTTTGGTTTAACCAGATAACCCATCGCTGAACCTGCAATTGCAAATGGAATTACTCCAATCAATAAGCTAATGAATAGAGCAAATTGATTTCCGAAGTGTAACGGCTCCGCCAGCTTCTTGAGGCACCGATAAGCTAAGAACCAACATTAATACAATTGCCAGAACCAATAACGATACTGCTAGCTTTGCAGTAAGATATGCTGTCGGTTGCAGTGGTGTAACGCGCAATAATTTCAGCCAACCCTCTACTCGCTCAAGTGCAATTTGTTTACCAACCCGCTCAAGAGCGAAACGTTAATACAGCCAGCCCTCCACAAAAGACTAAGCCTAATGCACCATATTGTGGATTGGAGATAAGAGAGGTAATGATACAGAATATCGCAATACCAACCAGGTATGTCGGAGTCCGAATTAATTGTAGTAACTCTGTCTCGAATATGTGCCATAAACATCTTTGACCACTTTTGCGACTGGTTGCATGGAAATGGTTGATTCCTGCTTGTACAGAAGCTCCTTGATGATCTTCTGTACTACCTTTAGTTAAAGTCTTTTCTAGCAATTGACCTTCTTGTATGCAATCGAGCGCGTTGCAATCGTTCAAGCTCTTGCCAATCCGAAGGGTTATGAGTGACAATTAAATCTGCTACACCTTTAACGATACAATGCCTCAAAGTTTGCCAAAACTCTTTGCGCCCTTTCTCGTCTAAGCCACAGTTGGTTCATCCAAAATCAAAAGTTTAGGATTACCTGCAACGGCAATCCCAAGATCAAACCTTTCTTCTCTGCCAGATAGCTCAAACCACCGTAAGCCCAATTATTGCTCTCCTTCTTAGATCCAACCTTATCAAGAATTTCTTCGGTTGATAGAGGATTAGGGTAGTAGCTTCGCATTAAGCTGATTAGTTCTGCTGACTTTTAAGTTTCTGGGAACCTCTACTTTTTGAAGCATGACACCCACGTGAGTTTTAGAGTCTGGATCTTGTGGTGAACTGCCACACAACTTTACTTTCCTCGATCTGGCTTCAGGAGACCTAGAATGATATTAAGTAAAGTCGTTTTTCCAGAACCATTCTCCCCTTTGAAAAGAACAACTTCACCAGGCTGAATTGTCAGGCTAAGATCACTCAGCACTTCACGCTGGTCAAAGCTTTTTGAGATATTGTGTAATTCAATCATGACATTGCAGCATCTATTATTTTTTAACCTAAGAATTGCCCAGAGATCAATCCAAGCACGATTGCGACTCCAACTGCTACCACAACAGGCGCTTCAATGATCACGATCAAAACTGCCGCTGCCGTTGCTGCTATGACGATTGGCACAACGGGAGAATCAGGAGTAATTTGGGTACAACTACCGATACTGAAAAAACAAAACTGGCTACCGCGTGTAAACAGAAGAATGGCAGCAATGCCAGCGATAACTAATAACCCGCCAGCCAATCCTTTAATTAAGGGCTGCTGCAACAAGGGAGTCTTTGATTCAGGCTGCGATTCCATGTTCTTTGACTCAGACTGGGTTTCCATGTTCAATACTTTTAACGCTCAACATCTACAAACGGTTACACCAACTCAACAGGCTCCAGTCAAACTTCTAACCACGAGAAAAACCAATATTCCGACAGCAACCGTAACCGTAATCGGTGCGGCTACGACTGCCCCACCAACGGCTGGAATCACACCTGCACTTACTAATGCCGAAGTACCTGCCCCAGCCACGACACCACTACCAGTCCCAGTAGCAATAGGGATAAACTTTTTGTTGCATTTCGATGGTGTAATTGGCGGGTCAGGGGTAGGGGTAGGCTTTGGATTCTGTCCCTCTGCTTCCCTTGGCGTTGACGGAGTAGTCTTATCAGGCAGTGAAGCAACCCGGCATTGTGGAAATGGCTCACAAATCATTGGATTCTGGGAATGCTGAACGCTCAATGTAGTCAGTCCCAAGCAAAGTG
>CAVYAN010000080.1:0-11778 GCA_963766075.1 uncultured cyanobacterium | reverse complement strand
GAGAGAAAAACACGCCCACAATCAAGGCCAACTCTGGCCAGGTACAGTGGGCAAATAGCGGCATATAAATGCCAATATTGTCGCCGCCATTGGCAAAGGTGACTGCTGCACGCTATAGGCTTGAGGAGAAATTAAGCTACTGAATCCCGCGGGTGGAGTGGCTCCTGCGGTGGATTCGGCCTCGGCCTCGGCATTTGTAGGCATGAGGCGGCTGATGCCAATGGCGATGGGCACCAAGCCCAACAAGCCAATACAGGGGCGGGGCAATAGCAAACTGCCAAAAAAGCCCGGTAGACTGGCCATCACAAGGGCCGCAAACCCCAGATACTGTCCGGTAACGATGTGCTTTTTCTGAAAAACAGCATTGACCTGAGAAAAAAATAACATCAGGATCAAAATATCATCCAGATTTGTGGCGGTGAATGCAGTTAAGCCAGTGGAAACTAGCGTGATCAGTTCGTTCATGGTGTAATAGTTCTCTAAATTCTGGGTGTATATGTCTGGGATCTCCCGGACTTTCCTCGTGGCAGCCAGGTGCGATCGCTATCAATCCCTACCTGATTTCCCCTACCTGGCTGAAACGTTATTGAATGCCCGATTGAATCTAAATGGAGATTCTCTGTGGTGAAAAATCGGGTGGATTGAAGCGGTTAAAAATTGCAGAATTGATTGATTTCAGAATCCGATGGCACGATTTTCTTCCCATTCAGATCGAGCAAAGATTTAAATGATTGGCCTTCAGCTACATTGACAAAAAAACCTTCATCAGGCTGTGTGCGAAGAATAGCTAACTTTGAATCCATTGCGCCTGAATGGAGCAATGACTCCCGGAGCACTACCAGTTTAGGGTTTGGAGTAGTTTGTTGCTGTTTGATGAGATCACTCAATTCTCCAAGCTTTTGCGTATACAGGGCATCCATCTTGTCATGGAGCAATTCAATGTTTTGTGCCGCTTGTAAGGTAATCCTGTAATTGTGGGCAGCATGTTCTCGATCTTCCTCGGATTGACGGTTTTGGCTCATCAACACGACCGGAGCCGTATAGGCCGAGGCAAAGGAAAACACTAGGTTCAGCAAAATAAATGGCGATTCATCCCAGTGGGGAACTCCAGGCATCAGATTGCACCCTACCCATCCCGCTAGAACGGTTGATTGGCCAATCAGAAAAGCCCAAGAACCCACTTTTGTGGCGAGCTTATCGGCAAGACGCTGGCCAAAGGTGGGAGGCTTTACTGTCAGCGTTTGCAGTTGGATTCTTTCCGGTTGTTTTAGCATTACTGTGGGTTGTTGTTCAGCTTGAGAGGGTTCTTGCATAGATTGTTGAGGAGTTTGTTGTGTTGATTGACTAAGGTTCATGGTTCACCGTATAAGTTGATACGTTGTGAGTTGATACATTTGTCAATTCGTCAGTTGATAGATTCGACTGATACATTTGTCAAAGCTTTTCCTGAGAACGGTGATTCATCGAGTGCTTTTCATTGGACCGAGCGTTGCCGAATTAGAACTGCTGAATTGAGGATGTCTCTACTCTAAGCAGAGTGATCGATAGAAGCAAATGTTCTTTTTTGTCAAAACGATAGATTTAATTGATTAATGGATGCGGTGTAGACGCTGCGGTTTAAGAAAAGGGCTTCCGGATAGAGCTGTGTTGATTGGCGCAGTCTCCATGCAATTTCCCAAGCAACAGAAATCTTGGGAGCAGCAATCTTGAGAGCGGAAATCTTGAGGGCACAGTCTTGGGAGTGCAGCAAGGTATTGCACGACACTAAAGTTCTGTAGTGGATTGACTTGCAAGGAGCAAACCCACTTCATACACTTAATCTACTAATTACCGATTGGGTTTTCGTATTTTTGGAGGTCAAGTATGGCGATCGCAATTCAAGTTCAAGCTGTTCAGCAAACAAAAGCCGTTCAGCCAGCAAAAGGAGCTGGACTAAGTAAGCTAATGAGCTGGGCGATCGCACCGCTGTACCGCTTGTGGTGGCACATCCATGCTTACGCCACTGTTCTGGGCATTCTATTCCTGACGCTACTCAGTCTGATAGCGTTATACTTCTACGAGCGGTCCAGTACAGTTTTTTTAAAACTCAAGACCATTGGGTACGCTAGGGGGAGCCTTCGTTTCGCCTTACCCCGTAATGCTATTAAGCATTCTCTTAAAAGTTAAGCCTCTCAAAAATTGATGGGCCATTGAGTATCATAGCTATTCCATAATTATTAGCTCTTGGTTGAGTGTCTGGTTGAGCGATTGCAGTAGTTGATCGCTCAACTTTTCATTTATTTATTTGCCCCAAATATTCTCTCTAAGAATGCCGAGAGAGCACTGAGAAATTAGAAGGATTTAGACGGAATAAGATCACAAATTCTGAAGATTTTTCTGAAAACTCCTATACGAAAATCTAGTAAATAAAAGCACAAAAGTTGGCAGAAAAAGATTGGGGCTGTTGCTAATGCATAGACGAGAGAATATCCCTAAATCCTTATGAAACAAAGCATTTTAGACTTTTATATGAGTGACTTACGAGAATTTTCCCTACTAAGTTAATTTAAATATCCTTTGAAATAAAAACCGAAAATATTAGATTCTAAACAATTTGTAATAAAAATAGCGTCGGAGTCATTGTAAAAAATATCTGTAGGGATTGAGATAAAGCAGAGCCCGTTATCTCTGTTGAAGTCGCTTTCATTTCTCTTGTTTTAACAAGTATTCACAAACGCTTTGAGTAATTGCTCGCGTAATTACTCTTTGAAAAAGTATTGATTTTAATCTAGGTCAGGATTTCGTGTTTTCCAGGCTTGGTTTTAATTTCTGGCTGTGTTTACTGGTTTGAAAAGAGGTGAAAAATTGATCCTTTTGTTCGGTTTTAAACCACGAACTATTCTCAGTTAAATCAATATTCAGGAGATTGAAACTATGGTATTAGATGCTTTTGCTAAGGTCGTCTCTCAAGCCGATGCGCGGGGAGACTATCTGAACGATGCTCAGGTAGACGCACTGATTGCCCTTGTCAAAGACGGCAATAAGCGCATCGATATTGTGAATCGGATTAGCAGCAATGCTTCGACGATTGTGACCGATGCTGCCCGTGCGCTGTTTGCTGAGCAGCCTCAATTGATTGCTCCTGGTGGCAATGCGTATACTAACCGCCGTGCCGCTGCCTGCTTGCGTGATCTGGAAATCATTTTGCGCTATGTTACCTACGCCATTTTTGCTGGGGATGCCAGTGTACTGGACGACCGCGCCCTCAATGGTTTGCGTGAAACGTATTTGGCCCTGGGCACTCCAGGAGCTTCTGTGGCCGCTGGGATTCAGAAACTGAAGGAAGCTTCTCTTGCCCTCGCGAGTGACACTAACAACATCACCAGAGGCGATTGCAGTGCCCTGCTGGCAGAAGTCGCGACCTACTTTGACCGAGCGGCGGCGGCTGTGGGCTAACCCACTGCTTTCGCGTTCACGCATCAACCCACAAAACGTTGTAAACCCTGATTTTAGGAGACATTACACTCATGAGTAAGACACCCTTAACCGAAGCTGTTGCCGCTGCCGATTCGCAAGGTCGCTTTTTGAGCAGCACCGAGTATCAAGTGGCCTTTGGCCGATTCCGTCAAGCAGCCAGCTCGCTGGAAGCCGTCAAAGCATTGACTACTAAGGCACAGAGCTTGGCCGACAGTGCAGCGAATGCAGTGTATCAAAAATTTCCATACACGACTCAGCTTCAGGGGCCTAACTATGCCTATGATGCTCGGGGCAAGGCAAAATGTGTGCGTGATATTGGCTACTACTTGCGGATCATCACCTACGCATTGATTGTGGGAGGAACAGGCCCGATTGATGACTATCTGGTGGGGGGATTGTCGGAAATCAATCGTTCCTTTGAACTGTCTCCCAGTTGGTACATTGAAGCCCTGAAGTACATCAAGGCGAATCATGGCTTGTCGGGTGATCCGGCAGTTGAGGCCAATTCCTACATTGACTATGTGATTAATGCCCTGAGCTAATCACGGGGTTCCATCGCTGAAAATTTGCAAATGCGTCTAGCCATTGTGTAGTCAGTTGGGAACAGTGAAGTCCTTTCATAGTCCGCAGAACTGCGGGTTGTGAAAGCGACGGATCGGCTGCTACTGACTACACAATTGGTTTTCCTGAATTCAGTAGAATCTTGGATAGGAGATATCACAATGGCAACACTTGAAGAAGCCAGTCGATTGGGAATTCGCCCGTTTTCGGGTGCCGCAAGGGTTGAACTGCGCTCCGTGCATGCGGACGATGAGGTCCAAGCGGTGATCTGGGCCGCCTATCGTCAGGTGCTTGGCAATGACTATGTGATGCAGAGTGAACGATTGAGCAGTGCGGAATCACTACTGCGTCAGGGACAAATTAGTGTTCGTGACTTTGTCCGGGCGATCGCCCAGTCAGAGCTATACCAGAAAAAGTTTTTTCAATCCAATTCACAAATCCGGTTCATTGAGCTGAACTATAAACATTTATTGGGACGTGCGCCCTATGATGAATTAGAAATCGCCTATCACGCTGATCTCTATCATACGAAGGGGTTTGAGGCCGATATTGATTCTTATATTGACTCGGCGGAATATCAACAGCACTTTGGTGACAGTATCGTGCCCTATTATCGGGACTTTAAAACCACGATTGGCCAGCGCACCGTGGGATTTACCCATTTATTTCAGCTCTACCGGGGGTATGCCAATAGCGATCGCGCCCAAAACAAATCCCGAGGGCAGCTAACCTGGAATTTAGCCAAAAACCTGGCATCGCCGATTCAGCCACCCGCAACGGGTGCCCTGACTGGAACTGCAACCGGACGGCGTAGCCGCAATACCTATCGGATTCGGTTTACGCAATTTGCGACTCCCGATGCGCCAACGACGCGCCAGAGCATTGCCGAGGTGGTTGTGCCCTTTGAGCAACTTTCTAGTCGATTGCAGCAGCTCAATCGTCAGGGGCGCAACATCATTGGCATCACGCTGTCCTGAGTGGCTGTATTCATCGGGGTATACCTGAATTCCACAGCCTGCTAATGGCGATCGCTTATCCACTTCATGCTTTAAGTCACATTAGCTCCAAGTCACATTAGCTTCAACTCACATTATTACAAGTCATTACGGAGATCTTTTCATGGCTATTACGACCGCAGCTTCTCGACTGGGTACGTCTGCTTTTAGTGATGCAGCCCCCGTTGAGTTGCGCGACAATGCCAGCTCAGCCGATATTGCGCAGGTCATTGCTGCGATTTACCGTCAGATTCTTGGCAACGACTATCTGTTACAAGCGGAGCGGCTAACCGCCGCAGAGTCTTTATTGGCGAGTGGTGCAATTACAGTGCAAGAGTTTGTCCGGCAACTAGCCAAATCAGAGCTGTACAAACGCAAATTCTTCTACAACAGCTTTCAGACTCGTACCATTGAGTTAAATTATAAACATCTATTGGGCCGTGCTCCCTACGATGAGTCTGAGGTCATTGAGCATTTGGATCAATATCAGAATCGTGGGTATGATGCCGACATCGATTCCTATATTGACTCGATCGAGTATCAGCGCAGTTTTGGCGATAATATCGTCCCCTACTATCGGGGATTTGCAACTCAAACTGGACAAAAAACCGTTGGATTTACGCGCATTTTTCAGCTTTACCGGGGATATGCCAACAGCGATCGCACCCAGATTGCCGGGACATCTTCGCGGTTGGCGGGTGAACTGGGTCGCAATAGTGCCTCCACAGTGATTGCACCGGCTGGGTTTGGGAATGGGTTTGCCTACCGTCCCTCCCTGCGAGGCGACACGCCCAGCAGCACGTTTGGGGGTTCCAAAGCCTACGGTGCCCGACAACTCTATCGTGTGGAAACAACGGGAATATCTCGGCTGGGCTATCCTCGGGTGCGACGGGTGAATCAGGCCGCGATCATTTCCTACGAAGAACTGTCCAGCCATTTGCAACGGGTGCAGCGACAAGGTGGCAAAATTGCCAGCATTACGCCACTTTAGCTGTTCAGAATTCTCAGCTCAATTATCATGACCCATGTTCTTTAACCATTGATTTCTATCTCTTTGTAATTTGATGGCTCACGATTCTCACACCTCTGTCGATTATGTTCATCCTCAGTTTTATCTCGACTATGTCCGCGATCTGCCGTTTCTCGGTCGCTTGCACAGTTCCACACAGGTCGTTGAGGCGGGGAGTTGGCAAGAAATTCGGCTGGACTATGAGGTTGGATCTGCGGGTTTGGCCGATGGGGCCTGGATCAAAGTCACGTTTAAGTTTTATTCCGACTGGGCGTTGTTTCAAACGGAAGATCCACAGGCCGCGAACTATGTTTCGGCAGAATATCAGGCGCGCCCCACCTTGCCGGGAGAAAGTCCAGCAACGGTGCAGGACCTCAAGGTTCGCTTTGATCAGAAAGGGCATGAGCGGCCCTTCCAAAAAGCCATCATGGTCGATATTGTCGATGGATATTTAAAGCCCGGTGATCGGATTGTGATTCGCTTGGGCGATCGCCGGGCAGGTAGCCCAGGCACCCGCGTTCAGACCTTTGTCGAACAGGGGTTTCGATTTCGGGCCTATATCGATCCCGTCGGCACCTCACGGTTTGCTGCGATTCCGGATGATGTGGTGTTGGATGTCGTGCCCGGTGCCCCAGCCAGAGTTGCTGTCATTACACCGCGTTTAGTAAGGGCAGGGGAATCTTTTCCCCTGCGCGTGCGGATTGAAGACCGCTGGGGGAACACCTGTTGGAATTTGGGTGGTACTGTGCAGTTGAAGATCGCCCAAACAGAAGCGGAACACATTGAGATGGCGTTGGTGCTGCCCGACCAAGGCTGGGCGGTAGCAAAATTAGAGGTGCCCACAGAATATCCTGGAGAGGTTATGCTGCAAGCGTTTCTCACGGGAACAGCGCTCCACAGTAATCCTCTATTCCTCACGATCGATCGCGATTTTAACTATCCTCGGGCATTTTTTGCGGATCTACACGTGCATTCCAATAGCACCGTGGGTACCAATAGCACCGAATATAATTTTGCCTATGGTCGGGATGTGGCAGGGTTGGATGTTTTGGGATATACCGCCAATGATTTCAATATTACCCAGGCAGACTGGGAGGCGGATGTCCAGCATTGTCGAGCCATCACCCGCGAGGGCGAGTTTCTCTGCTATCCAGGTACTGAGTGGTGCGGCAATTCGGCGGCAGGTGGCGATCGCAACGTTATTTTCCTAGAGGATGAGGTGCTGTTTCCCTACGATCGTGCCGGTAATGTGGTGCGATCGTTTGAATGGAATGACGCTATGGGAGGGCAAGCACTGGTACCGGGAGCCTATCCGGTCAGTCAGCTCTATGCGGCCTACAGTCATGCCCCCGAAAACCATTTGCTGATTCCCCATGTGGGGGGACGGCGGGCAATTTTAGACTGGCACCATCCCCAATTAGAACGGTTGATTGAGGTGGGATCTGCTTGGGGCCAGTTTGACTGGTTTTATCAGGATGCGATTCGGCGGGGATACAAAGTCGGTGTCTGTGCCAATGGCGATGAGCATCAAGGGCGGTGTGGTGGCGGTGTTCCCGGCACAGCGGTATTTGGGGTCAACGGTGGTGTAACCGGAATTCTCGCCCCGACCTTAACCAAGGCCGCGATCAATCATGCCCTGCGATCTCGGCATACCTGGGCCACCACGGGCGATCGCCTCGTCGCCTTACTGTGGTCCGGTGCGCATATCCAGGGCGATGAATTCACCGCTCCAGCCCCGATTGACGTGCACTACCGCTTGTTAGGCACAGCCGGTTGGGATGAGATTGCCGCATTCACCGATCAGGGGATGCTCTGGCATCGCAATTTGCAAGCAGAGGCAGGATTTTCACCCCACCGCATTCGACTACGCTGGGGGGCGCTCGGATTCCCGATCGCTACCGCTGGGCGTCCTGGCGTGGTTGTTTGGAGTTTCGCAACACCCAAGTCCAGCGGTACCAAGTGTATGGACTGGAACATGCCGAGGAATATGTGCGGAGATCGGGGCCGCTACACCTGGAGTTCCGGTCTGAAACCTATGGCGATAGCGATGCGATTGAGTTGGATATATCCGATCTCCATCACGCCCATTTCCGATTACAGCTCCAACTGGATGGCTTTAACAAAACCGGCAGTCCCCTTCAGCGCAGTCCCTATATCCATTGTCCCGAAGTGACGTGGGAATTTACCGGCGCGGAGATTTTGACGCAGGGCATTCTGCGGCGGGATTTAGGTGGAGCGGGTTTGTTTGTAGCGGTGGAACGCCTCAGTGACCAACCCTTACCGCGCGACGTAACGGGCAGTTTTACGATCGCCCCCCAGGCCAGTCCCCATGGGTTTCTTCCTGTGTATCTTTGGGGACGCCAGGTCGATGATGCCAAAGCGTGGACTAGTCCCCTGTTTATTAGCTAGAAAAAACATAGAAAAAACCAGGAGCGATCGCCCCTGGTTTAGCTCTGAGAGTTTTGTAGTCGCCGAGAAATCGAAATTCTAAATTCAATAATTAGAGTTCTACGCATTGATTGTTGCAAGAACTTCGATTTGTGGCTGCGGTGGGCACCGCGAATGACCAATTCCTACGAATCATCTATTCTACGAATGGCCGAGTTAATGGAGAGATAATTCCCGGTCTGGCTCACTATAGGACGGTACATCCACCTCAATCAGATCTTTGAATAGGGCGGTGCTGAGGTAGCGTTCCCCGTAACTGGGTTGGATAAAGACCACCAACTTGCCGAAATTTTCAATTCGTTTGGCAACTTGGATGGCAGCCGCTAAAGCCGCACCGGACGAAATTCCCGACAACAGCCCTTCTTCGCGGGCCAAACGGCGACTATAGGCGATCGCCGTTTCACTATTGACTTGAATCACCTCATCCACCAAGTCCAACTTCAATACCTGGGGAATAAACCCTGCACCAATGCCTTGGATTTTGTGGGCTCCCGTGGATCCACCTGAAAGCACGGGACTTTCTTCAGGTTCAACCGCGATCGCCTGAAACTCAGGTTTGCGTTGTTTCAGCACTTCTGCAATCCCCGTGATCGTACCGCCCGTGCCCACCCCCGAAATCAGAATATCAATTTTGCCATCGGTGTCAGCCCACAGTTCTTCCGCCGTGGTTTCCCGGTGAATTTTCGGGTTGGCGGGATTGTTAAACTGTTGCAGCAAAAACGCATTGGGCAGTTTACGGGTAATCTCTTCAGCTCGGGCGACAGCCCCCTTCATTCCCTGGGAACCCGGAGTGAGTTCAAGCCGTGCCCCATAGGCTTTCAGCATCGCCCGCCGCTCCAGACTCATGGTATCCGGCATGGTCAAAATCAACTGGTACCCTTTGGCGGCAGCCACCATCGCCAGTGCAATTCCGGTATTCCCCGAGGTTGGCTCGACCAAAATTGTTTGACCCGGCTGAATCAAGCCCTTGGCTTCGGCATCCTGCACCATACTAATACCAATCCGGTCTTTAACCGAGGCGGCTGGATTGAATCCTTCTAACTTGGCGACCACTTCAGCCACACACCCCTCCGCCTGAGGAATGCGATTGAGCCGCACCAAGGGGGTTTTGCCAATTAATTCGGTGATATTATTTGCAACGCGCATAGCTCTACTCCGTACAGGGGAAGGGGTAATCGATAGCCGGAAGCCACCCATTAAACGTGAGGCTCCATAGGCATCTACCCAATATACTACGGTAAGCCGATAGAGTTTAAGGGTTTAATGTGAAATTAAGAAAAAAGGTGTGGGTTAATCTGCACCTGAGCGATCGCCCAGTCATGGCCCAAACGCCCTAACCCAGTCCCAGGAAGTGATTGACAGAATTCCTGCGCCAATCACTGTGACTCCGTTCATAGGTAAATCGATGGCAGCGATGGTGTTCAATCTCCCAACAATCCCAGAACTGCTCATCCGGCAACCCTGAATATCCCGGCAGGGTTAGCCGATGGGGCATCCCCGTTTGAGCCCGCGAGGGCAAAACTCCTAAGAATGCATGGGGAATGAAATCGCAGGCCATAGCTTTATTGATCAAGAGACTCAGGATTTAAAGCGAGCAACCCTACCGCCACGAAAGAAGAGGAAAATAGCAGATGGGAAAGAGAGATTAAGACCCATCTGCTACTGACGGCTAGAGGAGTAACCGACGGCATGAAACTCGACAACACTATAAATCCTCTTAAAGAAATGCTCTTAAAGCAATTCATCAACAGGACTAAAATGGCTGGCTTTGTGCGATCGCAGAAGCAACTCGCTATCCCAGCGCATGATCATCTCCTTCTGATGATGACGTAAGCAAATATGTGTTCGTCCATGGTGGTGGTGGACAAACTTGGCAATTTCAATGATTCGGCTATGCAACTCCGGAGGAATAAATTCATCACTGTAGCAAGTAATCAGCAGTGCATTCCTGATTGGAAACCGGAGTAAGCTGACACTACAGGAATCCAGTACATCCCATCCCGGCTTTGCCACGCAGTCAATTAAATTGCGAGTCAGGATCAAGTCCACAATCAACTCTTTTTCATGCCTCGGGTTTTCCATGCGATAAATTCTCCATGACAGCAAATCAACCCATGACTTGCATGAACCCGCCCGCAGAATGACGGAATTGCAAGCCTGCTCGAAAGATGCTGAGCTACAAAAAACCGTGACCAGCAGCTTTTGTAACCCTTTATCTGTAAACCTTTAGAAAAGACTGAAGATCTATGAATAGCTCAACTTGCATTAATCTACTGTATGTCGGTCGGATTATAGTATTTAACTATTAAAACTATGTCACAGCTCGCAGTACGAAGCAAGCAACAACGGATACAAAATTTAGACAGTCCTCATGAATTCCAAATTAAAACTCCGTCTTGGCCACATCTTGTGCTTTAAAAATGGATGTGCAAAGATAATAACCACTTAAACTACTAAATCTTTACCGATTAACTGTGGTTTACAGGATGCCAGTTGGTGGCTCTAACGCCACTAGGCATTCGGACAGTTGTTGACCTGCATTATTTCAATAGTCCGGACAGATCGTTGTGAGAAAAAATAAGCCTATAGACACAAAAAGCGATTCCTGTTTGTAGGGTGCAGCGATAACGTCGAACACCGATAGGTTGCATTTATGGATACTCTACAAGCCCTGTTCACCCAAATGGGGTATTTGGCCTACAGGATCTATGTCAGCAGCAGGATGCCACAAAGCAAGAGCACCCCATGTACTACATCTAGATGGTTTGGTGTAGGGCTAATTTAGCGATGTTGGAGGGAACCGTCACCGTGCTCGAAGCCTATCGGTAAGCGTAAAAATTTTCAACTCAGCCTATTGCGTTGCTGCGATGACTATGTGATAGTTCTAATCGATGAAACATCTAAATCCCTATCTGTTTACCGTAGATTACAGGTTTCTCTCTTTATGAACAAGTATTCCCTGCCTTCGCATCGGTCGTCTCCCAAAGCAAAGCAGCCAGTCACTGCGGCTCTTCTGGATCGTGTCCTGCAGCCCTTCCGACAAGCCTCAACTCGTAGCCGTGTCTTGATGGTTGCCGTTGGGTTTGGGTTAAGTGCAGTGGTTCCTGTCTCTGCAGCAGTTGGACCATCCCTGCAAGAGCAGCAAGAACGCCCGACCCTGCCCAAGCAGCAATTAGTAAGCCAGAAAAAAACCGTTGAACTGACTCTGGTTTCCTACGCCGTCACCAAAGATGCCTTCTCTAAGATTATTCCCCTCTTTCAAGAAAAATGGAAGCGGGAAAAAGGGCAGGAGGTCAAATTCAATGAAAG
>CAVYAN010000079.1:0-94381 GCA_963766075.1 uncultured cyanobacterium | reverse complement strand
TGTTATGTTAGTACCTTTTCTAAACATGTATTGCTGTGTGTTGTTTCATTATACCGAGAGGGGCGATTGCTCTGGGGTCGAATTCCCTCGCCTTAGGGTTTAATAGGGGAAGCCTAAGCGACTTGTTTTTTAGGGAGGGCTTCCCCATGCCAACTGACTATGTTCTGTTCATTCACGGGGTCAAGACACGCAGTGCGGTGGAAATCAACCGGATTGCCAATGATTTATTTCGACGCATTAACGCGTGTGTTTCTAAGGAGAGCTGCAATCTCCAATTGATTGTGCCCTTTTGGGGCGACTTAAATGTGGAAGCCACGAACGACCTGCGGGCCGGATTCAAACGGTCTACCAAGTGGAAGGACATGTGGTTCCAGGACTTTCGCAGCGGCATTTTGATGGACTTTGTGGGCGATGCGGCCCTCTACATCAGTCGGCATGTGGGTTCCCAGGTGGTGCAGCGGATTCAGAAAAGTGCCCTAGAGGGGTTGAAATCGATGCAACCGGGCAATCGCCTGCACTTGGTTACCCACAGTTGGGGCACGGTGATCCTGTTTGATATTCTGTTTGCGGCCCGTTGGGAAGACCCTAAACTGGATGCGGATACCCGAGCCTGCATTGACATAATCCGCCAAGCCCTGTTTGGCTTGTTCCCGAATCCCGGCGTGGGGATTCCCCTGGCCAGCATTCACACCATGGGATCGCCCATTGCCTTGTTCAGCTTGTTGAGTGTGGCCAGTCGCAGTAGTCACGACCTCACGCCAAAATTGAAGGAATTGCTGGGCAATCTGTACGCGATGGAAAAACACCCCCTGGTCTGGAAGAACTATGTCCATCCCGGTGACCCGATCGCCTATCCCTTGGAAGGGGTGCTGCCGGACTTACTGGATGAATGTGCCCAGTTTGTCCAGGTCGAGGACATTATTTGTGTTCAAAAAGATTTTGGCACCTGGTTGACCACGCCGCTGCGCCAAACCCTGGTCCCGATGCTGGGGGGCGGTGAGGCGCACCAGTTTTACTTTAAGAGTGATGCCGTCGTAAAGGCGATCGCCCAAGTGATCCAGGCCAAGGGGTAAAGGAAAACGAGCCATGGCTAAGTTTTACCGGATTCCTCGGCGTCAGCGTCACTCCAGTTTTCCTGGGCGCGGTGTTTTGTGGGTTAGTTTTTCCCCCTGCGATGGCCAGCCCACTGCCCCGCGCCCCCGATCAAACCGTATCGTGTGACCTGTTGATTGCTGGGGGTGGTTTGGCGGGCGTGGCGGCGGCTACGGCGGCTCTGGAGCAGGGCCGGACTGTTTGTCTTACAGAAATCACGGATTGGGTGGGTGGACAGCTTTCATCCCAGGGCACCACCGCTCTGGACGAAGCGAAAAAGCAGCGGGCAATGTTGTTCTATTCCAAGGGTTATGTGGAACTGCGCCAGCGGATTCAAGCCAAATATGGGGAACTCAATCCCGGCGATTGCTGGGTGAGTTACGCCTGCTTTTTACCCCGGGATGCCCATGCCATCCTTTGGGACATGCTACAGAAGGCACAGCATCGGGGCACGCTGCACTGGTTCCCTGCCACCGTGATTAAAGACCTCGAGATCAGTGCGGATGGGAAGCAAATAGTGGGGCGATCGCCATTCAACACGCTCCCGCTCCCGGTACACCCCCACTCAATACCGAGCCGCTGTCCCAAATTCTAGAGGATGCCTACCGCTACCCGGATTCCCCCGGTTGCAGAAACGGGTGCTGCGACTGATGCCGCCTGTTCCGAGCTGGGACGATCGCCATGCGGCAGCGGTCGATAGGCGGCGCGCCCCTGGGCCATGGATAGTGATTGATGCCACAGAAACAGGAGAATTGGTGGCATTGGCTGATGTTCCCTATCGATTGGGCCTAGATCCGCGATCGCCCCGTGACCCTTCCTCCGCCAGCGAAGCGGGTGATCCCTTTTGTACCCAGGGATTTACCTATACCTTTGCTTTTGAGCAAACTGCCGATCCCCAGCCTCAAACTATGCCACCGTTTTATCCGCGCTATGCGCCCTACTACGGGTTTGATGCCAATCCAGCGATCGCCAATTTCAATGCGGTATTTACCTATCGTCGGATTTGGAGTGCTCAGCCGCGATCCTCGCGGCGCGTTCCAGCGGTGGGTGGGTCCTTGCCAAAGCCAGGGGATATATCCATGCAGAACTGGGTGTGGGGCAACGACTATCGCCCCGGCACGGCCCAGGATAATCTCATCTATACCCGCGAACAATTGCAGCAGCGCGGGGAACTGACCCCAGGTGGCTGGCAGGGGGGACTCCGCCCGGAGACTTTACGGCATGGGGAGGAGCTTGCCTTGGGCTTTTACTATTGGCTGGTTGCTGGGACCACCAACTCTCAACCGGCAGGTCAGAAAGTGCCTCATCCCAATCACCGGCTTCTGCAAGGACTCGACAGCCCGATGGGCACAGGCCATGGGTTGTCTAAGTATCCCTATATCCGTGAGGCGCGCCGCATTATTGGCCGCCCCAGCTATGGCTATGCCCAAGGCTTCACGATTGACGAGGTGGATATTTCTAAAGCCGACTATCGGCAAGCCATCTATCGCGCCAACCTTTCCCCCGATGCGTATCGGCAACTCTGGCTGGGATTGGCCGGACTCCAGACTGCCGCTGCCATCATCCACGATACGCCTCCCGAGCAGATTGTTCGCCGGATGCGATCGCGGATCTACCCCGATTCTGTGGGTATTGCCCAGTATGCGATCGACTTTCATCCCTGCATGGCCGATTCCCCTCCAGAACGCCCCGGTAATACCGAACGTCCCGGCACACGCCTCGGCCATGGACAGGCATACCCCGCCCAAATTCCCCTGCGGGCCTTGATTCCCCAACGCATCGACAACCTGCTGGTGGCAGGTAAAAGCATTGCCACCAGCCATATGACGGCTGCGGCCTATCGGGTTCACGCCTTTGAATGGTCCGTCGGCATTGCGGCAGGAACTACAGCCAGCTTTGCGTTAACAGAAGGGGTACTGCCCTACCAGTTGGTGGCCGACTTACCCCGGCCAATCCCATTGCTGGAAAAGCTCCGCCGCCAGCTTGAACAAAGCGGCAATCCCACCGCGTTTCCTAACACGACAATTTTGAATGAACAGTGGCAGGAGTGGCGAGTGTGGTAGATCGCAGCCCACACGTCACGGCTAGGCTGAACCATCCAGAAAAATTTTCTGAAGTTGTTAGCCAAATTTACACTTCGCACGTATCCTAGCAGGAGCATTGTCTATTTGATAAGCATTGTCTACTTTACTTAGATAGAGGTCTATGGATATGAAAACCTTGAAGTTATTGGGATTAGCTGCAGGCTTAACCGTTGCCGCCAGCTTGGTATCGTGTTCCGGAGAATCAACGACGGCCCCTAGCCCTGCCGATGTCATGCAGAAAACTGGCGAAGCCGCCGGGAAGGCCGGGGAAGCAGCGGGCAAAGCGGGTGAAGCTGCCAAGCAGAAAGCTGGGGAAATGGGCGGTAAAGCCGGGGATGCCGTGCATAAAGCTGGGGAAACAATGAATAAAGCGGGTGAGGCTGCTAAGAAGACCGGGGAAGCGGCGGGTAAAGCGGGCGAAGCCGTGAAAAGTGGCGCGGGTGATGCGGTGAAAAAAGCTGGGGACGCTGCCGGTCAAGCTGGGGATGCCATGAAGAAAACCGGAGCAGCGGCAAAGCAAACCGGCGAGGCGGCTAAAGATGCTGCTGGGGATGCCATGAAGAAAACCGGCGATGCTATGAAGCCTGCCGAAAAGAAATAGCAAGAAGCCGTTTCTGGCCAAAGAACCCTGGGATTTATAAAAATCCCAGGGTTCTTGATTGAGATATCACCGCAGTAGAGGCTACTTGGGGCTGACCTTGCCCGTTACCTTCAGGCTGCCGTCCGGCTGGACTTTCCAGACATCATAACTGCCTACAACATCACCATTTTCATCAATGTCCACATTGCCACTGGCACCCTGGTAGTTAATCTTCTCGCCCTTGCGCAGCAGAGCTAAGCCCTCGCACACATCGGTTACATCCTTTCCAGGCCCATTGGCCACCTCGCGAATTTTGCCTTTAATGGCTTCTCCCGTATTTGCCTTGGCGGCCTCTGCCGCTAGAACCAAGAGCGCCGCCGCATCCCAGGCATGGGGAACGTAGGCACTGACAGGTTTCTTCTGCTTTTCTTCCCACAATTTGGTTAATGCGGCTAGCGCTTTGCCATCGGCTCCGGGCACTGTGCCCGCCGCTCCGGCTAAAATTGCTTTGCCCTCTTTACCTTTACCGACTTGGCCGGGAAAGTCCGGTGAATAGACCCCATCCGTCAGCAAAATTTGCACGCCTTGACTCAAGCCTTGTTCGTAGGCGGACTTGAGAAACAAGGCTCCGGATTCGGCATAGAGCACGGCGGCTAATGCCTGCGGTTTTCCGGCCAGTGCGGCTTGGGCTTCGGTGGCAAAGGTGGTGGCCTTGGGATCGTAGCGGGTGGGTTTCGCTTCGTTGACGATGGTGCCGCCTAATTTTTTAAAGGCTTGAACGAATTCTTTTTCAAAGCCAACGCCATAGTCATTGTTAATCACAATCGTACTGGCGGTCTTGAACCCTTGGTCATAGGCCAGTTTGGCGAGGGCTTGGGCTTGGTAGGTGTCCGGTGGCGCGGTGCGAGCCCAAAAGCCCTGGAACTCGCCTTTTTTGGCCCGATCGGTAAACACGGGGCTGGTACTGCCCGGAGAAATCAGCATAACCTTGTTGCGAACGGCGATCGGGATCGCCGCTGTGGACACACTGCTTGCGAAGGAACCAACAACACCGGCCACTTTATCCGTTTCCACCAGCTTAGTCATCCCTTGGGACCCAGCAGCGGGATCGGTTTGATCATCTTCAGAGACCAGTGTCACCGGTTCACCATTTACCCCGCCGCACTGATTCACCGTATTGACCAAAAGAGGCACCGAGGCAATCATGGCGTTGCCAATGGAGGCTAAATCCCCGGTGGCCGGGAGCAAGGTGCCAATTTTTAAGCCCTTGCTGGGGGCACTGCCCGCTGCTGGACTACTAGTCGAACTGGTTGGCGGCGCGGCTTCTTGGCAGGCGGCGGCCAAAAATCCCGTTGTCAGAACAGCAATGCCCAGCAGTAGGGTCTTGGTCACTTTAGTCTTGGTCACTTTACGAGTGGCCTCACGGGCGGCTTTGCCGACTAACTTCACTTGATGAGATCGCTTCATGTTCACACTACTCCTCCTCATACTTCCGTAAGACGTTCACAGAATTATAGGGGAGATGGGGAATGCGTGCCGTTGTCGCGCGAAGGGATGCCAGCCCAACAAAAAACTACGGAAGATTTTGGCAATCTTGGACGCGGCAAATATGCAGACTTGGCAAACCTCAGGCTTGGCAAACCTTAGACCCGGCAAACCTTAGGCTTCGTCAGTTGCCTCTTCGTCCCAGGATTCCACCGCCACTAGATCACTGACAGGATCCTGCATAGTGAAATCAAACGCTAACAACTCCTGTTTCCAGTGAGCCCAATCATCCCCATAGAGTAGGGCGATTTTCCAAATGCTATCGGAGGGCTTCAGCAGTTGAGAATCGATCAGCGACTTGACTTGTCGCTGCAACTTGACCATGGGGTGAATAACCTGCTGGTTCGTACTGACATTAGTCATGGGATTCAATTGTGGCAATTCTCTAAACGTTTTTCTAATACTTAAGACGGCGGAATGCTTGTGGCGCTAGCTCAACTTCGTCGCTTGGCTCAACTCTATGAAGATGATGGCAGCACCCGATTGGTAGCTTTTCCAGCTATTGATGGTAGCACACCGCTGCCAGATGACAAGCCCTTTTGCCAACTAATTTCAACCACAATTTCCCATCGCCCGCCCCAATCGGCTCAGCCTTAGGCAAAATGGAACATGTTTCCGGCGTCCTACGCCTGCCAAAGCTGGCTTTCAAGCGTGCCATTAGCAAGGCGCAAATGGGATCATCCAGTTGGGATCAAAACTGTCCTAGGCAATGCTGCCAGAATTGTGCTCGCGATTCTCTAATCACGATTCCCAGACATGGTACTTTTTTCTGGACAGGCTCTATTAAGATCTCGCGAAATTTAACCAGCATAACGAAGGAGATATGAAAAATGTTCAACCATATTACTTCCCAAGCCGATAAAGTCCGGCAAACTCTATTTGCGCCAGATACCGCCGCCACCTACAAAAAAGCTGGCAGCCTCACTTGGGCCATCATTAAAGAGACGGGCTATCTTCTTTGGCTGGTAATTTGCATTGTGCTGGTGTTAGGGGAGTGGATTTGGAAAAATTCCTACACCGCCGGACAAGCCGCCCGCACCTGGGTGAATAACCTCGAAACAAAGGAAGCCGCCCCCAGTGTCGGCATGGACCAAATGCTGAGCGAGACAGGCAAGAAGCTTTTGGAAGTGGGCAAAAGTAGTGCCTTGAAAGCGGTGGCCACGGCCAAGGGCCAGTTGGGAATTGCGAGTGAACCGCCTGCTCCCACCCCGGTGGCTCCACCCACAACGGCCTCTACCCCTACCGGATCGACCCCGCCTGTGGTAGCCCCGCCTGTGGTGGCCCCACCCCCTGCAACCCCATCCGAGGCTTCGACGCCTGCTCCGATCGCCTCTCCTAAAATTGCTGCTGATGATTAGCCGATGCCCCTATGGCCGTTTGTCCTTGCGGTGATAGGGAATGTGCGCTGCTGAAATTCTGGGCCTACATCCCGGAAAACCGTATGCCACGGCACCCGCATCCCTTCCAGAGATGCGATAAACTAGCAGACCGTGTTGGTATCTGGCGGCACTGGAAACGGTTCCCCTTGGGCCATTGTAAATGTGCCCGATGCCTAGGGCGCACCTGATAGCATCTGTCCCGTCGCATCCGACTATGACCGGGGGGTGCATCCTGGAGCCTCTTCTGGATTTGAGTCAGGCAGACAGGGATGAGCTGACTTGAGCGTTCTCGACTGGGGCAGAGGTCGGCAGTGTGTCAGAGGTCGGATGTCAAAGGTTGGAACTGTTTCAGAGGGTGGAAAAATGGGCGAACAACCAATTGCGATCAATGCTTCTCACGAGATTGCGGCGGTGGGGCTACCGATCGCTGGAGAGAACCGTCATCCAGTGGCGACGTTAGAGTCCAGCGCTTCAACCCGTGATCAGCCTTGGAGCATTGAAGATAGCGAGGAGTTGTATCGAATTTTGGGCTGGGGTGAGCCGTATTTTTCGATTAATGCGGCGGGCCATGTCACCGTTTCGCCCCAGGGCGATCGCGGCGGTTCCCTGGACTTGTTTGATTTGGTTAATGGCCTTAAGCAGCGAAATCTTGACCTGCCGCTGCTGATTCGCTTTTCGGATATTTTGGAAGATCGAATTGAGCGATTGAATGCCGCGTTCTCGCGGGCGATCGCCCGCTACAACTATTCTGGCGTTTATAAAGGCGTCTTCCCTGTCAAATGTAATCAACAGCGGCACTTGGTTGAGGACTTGGTCCGGTTCGGCAAGCCACACCAATTTGGCTTGGAAGCGGGGTCAAAACCGGAGTTGATGATTGCCCTGGCGTCCCTGAAAACGCGGGGAGCACTGCTCATTTGCAATGGCTATAAAGATCGGGAATACATTGAAACCGCGATTCTGGCGCAGCGTTTGGGGCAAATTCCCATTATTGTGCTGGAACAGGTGGAGGAAGTCAGTTTGGTGATTTCTGCCAGCCAATCCTTAGGGATCCGTCCGCTGTTGGGAGTGCGGGCAAAACTTAGTTCCAAGGGAATTGGACGCTGGGGCACATCGGCGGGCGATCGCGCCAAATTCGGGCTGACCATTCCGGAAATTTTGGGTGCCGTGGAGCAACTCCGCGCCGCCGATATGCTGGAATCCTTGCAGTTGCTGCACTTCCACATTGGGTCACAAATTTCGGCCATTAGCGTGATCAAGGATGCGCTGCGGGAAGCCAGTCAAATCTATGTTGAGCTGGCAAAATTGGGCGCAGGCATGAAGTATCTAGATGTGGGCGGCGGTTTAGGCGTGGACTATGACGGGTCTAAGACCAACTTCCATGCCTCCAAGAACTACAACATGCAGAACTACGCCAATGATGTAGTGGCGGCAGTCAAGGATGCCTGTACTCAGAATTACTTGCCGGTGCCTACCCTGGTCAGTGAGAGCGGGCGGGCGATCGCCTCCCATCAATCGGTGCTGGTATTCGATGTGTTGGGCACCAGTGAAGTGCCCTCGAACGTTCCCGAACCGGTCACTGAAACCGAGCATTTAATCATTCGTAATCTGTACGAAACCTACAACTCAATTGGGGTAGAAAATTTTCAGGAGGCATACCACGATGCCACCCAATTCAAAGAAGAAGCGATTAGTCTCTTTAGCCTTGGCTACTTGGGTCTGCCGGAGCGGGCCAGAGCAGAGCGTTTGTATTGGGCTTGCTGTCACCGGATTTTGGCGATCGTCCGACAGCAAGACTATGTGCCCGATGATTTGGAAGACCTGGAAAAGATCATGGCATCCATGTATTACATGAATCTCTCTGTGTTTCAGTCGGCCCCAGACAGTTGGGCCATTGATCAACTGTTTCCCATCATGCCGATTCACCGCCTGACCGAAGAACCGACCCAGCGGGCCACCCTCTCTGATTTAACCTGCGATAGTGATGGCAAGATTGACCAATTTATTGACCTCCGGGATGTCAAGCCAGTTCTGGAGTTACACGAACTAAAACCGGGCGAACCCTACTATCTAGGGATGTTTTTGGGCGGTGCCTACCAAGAAATTATGGGCAACTTGCACAACTTGTTCGGTGATACCAATGCCATCCATATTCAACTCACGCCTACGGGCTATCGCATTGAACATGTTGTCAAGGGCGACACGATGAAGGAGGTCCTGGGATACGTTCAATATGATGCCGAAGATATGGTGGAGAGTATTCGGCAGCAGACCGAACAGGCCCTCCTGGACAAGCACATCACCATTCAGGAGTCCCAGCTATTGCTGCAAAACTATGAGCGCAGCCTCAGCCGCTATACTTACCTATCCCCTTAATCCCCCTGTCATCTCCTGTCCGTTCATCTTCTGTCCGTTGATTCACAGCCCCAACGCTTCTACCAAACCCATGCCACTGACCTGTTACCATTTGCAACAAACCCATCCCCAAGCCTGGAAAAACGCCACGGTTCACCCGTTTCTAGACCAGTGCAAAGCGGGGACCATCCAGCCCATACAGTTCAACACTTGGCTTGTACAGGATTACCTGTTTGTCACAGACTTTACCCGCATGGCAGCCCGGTTACTGGCCGCAGCTCCGGTAGAGGATTTTGATGTGCTTTTGGCTGGATTTGCTGCCCTGAAGGACGAACTCCTCTGGTTCCGGGCCAAAGCGGTTGAACGGCACCTCAACCTCGATGCTCCCCTCCAAGCAACCTGCCTAGAATACTGTAGCTACTTGGAAAGCCTTGCCCATGTTCCCTATGCCATCCAAGCGACGGCCTTTTGGGCGATTGAACTCTCCTATAATCAAGGCTGGCAATTGCCTGGTCCGATGCCCGCCCCCTACACCGAATTTGCCGACCGTTGGGGCAACTCTGGATTTACCGACTATGTGCAGCTCCTGGAACAACAGGCTGACCACGCACTAGCCGCTGCGCCAGAGGCGGTTCAGAAGGAAGCCGAGGCCACATTTTTGCATATTGCCCGACTAGAACAAGCGTTTTGGCAAATGGCATTCAGTGCGCTGTAGCCTCCTTGTGCGTGGAGTAACCCCTGCCTGCGCGCAACACCATCCACACAAATCGTACTGGAACATAAACTTCTGATGAAGCAAATCCCAGAGTGGTTTGGTGAATTCCGAAATAGCGGCAGAATTACTGAGGTCATTCATCCTTAGGATTGCGGACGAACTTGATTGAAAGAGTTTTGTAAACTTCTCATACTGTGATGTTCTGCGTAATTTTTAGGGCACTCTTAAGTCAGCCTGCTCGTTGCAAGGCGATCGCCCCGAAAATTCCACTCCGTAGTCTGCGTTCAGTCGCCCCCATGGGCGAGAAACCGCAAGATTGGCTTCTGAAGTAGCCCAGAACGGCTGATTTCTGAGACATCAAGGCTCTATAAACTCACTGAAATCTTCCCGACCTTCCCCATCCATTTGCGTATCCATTGAAAGTTTTCGGCAATAGAACCCATGCTTGGACCCTTTCCGCTTTTTTTGATTGCCCAACCCGCTAGCCCCGCCCCGGTCCTTCCGGTTGCTTCTACCCCAACTCAAATTGCGGGGCAGCCCACCCGCATCCAGCCGGTGCCTCTAGGAATAGCCGCCGCAGAAACCCTATCCCTTGCCCCAGAACTGCTGAACTCGAGCGGCACGGTTAAACCCTCTCAGTCCATGCTGTCTGTCCAAACGCCATCAACCCAGACTTCGGAAGCTTCCCCCGTTCAACCGGAAGCAGTCTGGCGACAAGGCCAGCTCACAGACCTGCAAATTTATAGCGCGGTCGAACTGGACTCCACAGCAATTTTAAGCAATGTGGCCGGGGTGGACTTAGTGGCAAAGCTGGCAGAATCCGGATTGCAAGTGCCGCCGGATAGGGTGATCCCGGCCACAGCCCCCTTACCCAATGTCCAGCAAATCAATGCCCAGCAAATTATTGATAAAACCCTAGCGGAAATGGCCGAACTGCCCGATGCGGCAGGACTTTCCCAACTCCAAAGTCGCCTCATTAGTGCCGCCGTAGCCTTGGCCAAGCAAGGAGAATTTGAGAAAGCCCGTCAGGTGATTCAGCATCAGGCCGTGCCGGAAGCCCTACAGACCGATGTCCTGAACCAAATTAGTACCCTGGAAACAGAATATAATCGCCAGCGTGTAGCCCAGGCTGCGGAACAAATTCGCCTAGCCAACCAGGCCCGCCAACTGGGCAAGACGGTATCGGTTGCCGGACGTGGGGTGGGCGGGCTTTCCACGATTAATGTGGGGCCACTGAGTGTGACCAATCGCGGGCTGAGCTATGTGGGCACAATGCCCGCTATCAGTAAGGACTACTACCGTCGGGTTTTGCAGTTTCCCGGAAAGTTGGGTAAAAATGTGCTGATGTTTCCGCTGCCGGTGCCTGCACCGATTACGTCGGGGGTAGGTTGGCGATCGCATCCCGTTTTGGGCGATCGCCGTTTCCACTCTGGTACCGACATCGGGGCACCCGAAGGCACCCCGATTTTGGCTGTTGCCGATGGCAAAGTTACCGGAGCCGACAGCATGGGGGGGTATGGCATGGCGGTCGTCATCGAACACAACAATGGCACCTTGGAAACCCTGTATGGCCACATGTCAGAAATTCTGGTGCGCCCTGGGGAGTGGGTTCAGCAGGGTACAGTGATTGGCCGCGTGGGCAGTACGGGCCTTTCCACAGGTCCGCACCTCCACTTTGAGGCCAAGCAACTCACCTCGGAAGGCTGGGTATTGGTTGATGCGGGACCACAATTAGAAATTGCCCAAGCCCAATTGGCACAGGTGCTTCAGGGCGGGTCTTTGCAGTTGCAAGCCACGCCATTGGGACAGACATTTATTGGGGCAGCGGGGGGAGCACAGGCAACAGACGAGATTCAAGCCTTGCCTGAAATTGTTGTCCCGCGCGTTTTAGCCCAGGCTCTGCCCCTGTCATCCCCACGGATAGACCCCGGGCCTGCCCTTAGCCCTAGCCGTTAAGTCCTAAATCAGCCCGAATAAACCCAATTAATCCTCTTCCCTCTCATCTTGCTCCCTCTTGATGTCAACGCCCCAGTTGTCTGCCTACTGTCTTCGTTCACGCGTTGTGCCGTCCCCGCGATTAAGCCCCTAGCCCATTTCTTTTTCCTGTAAACGTGCCCCAGGGAACATGGTGTAAACTACACTAATGCCATCAAGAAACTGGGGTTTTGCCTAAATGGTGGTTTCTTGTCATTGATTGCGAGGTTTTTTCTGTGGGCATCGTTGTAGAGAACGTCACAAAGCAGTTTGGTAGCTTTTATGCCGTTGATCGCGTGAATTTGGAAATTGCCAGCGGCTCCCTGGTAGCCTTGCTAGGGCCTTCCGGTTCGGGAAAATCGACCCTGTTGCGGTTAATTGCGGGCCTGGAAATGCCTGATTCAGGACGAATTTTGCTGACTGGAGAAGATGCTACCTATCGCAGTGTCCAAGACCGCAATATTGGGTTTGTGTTCCAGCACTACGCGCTGTTCAAGCATTTGACTGTGCGAAAAAATATTGCCTTTCCCATGGAAATCCGTAAAATGCCCTCCGCCAAAGTAAAGGCTCGGGTGAATGAATTGTTGGAGTTAGTGCAACTGGCCGGATTAGGCGATCGCTATCCCTCTCAGCTCTCCGGTGGCCAGCGGCAGCGGGTGGCTCTGGCCCGTGCCCTCGCAGTCGAACCCAAGGTGCTGCTGTTGGATGAACCCTTCGGGGCCTTAGATGCCAAAGTGCGAAAAGATCTGCGGGCTTGGCTGCGTCGTCTGCATGATGAAGTTCACGTCACGACGGTTTTCGTCACCCACGACCAGGAAGAGGCCATGGAAGTGTCCGATGAGATCGTTGTCATGAATAAGGGCAAAGTGGAGCAGGTAGGATCCCCGGCCCAAATTTACGACCACCCCGCCAGCGCTTTTGTGATGAGCTTTATTGGGCCAGTGAATGTTTTGCCCAGCACCTCGCGCATGTTTGCCAAGAACGGATTTGAATCGGCCCATCCTGAAATTTTCTTGCGTCCACAAGATATATTGGTCGAAATTTCCCCCAGCGACTCCTCTGTGGCGGCCCGCGTCAGTCGCATTATTCATTTGGGTTGGGAGGTGCAAGCAGAATTGACGCTGGATGATGGGCAGGTCGTGATGGCACATCTGTCACGGGAGCGGTTTGATGAATTGCTATTAGAGCCCCAGCAGCGGGTATTTGTGAAGCCCAAGGAAGCCAAGGCTTTCCCCCTGCATTACTCAATTTAGGCTGCCCTTGGTGCTGTTGGGCCCCCTTAAGCATTGTCAGGTAATAACATCAAGATATAGCTCCCTTCGACTCCGCTCAGGGAGCAGTTTTCCGTTCGTTTCGACTCCGCTCAACGAACTGAAAACTGAAAACCTATTGTTTGACAGGGCCTTAGGCAGGTGGGGGAATTGGGCGCTAGCAAACTCGAGTAGACAAGAAAGCCCCTGATGCCGTCAGAGGTTCAGCTATCTGAGGACAACTTATTCCCAGTTGGAAAGGGAAAAATGACGAGGACCGTGCGGTCTATCGCCGAGGAGCAGTCTGGGTATACCTTCCACTGCACTGAAAAAACTGCTCCATCCGATCATTCCCCTATATCATGGAGTCATGCAAGCCCAACTCCTGAGCGCGATCGCCCCTCGCCCCTTTTAAAGTGGGCCGGAGGCAAAGGACAACTCATCTCGCAATACATTCCCCATTTCCCCACTGGGTTCTCTACGTATCACGAACCCTTTCTCGGAGGCGGGGCCATTTTTTTCCATTTATTGCCGCCGCGATCGCACTTGATGGACATTAATCCAGAATTGATTAATGTATTTGCCTGTATTCGGGATCATGTCGATGCTGTCATCGTCAAACTGGCAGAACATCGTGATCGGCACTGCGAAGACTACTACTATCAGGTTCGAGCGCAGGTTCCCAGCCACGCCATCGATCGCGCTGCCCGCCTAGTCTACCTCAATAAAACCTGTTTCAACGGGCTCTACCGCGAAAACTCCAAAGGATTCTTCAACGTACCCATGGGGCGCTATAAAAAGCCCCCGATCTGCGATCCCGACTTGCTGTACGCCGCATCTTCTGCTCTGCAAACCACCCGCATTACCCTGCAATCCTTTGAAGCCATCCTGGACTATGCCACTAGTCGTCACGATTTTGTCTACTTTGATCCCCCCTACTATCCCATCAGCGCCACCAGCAAATTCACCGCCTACAACCGCTACGCATTCACCGAGGCCGACCAAATTCGCCTGCGGGACGTATTCGTGGCACTGCGCGATCGCGGCGTCAAAATCATGCTCTCCAACTCCGATTGTCCCTTCATCCGCGACCTCTACCAAGACTTCGCCATCCACACGATTTACGCCAGCCGCAGCATCAACTCCAACGCCGAAAAACGCGGCAAAATTACAGAAGTCTTAGTCACCAGCTATTGAGATTACGCCACCCGCCACCCAACAGCGGATTAGCGCCAAACGTCTTTCTGAGAACCGCGATCGCGCTACAAGGACCTTGCAAGAAAATGCGCTTCCAGGGGAATGCCTTTTTTGACGGTGTGTTTCTTGCCAGAGAAGGCCCCCCAATCCCTTCCCCTACTCCACAGTGCTTCTGCCGTTAATCTGCTTCACTTTTGGGCACCCTAAACCTAGGCGTAGCTTAACCTTGCGCGCCTGCGGCGGCATTTGCTGCCCAGTTTTTCTGCCCAACCCTTCCTACAGATTCTACAGAGAAGCCACGTATGACAGACTCACAGCGTCCGCCTGTTGCTCCCCCACCGCCGCCGCGCGTTCCACCTATTCCCCCACCGCCGCCGCGGGCAGTGGCCAGTAGGACCGTTGCTGTGCCTGCTTCGGACTCTCCCAATACGATCGCCATGCCACGGACTATACCGGAAGTAATGCCTACGTCCGCGATGCCCACGTCCGCGATGCCCACGTCTGCGATGTCCACAGTCGCCGAGATGCCAACGGGAATTGTCAATGCGCCCGCATCCTCAGGCCCTCCCACTATGGCAACTTTACCCACACCAGCACCCACTCCGGCGCAGTCGGCCACCGTATCAGCTACGCCGAAACCTCCATCAATGGGCAATTCCCTTACCCTGGCGCAAATTGTGCGTCGTGCCTACGACGAAGGCTATTCTGATGTCCACTTGGGCGTAGGCGAAGTGCCCCGCTATCGCAACCGGGGCGAAATCGACACCACCGAGTATCCCATCACCGATCGCGACACCTTCTACAGTTGGATGCGCGAAATTCTTTCGGAAGAAGACATCGCGCAATTTGAAGACACTCTAGATTTTGACGGGGCCACCCAGTACGACTTTGCCCGTGTCCGGATTAATATTTTTGATTCGCTCCATGGTCCCGCGATGGTGATGCGGTTAATTCCGCTGAAGATTCTTACCCTGGAGCAATTAAACTTGCCGCCAGTCTTCAAAGACATGTGCCATTACCATAAAGGACTGATGCTGATCACCGGGCCTACGGGTTCTGGTAAATCCACCACCATGGCGGCCATGATTGACTACATCAACAAGGAGATGCCCAAACACATTATCACCATTGAGGATCCCATTGAGTTTGTGCACAAAAGTCAAAAGGCGCTGATCAAACACCGAGAAGTCGGCATCAACACGCGCAAATTTGACAACGCCCTAAAAGCTGCTCTGCGGGAAGATCCAGACTTAATTCTGGTGGGGGAAATGCGGGATAAAGAAACCGTCAACACCGCGCTAAAAGCGGCCCAAACTGGACACTTGGTCATGGGCACCCTCCATACAAACAGTGCCGTCAAAACCATTGAGCGGATTCTGCAACTGTTTGAACCCGAGCAGCAAGAACCGATTCGGATTTCCTTAGCCGAGTCGTTGGTGGGGATCATTGCCCAAGGGCTGTGCCGGACCACTGACGGCAAGCGGGCCGCCTTCCACGACATTCTGATTAATACGGATGCGATTAAGGATTACATTCGCCGGGGAGACATTGATGAAATTGAAGCGATTATTCCCAAATGTACCTTTGACGGCATGTGTTCGATGAATCAGTCCCTGTACAAGTTGTACGAAGCGGGACGGATTACCGGAAGAAACGGCCCTGGAAATGTCACCAAAACCCAATGAAATGGCACAGACATTGCGAGGACGGGTGTAAGCTAGTTCTGAAATGGTTCAATCTGGCGTGGCCCGCTTGAACCATCTCCTGGCGATCGCTTTTCTTCTGTGTTGGCATGTCTCTTTCTCCAGCCCCCTCCGTCGTCTCCCCCACTCTGTTCAAAGGAATTGCGCTGTTTACTCCGGGGGGAGATTTGATTTACTGTATCGACCCCAACAAGCAAAACCACTGGCACCTGCACCTGTGTGCGGCCCTCCAGGAATTACTGGGATTGCCAGAGCCACCGCATTTTTTGGTGCCCTGCTATACAGCTACTGTGGATCGCTGGTTTGATTCTGCGACTCGACAAATTCGGATCGCAGCAGAAGCGTCGTCGGCAGTGCGGCGCTTTCAACCGTTATTGAATGCCATTTTTGATACCGGAGATTTGGATTGGAGTGTGGCGGGTCAGCCCGAGGGATTGTGTGATCCCATGGTGCTGGCTACCTATCGTCGGCAGTTCCCCCAGTTGTGGGAAACCCACGATTTGCTGGTGCGCTACGAGAAGACTGCGCCGTATTTGCAGGCAATCGCTGAGCCCGTGGTTCCCACTGTCATGACCCATGCTAACCCCCAAGGTTATGTGTTTCGCCTATTTGTCTCTGGGCATAGCAATGCTACAGAGCATACGCTGCAAAACCTGCATGAGCTATTGGAGCAGTGTCTGAGTCAACCTTACACCTTAAAAATAATTGATGTTTCCCAGCATCCGGATCAGGCGGAACTGGATCAAGTCACGGCGACGCCAACCCTGGTGAAGGCACACCCCTTACCGTTGCGACGGATTGTAGGTAATTTAAAACGGTTGATCAACTGCTGAAGCTCCTGGGACCTCTAGACGCAGACGATGTTTCACCCAAATAAATCAGTTTCACCCGAATAAATCAGCGGTAAGCGGCCTCACCTCCTCGGAACCCGTCTACCCGCACTGGCTCTGTTATATTCTGCGTGATCAGCCCCCGTAATCCCAGTTTTGCTGATACGCTGGAGGCGATTTCCGACCACTAAGGCGATTTCTGACAAATAATATACCTGCTGCTGGCTATCCTGCGGGAAGCGAACTACGGCTCCGCTCCGCCAGCGAGAGATTGCTCCCTGAGCGCAGTCGAAGGGAGCGCAGTCGAAGGGAACAATCTCGGTCGGTGTCATTTTTCCTGGAAATCGCCTTAGGACTAAAATAAGGGTGCTGGATTGTGGCTGGAAGCAGAAAAACGCTGAGTCCAAGGGGGAATCGCTTGCCTTACATGCCAGAACCAATCGATATTTCAACCATTCAACTCACCGCCGAGCATCTGCACCTAGCTGAGATGCTCGCGCAGCATAGCCACGACACTTGGGCAAAGCAGCATTTAGAACAAGGCTGGACCTATGGGCCTCAGTTCGACGCTGTTCAGTGCATTCATCCTCATTTAATGCCTTACTATCAGCTGCCGGACTCCGCCCAGCAGGCTTCGGTGGGCACCGCTTTGGCTACCCTGAAGACCCTGCTGGGCTTGGGGTATCAGATTACGGCTAGCGAGGGTGGGCCGGGGGCGATTGCCCCAGAGGAGCAGCAACTCACACTAATTCTGCAGAATCTGAAAACCTCCTCGCATCTAAACTTGGCCACCCTGCTGGATCTACAGCGCCAAACCATCCGCCTGCAACCCCGCAACCCAGAAATTTACCGCGCCCTGGGGCATTCCATCCTGCAGTTGGGGGAACCCTTGATGGCCTACGATGTCCTGGCTCAGGGCCTAAAGAATTGGCCGCAGGATTTGCGATTGCAGCAATTGATCGCTTTAGCGCTGGCCCGCAGCGGCGCAACCGTAGCAGCCAATTCTCTGTTATTACAATTGGTGCAATCAGGACAGCAGGATGAAGAAACCCTCGGACTATTGGCGCGGACTCACAAAGACCTGTGGTTACAAGCAACGGATCCGAAATTGCAGAACCATCATCTGCGGTTAGCGGCAGAGCGCTATCTCCAAGCCTATCAACTCACGGGTAGTATTTGGACCGGTATCAATGCTGCTACTCTTGCCAGGGTCATGGGGCGTGCAAACCAGGCCCACGCCTTGGCAAATACCGTTCGCACCCATTGTCTACAGAAATTGCAAGCGAGTTCTGATCGCCAAGACTACTGGCTGCTAGCCACCCTGGGAGAGGCAGCGCTGATTTTAGACGATTGGTCTGAGGCAGAAGCCTTTTATGGAGAGGCGATCGCCCTTGGCCAAGGCCGCTTTGGCGATTTGAGTTCGAGTCGGCGCAACGCGCTGATGTTAGCGCCCTACTTGTCAGGGGATGTCCAGCGGATTCAGCGCTGGTTCCAAATGCCTCGGGTCGTTGTCTTTTGTGGTCATATGATTGATCGGCCCGATCGCTTCCCGCCCCGCTTTCCACCCTATCTGGAATCCGTTGTTTATCACGCCATTCGCGATCGCCTACAGCAACTCGATGTGCGGCTGGGTTATGCGTCTGCAGCCTGTGGTGCGGATATTCTCTTTTTAGAAGCATTGCGCGACCTCCAGGGGGAATTGCATATTGTCCTGCCGAGCGATCGCGATCGCTTTATCCAAGATTCCGTCAATATTATCCCCGAAGCCCATTGGCAGCAGCGCTTTGATCAACTAATACAGCAGGCAACCGAAGTGATCATTGCGTCTGGGCAAGCGCACCAAGCCGATGGCGTCGCCTATGAATATTCCAATCGCCTACTCCACGGCCTAGCCAAAATGCGCGCCGAACAGTTGGGCACCGACCTGATTCCGCTGGCGGTTTGGGATGGCAAACCCGGAGATGGCCGTGGCGGTACCGCCAGTACCCTAGCCCATTGGCAGCAGTGGAGCGATCATGTCGAAATCATCGATCTCAAGGACCTTTTGCAAACCCGCGCGGTTACCCCGGCGCTGAATCCGGACCCACCTACTCCTGCCATCCCGCTCCCAAATCTAGCAGACCCCGTCGCCGCGACCCCCGATCGCCAGATTCGGGCCCTCCTGTTTGCCGATGTGGTGAACTACAGTCAACTGACCGAAGACCAATACCTCCCATTCGCCCAGCACTTTCTGGGCACGGTGGCAGAGCTCTCTGGCCACGCCCTCTATCAGCCTCTGATGAAAAATACCTGGGGGGATGCCCTCTACTATGTCTTTCCCACCGTGCAACAGGCCGGACAGTTTGCCCTGGATCTCTGTGATTGGGTGCAGACTGTAGACTGGCCAACCAAAAGCCTACCCGATGGATTAAACCTCCGAGTTGCACTGCATGCTGGGCCTGTGGAACGTAACGTGGATCCAATTACGGGACAGGTCAACTATATCGGAACCCATGTGAATCATACTGCCCGGATCGAACCTATTACCCCACCCGGCAAGGTATACGCGAGCCAAGCATTTGCTGCGATCGCGGCATCGGAAGGCTTAATCACCTTCACCTGCGATTACGTGGGTCAGATGCCCTGGGCCAAACGCTACGGCACTTTCCCGACCTATCATGTGCGCCGGAAAGGGAGTTAATTGAGACAACCATACGACCATCAAGGAGTTCTGAACAAACTTAAAAAGAAGGCGGTAACCCTTGGGCTTGAACCGATGGTTCAGTCCCCGGCAAGGCGGCGTCTTAGGACAATTGCTAGCACGGTGGAGAGCACTTTATTCTTCGGCTCTATAATGTGCGCCAACGTCGATTTTACCGTCACCCCGGCCTACTCCAGCTCAGCCGTTCGACTGTGGTGAATTGGCATAGTCCTAGACCAATCCCGGGCCAATGCAAGCGCGTGACTACCGCGTTGAACGGGGCTACACTCCCCCGGACGTTGGCTCAGGCTGGTGCGATCGCCCACGTTCACACTCCGACCGATTGATTCTGAGCATCTGCAATTTCTTCTTCAGCACTCTCGATTTCCCCAAACCCTGAGCCAACCTGCTTATCAGCGGCCTCTATAGCCCTTACCGAGCATTCCCCAGTGCAGCCCAGTTGCAATAACCGACCCACTATCAGCCCGCGAAAGGCATACGGGCCATGCTTGCTAAATGTTTGAAGCACGTCTGCCACTTAAGGAGAGCATTTTTAATTCAGCCTCGCCGCACGATCGCTCCGAATTGCTGCACCAAGCCATAAAGATTCAGTGAAAGTTCCCTTGTCTAATATTGTCTGTGGGCATCCTCAAGATATTATCAAAGCACATGCGAAACCTCCTCCAGAGGAAATCCGCGCATCCAGCGCGCATCTGGTATGAGCGAATGCAC
This sequence comes from uncultured cyanobacterium, assembly GCA_963766075.1. Taxonomy (GTDB): domain Bacteria; phylum Cyanobacteriota; class Cyanobacteriia; order Leptolyngbyales; family Leptolyngbyaceae; genus CAVYAN01. The sequence goes on along the minus strand of CAVYAN010000079.1, from coordinate 74,268 downwards.
TATGAACCGGACAGCTCAATTTAGCTTCGCTATGCCAAACCATTTTGATTGCCCGAGTCCTGTTTGCCAGCATTGGCAGTTGTCAAGATTTGGCTACCTTCAACAGAATTCAGATAGCCTCAACGGACACACGTTGGGAATGACCGTGCGAAGTAGGAGTAAACAAAGGGTACCCTCTTAAAATACGCGTGTCCAAACTGTCCTGCGTCATCCTGTCCAGGGCAATCCTTTTGAGCAAAGGTCCCCCAAACACCTTTTCAGTAGGAATCAGTATTTCCCTAGAGAGATGTACAACGTCTTACCGTGTCCATCGTGCTCCAAGCCTATCAGTCTATGATTCAGAATATCACCGAATACAAATGGCATAAAGAGTGTGATCAGGATCCATGAATAAAATTTCACTCAATCCATTCATAGTAATCGTGGTACTCCTGATTACGCTTATTTTTGGCGCGCTCTTATTTCACGTCGTTGATCGCAAAAAAGCCTCGAGTATCACGGAAAGAATTTTTATTGTCACATTTATAATCATCGCCATGGGGAATTCTGTCATACCCCTCAGCTATTTAAATCCCGCGGCTTTACCCATCCCAACTACCAAATTAGACAGTCCAACATGTCTTGCTCAAATTGTCTTTTACTCGTTGTGTGCTCTTTTACTCCGATCAAAGTTCGTTCCTTTTTTTGCCAGCTTAGGCTCTCTTCTGGGAAATCCTTTTTTAGGTGCTTTGCTATTGTTCACAACTTTATCTGCTTTCTGGTCTGAAACGCCTGATGTAACGCTCAAAGCTAGTCTCGTTCTCGTCGGATATTCTTTCATAGCATCATACGTAGCATCTCATTATAACTTTCAAGCAATAGGAACTTTCGTGCGACAAGCGGGCACGTTTAGCATGGTGGCAGGAGCATTGGCCGCGCTTCTAGTTCCGTCAATTGGTAGAATGTATGAGGGTGGAGAGGGAGAGTGGCAGGGACTTCAAACCCACAAAAATGGTTTTGCATTTTGGATGGCTCTGACCTCGGCTCTATGGTTCCTCCATGCAATTAATCATCAAAAGTCCCGTAGGTTATCAATTGGGCTCGCAATTTTATCATTTTTCGTAATGATTCCGACACAATCAGGAGCCTCTAAACCGATGTTCCTTTTGATGATTGGTGTAATACTAATATCAAAATTAGTAAAATACTTAAGGCGACTAAACTTCAGAAAATTTGTTGTAATTACTTTATTTATCACAATATTTTCTGGCCTGTTTTTTGCAATTGTAGTAATTAGTGGACCATTAATCTTAGCTTTATTAGGCAAAGATGCATCGCTAACGGGCCGTACAGACTTTTGGCCCCAGTTGATGCAAGCGGTATGGAGGAAACCGCTGCTTGGTTATGGCTATGCAGGATTTTGGCAGAGTTGGCGAGGATACGATAATCCTGCTCGATCCATTATTGTTGGTAGTAGTGAGTTCGTCCCTCCTCATGCTCACAATGGTTACTTGGAAATCCTGCTTTCTACAGGCTTTATCGGGATAACATTATTCACTCTGTCATTACTGACTACTATAGTTAGTTTTATTCTTCTCACACGTCACAGTCGAAGCGGAGAAGCAGAGACTGCGGCCATATTGTTGATTTTTGTATTACTATCGAGCTTTTCAGAATCAAAGCTTTGGCTTATAAATGAATACACGCTTATATTTTTTATACTATCAATTCGACTCAGTATAGATGCTAGAAGAAATTCTATAAAGCGTATAAGTCATATCCAATTACCCCATGCGATTTTATAGTTATGCTTAATAAACTGTCTGGCATTTTTCAGGCCCCTAATAGCAAGTTTCACAAAATCGCTACTAACATTGTTTGGCTATTTTTTGATCGTGTTCTAGCGATGGGAATGGCATTTTTGATTAGCGTAATAGTGGCACGCTATCTTGGACCATCCCAGCTCGGAATTCTTAAATATGTAACCGCTTTTGTGTTTCTTTTTTCTCCACTTTCCACTTTAGGAATGAGCAATGTTGTCATTAGGGAGTTAGTACAAGATCCATTAGCTAAAAACGAAATTTTAGGAACCGCATTTTTTATTCGATTAATCTGCGGTATCATTACCGCCTCTTTGAGCATACTTGTTATATTAGTCTTTTCTTCACATGATTCAAATGTTCAATTCCTAGTTGCGATATTATCTTCTACCTTCCTATTTAATGCTTTCGGAGTAATTGATGACTGGTTTAATTCTCAAGTCGAGGCAAAGTATGTCGTACTGTCAAAAAATATAACATTGTTCACGTTGTCGGCTCTTAAAATATGCTTGGTTCACTATAAGGCTCCGCTTATTTCATTCATTGGTTCGACAATTCTAGAAGCAGCTATCTATAGCATTATGCTTATTGTTTTTTATACTAAAAGCAGTAAAAATTCTAGGATTTTTAACTGGAGAATAAAATGGGATAAGGCCAAGTATATCTTAAGGGAATCTTTACCGCTTCTGCTCAATGGTGTTGCGGTCAGTATCTTTTTGATGATCGATCAAGTAATGCTAGGTAGGATGGTCGGCAGTAGTGCTGTTGGTACCTATTCTGTAGCGGTCAATTTGAGCGAAATGTGGTATATGATTCCTGTTATTTTCAGCTCATCTTTTTATCCCTCCATTATTCAGCTAAAAAGTGGAGATTTCACTCTTTATCAGAAGCGTTTACAGCAATACTATGATTTGATGACTCTGCTTGCTTACTGTGTAATCATATTTTTTATTCCTATATCTAAATTCTTGATTCCCTCAGTTTACGGTGCTGCCTATGAACCCGCAGTTGCGATTTTGTGCATTCATATTTTGGCTTGTCCCTTCAGATTTATTGAAATTGCCCAGAGCACTTGGTTGACATCTGAGGGGCTTCAAAGATTTAATTTTTATGCGTCGGCTTTAGGAGCAATATCTAATATCCTTCTCAATCTACTTCTCATTCCCCAGTTCTCAGGTGTTGGTGCTGCGATCGCCACATTAATTTCCTATGCCGGTGCAAGTTATTTTTTCTATCTTATTTTTCCACAGACGAGACAGAATGCATTTTTAACAACCAAGGCATTATTTTTACCCTTTAGAATTTTTCATATTGCCTTTGAAAAAATCAGGACTGGCTTAACCAGCTCCTGAGATATTATAATGTGGCGAAACTAATTATCCAATTCTGATGATATAAAATTAAAAGGAATCGGGCAATTTTCAAAAACTTTTATAGTCCATGATCTAGAATCTAGATGAGTTTTGATTCAATAATTCGGAATATATTGCAGTTTTGGAAGAGTCCTATGGGTAGGGTTGTTTTTTGGGTTGTTTTCTATTAAGAAATACCATTTCCTAAAAGTTATCCCACTGCCAATTAAAATAAGCCCCGTTCTTAAAAAAGAATATATTTAAAGTGTAAAATCAGCGTAAAACCATAGATGTACAATGAAAACTCCTGTCGCCTTCATTATCTTTAATCGTCCCGATAGCACCCAAAAAGTATTTGATGCGATTCGTCGGGCACGGCCATCGCAGCTTTTAGTGATCGCAGATGGCCCACGTATCAATCGCCCAGACGACATCGAGCGTTGTGCCTCTGCCCGAGCCGTGATTGACCAAGTTGATTGGGACTGCGAGGTGCTCAGAAATTTTTCAGATAAGAACTTAGGCTGTGGTGTTCGTCCAGCGACAGGAATTAGTTGGGTTTTTGAAAACGTTGAAGAAGCTATTATCCTTGAGGACGATTGCATACCCCATCCAACGTTTTTTCATTTCTGTGAGGAACTGCTAGATCAATATCGTTTTGATCAAAGAGTCATGCATATTTCTGGAAATAACTATTGGTCGGGATATCATCAACGTTCTGATAGCTACATATTTTCGCGCTATCCCCTTTCCTGGGGGTGGGCAACTTGGAGGAGGGCATGGCAGCATTATGATTTCGATATGAGGCTTTGGCCAGAAATTAATCAGAAAAATGTATTGCAGGATTTATTAGTTGATCAGCATACAGTCGAGACTTGGACACGAATCTTTCAGGACGTTGTTCATAAGGATCTTGGTTGCTGGGACTACCAATGGATTTTGACCTGTTGGCTCCAAAACGGCTTATCTATCCTCCCTAATGTCAATTTGGTTTCTAACATTGGGTTTGGTTTGGATGCGACCCATACCTTCTCCACAGACTCCTCCTCTGCGGACTCCCTACAGCTTAATGTGCCCTCAGAAGCAATGGCCTTTCCATTAAAACATCCTAATTCGATGCTCTGGGACTCACAAATAGATCGATTTATTCAAGATGTTTACTATGATTATTTTCCAAAACTACCCAAACGAATTCGATTAAAACTGAATCGGATCTTTTCTAAGAAGCCAGTTCTTTAATCAGTCGCTCTTTCTAACTCTAGCAATGGCAAAAATGGTTTATGCTGCATTACGGTTTTTATATCTTGTCCACTCAGCCTCTTATTGTCTCTACGATTAGTAGCTATCCCTTTAGCACTAAATTTCCCTTCAATAAGATAATCCTTGGCGACCTATCGGATATTTCTCTGCCGCCCGGTTTTCAGCCCAAATACGTGTTAGAGCATGTTGCCGGATGGACAGTGCCCATTCATCGAATGGCAAAATTCAAAGCGCGGCAAATTGTCCATCGTCTAGAGAAGCGAGAGCATCACTTATTAGTGAGTGCTAAAGATGAAGATTGGGTTAGAAAGGCTCTTTTTATTAGAGGTTCTCATTTTAGCCACAACCTTTATATTAATGAGCATCTATATAAACCATTAGACGAACCCAAAATCTACGATGCCATTTATACTGCTCAATTGGCGGCATTCAAGCGACTTCCACTGGCTAGGCAGATTGAGCGACTGATGGTTGTTTCCTATGGTGGAGATCTGTATACCTATTGCCCAGAACTGAAACATGCTGAATTTAACCGGGAGTTTCTGCCACGCCCAGAGCTAGCTAGAAAATATAACCAGGCTTATGCGGGGCTTTGCCTGTCCGCCCAGGAAGGAGCAATGCTAGCATCATGCGAATATTTACTCTCTGGCATACCTGTCGTTAGTACACCTAGTAAGGGTGGGCGAGATGAGTTTTTTACTCGCCAGAATTCCATTATCGTACCACCTGAGCCTGATCAGATTGCTGATGCCGTGCAACACTGGAAAGCTGTATCTCCTGATCCTGCTGAAATTCGCGCAGGAGTTTTAAGCAAAATCAACTCTGTAAGACTAGAGTATTGTGCGTATATCGCCAATTTAGTTCATCAGGGAGGAGGCAAGAAGAAAGCGCCTGAATACTTGATGGATCGGTACTTTAATAATCCAAACGGTATAGGTGCTCGTTTTGTAAAATTTCGCGATTTGCATCAAATTGACATGGATAAGTTTTCGCTTTAAATTGTTGCTTAGTCTAGTATGTCAGAGGAGCAATAACACTTTTTCTAACCGGGTTAAGGGTTTCGCCTTGGAAATCGTCACAAATCGGATTGGATTACTATATTAACTACTCAATTAGAATGAAATGGCCCTGATTTACCATTTACCAGGGCATCTGTGGATAATTGTGGTAGCCTAAACCATTTGATTTTGGATCGCCCCATTGCTCCTGAATTGCTATCTTCAAACCGTCCATAGTCGTGTTGACTTTGTTTCTATCCCAAACAGAGCCAACTTCTTGTCCCGTGTAGCTTTGCCATTGAGAAAGTGAGAGTGACGAACCGTCTCCCTTACGAAAAGCGGCATCAAATGATGGGTGGAAGTATGTGTTATTGCTTGCCATGAAAGTGCCTGCAAACTGGTCCATGGTGCTGTCCGGCCCAACTGGAGAGCTTCCCGATTCATGGGGCCACGTATCCCATAGGAGGTTCTGGTTGCCACTATCAGCCGCGATGGTTACACCATGCATAGTCCACCCCTGCGTGTCGTAACTTCGCGGCGTGTTAGCAGTGAACATTTGAAGGGTGCGATTGAATGCGATAACTGAATCTTTAAGATCCACTCGGCTACCATCAAAGCTCGTCCAACCGAATTTGTTATACACCGAATAGAGACGCGATACCCTCAAGTTATCGCTGATTTCCCAATTGAAGCCGGTGCTATCGTTTGCCAAAGCGAGCACGTTATCCACCGTGGCATTTGTAACGCCTCCATCGAACCAGATGCCTGGGTAGCTATTACCCACAAACTTCATATCCTGTACCAGGATGTTCTGTGATTTGAAAAACTTAATGCCAGCACCGCTGCAATCTTCGTAGCCCCACTCTTTCATCTTCCAGCCATTCCAGGATGCTTCAGATTGCTCTAGGATCAGTGAACCGCCCTCCAGCAGCATACCAGCGTGACCGTTTTCATTCGCAGTGCTACTTCGGATTGTTATCTGTTCACCATTGACAGCAAGCCCAACCCCATTGTTGCGATCAAAGTGGCAATCTTCAATCAGAATGTTATTGCCAGAGAGGCGGGTTGAGCCCCATACAGCCACGGAACCCTGGGTGATCGTCAGGTTTCTTAGGATTAGATTATTCAGCTGATAGGTTTTGAACACTCCGAAATCCTGGTTAGCAGAACGCATTGCGCCTTCAACAAGGACTGAATTAATATCAATTCCTGGTGGTGCTGAGAGAAAAACACTATCTGCCGTTTCATCCACAAAAAAGCTGCCGGGATGAAGCGCGGCACGGCTCAAACTCTGGGAAAGGGGCTTGCCATCCAGATAAAACATCTCACGACGAAAGTCCGGATAGGCGGACTCTTTGCCCTGGCCAAATTCTTTTCGCCAAGGATTTTCAATTTGCCCCCAGTCGTACGCCCAGGGATGCTGATACACGCCGAAAGCATCTGCTACAGGTTGCCAACCGGTGAAGACATCCGCGCCCGAAATAATGACCTTACCTAACGCTCCAGCCTCGATGATCAAAGGGGCATTGTCACTCCCATTGCCCTCAAGATAGAGCTCTTCCCGATACACCCCGGGTTGGATGATGACGCGAACGCCGATGCCTGAAAGCACATCCACTTTGGCTACGTTCAGGGCTTGTTGAATGGATGGAAACGGTTGCTCTAAAGATCCCGATGCTACCAATGCCGAATTGTTAAAGGCATTATCTACATAAAGGACTTTAGTGACACGACTTGTGTCAATTTGGGCTCCTTGTACAATCGGGGGTGACGATGTCGGGGAAAGAGGGCTAACAGTCGAAATCATGGGAGTGGCCTCACTAAAGTTTCTGAGTATCCAATGCGTGATCCTATGGCTTGGGACATCCAGAAAGATGAACGGAATCAACAGAACGATGGAGAATGATATAATTCCCCAGAAGATATTGCGGTAGATTCTCGTTTTCCAGAGAGGTTTCCTCATAAATGCCTAGATCTCGAAATTTGCTCTGAAAAATAGTTCAGCTATGGGTTAAGCGTCTTTAGATTGCGGGAGAAAATCTTCAGCGTAATTTATCTGGAAATACTCAATTCCTTTGATTCGGTGAGAGCAATCTCTTGATAGAGTTGGGCAAAGTATTTACCTTTGACTTCCCAAGTGAATATCTCACGCACTCTTGCTTGTGCCGCTTTTCCCATCTGAACGCGCAACTCCGCATTATTCGCTAGTTTGCTCATGGCGATGGCTAAACCCTTGACAGCTTGTTCGGGGGTATCGGCAGGGATTTTGATGCCAGTTTCATTTGTAACCTGCATGGCTGGTCCGCCTAAATCTAGGCAGATCACGGGGCGACCTGCTGCCATCATTTCGGCACACACAAATCCACCAGACTCATGCAAACTAGGATGGACAAGGACATGGCACTGTGCCAGGTGAAGACTCATGCTGTCGCGGGGGATAGATCCTAAGAACTTTACCCGGTCACTAATTTTTAGCTGTTCAGCCAATTGTTCTAACGACGCTCGTTCTGGCCCCTCCCCAATCACCCAATATTCGGCCTTCTCTATTTGAGCCATGGCAAATGCTTGTAGTCCAAGATATGTTCCTTTCCAATGCAAAAGACGCCCGACACTGACAAACCGAATCGTTTGACCACTGGGCATTGGGTACTGGGCAAAGGAGTCAATTTCTCTCGCAGATAGTCCCACTGAAGAGACAATTTTTAGATTTTGAGGCTTGAGTTGGCGGATACGGCTTTCAGTTTCTTGCGTAGCGGCTAAGGCTATAGCGCTTCGTCGGGCAGTTAGACGTGTGAATGGATCATATTCCCCCAGATGCTGCGCCAGGTCTCGGAGGATCTCATAGCTTTTAGCTCGTGGGCTAAAGGCTTTCCAAAAAGACTTTGGTGCTGCCTCTCCTCCTCCGACTGGACCCCAAATAAATGGAGGAGATAGAAAAGCAAGGAAGCTAGGCGACCAGAATTTTGTGTAGGTGACGTGATGAATCAAATCAAAATTCACCTGGTTTTGGAGCGCTCTCCCAATAAAATATGCTTGGACTTGCCACAGGTAATAGTGCAGTTGTACGGCTCCTTGCTTGCCTTTCCAGTCTTCACTCCAACCTAGCGGATCAAGATAAATAAAATGCAGATTGGGAACTGGATGATTAGCAAGTTCGGCCTCGATAGCTGAACGACAAAAGGTTCGTGTCAGGACCCAAGCTTCGTGATATTGGGCGATCGCCAAAACCGTGTTCCAACCAATCCCCTCTTCTGAACCCTGCCCTGGTTCACATGCATATACAGAGAGAAGAATTTTCATAAGTTAGTCAAAGTTTCAGAGAATGCTTGAGGAGAAGTTTTGGAAGGTCAGAAGTTATACTGACCATCTTCTTATAATGCGGCTCATCGCCAGATAAATCAAGGTATCTAAAGTGCCCAGAAACCGCTCTGAGTCTCTGAGAGGATGTTTTAAAAGTCCTGCTGTTGGTAGCAAAAGTCTGGATCCCCCTAAATCCCCCTTTTTAAGGGGGACTTTCAATCCGGTTCTCCCTTTTTTAAGGAGGGTTAGGGGGAATCTCCGGGATCGTTGAGTGCCTAACATCACATTTGAAACCTTTTAAAATGTCCTCTGAGCAAATACGTCTCTGAGCAAATACGTCTCTGAGCAAACACGTCTCTGAGCAAACACCGACATGTTATCAGCGACATAAAGACGTAAGCCACACAAAGCCTCTTGGTTGCTCTGGTCACAGCACAATCTATACAATCCACCGACTTACGGATTGAGTGCCTTTTGATAAATAATCATCATGTTCTTTCGACGCTGTTCCCATGTGTAAGAAGATTGGATTTTTTGAATAGCGTTCTTACCGATTTTTATCCGCAAATCACTATCTTGAGCCAGCTTGACGATGGCTTCGGCAAAATCATTAATCATTTGCTTCTTGTTCATCACATCAATGAGGATGCCACAGTCATTATCCAGAACTACTGCGGCTCCATGAAGCCTTAACGCAACTACGGGCAATCCATAAGCCATAGCCTCAATGATTGCGGTGGGAGTTCCTTCCCTTAAACTTGGAAAAACAAAAATATCAGCCTTTTGATAATGGCGCTCTACATCCGCATAGGGAACCTGCCCTAAGAAAATAATCCTATCATCCAGACTTGCCCTTACAACTTTATCCTTCCAGTATTCAATTAATTCACCGCTACCCAGAACATGAAGTTCCCAGTCTATATTGGATGGTAAAATTCTTAAAGCCTCTAGAAGCAGCCCGAAATTTTTACGAGGTTGAATTAAGCCAGACCAAAGGAGTAGAATCTTTTTTCCTTCTTTTATGGGATGAACGGTCGTTTCGTGAATAACTGGAGCACCCACCTCAGAAAAGAGTAATGTTTCTCCTGATAAACGGAACTTTTTAATGTCTTTAAATGTCTCAAAGTTAGAATATAGGACAATAGATGCCTTTTTTACTGCTTCTTTAGGAACTTCTGAAGAGAGCCTTGACCAGAAAAAGTAAATCATTCTAACTGATTCCATCATGATTCCTTTAGAGGGAAGCAATGAATAAGCAACCCAAGGAGTTCTCTGGCTCCCGCTGACGGGACCCAAAATGAATGGTTTAGGTAACTTCCACAAAAAACCTGGAATTAGCCAGGAAGCATACGTGACATGATGGACAATATCTATTTCGATGTTCTCAAGAATGCTTAAAGATGCCTGATAAGCCTGTTTCTGCCACTCTACATACCTCAAGTAAAAGTCAAATAATGAAAATACATATAACCCCCTACTAGGGCTTTCGAGTAAAGGGATAAAAGTTAAATGGATATTATCTTTCTGGGGTAGAACTTCAACAGCGGCTTTTACCGCATTTTCTTGATCTAGATCTAGATGGGAGCAAATTATCGCATAAACTTCATTCTCTCGGGAAATCTCTTTTAACCAGTTCCAGCCCACTCCCTCCTCTGAGCCTTTCTGCGGATGGCACGCGAAGGCAGATAGCAAGACTCTCATTTTTTTTGATGTCATGACTTAAGATATATTCCGAGAAATTGGTTTGCTCAAAATCCATCGCTTAGGTTTTAGCTGAGATCCCGTTGTACTTTCTGAAAAATGACCGATCTGATGATTAGGAATGGGACTATAACTTGGTTTGATTGCAATAACTAGACGAGAAAATATATAGCTGGGCTAAGGCTATTTCAATTAGGATTAGGGCCTAAGTCATTGGAGTCTAAGTATTGGGATCTAAGTACAGACCACTTTAAATTTTTAGGCTTGTTGTTCCAAGACTCAGTCGTCAGTTTAATTAAGAACAGCGGTCGTGACAGCAGACAAAAAGCTGGCAGCGGTGGTTGGCGTGTACTGAGTAATAAACTCGTGAGATTTTTCACCCATGATTTTAATCGACTCTGGATTCTCAATAAAGTGAATCATGGCTTGAGTGAGTTCTTCAACATTGTGAGGGTCAACTAAATAGCCCGTTTCACCCTCAACAATCATTTCAGCTGTGCCTGCCCATTTGGAGCAGATAATTGCTTTGCCACAGGCCATAGCCTCCAGAGTTACCATGCCCCATATATCTTCGAGAGTAGGAAATACAAAGACATCGGCGGCTTGAAAGTAGGACCCTAAACCTTCGTATGCCACCCAACCTAGCCATTGCACGCGATCGCCCAGTCCCTGTTCTTGACAGAACTTTTCAAGTTCCTCCCGATGGGAACCATCGCCAGCAATCAGCAAACTGTAGTGGGTATATCCCTGCTGTTGTAGCTTTGCACAGGCTGCAAGCAATAAATGCAATCCTTTTCGGTGAATCACTTGTCCTACAAATAGGAAAACAGGATGACGAAGTTCTATCGAGATTGGCACGCTTCCATTAACCCGTTCTATCAGAGTTTGGGAATCTGGCACCAAATAAGGGACGGCCTCAACTTTGATTTCTTCCGCTCCAAGAGTATTAATCAGATAGTGCTTGCCACCCTGGCTGTTTGAAACAAGTGCGTTGGAAAATTTAACCATCCATCGTCGGCAAAACAAACGGAATCTAGAGTCCTGAAAATCAACGTTTGGACTACTCCCGTCATAGACTAAGACCACTCGCCATCCACCCAATGGCTTGAGTAGCAGTGCGAATAATGTCCACAGAGAAAACCCGCTGGCAAAAATAACGTCGGGCTTGAAGTGGAATAAATGACCAATAATAGCGGGAGAGGCAACAATGAATCCGCGCCCGTAGCCAGCCTTTGGAGTATGCGTTACAAACGTAGTTTTACCCACTACTTGAATTACAGATGTACCGGGAGCATCTGGATCAAAGCGAGGCCAAAGGCGACCTGTGTAAAACTTTACTTGGTTAACCTGCTGAGCAAGCTCGTGCAGAATGGGAGGCCAGTATGCACCATATTCCGCAGTTGGAACTAACCAGGCAATTCGAGCTGTATTGATGCTATTCATGGCGCTATTGGTTTAAGAAATGACCCGAGTAGTCGGCGATAGGGAATTAAGTAATAAAGTACCCACAGTAAGCCGCCATGTCTCTGAGAAAACACGCGCCATTCCTTAAAGGAGTACAAAGTTAAATCTTGGGTAGGCAACCCCTTGGGCTGGGTCATGCGCTTGAGTTGGTCATCGAGGGAGGTCTTTTCGATCTCTGTATTTCGATAGGAAAGATTGGGCGGACAAGTGCCCACATAGCCAGGAGTAATCCATACACTGCAATTCCGACTATGGGCACGTAGTGCATAGTCGAAATCCCCGAGATAATGTGAAAATGACGGATCTAAGTTTCCCAAAACTGTAAAGACTGATCGGGGAATCAACACACAGTTACCATTAATGACATCACAGGGTTTCGGTACTTCCCCAGGCTCTAGAGGGGCAAACGAGAGCGGGTGCCACCAGCGGTGGCAGATACCGCCTCCGTAGCTCAAAAGCGCTGTTTCAGAATCTTGAGTCGAACCCGCGATAATCGCCTTAGTTTCCCCCTGCTCAAGCAAGTGTTGAGAGGTTTGTAATAATTTCTGTAGCGCATCTGGGTAGAGAGTCGTATCATCATTTAGCCAAAGATGATAGTCATAGTCCGTTCGCGCGGCTTCAGCAAAGGCCCGACGCATCCCGCCATTCCAAAATAAACTGCCATTTCCCTGAATGATAGTCACTTGAGGATAAGCGGCTTTGACGGCGTCTGCCGTTCCATCCGTACTGCCATCATCGACTAAATAAACATCAAGAGTAATGTCAGACAAGACACTTTGATTCAAGAGCGATTGATTCAAGAGAGATGTCAAACTTTCGATGGTTTTCTGCTTTCGGTTATAGCAGGTCATTAGTACGGCAATGCTCTTCATCTTCATCAGGAGTTATGAGTATCCTATTAAAAGTGGTCAATATTACTCAAGTTAGCAAAATCCATGAACCCAGCTAGCTTATTTGCGTTGAAAGTCAAAAGCAATACTTACGGGACTTACGGGGTGGATGCATCCTCAGCACTTGAAGCTCCATTGGCAACGAGTCCCAGGATGGGCACTCGGGAACTTTTCAGTCTTTCTAAGGTCTGAGTTAAGATGGCTCGCTTGGTCTTGCCCAGACTGACAACAACGATAAACCCATCAACTTGGGCACCCACCAAGCTGGCATCAGCGAAGCTGATCAAGGATGGAGTATCGTAGATAACCAGATCAAATTCTGATGTGAATTTCTCCATTAAATCCTTCAGTCTTTGAGAGGAAAGAAAGCGAACTGGATTGGATAGCATCTGGCCTGCAGTTAACACAAATAAATTGGGTTCCAATAATGAAGGTTTAATGATTTGACGAAGATCGAGCTCTGCGTCAATCAAGTCGCTGAGTCCCTTGAAATTGTCTAAAAGCTCGTATTGTAGACAGGTATGTAATTGAGGAAAGCGTAAATTTGCATCTACTAATAGAACTTTTTTCCCCGCAACTGCGGCGGCATTCGCCAAGGATGTAGCGATGGTAGATTTTCCTTCCTGAGGATTGGCTGAACCTACGGCCAAGGATCGAATCGGGGATCGAGGATTTGAGAAATCGATTTTGGAATGAATCAAATTGAAGGCTTCTGTGAAAACACTCATTTGAGACTGTTGATCGGCATATTTGCTGTCGCCAAAAGGCACAATTTTCCGAACTAATTGGTCAGCTAAATTCTTCGGGTTAGTCCAGCTTTTTGAAGTTGGGGCTACTAGGCCAGACGATTCTACAAAACTTGTGGTGGACAAATTCATTGGGAATAAGCCCAGCGTCCCCGATGAATCCATAAGAGGAACGGCCCCAAACAATGGGAACCGACTCATGCGCTTAATCTCATTCGGGGTGTAAAGAATATCCTGAAGCAGTTCGATTAAAAAAACAATTCCCACAGCCAGCACTGTTGCCAAAATTGCCGATACAGCAATCATCACCTGCTTGCTCTTGTTAGCGAGATTAACGGGTTGACCCTTCAGATCCTGGGTTAAGGCTGGTGCGGATGTCAGTTGCCAGGGAACTTCTTGCTGAGCCGAATCAATACTTAATGCTTCATTTTTGCTTAGAAACCGATTTAATGTTTCAGTCGCGATCTGCAGCTCCTGCTTTAAGGCAGCATACTGACGGGCCACCGCTGGCAACTTCTGGAACTGATCATTGAGGCCATTTTCAGCTTGGGCAAACACCTGCTGCTGCGATTGAGCAATCTCAACTTGCGCGGCACTGCGACTCAAGATGCGTGCTGCTTCCTGATTCAACACAGCTTGTAAATTTTGGCGCTTACTAAGCAGCGCTTGCATGGGCGGACTATCTGCATTCAAACGAGCAGAAGTACTGGATAGTTGCACTTCCAGTTTTTGGTACTCATTCAGCAACTCCTGAAAAGACGGAAATTCGCTGAGAACAGCGATCGCGTTGTCGCCCGCGAGTTGTTCTTGCAGAGTCTGATGACGAGATTGAGCCTCTTGCAATTTGGCGATCACATCAATTTGTTGTCGCCTGAGGCCAGTCAACAGTTGTGAAAACTCTCCGCCCTGCTGCTCAGGATCCATTAAGTTATTCTGCTGTCGCAATGCTTCAATCTGGCTCTGTAACGTATTGACCCGACTTCTTAACTGCGGGAGCTGTTCATCAATAAACTTAATTCCCTGGCGCATATTAGTTTGCCGTTCCTTCAGACTATATCTGAGGTAGGCTTCGGACACCTTCTCCAGCACAAATAGGACTTGTTTGCTATCAGATGCTTTGTACGTAATGTCTAGTAGCCGGGTCCCTTGCTCTTTGCCATCCTTGGTAATTTTGATGCGTTCAACGGTCAAATCTTTCAGGAGCATCTCATAGGTAATATCGGGATAGCGACTTTTAACCTGATCAATGACCTGTTGCATTAGATTGCGGCTGCGCAAAATCCGGATTTGGGTTTCGTAATCTAGGGTAGAAACTTGTTCCAAATTACTCGATTGGGCATCTTCGAGGGCCTTATCCGTTGATTGAGCCCGCAAAAATGATCGGGATAGTTTGGCTTCGGCAGTTGCTGGCTCCACTTGCAGTTGAAAACTTCCCTCGTACTGAGGCTTTGTCAGAGCACTGCTTAGAATCACCGCCCCGGCTGCCAGCGTGGTGACGGAAACAGTAATCTGCAAAATGAGCAGAGCTCTGCGACGTAAAACTTGAAATACCCAGCTTAAATCCCACGGCTCTCCTTCAGCCTCAACAGCAAGGGATTCCGGGGGGAGCGCGGTGGCTTGAGAGACCTGGATCAGATTTGTAGATGATTCTGATGGAGAAGAATGGCGTGTTTCCATTGATGCGGTATTTGCTGAACTGTGAAGTTTCCGGCGTTGCCTTGGAATGATAAATTTTGCCGCCACTAATCAGGTCTTGGAGCACTATCCGTTCTAAAGACGGCAGCGTAAAGCCTTGACAAGAGTGCTGATTTATCGTGATTTGCCGCTCCCATAATAATAGACCTCGTTAGTTCTTTGCCGATCTAGCCCTCCGCTTCATCAAATCTCTATGGCTTCAGTTACCCTGGCGACGAGCAACCGCCTAAAAGCTTGGCTTTTCAGCCATTCTCTACGGAAGCCAGCGCGGGCGTAGACCTACGAGAGGCAAGGATTCGGCTTGGGCCTTGGCGGTGGGATGCTGGGGATCAATGGGCAGCAACCACAGTTGGCTGGAAGTGATCGGTTGGCCGGAACTGTCGCGTAGGATTTCTCCGATGGCGTTCTGTTTGGTTTCGACAACTTGATCGAATAGAATCCCTAGGCCATCGGGAGCCAATTCCATCTGGACATCGCGCTGCTGGGGCAAGGGCATCAAGATGGTAGTTTGCTTCGTTTTGAGATCAACCACGGCAAGGTAAGGATTTTCTTGATAGAGATTTTCGCGGGTGACGAGTTCAGTAAGTACGCAATATAGGAATTGCCGGGTTGTATCGAACTGTGTTTGCAGGATGGAACCGGGGATGCGAAACAGCTCGGTCTGGACGCCTTGGTTACTGACGAGGAAGAGCGATCGCGTCCGATCTGTATTGAACTTGATCATTGTGGCGAGGGAGCCATCTCGGGAGAAGGCTTTGACGACGCCAAACTTAGGCAAGAAGTCGAGGGGCTTGGCATTGGGTTCTAGGGGCAGAATGGCTAGACCCTGACCTTGGGCAATCGCCAGGGAGTTGCTATCCGGGGTAATCAAAAAGTCGCCTCCGGGTTCACCCTTGAGGGGCTGAGGGGGTTGCCCCGGCCTAAGAATCCAGGGACCAAAGTCCGCTGGGTTTTTGCGATTCACGCGCTGAACCACAATGATTTTGCCATCTGCCGAGAGGTCAAACCGCAGGTTTTGATAGTCCTGATTGTCCAGTACCCGTTCGACTTTCCCCGCCGGTGTCGTTTGGGCCTCTTTTGAATCAGGAGTCCCCTGGAGATCTAATTGGGCCGGGGGATTCACCTGAATGCCCGTGGTGACACTGTAGAGTTGTTGTTCCACGAGTCCCTGGGATTGACCGCTGCGTTCTGTGGCGGCAAACAAAATGCGATCGCCTAGGGGATAGACCTTAAAGTCCATGACCGCTAAGTTTTTTGGGGTTAGGGGCAGTTTTTGCTTTTGAGTGAGGTTAAACAGAATCAGTTGACCGGCTTCGTCACCCTCTGCGCCAATGTAGGCAAAGGCGCGATCGCGGCTGCGAAACTGCCCAATATAAGGCTGCATGTCTAGTTTCCCCAGACCTGTTGTGCCAAACCGTTCCCGCGCCCCCTGCAACTGCACCTGAAACGATGTGCCATAGGGGGCAGGCGCGTCCAAGGTATAGGCCATTCGCCGTCCCGCCCAACTCGTTTTTCCAGACAGCGGCGGATCTAGCCGCAGATTATTCTCGACACTGCTGTGGTCCATGGGGCGGCTAAAGGTCAGCAAAAACGCCATATCCTCGGCACCCACCTGTTTGCCTTGCCAGGTAAAATCGCGCACTTTGGGGGCAATGCGCTCGCCGCCCCAGAGCAGCACGCCAATGATCACGCTGATCAAAACCATGAGTGTGAGGGCGGCCCGATCCAGGGGTAGGGGAAACGTCGATTTTTGGACAGGCGATCGCATCGTCATCGGTAAACCGTCCTGGAGAGCAACGGCAGGAAGGGCAGAAATAAACGCGGGATCGACATTAAACACGGGATCGACATTAACATTAGCATCAAGGCTTTACCGCTCCCGCCCGACAATCCCGCAGCCACAGTCGAATTGCCTCAGCCGTTATTCCCTGGGTTGTATCGCGAGGCGGCGTGAGTGGTCCAGCATTCGCCGGAAAAGGCCCCAGTCGAGAAAATAGCATCGCTAGCTGCCATCCCTGATCTGTTTCTGCCAAAAATAGCCAATGGTAATGCTGAAATTCTGAGACTGAGGAAAGACGGGGGATCGGGCCTTGAGGGCCCTGAATGCGGCTTGCGGTGCCGCTGTACTGCCGCTCCAGCACTGTAAAAAAAACTTGGTGTAATTTTTTATCCTCGGGACTGGTGTATTCACGCGAAGCCACAGGCAGGGGCGTAAATTCCGGTTGACTGGCCAGAATTGCATAGTTGGCTGGGGTTACGGCGATCGCCACTGCTCCCCCAGCCCGCGAAGCGCCCATTTCAGCAGCATTGAAGGACCGAGTGCGCGATCGGCAGGGCCACCCGATTGACATACCCCGGCAAATCGCGCAGCAGCAGCGGCATCATGCCCTCTGGCGTTGCTGGACAAGGCTTCTGACTAGTTCTGTGCCCGTTTTCCCTCAGCGGTAGGCCGGCAGGCAAGTCCACCCGTGCCCCAGCCAGACCCGCCCACAACATCCAGCCCATTGAACCGGTCAATATGCCGCGTCGCCATGGTTTTCGATCCCCCCGCTGCCCCATTTTTATCTCTCCATGTGTTGATCTCCCACGAGGCTTAGGCCATCTCCTCGCAAATCTGCTCAAATGCCGCTGCCGGATTGGCCGCTGCTGTAATCGGTCGCCCAATGACCAAATAGCTGGCCCCCGCCTGCATCGCCGCCTTCGGGGTAAAGGTGCGCTTCTGATCCCCAGCAGCAGCCCAGGCCGGACGCACGCCGGGACAGACTAGCAAGAAGTCGTTTTGGCACACTTGTCGCACCTGGGCTGCCTCTTGGGGAGAACAGACCACCCCTGCCAAGCCCGTATCCTGGGCCAGCAAAGCCATCTGTAAAACGTATTCCGGTAGCTCTAACGGCACCTTCAGATCAAAGGCTAGCGATCGCCCATCTACACTGGTTAATAGGGTTACCGCAATCACCTGTGGAGGCTGCATGCCTGCTCCGGTTGCACCTTCTCTGGCTGCCTGTTGTGCGGCTTCTAACCCCGCCTTGCCGGCTGTTGCATGAATCGTGAGTAAATCGACCCCATAGCTTGCTGCCGACCGGCAAGCCCCTGCCATAGTGTTGGGAATATCGTGAAACTTCAGATCCAAGAAAATTTGTTTTCCTTGGTCTTTCAACCGTTTCAGAATATCGGGTCCAGAGCTGACGAACAATTCCAGGCCGACCTTCCAAAAGGTCGACTTGGGGCAGTTGGTTAATGAGGGCGATCGCGGCGGTCTCATCCGGCACATCCAACGGCACAATAATCCGATCAGCACTTGGCATAGTTTATCTAGCAGGAAATGATAGGCGGCAAATTTATCGGCGACAAATTACCTCGCTACTCCTCTGGGAATACCCACTGGGGGGGCGCAGACATTTTTTTGCGGGCAGCGGCAGCCGCCATCTCGATCATTTGGTCTAACGAAGTCGTTTCAATGAACTTGGCGGCTTGGGCCTTGAATTCCAAATTGGGGCAGTCATCCGCCTTAATACAGCCGTCCTTGCACAGCTCAGCACAATTAAACTCAGCGCTGTTAATGGTAGTCTCCATACCCATTCTCCCATTTCCCTAACGCCTACAACTTTACTGTGGAACGGCGGTTCCGGGAAAGCACAGGCAAAAAATCCCAACAGATCAGCACCCTGTAGGAATCACCCAATCGCCAGGGAGCACTCAACCGCCGACCAAACCGTCCGGACCCTGATGCCTGGGTCGTGTCAAGAGACATCAGAGTGGATTAAAGCGCTGATTGAGATAAGTTGATTGAGATAAAATATATGAGTGATCCTGCCCTATTAGCAGCGGCTGTCTTGGCTCAAGCAGGCTTTGCCCAAGGGGCAACAACCGCTACGCCGCCACAATCGCCTGAACCGCCACCATCCCCCATGAGTTGGCAGCGATCGCCCCAGCTGCCCGCCGTTCACCTGGGCACTATCCGCCCCGAAGTTCACGCCCCAGAGATTGCTCCAGAGGCTGCTCCAGCGCTTACTCCAGCAGGCTTTGCCCAAGGGGCACCAACCGCCATGCAACCGCAATTGCCTGAGGCCCCACCGTCCCCGCCGAACTGGCAGCGATCGCCCCAGCTACCCGCCGTTCACCTGGGCACTATCCGCCCCGAAGTTCACGCCCCAGAGATTGCTCCAGAGATTGCTCCAGAGGTTGCTCCAGCGCTTACTCCAGCGCTTGCTCCAGAGGTCCCGGTCCCCCGCCCTGTAGCCCCCCGTTCCAATAGCGAACTCTATTACCAGCGACTGGCCGCGTTGCAAGCGGGAAAACTTTACACCCGCCTACCCTCCGACAGCTTTGCCGCAGCTTGGCAGGGAATGACACAAAAACCAACCTATGCTCAATGGCGGCGGTTATTGGCGGCGGAAGCCCGTGCGGTGGCTGGCGGCCAGGGAAATAATCAGTTGGCCGTGCTGGTTGGGGATTCCATCAGTCTCTGGTACCCCAGCGATCGCCTACCCCGGCAGCAGCTTTGGCTGAATCAATCCATTTCCGGTGAAACCACCCGGGGCATTCTCAACCGACTGCCTGACTTTGCCGCACCCCGCGCCCAGACCATCTATCTATTGGCCGGGGTCAACGATCTGAAAAATGGCTTCAGCAATGCCGAAATTCTGGGCAACCTGCGGGCGATCATGCTGCGCCTCCGACAGCTCCATCCTCGGGCACAAATTATTGTGCAATCGATTTTGCCAACCCAATCGCCACTGATTCCCAATCAGCGAATCGCCGGGTTAAATCAGCAACTGGCAGCGATCGCCCAGCAATCAGGAGTCACATTTTTAAATCTGCATGCTCAATTTGCCGATACCAGCAACCACATGCGACCTGAACTTACGACCGATGGCATTCATCTCACGGCCCTAGGTTACGCCACCTGGCAGAGTGCCTTGCAGCAAACAGCCCAACTCATCGCACACCGCTAGACAGAAGGCAGACCGAGGCGGTGCCTTCTGTTTCAGGGCTCTAGTGCCAGAGCTTCAGACTGCCTTCTGATTCCCAAGCCGGTCATTTTGGCGCAGCGATCCAGGCAATGTCGTTGCCTCAGCGCCGTAGACTAATCCAGCCGTAGACTAATCCACAGGAGCACCCTGGCGCTGTTTCAAATAAGCTTCCAGTTGTTTCTTCTGGGTATCGTTCAGCGTGGCTTTGATGTCTTCATTGGACTTTTGCACAGCTCCAGCAATTGTCTTTTTCTGATCTGTGCTCAGATTGAGGGACTTTAGCGCCTCGCCTAGCTTTTTGCCAGCCTTTAGCTCAGCTTGCAGCTTAGCCCGTTGTTCTGGCTTGAGCGCTTCATTAATTTTCCGGGTGCGAGCGGAGCGAATCCCTCGAATCTTGGCCTTTTGCGCATCACTAAGCTTGAGCTGATCTAGAATGCGTGGCGATGCCGCGGGTGCAGCGGACGCCGGTGATGGCGTAGGCGCAGGAACCGACTTTGCGAGGGATACACTGGATAGCAATGGTGTCACAGTGGCAGCACTCAGTAGGGCACTCAGCAGGATCACGCCGCGTTTGAAATTCCGAAAAGTCATAATCTACAAACTCCCATAGACTTTAATCGATGCATCGCATAGTTTAGTTAATGGGTATGTCGTTCTTGTGAACCTCACATAATTTTTTTACCCTCATGCAGAGCTTCAGATTCTTCCGCTCTATAGTTCTTTCCTTTGGGCTGGCCTGTTTACCCAGGCTACATCCAGGGCTGGCGGCTGAGCCCTTCGCCACTGAGCCTAGTAGCTTTTCCAGTGCTCCCCTCGCGCAGCAGGTTCAGCAGGTAGCCGCCTATCTCACAGGCACCATGGAAACCTCTGCCCCCTCCTCTGCTCATCCTGGGAGTCGCGTTACCGTCCGGATGAGCACGTGTGCCATCCAGCGCACTGATCAGTTGGATCAGGTTTGGCTGTATCAGGAACAAGCTCTTTCCACTGAATTAAACCAGCCCTATCGCCAGCGCTTTTTGCAGATTACTGCCAGTCCCTACAGTCAAACCGTGCGATCGCTCTCCTACAAGCCCATCCATCCCCAGGCGTGGGTCAATTTCTGTGATCGCAGCGCCAGCGATCGCCGGATCACCCCCAGCGCTCTCAGTACTCCTTTGTGCAGTGTTTTCCTGAAACCGGCGCGGGATTCCACTGGCCAAAACATATACTGGGGGAATACGCCTGCGGATGGCTGCCCCGCTAACGTCCGGGGTGCCACCCGCATCACCAACCACATCCTCCTGCATTCCACCGGCATGGAAACATGGGATCGTGGCTTTGACGCCCAAGGCAAGCAAGTCTGGGGTGCTAAGGCAGAGTCCTATCACTATCGGAAGATTGAATTTTAGGGGAAAAGTGGGATTTTAGGGGAAAGGTAGGACTCCTAAGGGTAGGGTATCATCGATCGCGGCGCTCCAAACCCATCCCTCATGCCCGTTACTTCCCCGATAGCTACGGGCACCCTGTAATCAGGTGATGCCTTTGCCCTACGCTATCGTCTGAATCAAATGATCCGACTGAAGCTACGCGATCTGTCCGTCCGTGGAGCCGTGCATGAATCAACTTGCCCAAAAACTCAAACTCATGGTTGTCGATGACGAACCCGGCAACCTCGACTTGATCTATCGCACTTTTCGACGAGATTTTGAGGTGATTACTGCTGGCAGTGCGATCGCCGCCTGGGAAATGCTGGAGCAGCAGGGCGAAATGGCCATCATTATTTCTGACCAACGCATGCCAGAAATGTTGGGCACAGAACTGTTGAGCAAGATCGCCGAACGATTCCCCGACACCATTCGCATTGTCCTGACGGGCTACACCGATGTCGAAGATTTAGTAGATGCGATCAATTCCGGTAAGGTTTTCAAGTATATTACCAAACCCTGGACTACCGCCCAACTGACCGGCATTATTCAACAAGCGGCTGAAACCTACCAGGTGATAAAGCAGCGCACTAACGATCTGCGGCGCGCCCTGCGGCGCGAATCTCTGTTCAACACGGTGACCACGGCCATTCGGGAGTCCCTAGACTACCAAAGCATGTTGCGAACCATCGCCGAAACCCTCGGGCAGACCTTTGAAGCGTGCCAAGCTGTGCTCTACCCCGTGGAAGGCGATCGCCTCCTGCCCGAAACATTCGCTTACGACAATGGGGAAATCCCCCCGGTGATCCTCCAGGCTGATCCCGAATCAGTCGATCCCCTCATTGTCCAAACCTTGCAGTCTCGCCACATTCAAGTGGCCCAGCCTCTAGATCCCAATCTACCCAGGCCCTTAATCGTTCCCCTCACCTATCAGCAGGAATTTCTGGCAATTTTGGCCCTGTGGCGATCGCCTCACCAACCCCCCTGGACTCCAGAAGATATTGATCTCATCCAGGGCGTCGCCGAACCCACCGCCCTCGCTCTGTCCCAGGCCAAACTCTACCAGCGCACCCAAAACCAAGCCGAACAAATGCGGGCCGAATTGGCCGTCGCCTGCCAAATTCAAACCAACCTACTGCGTCAAAGCTGGCCCCAAATTGACGGCATCCGCGTCCAAGCCTGTTGCTATCCTGCCCGTGAAGTCGGGGGCGACTTTTTTGAGGTCTATGTTCATCCCCAGGGCGATCTCTGGCTGGCTGTCGGTGATGTTTCTGGCAAAGGCGTGCCCGCCGCCTTGTTCATGGCTAGCGCCATCTCCGTTCTGCGCCGAGAACTCTCTCAAGAAGTTCCCCCGGCCCCCAACATCGTTCTGCAAAACCTGAACCAAAGCCTCTTGGGCGATCTGGTGAGCACTAACTGCTTTATTACCATGGTCCTAGCGCGCTACAGCCCAAGCACCCGCCAGCTTGTCTACGCGAACGCCGGACACATCTACCCCCTAGTCTGGACCGCTATCCAGCCTTCAGATCCCACGCCTATGCCCAAATACCTGACTGATCGCGGTGTTCCCCTGGGTATTTTGCCCCATTGGAAGGCCCCGGCGGGCAGTCTTGATCTAGAGTCCGGCAATGTCTTTCTCCTCACTAGCGACGGCATTACAGAAGCCACTTTTCTCCATGAAACAGTGCCCACCAAGAGTTCAACCTCCGCTCTTACCACCCATCCCATGCTCCAACAAGAAGGGCTTTGGCAGCTCCTTACTCAGGAACAAAAGCCGCTGGATCTGCACCACCTCCTAGACAAGATCCGCGCACAAAACCCGATTCAAGAAGATGATCAAACTATTCTGGCTCTGGAGATCCTTTAGGCTATGAAAACCGAACTGCGTGTCCCCAGCGACATCCGCTTCCTCCACATCGTTGAAACCTGGCTCCTGAGCAGCCTGGAACTTGAAGTTGGCGATCAAGTGGACTGGACCTGTCAAGCCAGCCGCCTCCGCCTAGTTTTGGTGGAAGCCTATTCTAATGTGGTCCGCCACGCCCACCGCGAGCAACCCAATTTGCCCATTTTAATTCGACTGGAACTTAAAGATCGGGACATTGCCCTAGAAATTTGGGATCAGGGGGGCGGCTTCGATATTAATGCCTACCTTCCGCCTGCACCCGATGCGAAACAAGAGGGTGGCTATGGCTGGCTCATCCTGCATCGCCTCATGGATAAGGTCGAATACCAACTGCATGTGAATGGGTTAAATTGCCTGAAGCTAGAGGCCAGCTTGCCCGCTGTGACTCCCCTCAGGTAGAACTCCTCAGGTAGAACCCCTCAGAGAGAAGATGTAAGCCGTTCATTGCCGCATTACCCCTTCTTAAATACGGCCCGATACACCGGTTCTCCCCGTTCCAGAGTCGATGCCTCTCGCTCTGTGGGGACATGCAGCGGGTTTTCCAGGAGCCAATCGGGGTGTTGGCGTTGGAAAGCCGGGTGCTCCTCGAAGCGATCGCGCATTTCCACGGCCACCTCCAGCACATCCGACTGAATAAACACGGTCCCTC
This sequence comes from uncultured cyanobacterium, assembly GCA_963766075.1. Classification (GTDB taxonomy): domain Bacteria; phylum Cyanobacteriota; class Cyanobacteriia; order Leptolyngbyales; family Leptolyngbyaceae; genus CAVYAN01. The sequence goes on along the minus strand of CAVYAN010000079.1, from coordinate 50,138 downwards.
CCGGCACCAAAAACGCCGCAATATCCTCCACCAAACCGGGTTGCACCACCCGCCGCTTCTGCTGCTTCCGCTTAAACCACGGATCAGGAAACTGAATCGACACCCGATGCAACGCCCCAGCCGGTAAAGACTCCAGCAATAGCCGCACCGAATTATTCGCGTTGCAAAATAAGTAATGTAGGTTGCTGAGTCCTAACTCATCTCGCCACTCCTGGGCTTGGTCCACGAGTGGCTCGCGAATTTCCAATCCCAAAAAGTTCCAATCTGCGTATTGCTGCGCCATTTGCAGAATAAATCGGCCCCGCCCACAGCCCACATCTAGATGCAGCGGCAGACTCTGATTCTCATAAATCTCCCGCCAATCCGGAGGGACCACCGGAGTCTGATATTTACGGGATAAGGGATTGACATGTTCTCGCACACGCACAAACGACAAAACGCGTCCTCCTGAAATTCGCCACCGACTGAGTTGGCTACCCTATCACGAATCACTCATCACGAATCACTCATCACGAATCACTCATCACGAATCACAATAGGATTAAAACACCGCCAAATCCATGAGCCCGAATTGCTTCCTGAATGCTTCCTCTCCGAATCACCTGCCGCTGAATTGCCGCTTTGCCATTATCAGTGATCTGCATATTGCATTGCCGCAAACCGTTTGGGATCACCCCAGTCGTTTCCATTTGGTCGAAGTGAGTATTCCCGCCTTAGAAATCATCCTGGAGCAGCTCCAGGATCTGGCTTTAGATTTTTTGCTGTTGCCCGGAGACTTGACTCAGCATGGGGAACCCGATAATCATCATTGGCTGTCCCAGCGCCTTGCCAAGCTGCCCTATCCCGTCTATGTGGTTCCCGGTAATCACGATGTGCCCGTACTGCTGCGGGATACTGCTTCGATTGGGATATCCGACTTCCCGGACTACTATCGCCACTGTGGCTATGCCCAAACGGATCAGCTTTACTATACCCAGGAACTGCTTCCCGGTCTTCGCCTGATTGGGCTGAACTCCACTCAATTTACCGCCGAAGGGGAGCAAATTGGTCGGGTGGATGCCGCGCAGTTGGAGTGGCTACAGACGGTATTAAGCACCTATCCCCAGGATCTGATTTTGGTCATGATCCATCACAACGTAGTCGAACATTTGCCGAATCAGTCGCGGCATCCCCTAGGACGACGCTACATGCTGGCCAATGCGCCAGAATTGCGGTCGATTCTGCAAACATTTGGGGTGGAGCTGGTGTTCACGGGCCATCTGCATGTGCAGGATGTGGCGGGCTGTGAGGGGCTTTACGAGATTACTACAGGATCATTGGTGAGTTATCCCCATCCCTATCGGGTGTTGAATCTGCAAATGGATCACTCCGGTCAGGGCTGTTTGCACATCGAGTCGGGCCGGGTCAAGACTCTGCCCAACTGGGCAGACTTGCAAGCGACCTCGCGGAATTGGATCGGGGGAGCGATCGCTCCCCTTTATGCAGCAACTGTTGACGCAACCGCCGCTGAGTTTTTCGTTGACCGAAGCCGAAAGGCTCCTGCCCGATCTCCGCTACTTCTGGGCAGACGTGGCCAATGGCGATACGGTGTTTGACTTTTCCCATTTTCCGGAGTCGGCCCAGCGCTACTTTGAAGCCTTTGGGGCGATCGACAAAGCAGGGCAAGCGCAGGCCATTGATAATGTCGTCTCACTTCCTTTAAGGCCGCATAGCTGGGAGCCTTCAGGAGACAAGGAAAACGCTATGGCTGTCGAAAAATCCCAAACACCGAAGTAAATCCGTGTAAGAAGGTGCTTCCTCCAACGGGACCAATTTCTCCGTTACAGAAAAAACCGCTCACGGGTACGTCAATATAGTCGCGGAATAGGGCAGAGTCAAAGTCAGGCTGGTTGTACAGATTTTCCCCCCGCCCCAGGCAGGAAAACAAGAGCGCCCCCACCGGACTGGGCCGATCCAGGGATTGACTGCGGTAGCGTTTGAGCAGCGTTTCCAGATCCAAAGCAGACGCTTTGGCATCCCGCAGGTGGAATTGAATGCGCTGTCCAGGGCGAATGCGATCGCCAATCGCCAGCGCTCCCGTTTTTGGATCGACCCCAATCAACTGCCGAATCAGAAAATCCCCCGCATCCAACTTCAGCTTAAATTCACTCTGGGCAATGCCCACAAACAAAGACGTTTGGGCCAACTGGCGATCGCTCTCATCCAACTGTTGAACCAACTCTTGGAGCAATTTCAGGGGAGTCTGGGACGAGGCGATCGTACAGACTTCCCCGGCTTCATCCAGTACCTGGGGATCCAACTCCACTAGAATATTTCGCTCCGACTCTTTCACTAGATAGGGTTCTCCAATCGGACGGCACCCCTGAGCCACAATCGTTTCCACAACAATCGGCCCGCTCAGCGCCACCCCCACAGTCCCCTCACGATGTAAGGAATAGTTGCAAAACAAACTGGTTTGATGACTGCCCACTCCACCTGTGCTAGCCAGTCCCCCCACTTTGGCGGCCCCCGCATATGCAAAATCCAACCCCTGGAGCAAATCATTCAGCCGGGTCGTAAACGGATCGGCTAACAAAATAAACTGCGGGTTATCCGCTGGATTCGCCCCCACAACATCGACCCAAGCCTGGGGAGGTGCATCTAAATCCGGCAAATCTTCTGCCCCCAAATAAAAAGTCCGCACAGTAACTCCGGGCAGCGAGGCTAAGGTGAGACTCAGGGCTGCCTCCCCCTCCATTTCTCTAGCCTGACCATGGGGGTCCATCCCAACCACTCCGCCCCCGCTACAGCCAATCAACGGTACACCCGGCAGCTTTTCTTCTAGTAAAGGCATTAAGCGTGAATATTCACTGGCGAAAGCGGCTGAAATAAAGATTAACCCTAAATCCACTGGGGCATAGTTCAGCGCGACTTGGGCCCGCTGAACCACCTCTGCCACCGCTGCCTCCAAAGATGGACGGGTGGATAAAGCACTGACCCATTGCATAGCGTGATGATTGGATGCAGCAGTCATAGAATCCCCTTTATGCAGACAGTTGATTGTAGGCAGACAGTTGTCTCTGGGCAAGTGTTTGTGGGCAAACTCCCAGGCCAGGAAATTGGATCGGCGGCTCAGTTACCCATGCAGGCTAGCGGAAATACCTCACCCAGGATCAACGCAGTCCCGCTGCCATCGGTATTTTTTACCTCTGCACCTCCTAAACCAGCCGTAGCCCACGCAAGCCATGCGACTGACTGATTGTGTGCACTGACTGATTGTGTGCACCGTTCTCCCTATCAGAGTAGCTGGAAACTCCCACGACTTCCAGGAAAAGGCGTATCCTTGTGGGGTCTCGCAGGGTTCCCCTAGCGGAACATCGTCTAGGAAGCTAATATTAGAGGTGGACACTTCCGTTTTGACGAGCGTGACAGGAATTAAAATTCATGAGTGATATTCAAGAAAAGATTGCAGAAGAGCTCGAGCAAGCCCGTGCCGCTTGCGATGTCAATGGTGCCGATTCGGCTGCATGTGCTGCAGCTTGGGATGCTGTTGAAGAGCTTCAAGCTGAAGCATCTCATCAAAAGCAAGCGGTCAAAAAGACATCCCTGGAAAAATATTGCGATGACAACCCAGAAGCAGACGAGTGCCGTCTTTACGACGATTAGTGCATCGGTTCATCGGCAGGTGAAAGACAATCCTCTGCCCTTTTCAACAAAAGTTTTGCACTGAACAAGTAGCAAGGGTGCTTAAATGGCACTCGGCTACTTGTTTTTTTGGCGACCTGTTTTTCTTTGGGTTATTGTCCACTGTGCACCAATTTCTACCGCGCCAATTTCCACTGCGTGCCAATTTTTACAGTGCGCCAATTTTTACAGTGCGCCAATTTTTAGTGCCCCTTCACCTTAGCTAATCCCCAGTAAACCCCATTTTCTCCTTTCCCATGCCTACCCCTTCCTGGTTTTCTACCTACGTTTGGACCGAGTACCGATTGGCGCTCCTGTTTACGGTATTCGTGCCTTTGGCGCTGATGATTTGGGCGCTGGTGCAAAAGACGGAAGGCATTCAGAAGTTGCTGCTGATTTACTGGCGGGTTGCAAGTTTGCTGGCAATTACGGTTTACCTGCTCATGGGGGCTTTGCCCATTGGTTTTGTGACGGGCTGGTTGGCACGGATTTTGATTCCGGTGTCGCTGTGGTTTTGGGTCGATTTGAATGAAGAAATTGCGGAGCAGCCAGATAGCCAATTAAAGTTGGGCTTTATGGCTTGGCGCTGGGCTCTATCGCTGTATTGTGCCTTGGGAGTGTTGGTCCAGATTCCCATGTTGCGCTGTGCACTGATGAGTTCGGAAGCGGTCCGAGGAGACGGCTTTTGCCGTCCCTGGTTAGAGGTGCCTTGGGCCTTTCGCGAAATTTTTCATTCGACGACCAAGCCCTTTTTCCTGGCCTTCTTGGGAATTGTTGGACTGGTTGTATACGCGCTCTATCTGGCTTATTTTGTGTTTGTACGGTTGGGCAAGCAGGGGCGATCAGCGTTGGAGCAGTAGCGTGCGGCACTGTCTAGATTGAGGCCACTGGATTGAGGCCACTGGGTTGATGTTCAGATGTCGCCGTGCAAATGTCGATTTTTGGATGTTCTGGAATGTCTCCTTTAGAGCGGTTAGAGCAATATACGACAAAGCGCCGGCAGGAAGTGTTGGTGGTGACGGCGCGAGTGAATGGCGTCATGGATGAGATTTTGGTGTTTAAGGGGTTTTCCAGTTCGCTAATGAAACCGACGGCATTTGATCCAGATGTGGCTGTGCTGCCGGAGGGGGCAGAAATTGTTGCGATCGCCGCCTCCAGGCTCCGTATAATCCCCAGCATCCGCAATACTTGGATCAAGCGTTGACCTGGGAAACTGTACAAATTTTGTTATTAGAAGTTGGTGTATGAAGATTTGGGGAATAACTTAGACAGTTAACGCAACGAATGATGAAGAAAATGTTATTGTTCGCGTTGTGTGTTGTGTAAGGGGGCCTCTATGGTTTCGTCGCCAGTTCGGATGCATGAACTTCATAATTCGGCTGCTGGAGCAGCGATTGCTGCGGTAGAAGTGCCCGCAGCATCGGTCCTGAAAGGAGACTCGGCAGGGATACTAACGGCGGAATCATCTCAGGTATCACCGCAGATTGCATTGACTCAGGCGCGCTTGGCTTCTGGGTGGGGAGGATTAGACTTGCCTGCCAGTCGATTATTTGGTACGGACGGGATTCGCGGGCGGGCAGGTGATTTATTAACCGCACCTCTGGCGCTGCAAATTGGCTTTTGGGCGGGTCAAGTCTTGCAGACCAGCGGTTCTGCCATTGGCCCTGTGATTATTGGTCAGGATTCTCGCAATTCTAGCAGCATGCTAGCGATGGCGCTGTCCGCTGGGTTGACGGCGGCGGGATTGGAAGTTTGGGATTTGGGGCTATGTCCCACTCCCGGCGTGGCTAATTTAACCCATAAGTCTGGCGCGATCGGCGGTGTGATGATCTCTGCCAGTCACAATCCGCCAGAAGACAATGGGATTAAGTTTTTTGGGCATGATGGCAGCAAATTAGCCCTAGAGTTTCAGGCCCAGATAGAGGCGGCATTGCGGGGCAATAGAGTTGAATTGCCGCAGATCCAGGTAGGCCGCTGTGGCCGCCATCACCATCGTCCGGAGTTGGTGAATGATTATTTGATGGCGGTTCAAGAGCCCTTACAAGGAAATGGCCTGCCGCTCAAGGGATTGCGTATTGTCTTGGATTTGGCTTGGGGGGCGGCAGCCCATGTGGCTCCCCGCGTATTCCAGCAGATGGGGGCCAAAGAGGTGATCTGTCTGCATGACCAACCGGATGGCGATCGCATTAATGTCAATTGCGGGTCTACCCACCTAGGGGCATTACAGGCCGCTGTGCAGGCTCACAACGCCCACATTGGATTTGCCTTTGATGGTGATGCTGATCGGGTCTTGGCGGTCGATGGTCAGGGGCGTACCGTTGATGGCGACTACATTCTCTATTTGTGGGGGCAAACCCTGCGGCACCAAGCCAAGCTTCCCGGCAATACCATTGTGGCCACCGTTATGTCCAACTTGGGTTTTGAGCGCGCTTGGACGGGCCAAGGCGGCACCTTAATCCGGGCAGCGGTAGGCGACCAGTATGTCCATGCAGAGATGCTGCGCCATGGTTCTATGCTGGGGGGTGAGCAGTCGGGACATATTCTTTGTCCCCATTACGGCGTGAGTGGGGACGGCCTAATGACGGCACTGCACCTGGCGGCTTTGGTCCAGCAGGCGGAAGGCTCCCTATCCGATCTGGTGGATGACAGTTTTCAGACCTATCCCCAACTGCTCAAAAACGTCCGGGTGGACGATCGCGATCGCCGCCTGAACTGGAAAGATTGTGAGCCTGTCCAGCAGGCGATCGCGAATGCTGAAGCAGGGATGGGTGATCAAGGACGAATCCTGGTACGGGCGTCGGGTACCGAACCGGTGATTCGCGTCATGGTTGAGGCAGCCACGGACGAGATGGTCAATCACTGGACAGAAGAATTAGTCACGGTTGTCCAGCGGCATTTAGCCGTTGCGACGGCCTAAGGCAATTTCCAACAAATAATAGACCTGCTGATTACCCTGCGGAAAGCGGACTACGGCTACGCGCATCCAGCGAGAGATCGCTCCCTTCGACTGCGCTCAGGGAGCAAGCTTGAACAGGAGAATCCTTTCAAAAAGTCTCCCTTCAAAAAGCCTCCTGACTCTCAAAGGTAGATGTCGGCTGCGCTCACTCCAACGACCAACGGATAAGGACTGAGTGCAGTTGCAGCTCGGGTGTGGGTATTTTATGAATTCGCAAAGCTTCAAGTTTTTGACGTTCTGGCAAAAACTTAAGATTTTAGACCGGCTAGCGGCTTTTAGAAAACTGTCACATGGCAGATGCAGAACTTTAGGTTTTCGCTAATAATCGTAAGTGAGCGTTTAACTGTACTTCACTGCTCCGCGAAATCTGGGTCGCGGAGCAATTTTTTTGGGTGCCCACCTGAGAGCACCCAGTCTACGGTAACCGCCTCTACAGTAACCCGCCCCCCTACAGCACCCGCACAATAAACGGATAGCGATAGGGCTCATCAGAATTGGCCAGACAGTGAAGAATTCCAAAAATTGGCAATCCCCAATGCCAAGCTGCACCCAGCAGCGCCAAAGGCGCGAACAAAATACCAAATAAAATTCCTGATAGCCCAAAGGTGAGGAAAGACAGCAGGCCAGCAATTAGTCCTGGGATAAAAAAGATAATGCCCAGTACCACGGCCCAAAACCAAATATTCAGGTGAAAGTTAAGGGCCTCTTTGGCATTGCTTTTGACCACGGGATCAGTAGAGATAAATAGCAACACTAGGGGGACCGCAATCGGCGCGATCGCTAAGCTAATAAAAATCGACCCATGACACAACAGCGACAGCAGCTTGCGCTGATCGCTGTCAAAGGTTTCAGGACTTTGCATCGTATTAACAACCCCCAAGTCACCTAGAATTCTTCCTACAGTGCCACTATACAGCGAGGTTCCCAGAATTTCACTAATGGGGCAGTGGGGTAAATGGAGCCAGGGGGGCTATGCCCTGCTCCTCGCCTCTGGTGGATGGGCCCATCCCGCTTCCCTGGATGGACGCATCCTGCTTCTCCAATTCCCGCTATCCTTAAAATAGCTAACCTCCCGTTAACGCCCATCATGTCCACCGAACTTCAAGCTGAACTGAAACGCGCGGTTGATCGTCGCCGTAATTTTGCCATCATCTCTCACCCGGATGCTGGTAAAACCACGCTGACGGAAAAACTGCTGCTGTATGGAGGCGCAATCCACGAGGCAGGGGCCGTTAAAGCCCGCCGAGAGCAGCGCCATGCGACCTCGGACTGGATGGAAATGGAAAAGCAGCGGGGAATTTCGATTACCTCGACGGTGTTGCAGTTTGCCTACCAAGATTGTCAGATTAATCTGCTGGATACGCCGGGACACCAAGACTTTAGTGAAGATACCTATCGCACGTTGGCCGCCGCAGACAATGCGGTGATGCTAATTGACGCTGCTAAGGGCTTGGAGCCGCAGACGCGCAAGTTATTTGAGGTGTGTCGCCTGCGGGGCCTACCGATTTTTACCTTTGTGAATAAGTTGGATCGTCCGGGGCGAGAGCCCTTGGAGCTTTTGGACGAGATTGAAAAGGAATTGGGGTTGCAAACCTATGTGGTGAATTGGCCGATTGGGATGGGCGATCGCTTCAAGGGCGTCTTTGATCGCCATGCCCGCCAAATTCATCTGTTTGAGCGCAGTGTCCACGGGCGCAAAGAAGCGCGCGAAACCATTCTCGAATTGGGTGATCCTCGGATTGAAGAACTCCTAGAAAAAGATCTGTATTACCAGTTCAAAGATGAGTTGGAACTGTTGGAAGGCGTGGCTCCGGATGTCGATTTAGATCTGGTCCACCAAGGGAAAATGACCCCGATTTTCTTTGGTAGTGCCATGACAAACTTTGGTGTCGAGCTGTTTCTCCAGACTTTTTTGGAGTATGCGCTGAAACCCGGTCCCCATGACAGCACCAAGGGTGAAATTGCCCCCAGCTATCCGGAATTCTCCGGCTTTGTGTTTAAGCTGCAAGCGAATATGGATCCCCGGCACCGCGATCGCATCGCCTTTGTCCGCGTTTGTTCCGGCAAGTTTGAAAAGGACATGCTAGTCAGCCATGCCCGCACTGGCAAGAGTATTCGCCTGTCTCGGCCCCAGAAGCTCTTTGCCCAGGATCGCGAAGTGATTGATGAAGCCTATCCCGGCGATGTGATTGGTTTGAATAATCCAGGCATGTTTGCGATCGGCGATACCATCTATGTTGGCTCTAAGCTGGAATATGCGGGCATTCCCTGCTTTTCTCCGGAACTGTTTGCCTATCTGAAAAATCCCAACCCCTCCAAGTTCAAGCAGTTTCGCAAAGGGGTGACAGAGTTGCAGGAGGAAGGTGCCGTCCAAATTATGTATTCCGCCGATGAGGCCAAGCGTGACCCCATCCTAGCTGCCGTGGGCCAACTGCAATTTGAGGTGGTTCAGTTTCGTCTGCAAAACGAATATGGCGTTGAGACTGGCCTCGAAATGCTGCCCTACAGCGTGGCCCGTTGGGTGGAAGACGGTTGGGAGGCTCTAGAAAAAGTCGGTCGCCTGTTCAATACCGTTGTAGTGAAAGACGGCTGGAATCGTCCCGTGCTGCTGTTCCGCAATGATTGGAATTTGGGCCAAGTGCAGTCCGATCACCCCGATTTGAAACTCAGCGCGATCGCCCCCGTCGTCTCTGGGCAGCCCGCCACCCTGTGAGCCATTTTAGATTTTGGATTGGCTCCAAAATCCAAAATCTAAAATCCAAAATCCATGTAAACTGATGGGTGCTTTGTGGAGCATTTTTGGATGCTTCACGCCAGTTGTACGCGGTAAGTCGTTCTATGGCTATTGTGGATTCTCAAGGTCGGTTGTTTGGAAAAGTTAGCATTCTCGATGTCGGGGCGGCACTGGTTATCCTGCTGGTGCTGATTGGCGTACTGCTGCCAAGTACCTCTGGGGTGGCCCAGTTGGGGGCCAATATGAAATCGGTGCAAGTGGATGTCATCGCCCGCAGCATCGGTATTCAAAGCGCGGCCAGTCTCTTAAAACCGGGCGATAAGACCAGCATTGTGATTCGCAACCAGCCCCATGGGGATGTGATGATTAAGGCTGTGCAAGAGTTGACCCGCAGTACGATCGTGCCTCAGCCCAATGGTTCTGTAAAAGTCATGCCTGATCCGCGACCTGAAGCCAATCTGAGCAAGGACTTTTTGGTCACGATTGAGGGCACGGCCCAAATCACCAAAGATGGCCCGGTGATGGGGGGTAACAAAGTAAAGATTGGTAACAAGATTGAACTTGAAGGCTTTAACTACGACTTTACTGACCTACCGATCATGGATGTGCGGGTGGGTAGTTAATCCCAATTAAAATTCCAATTAAAATTTCAGCTAAAATTTGCGCGTCCTAACTTGGTATAGTTTTGGTTGCTCAGCCCTTTGTGCGGCTCGCTCATACAAGCCGCAGCGCTGCTGAGTAAGAGTTGATTAAGAGAGTTGGTTAAGAGAACTATGCGTAAATATCAGTCTGTTATTGCAATCCTGCTGGCGTTTGTGGCATCGGTATTCATCAATGGGTGCAGTGCTGCAAAGGTTGCCAAACCCCTGACCTACAGCCCAGAACAAGTTCAGCAGATTCAAGCCTACGCGGCGGATTTGACGGTAATGCGCGATCGCCTTCCGGAACTGGCCGAGCAGATTCAAGCCCAGGACTGGGTTAACGTCCGTACCTTTGTGCGGGGGCCCCTTGGCGAAATTCGTGTCAAAATGTCCAATCTGGCTCAAACCCTGTTCCCAACAGCCCGCAAAGAAGTCCGCCAACTGGCTAAGGCCATTTCGACCAATTTGGTGAGCATTGACCAAGCGGCACAGGCCAAAGTCTACAAAGATGCTATTCGCAACTATGCAGAAGTTCTGCGAGACTTGGATGCCCTAGTGAAAAGTCTCCCCCAAGGCTAGGTTATGAAGCATGTGGTGGTGGTGGGCTGCGGTATTGTGGGTGCAGCGATCGCCTATGAACTCAGCCAGATATTGGGGCTCGCCATCACGGTGATCGATCAAAACCAACCCGCCCAAGCCGCCACTGGGGCTGCCCTGGGTGTATTGATGGCCGCCATCAGCCAAAAAACGAAGGGAGATCGGCTCAAGATGCGTCTGCGCGGGATTCAGCGCTATGACCAGTGGATTCCCGAATTAGAAGCAAAAACGGGCCGCAAAATTCCTTACAACCGCGAAGGAATTTTGCGGATTTGCTTTGTCGGGGAGGATGTGGCCACTTGGCGATCACTGGCTGCGGTGCGGGAGGCTCAGGGGTATTCGCTGGAGTTGTACGATCCCAGTGCTCTGGCTCTGGGGTATCCGCAGTTGAACCTTGCAGGCGTTCTGGGAGCCGTTTATTCACCGGGCGATCGCCAGCTTGACCCTGTGTCCACGACGCTTGCCTTGGTGGATGCCGCTGAGCAAAATGGGGTGAACTTTCAATTTGGCCAAGCGGTTGTTGCTGCTGATGTTGCCGAGGCTGGAGAGGGCGGAGTTATGGCTAAGCACCATTGCCGGAGTGTCCATACTGCCTTCTCCAGCCTGAACGTAGACTGGCTAGTGATTGCGGCGGGTTTAGGATCGACGCCCCTGACGAGTCACCTGAATCAGCCTGTGGATATTCGACCTGTCTTAGGGCAGGCGGCTCATCTGCGGTTGCCCCATTCTTTGGGGAACTCCGTACGCCAGCCCGTGATCACGGGCGACGATGTCCACATTGTGCCCCTCGGGAATAGCGACTATTGGGTCGGGGCAACCGTAGAGTTTCCAGATGTGATGCCTGACGCGATCGCGATCCAGCAACCGCAGCCCGAACGGTTGGCAGCCGTAATTCAAAAGGCGATCGCCTTTTGTCCTGCCCTGGGCGAAGGCGAAATCCTGCGAACATGGTCAGGACTGCGCCCCCGGCCCGAGGGTCGCCCTGCCCCCGTTGTGGAGTGGCTACCGGGATATGCCAACATCATCCTGGCCTCTGGGCACTACCGCAATGGCGTGCTGCTGGCCCCGGCCACCGCTGATCGCGTTCGGCAGATGATTTCGATGTAAGACCTGCCCTGCTGCCAGTTGCCGATTGCCGCTCTGGGGTCACGCCCAAGCCATATAGGGCAATTTCGCCGCCGTGGCCCGCACCTGCTCCGCCTGGGCTACCAGTTGGCCACAGGCATCCCAAGTCCCGGCTATCATCATTTGGCGTGGCCCTTCTGACAAGGCGATCGCACCGCTAAAATCCCCGCATCGGACCTGCATTGCCTCCAGATCGACCGCCATTTCTACATGGGGATTCGCCATCAGTTGGGACTGCACCGTCTGCACCGTCGCTGCATCCGCGATCACGCAGGGAATGCCCATGGCCACACAGTTCCCAAAGAAAATCTCCGCAAAGCTTTCCCCGACAATTGCCCGAATGCCCCATTTCGCAATGGCCTGGGGCGCATGCTCCCGACTCGAGCCACAGCCAAAATTATCATTCACGACCAGCACCGTCGCGCCCTGGTACTGGGGGAGGTCAAACGGATGCTGACCGTTCATTTGGCTGCGATCGTCCGCAAACACCTGCGCTCCCAGGCCATCAAACGTTACCGAACGCAAAAACCGCGCCGGAATAATCCGGTCCGTATCCACATCATTGCCCGTCAACGGAATACCGCGCCCCACCACAGACCTGACTTCACTTCCCATATACTTAGTCCAGTACTTGTATTTTGTTACAGCTATTCTGTACAGCGCTCCCGCTTAGCGCTTCCAGGCGATTAGCACTTCCAGACTATTCAGTATAGGGCGGCACTCTCCGAAATTAAGTCCAAAATCCAAAATCCAAAATTTAATTAATGCGCCATTTCGCCTGCAGTCTAGGCCCCAGTGCCTGCCTGGTCTGGCTTTATCTGGTCTGCCAGCCTTCAGCCACCCAGGCCGCACCCGCTCCTAGTATCAGTCCAGCACTGCCCGCTTCTGCTGAAATCGGCGATCGCCCCCTCGATCTCGATCCCGCCCTGATCCAATCCAGTCCCGTTCTCCAACGCTGGCTCAAAACCGTACCCAATGTCCTTGACGATATGCAGAATGATCCCAGCTTCCGCACCCGACTGCGTCTGGGCTATTCTCAATACCCTGCCGCCAATCATGCCAGTGGCCTGACCCTGGGCCTGCGCGATGTCTTCCTAGGGCGAACAGGACTGACCCTCAATGCAGAATATCAATGGGCAGGGCGCGAACAGGATCCCAAGCGGGGAGTATCGTCCCCCTCCACGACCTGGAGTACCGAACTCCATTACTATCTGCGGCCCTTGGGCAAACCCCTGAACATTGCTCCCATTCTGGGCTTTCAGCACGTAGAAACCGCCCGCCACACGACTGAGGGGCTGACGGTTGGCCTAAAGCTCCTCGCCGTGCCATCGCGTACCGGTGCCGCCGATCTCTCTTTCAGTCAAACTTGGGTTTCCCCCGGCACTCCGCAGGAAGTTGGACTGACGACGCTCTCTCTTGGCTATGCTCTCACGTCCCAACTGCGCATCGCCACCGATATCCAAGCCCAAAACGCCCCCCAGCGCAAAGACAGCCGGGTCAGTCTTGTCCTGGAATGGATGTTTTAGGGGGAGTTTTGCGTTTTGCGTTACCATAGTCCTGGTTTCGCGAGACATAATCCCTCCATGTTCACCATCGAATTAATTTTGAAGTACACCCCCATGCCCTTTTCAGTGCAGCGCAAAGAAAAGGAAGGGGCAGATGCACTCTATCAGCAAATTCTGGAAGCCATTACCAGCGGCACCCCCAAAATTTTGGAACTGACCTGCGAGAAACAGGAAGGCAAGCGAATTGCCATTCTCAGCAGTGAGATTTCCGCCGTCCAAGTTTCCGAAAAATCCTCCTCTGGAAAATCCAACTCTCCCGGTTTCTTTGCCCTAGCCGAATGAACTCCCCCGTAGCTCCCAGTGGCGCAATCCATGTACGCAATTTGTGCTTTAACTGGCAGAAAGCGGGCCAGGTTTTGAATGAGTGTAGCCTGGAAGTCCCGCCGGGAGAGTTTTGGATGCTCCTGGGTACCAATGGCAGCGGCAAATCTACGTTGTTCAAATTACTAGCAGGCTTGCTCAAGCCCCAGTCGGGAGAGATTCAAGTGCCCTCGCCCTTGGGCTTCGTTTTCCAAAACCCCGATCATCAACTGGTGATGCCAACGGTTGGGGCTGATGTCGCTTTTGGATTAGTCGCTGAACAACTGACACCCCTGCAGATTCGCCAGCGGGTTGAGGAGGCCCTGGATGCCGTTAGTTTGCTCCATCTAATGCGGCGGCCGATTTACGCCCTCAGTGGCGGCCAAAAGCAGCGAGTGGCGATCGCTGGCGCGATCGCCCGCCATTGTCCTGTCCTCTTGCTTGACGAACCCACCGCCCTGCTCGACCCCGACAGCCAGTTGGAACTCGTGGCCCAAGTGCAGCACCTTGTCAAAAGCCGAGGATTGACCGCTCTATGGGTGACCCATCGCCTCGAAGAATTGGACTACTCCGACGGCGCATTTCTGCTAGAAAATGGCAAGGTGACCGATCAAGGTGCCCCCCAGCGGCTTAAGCAACGGCTCATGACTTTACCGACCTAGGACGCCATCGTCTAATCTTTACAGAGCAGCAGGCTTCACAGAACTCAACGCAGTATGTGATTATTGAGCTAATCCGGGTTGAATAATCTAGTACCCATGCAGTAGTTCTTGCTTATGCCGCGTCTGACTCCGCAGGCAATTCTGTTAGTTGATGGCTACAACATCCTGGGCGCTTGGACAGGACTAAAAGCTGTGCGCGATCGCGATGGCCTAGAGGCATCCCGGCGCTGCCTGGTCGAGCAATTAACTGGCTACAGTGCCTACCAAGGATTTGATACCCGTGTCATCTTCGACGCCCAGTATCGGGAATCTGCCGGGGTCCCCGAAATCATCACAGCTAACCTTTCCGTCCACTACACCGACTTTGGCCAAACGGCAGATACCTACATCGAAAAAGCCTGCGCCGACTTTCGCCACGATTTACGCAAGTTTAACCAGCGCTTGATCGTAGCCACGTCCGATCGCGCCCAACAGTTAACTGTTCAAGGCTACGGAGCAGAATTAATGTCCGCCGATCGCTTGGCGGCGGATGTTGAAATGATTGCCCAACGGGTGTTGCGAAAACAAACCCAATCCCGGCGGCATATCGGACGTACCCTGGGCCATAGTCTGGACCCAGAGGCAAAACAACGCCTGACACAAATGCGATACGGCAAATAATCCCCGTATTGCTATTGTGACGGGGCTATTGTGATGGGGCCTCGATCGGCAAGGCGACCCTAAGCAAGGCGACCCATTGAGAAACGAGCGCTTGACTGGGCTGCGAAGTTAAGCGAAACTAACAAATACGTGAGCCAAAAGCCCTATGATTCATAACTTTTGTTAAAACAGGTTGCAAGAAATGTGGAATTTCGCGACTAAATATAACTGCATGTAGCCACATCTCTCCGACTATCCCACGATAGCGTTTCGGTTACTGGACTCTGTTCACAAGGCTCAGCTTTATTCCCCCAAAATTCTCCAAAATAGATTCCCGAGATTCCCCAAAATAATTAGGAAGCATCATAGAAAAAGCATGGAGACATTAGAGTTCATCATCTATCCCGATGGCCGAGTTCAGGAAAAAGTTACGGGTATCATAGGCTCTTCCTGCGCCGAAGTCACAGAAGCCATTGAAGCTCAGCTCGGGCGGGTTCTGCATCAAGAATCCACCGCTGAATACTTTGCCGCCACTGTTCAGAATGCGGCTACTGCCACCACCCAGGCTACGTTTACGTCCTGGTAATTGGCCCCGGGGCTATGGCCCGATTGGTTTGATAGTGCTCGATGCTTACGCTTTGCTGACGTTTTCAATGCGTGCCGTTTTCAATGTCTGCTTTGTGCGAACGCCTCCCTATGCGGGGATTGTTTTTATCCAACCTTTAACTCCCTAATAAACTGCCATGTCACACTTTAGCCAAATCAAAACCCAAATTCGCAATCTTTCCTCATTGCAAGCTGCCCTCACAGATTTGGGAGTGGACTGGAAGCAGGGGCCTTGTCCGGTGCGGGGATACCGAGGGCTAACCGAAACCGCAGAAGTTGCCATCGAGCAGGACAATGGCTATGACATTGGGTTTCGTTGGAATGGGACAGAGTACGAACTCGTGGCGGATCTGCAATATTGGAAGCAGGAATCGACTGTAGATCGGTTTCTGGGTCGAGTGACCCAGCGCTACGCTTACCATACTGTGGTTACTGAATCCACCCAGAAGGGATTTCAGGTAGCAGAACAGCAACAAAACTCAGATGGTTCCATTCGCGTAGTGCTTCAGCGCTGGAGCGCGTAGTCGCGCCTAAAGTCCCTAGTCGTGCAGAGGGGTTTGGGAAGATCGCTAGAAGGCCCAACGCTACTAGATTTTTTCTGGCTAACATGAAACTCCTCTGCCCCTTGATAGGCAAATTCTAGGAGAAATGATTCCTATGAGTCTTGAGCCACATGACAATACACAACCCCTAGGACTTGAGCCTGAGTTAGGTGGCTTTTTACGGGGCTCGGCAGAGCGCACCGGGTTCGAGCCGGAATTGGGGGGGCTGAATCGACAGCGCGGGGTCTATGTGGACGAGTTGGTTTGTATTGGCTGCAAACACTGTGCCCATGTGGCCCGCAATACGTTTTACATCGAGCCGGACTATGGGCGATCGCGGGTAGTCCGCCAAGACGGCGATAGCGATGAGCTGATCCAAGAAGCGATTGATACCTGTCCTGTAGACTGCATCCACTGGGTGGACTATACGGAACTGCGTCGATTAGAAGACGATCGCCGCTATCAAGAAATTCCTATGGCGGGCGTGCCGTTGGATCAAGCTATTCGGGTACGCCATCGCAATAAACGCAAAGCCAAGCAGAAAGCCTTGCCTGCGGACATTCTGTAAGTGGTAATAAGTGGTGGTGGCGCGGGGTGCTACACCTCAGATCGAGATTTGAGTGACGGCAATTTTCCCAGAAAAACAAACTTCGACATCGGCTCCGCGATCGCGCTGGCGTTCCCCGTACTTGCCCGCGTAATGGAAGAGATCTCCCTCAACGCGATAGGCAGCGGGCAGTGGCTGGGTACAGGGGGGACAAAAAACCATTTCGGGTAGAGGATCGTCAACTGTTAAATGCGGCAGATTCACATTCCAGAAACAGCCTGGAGACAAGGGGCGTTGCAGCAAATCGGCTAGGGCGTGGGTTGCCAAAGCGGTGGCCACAGACCAGTCAATGGCTCGCCCCCGCTGGATAAAGTGGGAAATGGCAACTCCACGCACACGATGCAACGCCGCTTCCCGCACGGCGGCGACTGTGCCGGAAATGTACACATCCGCGCCTAAATTACCGCCCGCATTAATTCCCGATAGCACCCATTGGGCATCGGGGCAAAGGTGCGTGAGGGCAATGCGGGTGCAGTCCGCTGGGGTACCCGCAACAGCAAAAACAAATGGCGATCGCTGACTGACCTGAATGGGGGCGTGCGTTGTGACTTGATGTCCACAGCCCGACTGGTGATCGCGGGGGGCGACTGTTAGGCTGGGATGATTCAGGGATTGGAGGGCCAAAGACAGCGCTTGAATGCCGGGGGCGTCGATACCATCATCATTGGTGAGCACAAACATGCAGCAGGTTTATTCCGAATTTTATTGTGGGGAGTGGGAGTCGGTCGCAGGGTTGGCTAGGGGCAGCGAACCCAGTAAAATTCATAGCGGGTAGCTTCAGAGCAATCGCGGTTTAAACGCAACAAAAGAGGCGATCTCACCGTCTATCCCCTTATTAGTATCCCAAATGTATGCCAAATCCATGGAACTTCATGCCGCTGTGATGGACCTGTTACCCCAAAGTCATACGCCGTTTCTAGATTGGATAGAGTGAACGTTAAGCTCACGTTAAACCCACAACTCCCTGCACTCACAAGCACCTTGGCAGACTCCTATGACTATTTTTGATAAAAAACCCAACCATGCACCCTCCGGCACGGTAGAACTTGGCTCTCAGCACCACCGCTTCGGGCGCTGGAAGCAGCCCGCAATTCTGTTGTTGCTGCCCTTGCTGGGCGCTGGAGCCACCATCGTGGGCGGACGAGTCCTAACGGGAGAACCCACCGCGATCGCCCAAACCGCAGCCCCCACAGAAATTGCCCAGGCCAGCCGCAGCGGTGGTATTCTCGCGGGCAACGATACGAACTTCGTGGTCAATGCCGTTGATCGCACTGGCCCTGCGGTGGTTCGGATTAATGCTTCCCGCACAGTCCGCAACCGGGTACCTGCTGTCTTTAACGATCCGGTTTTCCGACAGTTCTTTGGCGACGAGTTGCCCCAGCAGTCGGGCGAGCGTGTAGAACGGGGTACTGGCTCAGGATTTATTATTAAATCCGATGGCTTGATCCTCACCAATGCCCATGTGGTCGAAGGCGCGGATACCGTGACAGTTTTGCTAAAAGATGGCCGGGAACTGCGCGGGCGGGTGATGGGGGCCGATTCCCTCACGGATGTTGCGGTGGTCAAGGTCGAAGCCAATAATTTACCGGCTGTGGCCATGGGGAATTCCGAAACCCTGCGCCCTGGTGAATGGGCGATCGCCATCGGCAATCCCCTGGGGCTAGACAATACGGTGACCGTTGGCATTATTAGCGCCACCGGTCGCCGCAGTTCTGAGGTTGGCGTCTCCGACAAGCGGGTGGGCTTCATTCAAACCGATGCGGCGATTAATCCCGGCAACTCCGGCGGTCCGCTGCTAAACCAACGGGGCGAAGTGATTGGCATGAATACGGCAATTTTGAGTGGTGCCCAAGGACTGGGCTTTGCCATTCCGATTAATACGGCGCAGAAAATTGCTGAGCAATTAATCGCCAAGGGTCGGGTGGACCACCCTTACCTGGGGATTCGCATGACCGCCATCACGCCCGAACTGAAGCAGCAGGTGAACAGCGATCGCCGCGCTAACTTCACGCTACAAGCGGATAAAGGCGTCCTGGTGTTTCGGGTGATGCCAAATTCTCCCGCCGCCAAGGCTGGCATGCAACCCGGTGACGTGATCCAAAAGATCAACGGGCAGGTCGTCTCGACCCCCGATGATGTGCAGCAGGCCGTGGAAAAAAGCACTGTGGGGGGCAGTCTTCAGGTTGACGTCCAGCGGCAAAATCAAACCGTAAGTCTGTCAGTGCGTCCGGAAGCCTTCCCCACCCGAACGGCGCAAAATTAAGTCTCTAAGTTAATTGTTCCAATTTAATTGAAGCAATTAACTTAGAGCAGT
Organism: uncultured cyanobacterium; assembly: GCA_963766075.1. GTDB lineage: Bacteria > Cyanobacteriota > Cyanobacteriia > Leptolyngbyales > Leptolyngbyaceae > CAVYAN01. The sequence goes on along the minus strand of CAVYAN010000079.1, from coordinate 31,187 downwards.
TTTAGCTGGAACAATTTACCTGAGGGCTGGAGAGTGCTATGGCACAGACGTTGACTGTCATCGAATTGGGAAACCCCGCACTGCGGCAGCGATCGCATCCCGTGATTGATTTAGCCAGCGATCGCTTACAAACCCTGATTGATGATCTGATTCTAACCGTGACCCAGGCCAACGGGGTCGGCATTGCGGCTCCTCAGGCGGGTCGGGGAGATCGCCTATTCATTGTGGCTTCTCGCCCCAACCCCCGTTATCCCCAGGCTCCAGCCATGACGCCAACGGCCATGATCAACCCCCAGATCATCGCCCATGGCAAGGCAACAGCATTGGGCTGGGAAGGTTGTCTGAGTGTCCCTGGTCTTCGGGGATTAGTCCCGCGTTATACGGCCATCACCGTGGAGTACACCGGACGTGATGGCCAACTGTATCAGCAGAAGCTGACCGATTTTGTCGCTCGGATTTTTCAGCACGAGCTGGACCATTTAGATGGCATTGTCTTTTTGGATCGGGTCCGTAGCACCCAAGATCTGATGAGTGAAAAAGAATATCAGGCCCAAATTGTTTGCACGGCTGAGCGGTGAGGTTGCCCACAGGGTTGCTCCAGGACTAATCCATCGCACCATTGGCCGTCTTGCCCAAGATTACCAAGAACCCTCTAGTGGGTGTTAGAACAGGAGTAGCCTCGCACCGTGGCAATAAATTCTGTTCGGGTTGAATTTATGCAGCAGGCTGGCTGAGGTTCGGCTGTCTATGACGTGCATGTATGACATCTTTATCTGATCCAGGTTTCTCCTCGTATGCTGACGATGGCGCGCGGGAAGCACCACTGCCCCTACTGGGCGATCGCTATCAGCCCACCTACCTCCTCGGCAAAAAAGCGGGACGGCAAACCTGGCGGGCCACGGACTTACAGACCCAGGCCCAGGTTGTGGTCAAGTTGCTGACCTTTAGCCCAGATTTTCATTGGGATGACCTGAAACTGTTTGAGCGGGAAGCCGAAACGCTGCGATCGCTTTCTCATTCGGCTATTCCCCCCTATTTGGATTCGTTTGAATTTGAGACGGCCTTGGGCAAAGGCTTTGCCATCGTCCAAGGCTATATCAACGCTCCATCCCTAGAACAGCGCCTCAAGTCGGGAGCCAGCTTTACCGAACCGGAGGTCAAGCAATTGGCCCAATCCTTGCTGAAGATTTTGATATTCCTCCACGATCGCCAGCCCGCTGTCATCCACCGTGACCTGAAACCCAGCAACATTCTACTGGGCGATCGCTCCGGTAACAGTCCTGGTCAAGTCTATTTGGTCGATTTTGGTTCCGTGCAAACCCTAGCTGCCCGTGAAGGCGGCACAATCACCGTAGTGGGCACCTATGGCTATATGCCGCCGGAACAGTTTGGCGGACGGGCTGTTCCGGCCTCAGATCTATATAGTCTGGGAGCGACCTTGATTTACCTGGTCACCGGCCAGCATCCCGCTGATCTGCCTCAAACGGATCTGCGTCTAGACTTTCAGCAGGCCACGAACCTCAGTCCCAGTTTTACCCGGTGGCTGGCGTGGATGACAGAACCCAGCCTCAGCAAGCGGCCTGCCACCGCTCAAAAAGCACTAATCAGTTTGCAAACGGCCCAAGTGGCGACATCGGGCGATCGGTCAGCGCGGCTGTCGCAGCCCCTCAGCAGCAAAATTGAGCACCAGCAGCATAGCGATGCCTTGGAATTGTTGCTGGCTTCGCGCTATGTGGGTACGCCCAAAGCCACCTCCTGTGGCACACTGCTGTTTATTGGGTTCTCTGCACTCTTACTGTTTCCGCTGATCGCCTACTCCCTGTGGATTCTTTGTGCGCTGCCCTTTCTGATGATTTCCAGTCTGTTTGGGCGGACCCGCATACAGATTAATCAAGACCAATTCTGGGTACAGCGCGAACTGTGGGGTTGGCGGTTCAATCGGTTTATTGATGCCCCAAAACGCCATGTTTGGAAATTAACGGTGCCCCCAAGGGCTAATCAGCGACAGGTTGTGCTCTGGATCGGAACCCAAACCTGTGCCGTGACCGTGAATTCTCGAGCGGAGTTGGAATGGTTGGCTCAGGAATTGAGTCGGTGGCTGGATCTCCCCATTTCTCGGGAGTATTACTAGGTGAGGGTCAGACTGGGATAACTTGTATCAATGCAAATTATCCGACGCGACTTATCCAACAGTTGGATACTTAGGAAATAAAAGAATCTACCGACCCGGATTGCTCCCTGAGCCGACCCGGATTGTTTCCTGAGCGGATTGCTCCCTGAGCGGAGTCGAAGGGAGCAATCTTCCGCCGGCTGAGCAGAGTCGTAGTTTGCTTCCCGCAGGGTAGCCAGCGGTCGCTTTAAGAGCTTCCCGTTGCTGTTGTGATAAAAAATTTGACATCCGTTTGACATCGTTTGACCTCAGACTGAGGAGATGTTGTTTTGCTTCTCGGGATACCAAAGGGACTCGATATGCTGCGCTAGGGCGATCGCCGCGTCCCGCGTTGCTGCTGCGCCTGTCAACAACACCGTCACGTGGCCTAACTTACGCCCCACACGAGACTCGGTTTTGCCATACCAATAGACATGGGCATTGGGAATTTTTGCCAAGGTTTGGCGTTTCTCTGAATAATCATTTACGGAGTCTTCATAGCCCAGGAGATTCACCATTACAGCTCCATCACAGTGCATCGCGGTACTGCCCAAGGGCAAATCGCAAACCGCCCGCAGGTGTTGCTCAAATTGCGATGTAACACAGGCGTCCAGGGAAAAATGCCCCGAATTATGCACCCGAGGTGCGATTTCGTTAATCCACAGGTTGCCATCGCGGGTGAGAAACAGCTCGATCGCCATCACTCCCACCGTGTTTAAAGCCTGAAATAGAGTTTCTGCAATCGCCGTTGCCTGAGCCACAAGTGCTGCCGTAACCTCTGCGGGGGCAAATACCCGCCGACAGACTTGATCTTCTTGCTGGGTTTCGACCAGCGGATACAGCACCACATCTCCCCGAACAGAGCGGGCGGCAATTACTGCCAGCTCGCGATCAAAGGGAATAAAGTCTTCTACCAAGAGGGGGCGATCGCCGAGTTGCTGCAATAAAGCTGCGCCTTCCGTTGCCGATTGCACCACAAACGTTCCCTGGCCGTCATAGCCATGTCGCCGCGTTTTGATGACCACGGGATAGTCCCAATACGGGACGCTTTGGGGATCGACTTGGGCGACACGGGGGGTGGGCAACCCCAGGGACTGAAAGAATTTCCGTTGGGAATACTTATCAAGTAACGGCGTCAGTGTGGCCAGACTGGGACGAAAGCAAACCCCCTGAGCCGCCAAACTGGCTAGGGCCTCTAAATCGACAAATTCATTCTCAAACGTGATGCAATCCGTTTCGCGGGCGAGTTGGGCCGTGGCATTAGCGTCGGCAATCGGGGCCAGGAGGGTGTGCTGGGCAATCGCCACAGCGGGATCTGTCGGCGATGGCGTTTGCACGGTGAGTTGGATATGCCATTTCTGGGCCGCCGCTGCCATCATCCAAGCCAGTTGTCCCCCCCCAATAATCCCCACTCGGTGCTGTATCATCTCCGCATCCATTCCCAATTCTCTCGCATGGCCAATACTCTTATCTAGCAGTGCGTAGCGCTATCCTTTTAGAGTGCGCCACCTAAAAAAATGATCTCTCCCACTTCAGGAGGATGGGCAAAGCTTTCGTGCCCATCCTCTACAAAGCCTTGGCGATGAGCGCAAGCGATCGCCCATGCCCATCCTAGGGTGAATCCGTTGGATCATTTATTGCTTGGGATTCTCTTAGCGTAACGACGCGCGATCCAGTATCCCTTAAAGCGCCATATCCCTAATAAAGCCAATCTCTAAGTAAAGCCGATTTTTTATACAGCCCAGAATCATTGACAACCCAAAGACTCCTTCGTCGCCACCCCCGTTTTTGAATTCACCCCCGTCGCCACGCTGCACAGCGCTTTGGTTTGCAGCCGGTCGAGAATGGCCCCTGAAAAATCAGCGCCAGTAATATCAACGTTGCGAAACAGAGTACGCAGCAGCATGGCATCCACCAGGGTCGCGTCGCTGAGATCCACATTGGTGAGGCGAATCGTGTCCATCATCGCCTGGTTTAGGTTGGCCCCATGGAAGGTGGCATCGGCGATCGCCGCCGCACTAAACACCGCCCCTTCTAAGTTGGCATTGGTAAAGTTGGCGTGGCTCAGATTGGAGTTGGCAAATTCGGCGGTACGCAGGTCTTCGCCCGCAAAGTTGCGTCCGGTCAGTTCCGCGCTGTCATAGGCGGCATTGGGGGTGTATTGCTCGGAATAGGAGCGTCCGACGGCAGCCCCACTGGCAGCGGCATAGGCGGGCAGGATGAAACTGCCGCAGGCCAGAACAACGAGCAACAGGGGCAGAATGGTCGCCCGCAGACGGGACAGGATGGACCGAAGGACGGTGGGAATCATGGCGATCGCGCTCGAAAAAGGGTGCTTCTTTAGTTTAAAGGGCAATTGTAAATTTTTATGGGGAAGAATCGGGGACGGCTGAGTCCGGGGGAGCCATGGCGATGGCCAGGGTCACGGCTCCCGGTTCGCCGGGGATGCGGATGATGGTCTTGGGAACGTGTAGGATCGCATGACCGCCGCCCCAGGTTTGACAACTCAGCAGGGCAGCCGCTTCGGCCACGCTGGGGGTGCCCACGGCGGGCTGGATGGTCGGGCTGGGGTGGGGGACCGAAACGGCGTGAAGCTGGTCGGCGCGGAACCCCCGCAGGGGCACGTGGTGATCGCGACAAAACGCCACTAACCCGGCTTCAGCCATTTTGGTGTCGAGGGTGGTGATGGCGGCGATCGCGGCCATTTCTAAATCCTGCTCCTGCAAGATACCCTGCACGGCGTGGGCAATCAGGGTTCTAGAACTGCCTCGATTGCAGCCGAGGCCAAGCCATAAACATCGATGGATTGCCATGACTCTTTCTGTTCCTAAGCTAACTACCGCCATCATTGCCCGCGTTGGGTGAATGATCGATTTCCAGCGTATCCGCTAAACCTGCGATCGCACCGAACGCTCTCTTCTGACACGCTCTTTTCCTAGCGCGCTTTCTCTATCACTCTTTCGCTCGCACAGGACGCTCTCCGTGCCAATTGCTGATGGAGAGCACAGCAGAGTTAACCAACCCGACCTAAGCTAGAGAGGATAGCTGCTGACGAGGAATAACACATGGAAATTGGGGTGCCCAAGGAAACCAAAGATCAGGAGTTTCGGGTGGGGTTGAGTCCCAGCAGCGTGCGAGCACTCGCCGAACAGGGCCATACCGTTTATATAGAAACTGGCGCGGGCGAAGGATCCGGCTTCAGCGATGCCGACTACAGTCAAGCGGGGGGAAAAATCGTCGCCGATGCCGCGGCTGCCTGGACCCGAGAGCTCGTCGTCAAGGTCAAAGAACCGCTGGTGGCCGAGTATCCCCGCCTGCAAACCGGGCAACTGCTTTTTACCTATTTACATTTGGCCGCCAATCGGCAGTTGACCGAGCAATTGATGCAGACCGGGGTAACGGCGATCGCCTACGAAACCGTCGAACTCCCCGATCGCCGTCTGCCCTTGCTGACGCCCATGAGCATTATTGCCGGTCGTCTGTCCGTGCAATTTGGAGCCCATTTTTTAGAGCGGCAGCAGGGTGGGCGGGGCGTGCTGCTGGGCGGCGTTCCAGGGGTGCAGCCTGGAAAAGTCGTGATTTTGGGTGGCGGCATTGTCGGCACCGAAGCGGCCCGGATGGCCGTGGGCCTAGGCGCACAGGTGACCATTTTGGATGTGAATGTGGATCGGCTGGCCTATCTGGAAACCCTATTTGGCTCGCGGATCACGTTGCTGTATAGCAGTTCTGCCACGGTGGAAGCGGCTGTTCCAGAGGCGGATTTGCTGATTGGGGCCGTGCTGGTCCCCGGCAAGCGTGCGCCCATTCTAGTACCGCGCCACTTGGTGCAGACGATGCGATCGGGGTCCGTCTTGGTAGATGTGGCAGTGGATCAAGGGGGCTGTATCGAAACCCTCAAGCCAACGTCCCACAGCCAGCCCACCTATATTGACGAAGGGGTCGTGCACTACGGAGTACCCAACATGCCGGGGGCCGTGCCTTGGACCGCTACCCAAGCCCTGAATCACAGTACGTTGCCCTATGTGCTGAAGTTGGCCAAGTTGGGCCTGGAGGCATTAGAGCAGGATGTGGCCCTGGGCAAGGGCCTGAACGTCAAGGGCGATCGCCTGCTGCATCCCGCTGTCCAAGAGGTCTTTCCCGATTTGGTGCGGTAGGCCCTCTTCCCCAAGGCCCCTTAAATCCCCAAACGCTGATAGACGGCATCCAAGTGCTTCAGGTGATGGGTCGGATCAAAGCAAGCATCCAGCTCGGCAGCCGACAGCTTTTCCATCACCTGAGGATCTTGCGTCAGGAGCGCTCGAAAATCCCCACCCGGTTTGTTCCAAGCCTTGTGGGCATTGGTTTGCACGATCGCATAGGCGGCTTCGCGGCCCATGCCCTTGGCCACCAGGGTCAACAGCACCCGCTGACTGAACACAACCCCGCCGTAGATATTCATATTGCGGAGCATGTTATCAGGATGGACCAGCAGATTTTTCACCAAATCCGTGGTTTCCACCAGCATAAAGTGGGTGAGGATGCAGGCATCGGGCAGGGCCACCCGCTCCACGGAGCTGTGGGAAATATCCCGCTCATGCCAGAGGGCGACATCTTCCAATCCGGCCACGGCATAGCTGCGTACCAAACGGGCCATGCCCGTGAGCCGTTCCGAACGGATCGGGTTGCGTTTGTGGGGCATGGCCGAGGAGCCTTTTTGGCCCTTGGAGAAGTACTCTTCAACTTCCAAAACATCACTGCGTTGCAGATTGCGAATTTCCACGGCAAAGCGTTCGATTGACGCCGTCACCAGGGCTAGGGCGTTGAGGAATTCCGCATGGCGATCGCGGGAAATCACCTGGGTGGACGCGGCATCGGGCTGGAGGCCCAACTTTTGGCAGGTGAGGGCTTCCACACGCGGTTCAATATTGGCATAGGTGCCCACGGCTCCGGAGATTTTGCCGACGGCGATGGACTTGTGGACTTGGCAGAGGCGATCGCGATGGCGCAGCATCTCTGCCAACCATCCCGCCAGCTTAAAGCCAAAGGTGATCGGTTCAGCGTGGATACCGTGGGAGCGCCCAATCATCAGGGTATTGCGGTGCTGCTGGGCCTGATAGCGGATCGCCTGGATGAGCGATTCCAAGTGGGTCATGATCACATCGAGACTGGCCAGCATTTGCAGGGCCAAGGCCGTATCTAACAGGTCGGAGCTGGTCATACCGAGGTGAATGTAGCGTCCGGCATCGCCCACATACTCGTTGACGTTGGTCAAGAAAGCGATCACGTCATGCTTGACCGTGGCCTCAATTTCTAAGACGCGCTGGGGATCGAATTTTGCCTTTGCTTTAATTTCCTCGACGGCCTCGGCAGGCATATAGCCCAGTTCGGCTTGGGCTTCGCAGACAGCAATTTCGACATCCAGCCACGTTTTTAACTTGTAGGTATCGGTCCACAGATTGCCCATTTCGGGCAGGGTATAGCGCTCAATCACGGCTTTGTTGTGGGGAATACAGCCGTAACATTCTAGCGCCCTATTCTACCGGATTGATTTAAACTCTAAGATTGCGCTGCACCCGGTGCGCTGGCTAGGGGATCGGCCAGCTACCCAGCGGGCGACGACAGCTCTACCCGTGAAAGGGTGTTCCCTGAGCAGAGTGAAAGGGCGTTCCCTGAGCGGAGTCGAAGGGAACAATCTTGGGCGGTAGATTTTTATGGAAATCTTTTAGGGTGTGCGATCGCGGACTGTAACCAGCACGTTAGTTACTGATTGAGGCTACTGATTGAGGCTACTGATTGAGGCGGTACAATCAAAGCCGCAAGCGTTTGCAGACAAGATCTATGGACTACTTTACAGGCATTGACTTTGGCACATCGGGGGCTCGTCTGATCGTGATTGATGCCACTGGTCAAATCTGTGACCAAGCCAGTGTCAAGTTTGAGCCAAATTCACTGGATAACCATTCACAAAACTTAGATCAAGTTTGGGCGAAAGCATTGTTTTCGTTGATACAGAATATTGACTGGAACTGTCGAAAGACCCTGCGGGCGATCGCCATCAACGGCACCTCTGCTACCGTACTCCTTTGTGATGCCAACGGCCAACCAATTACGCCGCCTTTACTCTATAACGATGCCTCTGGACAATCTGCCCTAAGCGGATTACAGGAATTTTTTGCTCAGTCCAAATATGCCGATGGAACGGTTTCCCAAAGCGCTTGCCAAGACAATGTTTTGAATGCCACCTCCAGCCTGGTCAAACTTTTGTGGTGGCAACAGCAGCCTATTTATGCCCAGGCCCGCTATTTTCTGCACCAAGCGGATTGGCTGGGGTTTTTACTCCATGGCCAATTGGGTATCAGTGATTATCACAACAGTTTGAAATTGGGCTATGACGTTGCCCAACTCTGCTATCCGGGATGGATGGCAGAGTTGCCTGTTTTGCCGCTGTTGCCCCAGGTTTTTCCTCCCGGCCATGGGGTTGGTCCGGTACAGGCCGCGATCGCCCAGCAGTTCCACTTGCCCGACCGACTGCCTGATCTGTACCGGCACGACCGACAGTATCGCCGCATTTTTGGCCAGTGGGGCGACGACTCCCGGAACTGCCGTAACCTCCTTGGGGTCTACCTTAGTGCTGAAGTTGCTGAGCCATACCCCCGTCAACAATGGCAAATACGGCATTTATAGCCATCGCCTGGGCGATCTTTGGCTCGTGGGTGGGGCCTCTAATACCGGCGGAGCCGTCCTTAAACAATTTTTTTCTTCGGAGGAACTCATGCAGCTCAGTCAACAGATTGACCCCCAGCAGGCCAGTTCCCTCGATTACTATCCGTTACCCTGTCCCGGAGAGCGCTTCCCAATCAATGATCCGCATTTGTTGCCCCGCCTTGAGCCGCAACCGAGCGATCGCATTGCCTTCCTCCATGGCCTGCTAGAAAGCATCGCCCGCATCGAAGCCCAGGGGTATCAACTTTTGCAAGACTGGGGGGCAACCCCGCTGACTCAGGTCTATACGGCAGGAGGGGGTGCCATGAATCCGAGTTGGACTGCCCTGCGATCGCGCCACTTGGGTGTGCCTGTAGAACCCGCCGCCCACACCGACGCAGCCTATGGCACCGCTTTGCTGGCCTTGCGCGCTATCTGTCGCTAGGGGTTCCCCTGGGCCAATCCTGCCTTGCCACCAATGAAGGGCGTGCCCCAAAATTCCCAGTTTTCTTTGTTGAAGGGCGATCGCCATTTCAAAATTAATGTGGATTCCCACTGCTGTCGCGATCGGGTTTTCACGGGGGCATTGGCCCAAAAGGCAATGCCGAGCTGGGACGGCAATTGGTTTTGATAATGGGCTTGGCGATAGTTGAGCAAATAGCGTTTGCAGTCATGCTCGCCTTTCCAGCGCTGATTTGACTTCACCGTTTCCCCGACGTAGAGGAGTAATGGCAGGGTGTAATCAATGACAAAGTAGAGGGCGGCTCCCCCCACATCTTCGGCTTTCCAGCGCCAAAATTCTGTGTTCTGCTGGGGCAGTGTAAAGGGATTGATGCCATCTGGATTGAGGGAATGGTGGGTGGGGGCCAGATCGGAGGCGAAATCAAACAAACTGCCCTGGGCGGCAGGGGGAGCGGTGTGTACCTGCTGCTGAAAGTGGTATACCCGCTGCTTCCATGCCTGAAGTGCCTCTCCTCCCATGGCGAGGGATGCCGATCTCACGGGCTGACCGTAGCGGATCGTTTGCATTTCGGCAACGGAAAACAGGGAGGGTTGTTCGGCTTTGTACACGGCAAATCTCCAGGCTGGGGCGCGATCGCAGACACGATGGTCAATTCTATTGCAGGAAAAGGCACGACGTTGACAATTTCCCTGCCCATTTGAGCCCAGCGAACTTGATCAGGAAGCCTTCACAAGGGTGATGGTCGATCCTGTAACAACGCCCGCAACCGGGCAACTTCTGCCTCAGCAGCTTCGGCTCTCGCTGCTTCCTGCTCGGCTCTCGCTGCTTCCTGCTCAGCCTTTTCCGAATTCCACAACAATAGCTTCCCATCCCTATCCCACCAGCGTAGCCAATGGGTCATAACCCCTACTCGCAAACCGTACCAGGTTCCCAAAAATAGCTGTAATTCTGGAACCCAATATCGACCCTGTTCATTGGCAGACTGAAGGACATAGCGTCCCGCTTGTAAACAGCGCACTTCTAGCAGCAGCGTACTCGGGTCAAAAATGGCATAGGTGGGCACTTGCAGAATTTGCTCGTAAAAGTATTGCTTCCCGTAGGGATAGGTGGGGCGGCCAGAATACTCATTGCCATCTTCATCTGAGAGAAATTCCATCACAATTGCGACGGAATCGCCTTCTGCATAGGGTGTATAACTGCGACGAATGATGCCCTCTGTTAACGGATTGACCTTGGGAACATAGAGCCAGTCGGGGGCTTTGACAATTGTTTTTTGATTGACCGTTGCGACTAGCCCAAAGTTGGAGGCAATGAGCATTTCAGGGGTGAGCCGATGGTTTGCGTCCAGTGCGTCGGTCAGCGCTGCCGCGAGCAAGGGTTGTTGAATATTTTCCACGGGATCATCGGGCAGGACAAAATTGGCGGGCAAGGGTTCCCAAGTAATTTCTAGTTTGGGGTGAGTCTTGGGTAGTTGGGTAACCATAGATTTACCGGCAAATTTACCTTTGATGAGTGCCTTTGAGACCAACCATCGAGGAACAGGGAGGTGGACTCGATTATAGCCTAGGCTGAGGGCGATCGCCGCACTGGTCAAGGTGTTGGCGATCGCCCGTCAAATTGTGGTGGAAAAGCATGGTGGCAGGTTGGAAGTGACATCGGCGATCGATCAAGGTACGGAGTTCTGTATCCAACTGCCCATGGTTAGTTGACTACTACTGTTCGCTAGAAGAAGTGTCGCAGAAATTAGAGCACAAACTCAGCCATGCCATGATTATTGCTGGTTCAATTTAGTTTGTGTTTGACAGATTTTCCGGAGCCCCGTCCATTTAAGGAGGCCGCAATCAGGAGATTGCGTAACCAGCAGACGTGATAGCGAAAGCCATTGAGATCCTCAAAGGGAGATAACGAATGGGGTGGTTTTGCTTGGTCAATTGGCATCGGGGGGCATTGGCGATTAACTTCTGAAGTTTTTGTAGGACTGGCTCAGGCATGGGGGTGACGTTGACCCATGCTTTGAGCCGTCGGAGGCGTTGGGCAAATTGGTAGCGATTCAGACTGTGATACAAATTCCACAATTTATCCGTAATCAGGCTGAATAATCCCCGCTCACGGCGGCATCGCTGCTGCACGGCCAATACTGCATGCAGAAAGCAAAGAATGACGGTAATCCCTGGGAATAATCCCTTCCAGGCTTGCTGAGTTGCGTCCCACCCATCCGTGTTCACGGTTTGGGGCTGATAGCCCGGGTTGAGCGCCCGGGCTTCTTGGGCAAATTCCCCGTAGGCTGGTGTTAAGGCCACAGCATCCGCACTCTCTGCGATCCCGATGCCGAGAAAGCACCTCATCGCTGCGGTTACACCAATATAGATCCGCTATCCCAGCCACCCACTATGTTTTTCATCAGCGACCAGATGAGGGGGGAAAACGTTCGGGTCTTTCACCGTACTTCCCACTAATGAAGGCCGCCCTAAGGCTTGGCAGGCATCGTACCAGTATATTGCCGAGTGCCCCATGGCCAGATGGGACGGTTGATCTAACCGCTGAAGCCACTACCGGATTGCCCCGTGAAAGGGGTAAACACGCGATCGCGTGTTTATCTCGGTTTGACTGACAAAAGTCTGAAAGTCAGGCCCCTTTTACCTTAAACTCCACTCTCCCAGGCTCCATACCCTACAGCGATTCAAATGACCGATAGGTATCAGCTCAATCTATTGGGTAGAATGAACCGAAGCCGCTGACTCTAATTGCAATACTCCAGACACTTTTGCTGACGTTTGCCATGCGGGTTTGAAGCACTTCGACAAAAACTGTCCGGATTATTGTAAAGAAGCTTCTCGGGTCGTTACAAAAGCACTAGCGAGCCCAACAGAAACGTTAATCAGTAGAACGTCAACGGGCAAAGGAGGCTCACTGATAGCCAAGATTTCTGAGCGCTGGCGTTCAGAAATCTTGGCTGCGAAACTACCGGACCTGGGCATCGATCCAAATCACTCCGCCCCCGCATGACGCCCTCTTATCTAAGTTGCCAGACCTGTACCGTTTTGTCTTCGCTGGCACTAGCCAGATAGCGTCCATTCGGGCTCAGGGCAATGGACATTACTTTTTGCGTATGTCCCGGCAGAATAGCAAGCGTTTCTCCCGTATCCGTGCTCCACAGGCGCACCTTACCATCTTCACTGCCGCTAATAATTGTTCTTCCATCGGGCGTAAAGAGTACCGATCGCACCGATTTTGTGTGTCCGGTCAACGTCCGAATCAGTTCTCCCGTTTTGAAATCCCATAGCTTAACCGTTTGATCATTGCTGGCGCTAGCAATGTATCGGCCATTAGGACTGATGGCAATCGACAGCACCCAGCCCTGATGTCCCATCAAAACCCGTGGGGGTTCATCGCGATCAAGCCGCCAAATCCGAATGCTTTTATCCAGCCCGCCACCCCCACTGACCAAACTTTGGCGATCGCGACTAAAGGCCACCGCCGTGGCAAAGTCCGTGTGTCCCAGAAAGGTCTTGAGCAAAGCGCCAGTTTTGATATCCCAGATCTGAACTTTTTTATCGAGGCTAGCCGTGGCCAGGGTTTGCCCATCGGGATCGATATCAATGGAACGCACAATTCCCTTGAACCCAGACAAGACGCGTACCAAATCCCCCGTACCCGTGCGCCAAAATCGCACGGCCTTTTCACCGCCCGTACTGAACAGGGTTTGGCCATCAGCACTCAAGATTAAGACATTAGGAATGTAAGTATTGTTGAGCGTGCGCTGCAACACACCCGTTTTGTAGTTCCAGACATTGAGGGTGCGATCGCTGCTGCCCGTCACCAACACATCATTCGGGCCAATGGCCACCGAGTTAACGGAGCTGTTGTGGCCCGCCAGAGTTTGGATCAGTTGGGGCTGTTCAATGCTGGCGGCAATGCGGGTGGGGCTCAGGAGAGGCTTGGGATGGGCGATCGCAGGCAGAGCAGCCATCCCGGTCATCACCGCCAGATTGAGCGCCAGCAGATTCAGAGTATTTGGCAAAGAGGGGAGAGACAACATAAAAGTAATATCGGTAGGAAATAAAGAGCTACAGCATTACATCTCATTATTTCCCTGAAATTACGCATTTAGCGATTAAATTATTCTGTACTAAGAATTTGCCCTGAAAATTTTCCTCGGGATTGGGGCAACGTGTCATCCCAAATCCTCACAGCTTCCACTCGTCTAGCAAGGCATGGAGTGCTGCCTTCATTTCAGCTTGCGTCGTAGGTGTGGTGCCAAACTGCCGTACCACAATGCTGGCAGCCAAATTTCCCAACACCATCGCCTCCCAGGGAGAAGCTCCCACAATCAAGCCCAGGGTCAGGGCCGCCACGACAGTATCGCCCGCCCCAGTGACATCAAAGACATCCGTGCGGTTAAAGGCTGGAATATGGTGCTCCGACCCATCCGCACTAAACAAACTCATGCCATCTTCGCCGCGCGTAATCAGGACATGGCGGGCTTGATTTTGGCGCAGCAACGTCTGCCCCGCCTTCTGAATCAGACTTTCATCCACGGTGCCCGCAGGCGTCACCACAGAAAATCCCACCGCTTTTTCGGCCTCGGGCAAATTGGGCGTGAACACACTTGCCCCAGCAAATCGCTCTAAATCTTTCTGAGAATCGACAATGCTCAGATCATGCTCTAGCACCGCTTGAATCACTGGCGTAGACAACACACCATCACCATAGTCAGAACAAATGATCGCATCAACTTTATCCCGATGTTTGGCGATATAGTCCGCCAATTGGTGTTGCAAGATTTGACTGGGCATTTCATCAGACTTGCGATCGATACGAACTATCTGCTGGGTCACAGATTGGCGGGCATGGCCAGAAATGCGGGTTTTAGTGACGGTGGGCCGTTCAGCCTCCTGGAGCAGCCCCGCAGTATCAATGCCAGCCTGCTCAAAAATCTGGCGAATGACCTGTCCCTGGAGATCGTCCCCAACCAGCCCAACGGCCTTCACCTGGGCTCCCAATTTCGCAAAATTATAGATGGCATTGGCACCGCCACCGGGAACTTGGCGCGTATGTTCATGGCGCAGAATGATCACGGGGGCCTCGCGGGAAAGGCGTTCAACTTGGCCCGTGAGAAATTCATCCAGGGTGATATTGCCTGCTACCATAACCCGCGATCGCCCAAATTGGTCGATTAAATCAAAGAGGCGAGGAGCGGCGGACCGCAATTGGGTAGCAAACGCAGCATCAAAAACCATAACCAGCTTCCTGGAGACCATGGGACAACGGTTTATTGTACGCCGACAACCCAGCGATCGTAGGCCGTTTCCAGGCGCTATCCCACTTTTTGCCCCGTAAAGTCCACTTGGATCAGGTAAACCGTCACGCGATTTTTTTCAGGGGGTTTTTGCAACTCTGGCAGCAGCTTGTGGAATTCCTGCTCAGCCGCTTTATCCAACCCCACATCCCCCGTCTTGACAATCAGCCCCGGATCTCCAAGCAATCGGCCATTGGCATCGACCACCACAGTAAACGTCACCAACTTATCGGTGCAATCTTCTGCTGGACAGGTCAAAGAAATAGGCCGTGAGATCACATTTTGTGCCAATTCCTCCAGGGTTGCTTTTCCCGTTTGCACGATACTCTCTTGCCAAGCGGTGTACCGCGTTAGCTGATCTTCTCTGGAAGTAGACGTAGCCCCAGCAGCTTGGAGTTGCTGATCCAGCCTGAACCCAGCAATCATTCTCGCCTTTTGGTCTTCCGCCGCCCGGACCGGATCCACGGGCACTGGGCTGGTCGTTGGTGCGGGGGAAGGGGATGGTGTTGCGCCTTGGAGCGGGGACGGGGTCACGGGGGCTGGCGGTGGGCTGGTCGGCGGCGGGCTGGCCAGCGGGGGCGAATCGGGATATTTGATGGTCAAATTCGGCAGCGGCTTCAAAAACAAATCGGGAGAGATGACAAAGGGACGGTTAGTTGCCCCAGGGGGGGTAGTGTTCAATTTTGGCGAGGAGAGGTTGAACGTCGAATCAGGGAGCGGCTGGAACAGACTCTTACCAAAGGAGCCAAGGCCGGGACTGGAGCCCAAGATGGGACTGGAGGATGGCACTTGCAGCGCGGGTGAGACCACGCCCGGGGCTTGGGGCAAGCGGCTTTGCTCTGCTGGGGTCAAATCGACCAATTTCACCACCTTTTTGGGATCCGCTTCCTTGCTGCTGCCGCTCCAGATGGGCAGTGAGATGCCCAGTAACCCATGTAATCCCACAGACGCAATGATGGCGATCGCCGCCGGTCGTTTCAGTAAGGCGACGCCCTTTTCCAATGTTTCTGGCGTAACCCACTCAGAAAAATTCCTGAGACCAGACAAATTCTTCAACAACGGGGTGTCATTCATGGCGTTGGGGCGTTCAGGGATAGCGTGTGGGTCGGCCAGCTGTGGTCAGCAACGCCGATACCCTAGCGGGGCTGAGTGAACTTTCTGAATCACAAACGGGGAGCATCAACTCTACCGATAGTTGTATGCCGATAGCTGTATGCCGATAGTTATACCGATTGTAGCGGTGGATGGCCTGACCGGGGCGGCATGATCCCGGCTCACTCTAACCAGAGGTTCGCCCACACCATAACCCACTCTCCGCCAGTCCTGAGGACGGCCACTGCCTGTCCGAAGTTCCCCAGCCCACGCATTTTTTATACCGGATTTTTTCCCGATGCCCACCCTGCTTATTTTATCCAGGCACCCTTTCCCTAGACGCCCTGATCATCCTGCCAGGGACGAAGCCTGCGCCTGAAATCCTGCCCGCATTAACGCGCTGACCGTAGCCTGATGATCCTGCACGCGGAATTGCGGGCCAAACCGCACAATGTGCTTGCGGCCCTGCTCTTGCACGATCGCCAACACCGACACCTTGGCCTTATCCTTTTCACCCTGCTGGTCCATCAGCACTTCCTTCAGCCGCTGCCGCTCGGAAATATCACTGGCAAGGCGGGGAGTGAGTTCGACCAGGACCATCCGCACCATTTCGACCGGCTCTGCATCGTCAATAATGAATTGCAGTTGATCATCGCGGCGATCAACTTTGCCCCACACCATCAGGCGGGCGTCGGGAGTGATGTGGTGCCCAATCCGCTCATAGGATTTTGGGAAAACCACCGCATCCACCTGTCCTGTCAGATCTTCGACCGTGAGAATGGCCATGCGATCGCCCTTTTTCGTGATCACCGGCTTGACGGTAGACAGCATGACAATGCCACTGACGGTGGTGTTTTCAGCGACTTCGTTCAATTCGCTCATACACACAGGGGCCAGAATCCGGGCTGTTTCCCGCAGCGCCTTGAGGGGATGGTCAGAAATATAGAAGCCGACGATTTCTTTTTCCAGCCGCAGCCGCTCCTGGGGGTCAAAGTCGGGGGTCGCCGGGGCCTTGGGCGCAGATTCAAATCCATTGACGGGGGCCGCCGTGTCACTGCCGAAGCTCCCCAGTAGGTCAAACAGATTACCCTGGCCACTTTCGCGATCGCGGGCGCGCGACTGGGCCCAATCGAGGACGAATTCCAAATCCTTAATCAACTGCTGACGATTATTCTCCAGCTTGTCGAAGGCTCCGGCATAGATCAAGGCTTCTAGGGCACGCCGGTTGACACCGCGCAGATCGACGCGATCGCACAAATCCGCCAAGGACTGAAACGGTCCCCCCTGCTCGCGCGCGGTCAACAGCGCCTCAATCGGGCCCATGCCAACATTTCGCACTGCCGACAACCCAAACAGAATCGTTTTACCAATGGGGGTAAAATCCACGCCGGAACGGTTAATGTCCGGCGGCTCCACTTCAATGCCCATGACCAGACACCCGGCGATGTAGCGCTGCACCTTATCCTGATCACCACTGTTGGTCGTTAGCAGCGCGGCCATATATTCCACACCGTAATTGGCCTTTAGGTAGGCCGTTTGGTAGGTGACGTAGGCGTAGGCACAGGAGTGGGATTTGTTAAAACAGTTGGAGGCCACCCAGCCGTCTGCTAGCAGAAAGTTATGGTCGTCGGAGGCTACGCCGAGATCGTAGACGGGTTGGATACCAAGAGATTGACGGCTGAGGACTTTGACCATAGGAGCGCTCCAGACGGGGATGAGGGCAGCGATCGCGCTTAGAGCACAACTCACCGATCGCCCTAAAAGTAGGTCTTAGTCTAAACCATATTCTTGAAGGATGGTTAACGCCGCGATCGCTTGTCAAAAAATTTGTTTTAAGTTTCCCTGGCGATAATCACGTTCAGAAGTCGCGGCAGTACAGAACATTCTGCCGCCTCCAACCCCAATGATGATTTGTGATCGCTTTGAGTCCACCTTTCTAGGGCTACAAGCACGGCAGGACTATCAGGTGATTAATTTGTGGGATGTCAATGCGGCGATCGTCTTTGAGCAGTCCCTCGCCGGGAGCGATCGCTAATTTTGAAACAACTGAGCCGTCGGGTGGGTATTCTTTCACCCGAAATAATCGCTCAAGTTCAGATTCTCTCGACAGAGCAGTTGGAGTCGTTGGGAGAGGTGCTGTTAGATTTCACACAGCCGCAGGAGTTGTCTGACTGGCTGGATCGCGACCCAAATCTATAAATTTGCGCGATCGCGGCAGGCCTCGATCCAGTAATCCATTTCCGACTTTATTCTTTCCACCGGGTAATGGGAACGCAGTCAATCTCCACCTGATCCAGCACCCGCGCCACCACAAAATCCACCAGATCCTCAATTGTTTTCGGTTTGTGATACCAGGCTGGAATCGCTGGAACAATCCGCGCGCCTGCTTCTGCCAGCGCCGTTAAGTTCCGCAAATGAATCAGACTAAAGGGCGTTTCCCGAGGCACAATGACCAGCTTCCGCCCTTCCTTGAGCTGCACATCCGCCGCCCGCTCCAGCAAATCCGAACTGAGACCCGTAGCAATTTTACCCACCGTACTCATGCTGCACGGCATAATCACCATGCCCAAGGTCCGAAACGAGCCACTGGCAATGTTAGCCCCTACATCTCCCCAGGGATGACAAACCAGAGTGCCCGCTGTGGGCACCTGCGCCTGTTGTCGCCAGAATTGGGCCTGTGCCCCCGGCTCAGCGGGCATTTTAATGTTGTCCTCGGCTTGCCATACAATGCCCGCCGCCCTTGAGGCCACCAGTTCAATCCGATAGTCTGCTTCTAGTAGATATTTAATGGCCCGCACAGCGTAGATCAGGCCCGAAGCTCCGGTGACCCCAAGAATGAGAGGACGGTTAGTCTTCATCACCCTCTTCGTCATCCTCCTGGATCTCATCCGGTTCAGAATAGTCGTCTGGGGGTGCTTCGCTGCCGCCACCGATCGCCACCAAGTCAATCTGCTGGCGGTAGTAATCCACGCTCTTGACCTGGACTTCGATCAGATCGCCGAGGCGATATTGCTTGCGATTCTTGCGCCCGACTAAGGTTTGCTGGCGCGAGCGGTACTCATACCAGTCATCCTTGAGGGAACTGACATGGACTAACCCTTCAACCAGCAGTTCTTCAATTTCCACGAACAGACCGTAGGACTGCACCCCGGTGATCAACCCGTGGAATACTTCACCCGTGCGCTCCCGCATCAGTTCGGCTTTTTTCAGGCCCTCGAGATCATTTTCCGCTTCCAGGGCAATTTTTTCCCGCTCGCTCAGGTGGATGACAGATCGCCGAGAAATAGGATTCCAGACTTTCGTGAATATCCGGAGGCAGCACATTCCAGGTGATGTTGCCATGACAAGAACTGTGGCGCAGGTTGACGAGTTCCTTGGAGCGGGTGGATTTGCGATCGCGCCCTTCCTCGAACACCGCGTGCAACACCCGCTGAATCAACAGATCGGGATAGCGCCGCACCGGCGACGTGAAGTGGGTGTAGCCCTGCTCTAAGGCCAAACCAAAGTGGGATTTAGGCGAAGTACTGTAAAAGGCCGGCTTCAGGGTTTCCATGAGTAAATAGGTCAGCACCCGTTCCGTGTCGTACTCGGCAAACTTGCGCGTGAAGTTTTGGTAATCCTGAGGTTTGACACCCTCTTCCTGCTCAGTGTGCAGATCAATGCCCATATTTACCACCAGCTTGATGAGTTCTTGGGCATCATCGGGGTCAGGAGCCGGATGCACCCGATAAATTCCCGGAACGCTTAAAGCAATCAAGTGGGACGCGACCAGTTGATTGGCCAGCAGCATCAGTTCGGCAATCAGGGCGTGAGTCGGGTCGGATGGGGTGACCAGCATGGCACTCAGTGCCCCTTCATCGTCGTAGTGGAACTTCGGATCAAACAGGGAATCACCGCTGCTGGAGGGTTTTTCCGGCAGGTTCAGTTCAAAGGCACCCCGTTGACGACGCTGCTCCTTCAGGGCATTGCTGAGGGATGCCAACTGATCCAGCAGCTTATAAATGGCGGTGAAAGGCTTGATATCCACGTCGGCAACCGGATTGGTGTCGCGGGAGAGAATGGCCTGGGTTTCCTGATAACTGAGGGCGTGATCAACGCAGATCACCGTAGGCTGCAATTCAAATTCAATCACGTCGCCCTGATCGCTGAGGATCACCAGTACGGAAACCGCGAGGCGATCTTTGCCCACCTGAAAGGCACAGAGCTGCTGGGTCAGGCGATCGGGCAACATGGGTACCACGGTTTCCCCCAGGTAAATGGCGGTGCCCCGCTTTTTGGCTTCGCGATCGATGGGGGAGTCAGGGGCGACATAAAAAGCCACATCCGCAATGTGAATGCCCAGGTGCCAGTTGCCGTCCTTGGTGCGCTCCAGGGTAATGGCATCGTCTACGCTGTCGGTACTGGAGGCGCTGGTATCCGCTTTTAGGGTGATGGTGGTCAGTTTGCGCAGATCGAGCCGATTTTTGAGCTGGCCTTTTTTCAGATCGGTGGGGAGGGCACTCTCGGCAGCCAACACCGCCTCGGAAAAGCCCCGTGGCAAATCGTGTTTACAGCAGACGATCGCAATGTCCGAGGCATCGGTATCGGTTCCCAGCACTTGGGCAACACGACCCAAGGGCGGATTTTGCCCCAGGGGATAGCGCTGAATCTCGATATGGACCAGTTTCTCAATGGCATCATCCAGATCAAACCCATTGGACTGCACGGCCAGCTCAAACAGCAGGCGATCGTCCAAGGGCACCGCCCGAAATTCTCCCTCCTCCAGCTTTTTCACCCGCGCCAGCACCGTGGGGTTGGCCCGCTCCAGAATGAGGCGGACTTCACCTTCTGGACTGCGACGACGACTGCCTTCCTTCGTCACCCGCACCAGGACGCGATCGCCATTCCAAGCATTGTTCAACTGGCTTTCGCGAATGTAGACATCCTCGGCTCCTTCCACATCTTGAATGGCAAAACAAAAGCCTTTACTGGAGCACCGCAATTTGCCTTCTACCACACCTTCTTCGGGAATCCGGCGATAACGGCCCCGCTCTTTTTCCAGGATGCCAATCTTCTCTAACGCATCCAACGCAATTTGCAATCGCCGTATACCCTCATCATCATCGCACTCCAGCTTTTTCTCAATGGCTTTGGGGGTCACCAGTTTGTCATCAGAAAAGTTGGACAATAACTCAGCAATCGAAAAGTCCATGAAGCGAGAGATCCTTCTAAGTTTACAAATTTCCGCTACCAGATGAAATTGGGAGACTGGAACGGATTGACCAACAACGAACTAGAGAAACGGCCCACACAGACACTGAAGATGGCACCACGGGAGGCGCCTTTGAGCAGGGCGTGGCGGGAACGGCTCAACTCTATCCAGTCATTCCACGGCGATCGGCAATGCGGCTATGCTTGGGATACCGCGATTCGGCTCAGCGCTTGGGGGCGATCGCGCATAGCGAAGGGCTTACCGAGTCCAGACATGTAGTTCTTCCTGCGAACAGCTACAGTTGACGGCCCGGACTGGATTCACCACCCTGGATTCACCACCACAGTCATGGAATGACTAGCCCGAAAAGTGGAGCGCTATCCTGAATTTGGACCACCATACGATTAAACACCCAAATTCAACTTTTAGCGCCACTCTTTGTTTTGTCTCGTTTTGTTTTGTCTCGTTTTGCCTTGTCTAGTTTAGGACACTTTTAGGACACTTCTGATTTTGGGCCTATCGAGTGGACTCTGGCCGGTGCCGTAAAATCTAATCCATGGAGCCATAATAAATTCCCCGTCCATGGGTGCCCACAAACACCAATCCGTACTTTTGGCGACTAGCCGCTAGCACAGAGGGAAAATTGCCCATGGGGCGCTGGGGATTGCCGATGGGTTGCCAGGTTTTTCCCAAGTCTAAAGACCGAAATGTGCCCTCCAACAGGTTGCCTTCCGACAGGTTTTCATAGACTTTGCCATAGACATAGAGGGCCGGAGTCCGGCTACCGGGAGGGGGTTTACCAAAGTCAAAGAGATAGGCTTCCGCGATCGCCGGAATCCGGCTCCACGTCACCCCGCCATCGGGGGAATGGCGCAAGCCTTCGTCTTCCAGGGCCAGCCACAGGTCGCCGGATTGGCCCGGTTGGGCTTGCAGCGTATGCCAGTCCATCCAGGAAAGCTGATCGGTCATGACGGTGAAATTGTCTCCCCCATTGGTGCTGCGGTAAAGTTTGCCATCACTGTAGTAGTAGAAGCGGTTGCCATCCACCGGATCGGCCACCAGCGATCGCGGCGCAGTCGTCCAGGGACCTTTTTGGCCATCCGGTAAGCCA
This sequence comes from uncultured cyanobacterium, assembly GCA_963766075.1. Classification (GTDB taxonomy): domain Bacteria; phylum Cyanobacteriota; class Cyanobacteriia; order Leptolyngbyales; family Leptolyngbyaceae; genus CAVYAN01. The sequence continues at coordinate 9,201 of CAVYAN010000079.1, read as the reverse complement.
GTGACCGAGCGCCAGGTTTTGCCGCCATCGGTGGTGCGGAGCGGTTGCGCTTGGCTCACGGTAACCAGAAATAGGTCAGGATTTGTGGCAGACATTGCCACCCGAGTCGGGCGTTTATCCGCCGGAAAGGTGGGCAAGGCTTGCCAGGTCAAACCGCCGTCTTTGGACGTGGCTCCTGAGTATCGGCCATTGGAGCGATCGCCCCCCACCCGCACGAGGCGTTGCGGCTGGGTTTCGCAGTAGGCAATGCTGTAGGTGTCCTGGAAATGGGGACCCGTCTCGCTGAAATTTTTGGATGGAAACGCATCCAGGCCACGGTCATGGACAAATCCATCCACATCCGCTACCCCACTGAGCAGCAGCGCCCCCTGGGGGGGAGCCACCAAAGAAAACACAACCACTTCTTCATGGCCCTGTTGCAGATTTGTCCAGATGGACGGGGCCGCACTGAGGTGATCGGTGCGCCAAATGCCATACCAATCCACGAACCAGGCGCGATCGCGCTGATGGGGATCAAACTCTAGGGCCGCGATCCAGGCCGTATCTTTCATAAAGTTGGTCCACCAGGGCACGGTGCTTTGGGTTTTGCGCGCCAAGGGTTTCCAGGTGGTGCCACTGTCTAAAGACCGATACAGTTCTGGGTTGGGCTTTTCCCCCCGGCTGATCACAATATCCTGCGGGTTCTGGGGATTGAGGGCGATCGCCCCAAAAACGGGATCGCTCCCTGGCGGAGAAATATCCCGCCAGTTCCCATTTGCGGATTGACTGACAGCGGGCCGTTGGTACCCGACGGTGTACAGGGTGCGATCGCGGGCCACGGCCATCCGCATAATCCGGCGAGGGCTGCCGACCATCGCCTGCCATGTCGTGCCCCCATCGGCAGACTGGTACACGCCCTCACCATCCACGTAGGCATAGACCCGACCAGAAGTTTGGGGATCAAAGGCAATGGCAGAAATATCGGGGTCTTTTAAGCGGGTAGGGAAAGGAGGAGACAACTGTCCAGGTGGTGCCAGAGTCCCGCGATCGCCACAGGCCACTTTTCCAAGAACCAAACAGCAATTCCTGAGGCCGGAAGGGATTCACCGCGAGCCGCTCCCCAGTCCAACGGCGATAGTCCTCCCGCAGCGGCAAGTCCAGAGCTAACTTGGTCCAAGTAGCCCCTTGGTTGGTGGACTTGAGCAGAGTGCCGGGGCCAAACCAATGGCTTTTGCCCACGGCAATGTAGACGATCTGGGGATCGGTGGGATCTACGGCCAAGGACTCTCCGCCATAGTAATTCAACTGCTTGCGGCCAAACCCGTCGGTCAGGGGCAACCAGGTCTGGGGGGGCGCCTGCCAACGGTAAAAACCACCCACATCCGTGCGGATGTAAACCAGATCTTTTTGGCGGGGATGGAAGTAAATTCCAGTAACGGCCCCACCTCCGCCAATTGCCACCGTTTTCTGTCCCAGGGTAATGTGTGACTGATAGGACAGCATGGCCCCAGACAAGGGCGGCATCGAGAGCCGAAGCGCTAAATGGCAACTGAGCCCAAAGGCGATGATTCCCGCCGCTATGCCCCAAAATCGACTCGCTAAAGGCCACTGGAAGCGGGGCCATTGGAAGCGTGGGAAGTCGGGCATAGGACAACACCGCTATGAGGAATTTACATTAGGAAGAGATTACAGCAGGAAGATAGCCAGCAAAAACGACCAGACCGCATGGGCAGTTCCACTTGGGCAGTTCCACTGTAGAGTCTCGGAGCGGTTCTGGCTAGACCTGATCGTAACCCTATGCAGAGCCATGATTGACCTTCTGTATGCCTGCTGATTGTGATATGCAGCAACCAGACTTATTCGACTCCGCTGCTTTCGACTCCGCTGCTTTCGACTCCGCTCCCTTCGACTCCGCTCCCTTCGACTTGCTCCCTTCGACTCCGCTCAGGGAGCAACAGGTATATGCAGCAGCAGGTATATTGTTTCTTGGAAATCACCTAACCTTCTGATGTAGATATAAAGGGGGCATGAAGATCGACGCGACATTCTAGATTTCTCGGATTGTGCCTGAATACGATCGCCTAGTGAAAACTCCCTGCTTCCACCGACCCAGCGTTAATCGCCCAACGTAATCATCCAGAAAGGGAATTATCCCCCAGAGTATGCTTGTGGAGGGCGATCGCACCGCTGTAGTGGAGCGTTTTGGTGACAAGCCAAATGGGTGACGAGCCAAAATCTAATCCAAAATCTAAAATTGTTCGACGTAGCGCTCTCGCCGCAGTCCAAAATTCACCGCAGTGGTTCCCATGAAACGGCTCAAAATTCTACTGTCGAGCTATACCTGCATTCCGGGTGCTGGGGGAGAAGATGCCGTCGGCTGGCGCTGGGTGGTCAACCTATCGCAGCGTCACGATGTCACGGTGCTCACCTATTCTGAAAAAAAGGTGGCGCGGATCGAGCAGGATCGGCATCTGACCCCGGCGCGGTTTGTCTACGTTAATTTGCCCGCAGGGCTGGAGCGTTGGGAGTACACGCGCGGCATGCGACGGCGATTCCACTATTACCTGTGGCAGTGGTTGGCGGGGCAGGTGGCCCAGGAACTGCACCAACAGGAACCCTTTGATCTGGTCCATCATGTGGTGTACAACCAGTTTCGGACGCCGTCCTTTGGCGATCGCCTGGGGATTCCCTTTGTCTTTGGTCCTGTGGGTGGTGCGGAAACGGTTCCCCTGCCGCTGTTTCAGGATTTGCAGTGGCGGACGCGGCTCAAGGAAGGGCTACGCCGATTGGAATACCAGGTGCGGCTGGGGTTTCCCACTCGGCCTCGGCCCCAGACGGCCTACGTGTTTTCTAATCCGGCCACCCAGCGGGCCATGCTGGGCAACCAGCCCCACCCGCACAATTATCTGATGCCCGCGATCTATGTGGATGATGGCGACTTGCAGGTGGTGGACTTTGGGGCAGAGGACGGGATATCGCGGCCCAGTAGCGCTGACACGCTCACCCTGGTGATGCCGGGACGGATGCTGGACTGGAAAGGACCGTTGTTGGCCTTGCGGGCTTTGGCGCGGGCCCGCGATCGCCACTGTCACATTCATCTCCACATCGTGGGGGAAATCGTTCTGGATCAGCAAATTCGGCAGCTCTGCCGGGACTTGCAGTTAGAATCGGCGGTGGAAATTACGACGTACTTGCCGCGCCGCAAGCTGCTGAAGCTGCTCCATGATGCCGATGCCCTCTGCTATACGGCCTTCCGGGATTCCGGGGCCATGGTGGTGGCCGAAAGCTACTTACTGGGCAAGCCCGCCATTATCCTGGACATTGACAGTCAGTTTCATATCGAGGCCCAGTTTGGCATTAAAGCCCCCGTGGGTGAGACCTATGATGCTACGGTCGAGAATCTGGCCAATGCCTTGCAGTGGGCCTTTGAACACCGAGAGGAGTTACCCGCCATGGGCACGTTGGGCAAGGCGCATTTGCTAAAAACCCTCTCCTGGAAAGGAAAGGTGGAGCAAATGGAGCGGATTTATGAGCAACTGTTGGGCGATCAGGCTGCTACGCCCGCAGAGCTAAGCCTTGAGGTCTGAACCAGTGACTAAAGCTGGGGCGATGATTTTTCCTGAGTCTTCCTGCTGAGTCTTTTATGTTTGATTTTTTGATTGTTGGGGCGGGCTTTGCGGGGAGTGTACTGGCAGAGCGCTTAGCCAGTCAGTTGGGCCAGCGCGTGCTGATTTGCGATCGCCGCAACCACATCGGCGGCAATGCCTACGACCAGTACAATACCGATGGCCTACTGATTCACAAATACGGTCCCCACATCTTCCATACCAATTCCCGCGAGGTGTTTGAGTACCTGTCCCAGTTCACCCCTTGGCGGCCCTATGAGCACCGCGTTTTGGCTAGCGTAGACGGCCAACAGGTGCCCATCCCGATCAACCTGGATACGGTCAATCAACTGTATGGCCTCAGCCTGACTTCTTTTCAGCTTGAGGAGTTCTTTGCGTCAGTGGCGGAACCTCGGGACACCATCCGCACCTCCGAGGATGTTGTGGTTAGTAAAGTCGGGCGAGAGTTGTACGAAAAATTCTTCCGCAACTACACCCGCAAGCAGTGGGATATGGATCCATCCGAACTGGACCGGTCGGTGATTGCCCGCGTGCCGACCCGCACCAACCGCGACGATCGCTATTTCACCGACACCTATCAAGCCATGCCCCGACACGGCTACACCCACCTGTTCGAGAATCTGCTAAACCATCCGCAAATCAAGATCCTGCTCAACACCGATTATCGGGAAATTCGGGAAATGATTCCCTTCAAAGAGATGATTTACTGCGGCCCGATTGACGAATTTTTTGACTTTCGGTTTGGCAAGCTGCCCTACCGCTCCTTGGCGTTTCACCATGAAACGGTCAATCAGCCCCGGTTTCAATCGGCTCCGGTGGTGAATTATCCCAACGAGCACCTTTACACCCGCATTACCGAGTTCAAATACTTGACTGGTCAGGAGCATGCCAAAACCAGCATTGTGTACGAATATCCCCGCGCGGAGGGTGATCCCTACTATCCGGTGCCGCGCCCCGAGAATGCGGACCTGTATAAAAAATATAAAGCCTTGGCAGATGCGACCGCCGATGTCCACTTTGTGGGCCGTCTCGCCACCTACAAGTACTACAACATGGATCAAGTCGTTGCCCAAGCCCTGACCCTGTTCAAGACTCTGGCGACGCGCCATAGCTTGGTGCAGCAGACGGCCAAGGGGTGACGGGTCTAGGCGATTTCCGACAAATAAGGGACTTCCCAATCAATCATCATCCCAAGCCCGCCATTCAGGATGCCCGTGGCGAACTCAAGAGAGAAAGATGCCTTTGGACATTCATCGGCGATCGCTCTAACCCGCGCCGGACTAGAAGTCGGCGCGGGTCTCAGTGCGAAGTCCACCGGCCGTGGACTGCCAGATCCTGGGCTCCGCATTCAATCCGATCACCTGGACTGAGCCGGAGATCGTCAACGCTCCAGTCAGTTTCTAACGGACTTCGCCCTGAGAGCGTCGAATTTCATTCTGGCGCGGATGATGCGATCGCCAATCAGGCTCACATCGCGCTTTCATGTTTCTTGTTCCAATTCGCTACCGATATCATTCATTCACGGGGCGGGTGTGACGATCGGATGGCACGATTATTTATGGGGAAGTCCCTAATAGACCTGCTGCTGGCTACCCTGCGGGAAGCGAACTACGGCTCCGCTCAGCCAGCGAGAGATTGCTCCCTACCCTGCGGGAAGCGAACTACGACTTCGCTCAGGGAGCAATCTCGGTCGGTATAATTTTTCTTGAAAATCGCCTAACTTGTTCTGATTGCGATGTTTTGGCAAACGGGCTGGCGATTTCCGGATCCGCTGGGTGTCGTGTGATAGAAAAGACTGGGTAGGATGAACTCAGTATTGCAGGATAAAAAACACCATGACACAGACGAAACCGACGATTTTGGTGACGGGCGGCGCGGGTTATATTGGCTCCCATGCGGTGCTCGCCCTCAAACAGGCGGGCTATGGGGTGATTATCCTGGATAACCTGGTGTATGGGCATCGCGATATTGCTGAGCAGGTGTTGCAGGTGGAATTGATCCAAGGCGATACGGGCGATCGCCCCCTGCTGGACAATTTATTTGCCACTCGTGACATTGCCGCAGTCATGCATTTTGCCGCCTATGCCTACGTTGGGGAATCGGTGACCAATCCGGACAAGTACTATCGCAACAACTTTGTCGGCACCCTAACGCTACTGGAGGCGATGCAAGCCGCCAATCTGCAAAAATTTGTCTTTTCCTCGACCTGTGCCACCTACGGCGTGCCCAAGACGGTGCCCATTCCCGAGGATCATCCCCAAGACCCGATCAATCCCTATGGGGCCACTAAGCTGATGATCGAGCGGGTGCTGTCGGATTTTGACAAAGCCTACGCGTTCAAATCGGTATGTTTCCGCTATTTCAATGCCGCTGGGGCCGATCCAGAGGGGCGATTGGGCGAAGACCACAATCCCGAAACCCATTTGATTCCGCTGGTGTTGCAAACGGCTTTGGGCAAACGGGCCTCGGTGTCGATTTTTGGCACGGACTATCCCACGCCGGATGGGACCTGTGTGCGGGACTATATCCATGTGGCCGATTTGGCCCAGGCCCATGTGTTGGGGTTGGAGCATTTGCTCCAGGGCGGTGACTCGACGTTGTTCAACCTGGGCAATGGCAATGGCTTTTCCGTTAAAGAAGTGATTGATGTGGCCCAGCAGGTGACCGGACGGGAAATTCCGGTGGTGGAGTGCGATCGCCGTCCGGGCGATCCACCTGCATTGGTGGGCAGTAGCGATCGCGCCAAGGCAATTCTGGGCTGGAATCCCCAATACGCGGATCTGTATGCCATTATCACCCATGCCTGGAACTGGCATCAGAAACGGCATGGGTAGAAACTGCGGATGCAACAGCACCCAGATTTCTACTGCCGATGCCGACCACCCGCCCTGCCAAATTCAACCCGACGTAGAACGCTCTGGTGAGCCTAGCCCGAATCGTGCTATCCCACCAGAGGGCTGTCTCCATTAGAGAGTGCAACAGATCCCCGATCTAACCCTAAAGTCTAGTCAACCCAGCCTTCCACTCCCACCCTCAATCCCTTTCGGGGGGCTTGGGGGAGTTAGGCCCCCAAAAAGCGGGGGTTTGGGGGGAAGTCCCCCAAGGTTCGGTGGTTCGGTAGATCGGCTACTCCATCGCCCGCCACGCTGCCAGAAGCACCTATGGCTCGGGCTTGGTCTATGACTCAGCATTTGAATGTGGAATTGCTGAAAAATCACACCGCTAGCAACAGGTTTGTCCGCTGGGTGCGATCGCATCAAGTCGCATCCGCTCAAACAGTACCGATGGGATAGACGCAGGCAATCGCAATCCCATTGGGGTGTCTCGTGGCGCAACGCTGGCTTTGCAAAGCTACCGAAAAGCCGATGCTTCCGCCAAATGGCTCCCCAGCCGGATCTTGATAACAAAGAAAATCGATTTTTGCGACAGCCCCATCGGTTTCGACGAGAGCCGAAATGGCTTTTGCGATCGCCGAATCAGTTTCCGCGACAGCCGAAATGGCTTTTGCAAGAGCCGAAATGGCTTTTGCGAGAGCCGAAATGGCTTTTGCGAGAGCCGAAATGGCTTTTGCGAGAGTCGAAATGGCTTTTGCGATCGCCGGAATGGCTTTTGCGATCGCTAAATCGGTTTTGACCCTCGCCGTTGCGGAAAACCGATCCAGGGAAATCGCGATGTTTTACGGAGAAACACAGAATCTTGATATTAAAACGATACCAGATCGTTAAAATCCCGAATCTCGCTGGAATGCAGCTAAAGCTAACGTTAGAGAAGCAAACGCAGTAAATTTAAGGAATTGATTATGTCTCTAAAAACACGCGGATCCGGTTCTGTGGATAAAGCCCAACGACGGTTGGCGTTGCTCAGGTCAATTGATGAGAATCTGGATCTGGGCTATGGGCTAACGGTAGCGGAATACGATCGCACCATTGCGGCCACCCGCGCCCAATTGGCCGCCTACAACACGCTCTTGTCCGATGTGCAGGAAGCGCGCAATGCGGTGGGGCAAATGGAGAAAGCCTTGGGAGAACTGTCGGAGCGGATGCTGACGGGCGTGATGACCAAATATGGTAAGCAGAGTGTGGAGTATGCCAAGGCTGGGGGCTCGACCCGCAAACGCGGCAGTGCATCCACCCCGCCAAAGACTGGACCGACAGCGATGATGGCAGCACCGGCATCGACTCTAGGGGAGTCTGCTAACGGTTCGCGCAATGGTAATGCCCAGCAGGCGGTGCTGAATTAGGGGATTGCGGCGCTGTCATTTTTCCATCAGGGCGGAAAGGCGGCGTATCCTGGTGGGGCCAGAACGGACATTTTGATCTATTTCTGGCGATGAGACCAATGAGGTACAGCATCCTGCTGTGCCTCTTTTGTTTTGCGTGCGGTGGGAGCCAGAAGGGCCCAAACCGAAAGACACTGACACAAGGAAATTCCTGGAGGATTCGGGCTTTAACTACCGCTACAATCTTTTGTTTTGGTATCAGTGGCTTGCCGACAATCTCTTTGGTGTTAGCTGACAGAATCTCTCAAATGATTAGATAATCACTGAGTGTTGTCAGCAAGCGTTGATGGCGCTCTGAAGAAATCGCACCGATGGAACCGATGATAGTGCGACGAGGCAACACGGCTAAAAACCCTAAGCGAATCAAAGATGCCGCTCTCAAACCACTGATAACATAATCTGGATCAGAGGGCGAAATGATTTCGTCGAAACTAGGGACTTGCTGATGCAACTGGGTACTAATGCCACAGACCAAAAGATCCTTGTAGGGGGGCATTTCTCGCAAAACAATGGCTGGACGGTTCTTGATTGCACCATTTGCCTGGGGAACCGGTGTTAGAACCACATCAGCTTCCTGCATATTCCGGATTCGTTGTTTTGATTAAATCGAGGGAGTAATCTGCTTCGTCTTCACCATAGGCAGATTCTAGCCTGCTGCCCGATAAGCGCAGCCACGACTCACGTTCAGCATCCTGCTTGGGTAGGATCGTGACAATCAGTCTTGTGTTTGGCTCTAGATCAAACGGCTCGTCTAATAAAATTCGTTCGCCATCAAAATGAGCGGATACGGATACGGTGTCCATCGGGTTCTACCTCCTAAAGTGATTATACCTTGCTAGAGTCTGGTACCAGTTTTTTTGCGGTGTGAGTACTGATACTTTCCCCTTAAAAGAGGGCTCCAAATCGAGCAAAATACGAGTCCCAGTACAGACGTTTTTTGGATCCTGGGGCTATGGAATTCTGGTGTTGGCTTGACTGCGATGGGATTCAGGTCAAGTTTGGCAACGGTTGCACGATCGCCTGCACCTTTTGCCGGAGGGAGGGATTCGGGTGTTGGAGGTGCGGCGAGATCGGCGGCGGGATGCGGCTTGGCGGAAGCGGGTGTTGGGGAAAATTGCAGCTGAGATCGGGCTTTGCCTTATCGATGTTCTCGCCTACTTACCTTGCCAGAGAAAAGTGAATGCTAATGACACGTGGGGCTTTGCTCAGTGTTTTCGTGTAGTTTAAGCTTTTGGTCAAGTGATGCAGAATCGTTAGGAGTCGCAAAATCAGGGCATTCTTTATAAAGATTGACTGAAGATTTTTTACTCTTATATA
>CAVYAN010000078.1:0-33639 GCA_963766075.1 uncultured cyanobacterium | reverse complement strand
GTGGCCAACACCTTTATGGGCAAGGGCGTCATACCCTATGAGCATCCTCTGGCCCTCTGGGCGGTGGGGTTGCAGCAGCGGGACTACATTAACTGTGGATTGGATCGGGCGGATTTGGTGATTTGTGTCGGCTATGACTTAATTGAATATTCACCTAAAAAATGGAATCCCGATGGCACACTGCCCATTATTCACATTGGCATGACCCCCGCCGAAATTGACAGCAGCTATATTCCGGTAGCCGAGGTGGTGGGGGATATTTCCGATGCCCTGCAAGAAATTTTGCAGCGGTGCGATCGCGCCAACAAGTCCACCCCCTACACCGCCGCTCTACGGGAGGCGATTCAGCGCGACTATCTCCACTACGCCAAGGACGAGGGCTTTCCGGTGAAGCCCCAGAAGATCATCTACGATCTGCGCCAAGTGCTAGGAGAACACGATATCGCCATTTCCGATGTCGGTGCCCACAAAATGTGGATGGCCCGCCACTACCATTGCACTCGCCCCAACACCTGCATTATTTCCAATGGCTTTGCCGCGATGGGGATTGCTATTCCGGGGGCGATCGCCGCCAAACTGGTCCATCCCACCCGCAACGTGGTCGCCGTCACCGGGGATGGTGGCTTTATGATGAACTGCCAGGAACTGGAAACCGCTCTGCGCATCGGCACGCCGTTTGTGACCCTGATTTTTAACGATGGCGGCTATGGCCTGATCGAGTGGAAACAGCAAAACCAATTTGGGCATTCGGCCTTTGTCAAATTTGGCAATCCGGATTTTGTCAAACTGGCGGAAAGCATGGGCTTGAAAGGGTATCGCGTGGAAACCTGCCAGGATTTGGCTCCCATTTTGCGCGAGGCACTGGCCCAGAACGTGCCCACGGTGATCGACTGTCCCGTGGATTATCGGGAAAATCTGCGCTTTACCAAGCGGGCTGGAGAACTGGCCTGTGCCATCTAACCTGTGCCATCTAACCTGTGCCATCTAAAGCGTTCCCCAGACGACAGCGTTCCGCAGACGACGCGGACGACTAGGATGTTAGAGGCATTTTTGGGGAATTCCGCATGCAACGCTGTCAGCCTCCTGCTCCGCTCCAATCCGGCGATCGCTTGTGCGTCATTGCGCCCAGTGGCACGCTCCGAGAATTGGAGTCCTTCCAGCAAGGTCTAGAGATTTGGCGATCGCAGGGCTACCAAGTGGATCTGCTTCCTGGCTATGACGATCGCTGGGGCTATCTGGCCGGGAAGGATGGCGATCGCCGCCAACAGCTCCGCACCGCATGGCACGATCCCACCTGTCGTGGCATTCTCTGCGCACGCGGGGGATACGGGGGCGCGCGTCTACTGGAAGACTGGACCTGGAGCCATCCAGAATCTGCCTCTGAAAAGCCCATTACCCCCAAATGGCTAATCGGCTTTTCCGATATTACGGCCCTGCTCTTGAGTCTGAGCCAGCAGGGGATTTCCGGCGTCCATGGACCGCTGCTAACGACGATCGCCACTGAACCCGACTGGTCCAGGCAGCGCCTATGGGATTGGGTTACGGGTCGGCCCTTAGCGCCATTGGTCGGCCAAGGCTGGCAGGGCGGCACCGCCACAGGCCAGTTACTCCCCCTCAATTTAACCGTGGCCACCCATCTGCTGGGCACACCCATTCAGCCCGATTTCACGGGCGTGATTTTGGCGATCGAGGATGTGGGCGAAGCCCCCTATCGCCTCGATCGCATGTTGACCCAATGGCGACTGGCCGGAATCTTTGAACAAATTGCCGGAATTGCCATTGGCCGCTTTAGTCAGTGTGCTCCCCCTGCGACCCTCCCCAGCTTCACCGTAGAGGAAGTACTGCTCGATCGCCTGGGAGACCTGAATCTGCCCATTGTGGCGGGTTTACCCTTTGGCCACGACGGACCCAATGCCGCGTTGCCTGTGGGAGTTGCTGCCTTACTGGATGGCCATCAGGGAACATTGCAGGTTCTCTAGCGGTTCCCCGAAAACCGCGTCCAGCGGAAAATTTTTCACTGCCAGAAGTTAAAAGCCAGAAACCAGAGTTCAGCGACTCCCGGCTTCTGGCTTCTTCACGCAATATTACGGTTCCAGCTCAAATTCCAGCTCAAATTCAATCCCCAGTCTGCCAAGCTGGGTCATTTTTCCAGACCGTCTGGAAGCCTTTATTTAGCCGCAGTCCCAAATGTCTTATCCGCAGTGAGCGGCACTGAAACCGGAGCCTTGGGAATCATCACGACAGGCTTGTCTAGGGCGATCAGAATCGCCTCTGACTTTGGCGAGGGCGTCTCATGCCCTAGGGTTTTCTCGAGGGGACTCGATGGAGCTGTGGCAGTTTGGAACGCTCCTTCCCCAGCAAATAGCATTGTGACTGCGCCCACAATCCCCGCAGCCAAGGCAGCGCCTCCCCAGAGCAACCGGAACTTGGGACGACGATCAATGCGCGCTAAAACGCGATCAATCGTTTGCTGGGTTGATTGATCCGCCACCGGGGTCGGGAGAGCCTGGAAGCCGTCACGGAGGGCAAGTAACCGCAGGTGCAGCTTCTGCACCATGGGATCGTGGGCTAGCCACTCTTCTACCTGCTGGCGCTCAGCGGCAGTGACTTCTCCGTCCATATAAGCACTGAGCAGTTCAAAGCGATCGCGCGGCAGTGTCGAAAGGGGTAGCGCCGATTCAGGTCTCTGTTCTGGGCAGGACTGCGGCGGTTCGGGAGAGCGAGGAGGAAAATCAGATTTCATTGCAGCTTTACATGAGGTTGGGAAGTGAATGCACCGAGGGCGATCGCGAAAACAGACTGGGGTTGAACAGCACCATCAGCCATGGCTGAGCAAGCTCATTTCTGATCGTCGAGTCTGATCGTCGAGGAGAGCGAAGAGAAAAACTGTCCTTCAGGATGCCAAATCAGACAAATTTGTTAGCTAAATTTAAAACTATCCACAGAATGGCGGGCTTTGACTATTTTTACCCACTTTTCTCTATTTTCCATCTAAGTAGTTTTGCAGTTGGGATTGCAAGCGAAGGCGGGCGCGGGCAATGCGAGACTTAACCGTCCCCAGAGAAACCCCCGTAATTTCAGCAATTTCTTCATAGGGCAAGCCCTGGATTTCGCGCATGACAATGGTGGTGCGGAAGGCTTCGGGCAGATCCGCGATCGCGGCCTTCAGCTCGCCATAAAACTCTTGGGTCGTGAGATTTTCCTCGGGACCGGGAGCCTCCGAGGCAATTTCCCAGCCCATCTCGCCATCTTCCATGGACAGGGGCGCATCCAGTGACAGAGGCGTGGCGTGGCGTTTGCGCTTACGCAACTCGTCATAAAACAAATTGGTGGCAATCCGGCTCAGCCAACCCCGGAATTTTTCCGACTCCTGGAGCCGATGTAAATTCTTGTACACCCGAATCCAGACTTCCTGAGCCAGATCGGAGCGATCCTGCCAGTCCGGAGCCAAGTGATACAGCACCCGGTCCACATGGGACTGGTACCGCCGCATCAATTCCGCAAAGGCAGCCCGATCGGGGCGCTGTCCAAGCTGGCACTGGGCAATCAGGTCAAGATTCGAGAGTTTATCAACTGGCACTGGCGCTCTGGCAAGGGGTGTGATAACCGATGACCAGGATACAGGAAGAGAAGGGTTCATGGGTGGATTCAGCATAAATCGTTCCACCCTCCTTGACGGCCTTCCTGGGTTAAGGTTCCTGGGTAGACGAATTTCTTTGAGCGGTTTTGCGCTCATGCAGCTTGAGCAAAATTTCGGCATGCACCTCCCGGGTAATGGGGTAGAAGTACGCCAGCACCAGGCCCACCAAGAGCACAATCAGCGGCACCGGCCCCACCATCAGCCGAATGGCATAGAGCGCAGAATCAGGCTGGACCACAGGCGTTTGCCCTGCAACCGTTTCTTGAAAACCTGCCTGTTGCAATACCCAGCCCACCACAAACAGCCCGATCGCCAGCGCCACTTTTTGCAACAGCACCATAAAGCCGTAAAAAACGCCTTCCCGCCGCAGCCCCGTGTTCCACTCGTCCAAATCAACCACATCCGGAATCATCGACCAAGGCACAAGGTAAGCCGTAGACACCCCAAAACCCGCTAGCACCGCCAAAACATACATCAGCGTAGCTTGACCGGGTTGGAGGGCAAACAGACCAACTTGGGCGATCGCCCACACCGTCATGCCCATAAAATACACCGCCTTTTTGCCCAAATGGCGGCTCACTTGGTCCCAAACAAACAGCATCACTAAACTGGTCACCTGTACAGCAATCACTACCTTAGTAAAATCAGCATCCTGCAAGCGCATCCAATTTTTGACAAAGTACGGAATAATGGCCACCGTATTCTGCACCGCTAGCCACGAGCAGAGATAAATCCCAATGACATATAAAAAAGGACGATTAGAAAAAGCCACCTTTAACTGCTGGGCGTAGGATAGTTCTGATTCGGGAGTGGCATGGGCCAATCGCAGGCGCTCCGTCAGCACCACTCGCCGACGGGTGCCCGCCACACACCAAAACAGGGCTAAGACTGAAATCACCCCACAAATGGCGGTCAACACGGTGTAGCGTTGAACCGGATCCTTGACCGCACCAAACACGGCCAACGCCAATACCAAGGAAAAAATGCTGCCCCCAATGGAAAATGCAAAGCGGTAGCTGTTCAGCCCGGTGCGCTCGTCATAGTCCTGGGTCAACTCTGGCGTCAGCGCCGTATAGGGCAAATTCACCACGGTATAAAATGTGTTGAAAATAATGCCCATCACAACGTAGTAGGCGAACAACCCCCACTGGTTGGCCTCGGTATTGTCGCTAAAGCGCGGCACCAGCCATTGCAAAAAAAACGTGATCCCAAAGGGAATTGCGCCAAACAGCATCCAGGGATGACGACGGCCCCAGCGGCTGTGGGTGCGATCGCTCAACATGCCCACAATTGGGTCATTAATCGCATCCCAAATCTTGCCAATCATCAAAATACTGCCCGCCATGCCCGCCTTGAGTCCGGCCACATCGGTAAAAAAGATCAACAAAAACACCGCCAGGATGTTGGCCGTAATCGCTGGCCCTAAATCCCCGGCCCCATAGGCCAACTTGGTGCCAAAGCTCAGTTTAGGCAAAGTCAGCGACAGCGTAGGCGGCTCTGAAGGCAACTCTGAGGGCGACGAATCAGGCAAATTGTTCATGACGCACGATAAGAAGGAGCGGTAACAGTTGTATCATCCACAGAAGCAAAGGATGCAGACCCAGAAACCGACTAAAACTTTACGTTTCCGTTTCCGATGGGGTGCTTCGGGGTTAGGCACCGTGATGCCTAACCATCACCTCAGATCATCGCTGAGTCCTGACTCCAAATCCTGACTACAACTACTGGTATTTTCTGGATTGGCAATCCCCCAAATCCTACATCCGCAATCTTCTTAAACACTACACTTTCCTCCCCTCCATGTCAGACCTCCACGTATCCTGGGACGATTACCACCAAAAAATCGAACAGTTGGCGCTGAAATTGCATCAGTCCGATTTCCAGTTCAATCAAATTATCTGCTTAGCCAAGGGGGGCCTGCGCGTCGGCGATATATTGGCCCGCATTTTTGACTTGCCCTTAGCGATCATGGCCACGTCCTCCTACGGCGGTCCCGATAACCGCATGCGAGGAGCCATCACCTTCTCGCGGGACTTGACCATGACTACCGCGAACCTAGGCAACCACGTTTTATTGGTGGACGATTTGGTCGATTCTGGGGTGACCTTGCAGAAAACCCTGCTCTGGCTCGATCGGAAATATGGCTTTTATATCGAGAATGTTCGCACTGCTGTGCTCTGGTACAAAGCATGCTCAGTCATTGCGCCAGATTTCTATGTGGACTACCTTCCCGATAACCCGTGGATTCATCAGCCCTTTGAAAAATATGAGCAAATGGATCCGGCAGAGTTGCAGCAGCTTTACCCCGCTAATGCGGGTGGATCTGCCAATGCGCTCTAGCCATCCAGCGCGATCGCGTGGTAATGGAATGAATGGGATTAATTCATAGGGCAGATTAATTCATAGGACCAATACCATCCATCCGCCATTCTTTATTGGATCTTTACGCACCATGACCCGCCAAGTCCGGGTCATCCGTATTTCTAGTGATATATTGGGAAAATATCTGGAATTATTGAGTGTGTTTACTGAAAAATGCTAGAGCGGGGATGTATCCTGCCCCATCGGCATTCCTTCGCTAGGCATCTAGTTTTCTGAATTTCTATCAGGATTTATCTGCAAGGAATTTATCCGCAAGAATGGAGAAAGCCAAAGAGTTACCCCCCTTTGACTGCTCAGACATTCTTGACTCCTGCTGATTCGGTATCTGAGACCTCTGTGCGGTTAGTTCGTGTGTTCATCCCGTTCATTGATCAGACATTTCCATCCCTGGATTGTCCAACCTGATATTGTACGAGGCTGCCAATGCGTAATTCTAGCAACGCTCCATCCACGTGTTGTGCTGATGCAGCACAACAACCCCTAGGCAGCTATCTGATTGAAGCTGGCTTATTGACAATGGCACAGGTGGATGTGGCATTAAACGATCAAAGACTAACGGGCATGCGATTTGGCGAAGTTCTGGCCGCACGGGGCTGGGTCAAGGAGCAAACCGTCGAATTTTTTGTGCAGAAGGTGATGGTACCGGAGCGCCAAAGTGCCGCACAGTCCCAGCGGCTACAAGCGCTCGAACAACTGCAACTGCAAGTGCAAGCTCAGAAAGAAGCGCAAGAGCAGGCTCGGAAAGGCAACCCAGAACCAGTCCAAAGTCATTCCTATGCCGATTCAATGGTGACGAGATCGCGGCCTTCCCCGCCGCCCTCAACGCAGCAGGTTTTGACCCGGCGCGATCTGCCCATTTCCAAACCCCTACCCTCTCTGCCCTCGACGGATGATGATGTGAGTTGGGCCGGCTAGGGGATAGCAGTTCGGCAGGCGTGAACGGCAGGCATCGCCGGAAAGGCGCTAGACCGGAAATACCGTCAGCCAGAGCGGCAGGACGATGATGAGGCCAAGGCAACCGATGACCAGCGCCGTTACGGCCAACTGCGGATCTAGTTCGTAGGCTTCGGAAATGACTAATGTGGCAAAGGCCGGGGGCATCGACATTTGTAACAGAATGGCGCGGTGAGCTACTCCAGTCAGGCCGCTGCACCACAGCAGCGTGCCGAGAATAAGCGGCACAATCAGCATTTTGATCGTCACAGCGGCGATCGCAATCTTTACGCCCTTCAGCGAAGTGATTTGCCCCAGTCGCATCCCCACCAACACCAACGACAGGGCCATCATCGCCCATGCCAGCCCTTTTAGGCCCGCGTCCACCTCAGAGGGCAAAGGCACCTCTCGCCCCAGCATCCCCACCCCAAAGCCCCACAGGGTCGGATTGATTAAAATCGCCCTCGCGGGCTGCCAGCGCTGACTCCGCACCGTGCCAAACCGAGCCGCCAGCAACACCCCCAGCCCATAAGAACCCAACAGGGAACCCAGCATGTCATAAAATAGGGACCAGACAAAATACTGAGGACCTACCAACGCCAAGGCCACCGGAAAGCCAATGTAGCCCGTATTCCCCACCATTGCCGTCAGTAAAAAACTGCCCCGCGTGCGATCGTGCTTTAATCCGGACAGCCCTAGAAGAGGAGCCCAGGTGATTACCCCTTGGGCCACTGCAATTCCTAACCCAATCGCGGCCCAGGCCATAGCCGGAGCTACCCAAACGGCCCCCGACCATTGCCCCCCCCGCAGAAATCCCACGACGCTGATCGGCACCCCTAGCCAAAATAAAAATTGCCCCAGCCACTCCGGAGCCTGACGGGGGAGCCAGCGGCCCAGCAGCCACCCCAGGGTGATTCCTGTGAATAAATAGCCATAGACGGGAAAAAGATGGGCAAGCAGCATAGAGGGGAACGAGGGAAAATTTTGGCTGGTACGACGCCCTACTTTCTGGGCTTTGATTCGGGATTTCGGCTAAATCGATTACCCTGCTGTCTCCGACTCAGTTTAGAATGCGAAGTGATGTAATGTGGCGGCTTAGGAGTTAAAGGTTTGGACAAAGCTGGCATTCCAGATCCGGCAGCGGCGAATTCCCCTGCTGCGGCAGACGAGATCCCCATCGCCTTTCGCGAAACTCCGGCGATCGCCCCCAATCCCCCAACAAATCGGATTGCTTTACTGGTGTCGGCCATTGCGGCCGCACTCCTCGCCATGGCGGGCGGGGTCGTCTTCGCCCTACAGTTACAACGGGCACAGCAAACACCCATTGCCGCCACCGTGCCATCCCCCGCCAGCAGCCCCACCCCCACCCCTGAGGCTTCCGGGTTAATGCTAGGCCATTTTCCCTATGCCGAAGCACCGCTCTCGGAGCTAGAAAGCGTCACCCCCGATGGGGCGATCAAGATGCAGAAAGCAGCAGCGAAAGCCTTTAAGGAAATGACCGCTGCCGCCGCACGGGAGGGGATTACCCTTGTACCAATTTCTGGATTTCGTAGCAAAGCGGACCAACAGCAGCTCTATTTCGACGTCAAAGCTGAGCGCAACCAAACCCCAAAAGAACGGGCCAAGGTCAGTGCTCCCCCCGGCTACAGCGAGCATCATACGGGCTATGCGGTAGACATTGGTGATGGCAGCGTCCCAGCAGTGGATCTGGATGTGGCCTTTGAAAAAACCCCCGCCTACCAGTGGATGGCAGCCAATGCCAGTCGCTACGCTTTTGAACTATCCTTCCCAAAAGACAATCCCCAGAAGGTTAACTACGAACCCTGGCATTGGCGCTACGTCGGCGATTCCCAAAGTTTAGAAACCTTCTATAAAGCCCGCAACAAATGAGCCAGCTTTCCCTCAATGTGGTGGCGATCGCCATTTTTCTGACGACGATGGTGAGCCTGCTGGGGCCGCTGGTGCATATATCCCCGACAATTCCGGCGATCGCGGTCTTCGGTCTGCTGGGGATCGCTACCCTAGACTCCTTTAGCTTTCAAGGTCAGGGCGGCAATTTGGTTCTGGACTGGCTAGCGGGATTTTCTCCAGAGCATCGGCAACGGGTCGTGCGCCACGAAGCGGGACATTTTTTAGTCTCTGAATTGATGAATATTCCAGTGACGGGCTATGCCCTGACGGCGTGGACCGCCATGCGTCAAGGTCATCCCGGCTACGGCGGAGTGCGCTTCGATGTCCAAGAGCTCGATGCGGAACTGGCCCAAGGCACTTTATCGGGGCAACTGTTGGATCGGTACTGCACGATTTGGATGGCGGGCATTGCGGCGGAGGCGATCGCCTACCCAACGGTGCTGGGAGGCGTGGACGATCGCCAAAAACTTCGTTCAGTGCTGGCCCAACTCAACCTATCGCCCCAAGAGGCCCAACTCAAAGAACGGCTCGCAATTCTCCGGGCAAAGGATCTGCTCAAAACGAATGCCGAAATCTTCACGGCACTGACCACCGCTCTTGAACAGAATCTCCCTGTCGCTGAATGCCAAGGAATTATTGCGCGCCATGCGGGGCCGATTTTGGGAAAAGCTTAGGGCCGCAGGGCTAAATTACAGGGCTAAATCAAAAAGGCAAAACGCCGAAAAGGCTTTCACGTTAGGCTTCTTCGACTTTTAATATCCCTTCGTGACCTCTCGCCGAAAAGCTTGTAACGTATTTTATTCAGTTCAGCCGCGCTGTTGCCTGATCCATTCAATAACTTGCTGACCAAGGCACGTATCGTTAAAGCGATCGATTTCCCGAATGCCGGTGGGACTGGTGACGTTCACTTCGGTGAGATAGCCACCGATGATGTCAATGCCCACAAAAACCAGGCCGTCTCGTCGCAGAGTCGGTGCCAGTTGGGCGCAGATTTCGGATTCGCGATCGCTGATGTCCGTTTTGGCCGCTCGGCCCCCCACGGCCATGTTGCCCCGAAAGTCCTGCCCCGTAGGAATGCGATTCACAGCCCCAATCGGTTCCCCGTTTAGAAGAATAATCCGCTTGTCCCCATCCTTCGCCGCAGGCAAATAGGCTTGCACCATCACAGGCACTTTCCCTTGATCAGTGCTAATTTCCACCAGGGAGTTGAAGTTGCGATCGCCCCCCTCCAAAAACAAAATGCCCTCCCCCGCCTTGCCGCCTAGGGGCTTCATCACCGCCCGCCCTTGCCGCTCCAGAAATTCTCGGATGACGTGCTTATCCTGACTGACGATGGTTTCCGGAATTGCCTCAGTGAATTGCAGGGCATACATTTTTTCATTGGCGGCCCGAATCCCCTGGGGAGAATTCAAAACCAACGTTTTGGCCGGATCAATGGCATCCAGAATATAAGTGGCATAGAGGTAGGGCACCGTCACCGGGGGATCGGTGCGCATAAAGACGGCGTCCATCGTTTCCAAGGCTTGCCACTGGGTTTCGCCCAGGTGAAACCAGGGATTGGCCGCCACCCAGCGACCCTCGACTAACTCCACCGGCGTCACCGTTACAGCGGTCAGAGGGGCGATCGCCTTGCCCCCGACGACAGCAAGCTGATTCACTTGGGTAATCCAAACTTGGTGCCCCAACTGTTGCGCGGCTTCCATCAGGGCAACGCTGCTGTCGTGGGTCGGATCCAGACGGGCAATCGGATCGATAATAAAGGCAAAATTCACGATAAATGTCCTGGATCAGGGAGAACTGTGGCAGTGCGTTGGTTCAGACCCCAAGCAGTGGATCGAGTTTGCCTTGGCGATCGAGGGCGTGAATATCGTCACAGCCGCCGATGTGCTGATTGTTAATAAAGATTTGGGGCACAGAGCGCCGACCACTGGCTCGCTTGGCCATTTTGTCCCGACCGGCCTCATCGCCGTCCAGGCAATATTCCGTAAACTCTACGCCCTTTTTCTTGAGCAAGGAAAGCGCCCGAATGCAGAAGGGGCAAGTGCTCCAAGTGTAAATTTCAACGTTAGCAGCCATAGCGATTCGCAGCGTATAAGAGAGTGAAACTGCTTCTATTCTAGACCTCACCGGGGTCTTCGGCAGGGGCAGTTTGGGGCATCAACAGCCGGATCGCCATGACGGCAAACCCGATTGCCGCGGCCAACTTCACCCATTTTTCGGGCAGGAGGTGGGAGGTGCCTTCGCCAATGATCACGCCTAAGAAGCTGGCGGCCACTAGGGCGATCGCACTGCCGAAAAACACCGCCTGGGGGGCTTTGCAATTACCCGTGAGGGCGATCGCGGCAACTTGGCTTTTATCTCCCAGTTCCGATAAAAACACCGTCACGAAGCTGACTCCTAGTAAATGCCAATTCATCCCAACACCTCCCAAAATAGCCACACCGATAAAATAGCCAACGTAATGCCAGCGGCCCGATCCAGCACCTGGGGCGCAATCCGTGCAGCCAACCAGCAGCCCACCAGAACCCCCAGCAAACTCGTGCTGATTAAGGCAGCAGCAGCCCCGGCAAAAATAGTCCAGGGTTGATGGGATTCAGCACTCATCAGCAGCGTGGATACCTGGGTTTTGTCGCCCAGTTCCGCCAAGAAGATAGTGACAAACGTAGTGCCAAACACTTTCCAGGCTGGGCTATCAAACCGTCTAGGGGCGGGCATTACTGCAGTATCAACATCTGCCGCAACGTCTACCGGAATAACATTAAGCCCATCTCCCGGCCCACTGGCTGAGGGCATGGGCGGCTCTAGGACAGAATGGCTAATCGCCGACGAATAGGATTCCACAGCAGTTTTCAGATTCACAATCTGATTTCATATTTCTTTCATTATCTAGAACTGCAGCAGGAATGGCAAGGGGTAAACCGGCACTGAAAGGTTGGGTAAAGAAGAGCTGAGGCTAGAGTTGTAGACCGCTGATGCCGACAGCGCGCTGGAATTTGAGAAGTTCGAGGCTGCGATCGCCATAAACACCTTCGATTTGCTGCTCACAGCATTCAATGGCAAAGTCATTCAGATCGGCGGGATCAATGCCGTACATGTCCTGAAAGGTCGGCGCAGTGACACGACAAAAGCTGGGACGGCTCTCATAAATTCGGCATTCGCGATTCAGAGAGTCAAAGTTAATACACCAGCCATCCTCACCGACGAGACTCAGATAGAGCATCAAGTTCTCGGGAGAGAGGTAGTCGGCTAGATCGGGGCGATCGCTGGGGTCAAGTTGACAGCATGCGCCGCACTGTTTCACACATTGCCAAGTTGCCATGGGGTGAATCGAGGGGAAAAGGACTGTGGATTAAAATCCGTTGTTTGAGCTTATCGTACCCCGCCAATGGAATGCTAGAGCGCTCCTCGTTGCTGCCTCGATCGGTTACAGGGCAACGGATACCTGTTTTGTATAGTTTTGTTGCATTGCTTAAAACCGCAACCAAACCCAGTACTATGTATTTCAGTAACAGGTTTTACGATATTTCCTTATACCTGCGCGGATCGGAGGCGGAATGGACGCAATTTTTGATGTTTTTGGTGGAATTAACTGGACCGCGATCATTCAACTGGGCATGATTGCTGCAATTATGATTGCGGGTCCGGTGGTCATTTTCTTGTTGGCTTTCCGGGGTGGAGATCTCTAGAATCTAGAGTATCTGATGCCTCCCTACGGTTAGCAGTGGAATTTGTCTTAAACTAACACCTGTGACTGGCGCTGAGTTGCTTCCAGGGGTTTTAGAAGCCAAGATTTTTAGAAGTATGAGAGAGTAGCGATTAGCTCGGAGTTCCCTCCGGGCTTTTTATTGTTTGTCCTCCGCGCAAGTTTCCCTCTCCAGATTTTTTGCCAGTTCTGAAATTTGCAGGTTTAAACCTTGTGGAGTAAACCTTGTGCGTGAATGCTTGCTGCCTGCCCCCCTAAACCCGTGGAAAGAGTAGGCTCTAGGCTCATCGGTCAAGGGATCGGCAGAGGCGGGGTGGGTCGTGATTTTACTGTCGTTGGCCTTGAATTTAATAGCAGATTCTCTTCAGGTTTAAACCCAGATAACTGTGGCATGGTTAAGAGGCGTTGCTGGCCCGCTTGTTGATTTACCGATCAATCGGCGAGTATTACGGCATCAGGTTTATTACCTTGGGTTACGGTCATCCTATGAAGTCCAAGCGCGTCCTGATTATCGACGATGAGTCTTCCATGCGGGAACTCTTGCCAGATTGTTTGCGGGAACTGGCGGGTTGGGAGGTCTGGAGTGTTGGATCTGACCCCAAAGGACTGGCCCAAGCCATTATTTATCACCCTGACTTAATCTTAATCGAGCCTTTTCCCCGATTCATGGAGCGGTTAGATATTCTGGAGCAATTACGCAACTGCCCCGCAACTCGCCAAATTCCGGTGGTTTGCCTCAGCCGTCGCCCTGACTTGATTAATCGGCAGGTCCAAGCTGAACTGGCGGTTATGGGAGTGATTGCCAAGCCCTTCGATGCCACAACCCTCGTTCACCAAATTGCCCAAATTTGCGGCTGGTCCCAGGAACATGCTCTTCAGAGCTGTTCGTAAACGGTATGTCCAGCCTATGGAAATTCGAGCCGAAGTATTAGAAGATACCCGCGCTATTCACAGAGTCTTTGGAGAGGTGCTGCTGCACCATAATAAAGTATCGGCCAGAGTTCCGGTTTTTTGAGTCGCGATCGCCCGAGAACCATTCTGGTTCGGTGGGCTGACGGAAGGGTTTGGTGCTGTTACCCGATTTATCGACAGACGCTCAATCAGCCCAGTAGATTAGCCCTCATCGGCGTATCCAGACTCTGATCCTGAAGAGAGAACTCCATGGGCACCGCCAAAGAGGTTTAAGGTGCCGTCGGTGTTGTCTGTTCAATCTCGATGAGGGTCGCCGGAGTGAGGTACTGGAAAATTTGCGTTCTCAGGATGGGAATGGCCGGAGTCGGCAATCCTACCAATTCCTGATCGCAGCGTTCTAGGCGAGAGGGAGCGAAATTCACCTGAAGCTGGGCGCGTTTCAAGAGCCGCTGGCGCACCAGCAGCCTGGACTGTTTCAGCAGTTACTCCTCAAATAAGCTGAAGCAAATGACCTTGCCTGCTGCTGTAGAAGCCAAGCAACACAACTTTGAAGCAATTTGGGCCAAGAAGCAATTTGGGCCAATTCCAGTGTTTGGTAGGAATGCCGCCGCCTATCGATTAGTCTAAAACTCCCCGATTCTGGGCCTTGGCTTTGGCTTGCACGGTGCAACCTGGCAGTTTGGTAAGCTTGAAGGCAACCAATTGCTCCGCAATATGACTTACTACAGCATTTAGCACTTGAGCCGCTTAATTAAAGCTATAACTTATGTGTTTCAACGGTTGAAACAAGGTGTGGCGTAACTAGAACGATCCAAGCTGGCCGTCTGCCGTCTAAACATCACTGCCTCATCTCTTGCTGCGCCATGTCTATACCTTCTCCCACCGCCACGCTACTGATTTCTTGCCCAGATCAACGCGGCTTGGTTGCCAAAATTGCAAATTTTATTTACTCAAATGGCGGCAACATTATCCACGCCGACCAACATACAGACTTTACGGCAGGCTTGTTTATCACACGCATTGAGTGGCAGCTCGCGGATTTTAATTTACCTCGAGAGTTGATTGGGCCAGCGTTTGCCGCGATCGCCCAACCCTTAAAGGCCCAATGGCAACTGCATTTTTCAGATCCTGTACCCAAAATTGCCATTTGGGTTAGCAAACAGGATCACTGCCTGAATGACCTGCTGTGGCGGCAGCGATCCGGAGAATTCCACGCCGAAATTGCCTGCGTAATCAGCAACCATGACACCCTCCGCAGCGTTGCCGATCAATTTGGCATTCCCTATCATCACATTCCCATCACCAAAGAGACCAAAGCACAGCAGGAAGCCAAACAGCTTGCGATCCTACAGCAACAGAGCATCGATTTAGTCATCCTAGCCAAATACATGCAAGTCCTCAGCGCTGACTTCATTAAGCAATTTCCCAAGGTGATTAATATTCACCATTCTTTCCTACCCGCCTTTGCCGGAGCCAATCCCTATCAGCGTGCCTACGAACGTGGCGTCAAAATCATTGGCGCAACCGCCCACTATGTCACTGCAGATTTAGATGAAGGACCGATTATCGAACAGGATGTGGTGCGCGTGAGTCATCGGGATGACGTCGATGATTTGATTCGGAAGGGAAAAGATTTAGAGCGGGTAGTATTGGCAAGGGCCGTGCGATCGCAACTTCAAAATCGGGTTCTCGTGTACGGCAATCGCACCGTCGTATTTGGATGAGTCGTATCTAGATGAGTCGGACTTAGGGCAGTCGGGCCTAGTTCCACGGGCTGACGAAATTACGGGCTGGCAAAATTGATGAAATACAAATTGATGACCCATTCCCGTCAAGCTGGAGTAGGGTGTAAAGTGGCAAGTCAGGGATGGAATTTATGGCAAAACGGGCAGTATTTTTAGATCGGGATGGCGTACTCAATGTCGAAGTCGGCTACGTCCACCGTCTGGAGGATTTAAACTTGATCCCAGGAGTTGCCCCAGCCGTCCGCCGGTTGAACGAGGCTGGTTTATTTTGTTGCCTCGTGTCCAACCAAGCAGGACCGGCTCGCGGCTTCTACCCAGCCAGCCATGTAGACGCCCTGCATGATCGCCTGATTACCCTGCTGGACCAAGAAGCCGCCGCCCATTTAGATGCGCTCTATTACTGCCCTTACCTTAGCGCCCCTGAAGGCGGTATCGACCCAGCCTACACCCGATGGAGCACCTGGCGCAAACCCAATACTGGCATGCTCGTGGCCGCCGCATGGGAACACGATTTAGACATTCCCCGCAGCTTTATGGTGGGCGATAAAGCTACCGATGTCGATCTGGCCCATAATGCTGGGTGCACCGGAATTTTGGTTCAGACGGGCTACGGCGATCGCGTCCTCAGTGGCCAATACCAGCACCAGACCCAACCAGACTACATTGCTACCGATTTGGCACAGGCCGTGGATTGGATTTTAAAGTCAATTAAAAATTAAAAATGCAAAATTAAAAATTTGGAGATTCCTGGCTGACAGATATTTTTCATTTTTAACTTGATACCCTACAGGAATTCAAAAAAACTATCGTCCAGCTCATACCCCAGCATTTGAGTCATGGCCCGCAATCGGGATGTGCCTTCAACTCCCTGCTGCCGCAGCCAATCCGCCAAAGTAAATACCTTACTCATGACAAAAATTTCCAGAGCTTCCGGGTTGTAAATCACGCCCTCCTTCGGATGAAATTGGTGGGGCACTAACATTGCTGTATAGCGCGCCAGTTCGCCCGCCTGCCAGTTCAGCACAAAGGGCAACCACGGATAGAGCGCATCCAGTCGGACAAACCACAGCCGAATCTCAGGAATTTCGGGGAGTTCCCGTGGATCGCCAGGTTCTTGGGGATAGGCGATCGCAAACTGGATCTGCTGTTCTTGGCTGGTCACATGTCCCGCCGCCAGCCACGGCTCTATCACTTCGGTCACAGGCGATAGGTCCAGCGCATTCAATGTATCAGCGGTGAGGGAAATGGAAAGTGTCATAGAACTCTATGGAGATTCGGTGTAGCCATTTTTGGTGTAGCCATCCTTGGTGTGGCCATCTTTGGTGTGGCCAGATAATGACTCTGCTGCACAGGTTAGCGTATCTATGGCCGCAGCGGTAGAGGGAAGAAGATGATACTCAGCACCACAACCACTGGGACTATAGCTGGGATAAATCCACCGAACAGTCTCATTTCGACTGAAGGGCACGGCGGCAATCGAACACCCAATTACCGGAATGGAACCCATCCCCTTGGAGAATCATCCAGATCTGCTGATCATTCCTACCCCCGGCCATACCCGCGGCCATTTTGAATGGGTGCTACCGGGCCATGGGCAGAGGTTTCAAGGCGATCGCTTCACCCTTAAAGCCCAAATGCAAAAGTGCCTGGACTGGATGATCACCATCTGAAAAATGAACAAAAATGTTACGAAGTATTGCAAGCGTTTTTGAGCGGTCAACCCAATGCCGCACAATAATCACACAGGTCAATTTAGTCCTAGGGCTCCTCTCCTGTTTGTGCGGAAGGGATCTTATCACAAAGATTCAATGAATGCCGCAGGATGTGGGGTTTCGTGATGGTGGGGCCAGATTGCTTCACCCCTCACCCAAAGACTTCCCGACCTAAATTATTGGGAATTCCCCTTTAAACACAATTAGTTACAATCCTTCTGGAGGAATCCATCAATGAGTATTGTCACGAAGTCCATCGTGAATGCCGACGCTGAAGCCCGTTACCTCAGCCCTGGTGAGCTCGACCGGATCAAAGGCTTTGTCACCACCGGTGAAAAGCGCCTGCGCATCGCTGAAACCCTGGCCGGTGCTCGTGAGCGCATCGTCAAGCAAGCCGGCGACCAACTGTTTCAAAAGCGTCCCGATGTGGTTTCTCCCGGTGGCAATGCCTACGGCGAAGAAATGACCGCAACCTGCCTGCGTGACTTGGACTACTACCTGCGTCTCGTCACCTACGGTGTGGTTTCCGGCGATGTTACCCCCATCGAAGAAATCGGTATTGTGGGCGTCAAGGAAATGTACAACTCCTTGGGCACCCCCATCCCGGCTATCGTCGAGGGTGTGCGCGCAATGAAGAGCGTGGCTACCTCCTTGATGTCTGGCGAAGATGCTTCGGAAGCTGGCGCTTACTTTGATTACATCATCGGCGCAATGAGCTAGGACTCGGTGGGCGATGTCAGGTCTGCAGCCGCGGGCGATCGAAAACTTTTTGACCCTAGAAGCCAAAGCCCTGAACTTCAAACTCCAATTCAGCCTTTTGAACCTTTACGCGATTTTTTTTAAGGAAATCAACCATGCAAGACGCAATTACTTCCGTTATTAACTCCTCTGATGTTCAGGGTAAGTACCTGGACAGCTCGGCTCTGTCCAAGCTCAAAGGCTACTTCGCTACCGGTGAACTGCGCGTGCGTGCCGCTAGCACCATCAGCGCCAATGCAGCTGCGATCGTCAAAGAAGCAGTGGCTAAGTCCCTGTTGTACTCGGATATCACCCGTCCCGGCGGCAACATGTACACCACCCGTCGCTATGCTGCTTGCATCCGTGACCTCGACTACTACCTGCGCTATGCCACCTATGCTATGTTGGCTGGCGACCCTTCCATCTTGGATGAGCGCGTTCTCAACGGTTTGAAAGAAACCTACAACTCCCTGGGTGTACCTGTGGGTGCTACCGTTCAAGCCATCCAAGCAATGAAAGAAGTAACCGCCTCCCTGGTGGGTGCTGATGCCGGTAAGGAAATGGGCGTATACTTCGACTACATCTCCTCTGGTTTGAGCTAGGCCACGGGTTTAAGCAAAACCAACTTGAGCGACGCCTAATATGACGGGCTGTTTGCTCAAAGTTCTTGAAGGATCGGGAGTCTGGCGTCTCTCCTAGCTTGCTAAAGACTGGTTATTAGCCGAGTTTGAGTGATCTAGGTCTTGCACCTGACTACCGATCCTGCTCCTAAAACGGCCCATCTATCGCTGATTTGGCGGGCTAATTTGGCGGACTGTAGTTGTATACAAAGCTAAAGTCTGGGCAAATCTTTAGGAACACTGTACGGATCGCACAAAAACAGATCGTACAAAAAGCCTTAATCTAAGAATTACCCAAGTCGCTTCACATCAAACTTCACATCAAAAATTTCCTCGTCTACTCCGGAGATTTCACCCCTATGCGCATGTTTAAGATTACTGCCTGTGTTCCTAGCTTGACTCGGACACGCACGCAGCGGGAACTACAAAATACCTTTTTCACGAAGCTAGTCCCCTACGACAACTGGTTCCGTGAGCAACAGCGCATCCAAAAAATGGGTGGCAAAATTATTAAGGTTCAGCTCGCGACAGGTAAGCCGGGTTCTAATACCGGTCTACTGTAAGCCAGCCTTGTTTTTTAGTTGGAACGGATAGATTGAAAAAGAGGTCTATAGACCTCTTTTTTATTGGAAATTCCTGTGCGGAGATGGCTAAACTGTGCGATCGCCCCTCACCCCCCAGTGGCAATTACCTCCAACCGATCTCACCCTGGTGTCCGGTGAAATTCACATTTGGCGATCGCCCCTCACCCTCACCGACCAACAGCGCGATCGTTATTGGCAGATTTTAGCCCGCGATGAGCGATCTCGGGCTGATCGTTACCGCCTGCCACAGCATCGACAGCGGGCGATCGCTGCCCGTGGGATCCTGCGCACCCTCTTAGGACGCTACCTCGCACACGATCCTGCCCAGATCCGGTTTTCCTACACTCCCCAAGGTAAGCCAGTCCTGGCCCATCCACTCGGCCTAGCGCCCCTGGAATTCAACCTGTCCCATTCTGAGGATTTGATGCTGTGTGCAGTGACCCTGAATCAGGCCATAGGCATTGATTTAGAACAGATCCGCCCACTAAGTGATTTATCGCAACTCACCCAACGGTTTTTTGCGCCCTCAGAACACCAAGCCATTCAGGCCCTCGCCCCAGAGCAACAGCCCCAGGCATTTTTTCAATACTGGACCATAAAAGAGGCCATTTTGAAGGCGATCGCCCACGGCATCGGTGGCTTAGACACCGTGGAATTAGCCATCGACCAGGGAAAGCCCCACATTCTGCGCGCTCCCACCCTAGACCCAACCAACCCATGGGATGTGCGTTTACTGGTACCCGCTGTCGGATTTGTTGGGGCGATCGCGGCCCCATTCTTCCCGCACCCACTACAGTTTTGGCAATGGCCACCCTCACCCCTGCCGACCTCTTCTACCAATCGGCCCAATTAATTCCGTTCTGTACCCTTCTGAGTCACGTATACAGCCAAGCGCGATCGCCATACCCCATACCCCTGTGGACTCAAATGCAATCCATCTGTGGTCAATTCGGGACGTAGCATCCCATCATCTGTCGCGAATGCAGAATGGAGATCTAAGTAATCAGCGCCTTGAACCCGGGCCAGTTGGGCAAGGCGATCGTTCAAAGCCCGAATTTCCCCATTGGAAATCGTGAGCAGCGCATCGGCCCACACGGGGGTACCCCGACCATCCCGCTGCTGCAAGATAATGGCTCGATCGCCATGGGGCAAAATCGACTGCACCACAATCCGCGATCGCGGATGTACCGCCCGCAAATGCCGAATCATCGCATCTGTATTCGCCACTATCGTCGTGGGGCCAACACCCCGGATCAAATCATTAATCCCCACCATCACAAAAATAGTGTGGGGCCGGGTTTGATCGAATAAATCCAGGCGACGTAGCAGCCCCGCTGACGTCTCCCCTGAAATGCCCTGATTCAGCCAGGTCATCCCCTGGGGCAGCAGTTCCGCCGGAAACCACAGACTTAAGGAATCCCCCGCTAACACCGCCAATCGCGCTGGACGATCTGCCGCCATCACTTGCGCTTCTCGGTGCAGCAGTGCCACCCACTGGTCATAGTTCAGTTGTAAGCGCGGGCCTAGATCAGGCTCTGGCGTAACCAGCACAGGCATCTGCGCTGATGAAGCATTACCCTGCCAAAGCCGACTTCCCGGCCACAGCCCCATACCCAGCCCTAAGCCAAAACGCTGACATAGCGACAATAGGCTATCTCCATAGAACAGCACCGTCCCCAGAGTCAGCACTCCGGTCATCGCGGCTGAGGCGATCGCCCAACGCACCCGTTTGCCTGAAGGTTTAGACACGCGCTTCCACCTACCGTGGTTTTGCACCTGATTATACTGGCAGTCAGAACTTAGGGACGGCTTCTTTTACCTCCGAAATCTCACCTGCCAATCTTAATCTCGAACAAACCAACCCCAAGATCCTCAATAAACCAATCGGGGCAGGATAGATCGCAGCCCTCGGAAACCCCGAGCCGCCGCTCCCATCCTGCCCCGATCACCAAGCCTGACTTCAGAACAGTGAATTTCAGATTTAAACCCCCTAGTAAATAGGGCTACCCCCCCAAACTAGGATGACTCGACCCAAAATCCAAAATCTAATGGCTACTCTTATTGGCAAAAGCCATTTCGCCAACGACTTCTTCGCCATAGGCTCCTTCGCCATGTTCGTGAATATCCAAGCCTTCATCCTCAATCTGAGGCGCAACACGCAGATCCATAAACAGGTTGAGCACTTTTAGAATCACGAAGGTTCCAACCGCCGCAATCACCCACGCCACAACAACGGCAATGAACTGGGTCCAGAGCTGGCCAGGATTGGCCTCACCACCAAACAACCCACCCAACAGACCGTTGTTGCCTGCACCATTCACCAGCTTTGTAGCAAAGACACCGGTCAACAGCGCTCCCACCGTACCACCGGTCCCGTGCACCGGGAACGTATCCAGAGAATCATCAAACTGCAGCTTGGCCTTCAAGTTCACCGCAAAGAAGCACACCAAAGAAGTCAGAGCTCCAACGAACAGCGCCCCCGTTGGGGTGACAAAGCCCGCTGCCGGGGTGATACCCACCAGCCCAGCCACGAATCCACTGCCTAAACCAACAGCAGTCGGCTTACCGCGCATCAGCCATTCGGCAATCATCCAAGCGAAGCCTGCCGCCGCCGTTGCTACCGTGGTCGCCACGATCGCCACCGTCGCCAACGGACCCGCACCCAGGGCGCTACCGCCGTTAAAGCCAAACCAGCCAAACCACAGCATCCCTACGCCCAACAACACAAATGGCACATTGTGGGGAATAGCAGGCTTCACCATCCAATCCTTACGAGGACCAATCATCCAGGCCGCCACCAGAGCCGAAACCCCAGAGCTGATATGCACAACTGTTCCACCTGCAAAGTCCAAGGCACCCCAAGACCCCAACAGGCCCCGACCCCAAACCATGTGGGCCAAAGGACAGTACACAAAGGTGGACCAGAGCACCACAAACCAGAAAAAGGCTTTGAAGCTAATCCGCTCCACAATCGAACCAGAGACCAACGCCACCGTGATAATGGCGAACGTCATTTGGTACAGCATGAACAACTGATGGGGAATCGTCGGCGCATAGCCAATCGGGTCAGCCGCATCAAACGCGACCCCATTCAGCCCCATCCAGGCCAGCCCACCAATAATCGATTCCACACCTGTGGCAAACGTTTGCCCCTGCGCTAAATCCACATCAAAGCTGAGACTGTAGCCCCAGAGCATCCAGGTTACCCCAACCACTGCGAGAGCCACGAAGCTCATCATCATGGTGTTGAGGACATTGCGCGATCGCACCAGCCCACCGTAGAAAAAGGCGAGTCCCGGCGTCATGAACAACACCAGCGCCGTGGACACAATCATCCAAGCGGTATCTCCCGTATCCAACTTGGGTGCTTCTGCCGCAGGAGCCGCAGCCTGGGCCACAGCAGACCCGGCCAATGGACCCGACAGCATGCCCAAAATGGTCAGCAGGGCCAAAGGAATACTCAAAGCAACAAGAATTTGAGCGATCGCCTTGGAACGATTAGGACGCTGATTTTCCAGATCCGAATCTTAAAAAGCCTTGCAGCATCTTGAGTCCAGAAGTCGGACGGCGACGCTGCGGTTTTGTCCTTCTAGGAGTTGCAAATTTCGTCATTTTTACTGAAAAGTCCTTAACAAATGAACACAAAAACAGGGTCACACCCAAAGGAGGGACTGTTGAGGGAGAATCCATCCCGCCGAAGAACCCTAGAGGCCGACCTAGCCATCTATCACAAGGGGTTAATCGGGGCGGCAGACAGGGGCAATATTCAGACTAACCACAGTGACTATACGGATGAACCGGGGGCCTAGAATCACTGACCGATCACCTTGAATCGATTACTGACATCTAATGATTCCATCAATCTATCCCTATTGATTCTGTATCGCGTAATACAAAAGACTGGAAACGCTGACTCTGTTTAGGGTTAAGAAAAAAGAAACTCTTAACCCAAACCCCACTGCTCCCACAAGACACGCAACTTTTCACGGATACTAGATAAGCAATACTCGCGATCGGGAGAAAGTGCCGTGCTGTCCAAAGGGTTTGAGGTGGAGATGTATACGAGTACTCCCCAGGGAGACGTTGTGGGCCTATCCGATAAGATTGTTGCCGCCCTGGACGGCTTTGTTCGAGAGCCCGATAGTCGCAATGTCGAATACACCACCCCACCCTGCTACCGCTACGAACGCCTCCTGTGCGACTTAGTTACCCCTCGCATGCGCCTACGGGACTATCTCACCCAACTCGGCGACTATACCATTCTGCCGGGAAGCACGCTGTCCCTGGGTGGAAGCGATCGCTTCCACCGCTCCGACCCGGCGAATCCCTACCATACCTACATCGAACAAACCTACGGGACGAAGGTCGTCACCGCCAGCATCCATATTAATGTGGGCATTAGCGATCCAGAGGTCCTGATGCGCGCCTGCCGCCTAATTCGCCTAGAAGCCCCCCTCTACCTGGCCCTCAGTGCATCCTCCCCCTTCCTCAACGACATCGCGACAGGCTTCCACTCCACCCGCTGGCGCATGTTTCCCCAAACCCCCCAGCACGTTCCCCTCTTTAGCAGTCACGCTCACTTTATTCAATGGACCGAAGACCAACTCAACCTCGGCACCATGCAAAATGTCCGCCACCTATGGTCCTCCGTGCGTCCCAATGGTGATCGCCGCCCCTACAACCTGAATCGTCTGGAACTTCGCATTTGCGATCTCGTCATCGACCCGATTGCCCTACTGGCTATTACAGCCCTGTTGGAAGCCCGCCTGCTGCAGGCGATCGCTGATCCTAGCTTGGACCCCCTCCAACGGAGCCAATTGACCCCCGATGAAATGATTGCTCTGACTGGCCGCAATGAACTAGCCGCGGCACGGGATAGCTTGGACGCAGAGCTTTACCACTGGCAGGACGGCAGCCCCCTCACCGCCCGTACCTGGATCGAACAGTTATACGCCGAGGCTTGGACCATCGCCAAACCCGCTGGATTTAGCTGCTTCCTCTTGCCGATCAAAAAACTATTGCGGGAGGGAAATGAAGCCCAACGCTGGCTCTCCCTACACCATCAAGGCATCCCCATCCGCGCCGTCATGCAGCAGGCCATCCAACAGGCGCTTACCCAAGAAATGGCCCTACAAGCAGATATTTGCCATCCAGCCGCGTAGTGGCAAATCCCACTCGCCAAGAAATTTTTTCCGGCCATGGGTATATCCATGGCCAAAGGGGTTTTATGAAGATTTTCTTTACAAAGGAATTCCAAAAAGTACAAAATACTTAACAGCCCTGAAGCGATCCCCGAATTATTAAAAATATCTATCAGTCTTTCCGTATTTTTTGAGAAAACTGTGCGGATCAGTCCATTAACTGTCACAGGGAGCAGCCCCGTTCATGCTAAAAGTTGTACTCGTGCATCCGCAAATTCCTCCCAACACCGGCAATATTGCGCGCACCTGTGCGGCCACAGACACAGAGCTTCACCTGGTGGGCCCCCTCGGTTTTGAAATTAGCGATCGCACCCTCAAACGTGCCGGCCTGGACTACTGGCCCCATGTCAAGCTGCACTATCACCCTGCCCTCCAGGACTTCTACAAATTTCACGCTCAGCAGACAGGCCGCTGCATCGCCTTTAGCACTGCGGGACACTGTAGCTATATCCAATTTGAATACCAGCCCGATGACTGGCTCCTGTTTGGCAGTGAGTCTGCGGGGCTACCCCAAGACGTTCTGGCGGCCTCCACTGCCGTGGTTCGTATCCCCATGACTCAAGCCCATGTACGCAGCCTGAATTTGTCTGTAAGCGCCGCAGTGGGGCTATTTGAAGCTCGTCGCCAGCTCGGCTATATCCAGTAAATTCAGCGTTTTAAAGCAGCGCGCCATTCAATTCGGTCGGGCCACAGTCCCCTAGGCTAGGACTATAGCCTACATTTTTGTATCCGGGTTTGTATCTAGAAATCCCGATTGCCAGCGATTGGTCCGAATATCTAGTCGGACGAGTCGGAGCATCTAGGGGGCACATCGTCGCATCGAATTGGGGCATCTATATATAGAGATACTTAACCAAACGGATAAAGCAAAGCTATAAACCCAGGAATTAAGGGTGCCATCCAGGGGTCTGGCACAGTGGGACAGTTGTCACCACTGCCCAAAAGCCGCGATCGCCATTCGTGATTCAGACTACAAAATCCCCCGCCACCTGATAAGAAATTCCTATGTAATTTTTCAATCTATGAGCACAGAGAAAATACCCGATTTTTGACCCTGAGTAATCCCCTGAAGCCCATAGCTGACCTTTGTTTTTGGGGATCGATTCGAACAATCTGTTGATCCCCGCCTCGACTGAACAGGAGTTTCAGTTGTGATAAATTGCATACTTCAACGGATGCCCTGCATTCAGCCTTCCTTTAAGGTCTGTTAGGAAACCATCAAAATGTTTCTTCCTTAACAGTTTTCAAGCTCAAATTGAAGGTTTCGTTTAGTTACCCACCGTCTATGCCATCCTTTAAGCCCCAAATCGAGACAGCACAGGTATTCCAAACCTGCTTGCATAATCTACAGTTTGGCTTTTCTGGTCTCTCAGTTCCTTCTGTTTCCGGCAATGCGGATCGTTTGTGGACAACAAGATTGGAAGTTCGGAATTCCCACATTCGGAGATTCCATAATTCCACGGATGCGGTTTCTGCATTTGTTAACTTGTCTAAATTGAGAAAGCAGAGTACTCTTTCTAAAGTGCAAAAGCAGGTGACTCACATCACCGCTTTGTGTGACACCGGTCACTGAGCACAGCGAGGTTCAGATGGCTCTAAGGATGGTTAAACGCTGGACATTTTTAGGAGGTCGTTTTTTTGAAACGAACATTTCCGCAGAAGGTTAAGCCTATTCCTTCCTGTGAAACGGATAGTGGCATGAATATCGAACATTCAAAGGTGCTCCCTGAGAGCAATCGTCGGACCCGGACCTCTGCTGCCGTCATCGGCCTTGCGATGTCCATGGGTACCCAGGGGCTCTTGCTCCCTCGTGCTGTTGATGCGGCCACGGTTACGGTTGA
This sequence comes from uncultured cyanobacterium, assembly GCA_963766075.1. GTDB lineage: Bacteria > Cyanobacteriota > Cyanobacteriia > Leptolyngbyales > Leptolyngbyaceae > CAVYAN01. Next base: position 7,717 of record CAVYAN010000078.1, on the reverse strand, counting down.
TTCTGCTGTTGATTCGGCTACGACAGAAGCGGCAAGTTCTGCGCTTCCCTCATCCTTTGACGTGGCGGCGGCTTCGATTAATCGGGAAGCACCCTTATCGGGTACTGCAAGCAACGCGTCTAAGTCTGCTGTTATAGACCACAAGGTCCAAGAGGGCCAAACCCTTTCCCGTATTGCCCAGCTTTATCAGGTCGATCCTGCTGACATCTTGTCTGCCAATGGGTTGAAGGCAGATGCGGTCCTCCGGGTCGGTCAAGTGTTGCAAATCCCTGTTGATGCTCGAATTGCTCGGTTAGTTGATGCTAAAGATCAATCTGTTGACTCTCCCGTTTACTACGGGCTAGTGCCTGGGGCTTCCCCGAGGGAGATGACAACCTCACATCCCTCATTGTCGGGAAATTTACCATCTGGAAATCGTATACAAGCGATTCCAAATCCCTCCCTCAAGCTTAAACAAGACGAAGCGCTGACTCGGCTTCAGCAAAAGCGTGATAGCCTCCGTCTTGGCCTGAAACAACTGCCGACTTCTGAATCTACTGTCGAGACGACGACTCCAGAGGTTCAGGCAATCGCGTCGGCCACCCCTTCTCAGCCTGTGCAAGCCCGCGTTCTGCCTTCTGCTGAAAAGTCCGGTGAGAAATCAGCCAAATCCAACGTCATTGCTGTACTGACTCCGGATATTGGCTCAGCTTCAAGTCCTACCTACGCACCATTGACCCATCGTGTAGAAATTGGACAAACCCTCAACTCCATTGCTCGAGCCTACGGAGTGTCGGCACAGCAATTGGTTGAAGCCAATCGTATTTCTGATCCAAACAGTATTTTTGTTGATCAGATCTTAAAAATTCCGCAGTCTTTCACGTCCACTACGCCGTCTACACCTCCCGTACTGGGTGCAAGTCGATTTGGCGTAGCTCGTGCCCCCCAAGCCGATGTAGCCACGGCAGAAGCAACCAGCACGACGTCCAGCTTCCAGCCGGGAAGTCCCGTCCCAGCGGCAAGTACAGATCTGAGCGCAACCTCTAGCCAGTTTGCTGGCAGTTCGCCCCAATCTGAGTCGCCTGCGGTTCGATCGCGCCATGACTATGTTGCAGGTCTCCGCATGGAGATTATTCAATTGCGCGATCGGTACAAGTCCACAGAATCGGCCAGTGCTCAGTCTGAACCAGCCAGTGCTCGGTTCCCGGAAAATCCGGCCAATGCTGCGCCGCAGTCTAATTCACGCATTGCCTCTGCACGTAATCCCGAGTTTTCTCCTAACGCCCATGTGGAGTCTTTGAGAACCCAAATTCGGAAACTCAATGTGCAGGGTCAAATTCCGGTCAATGCCCCGAGCACATCAGCTCTGCAGGCTTTAGGCAATTCCACCTCTCCGGTACCCGCCGAAAAGACCACACCCGCCGAAAAGACCACAACTGTAGTGGCCATGGCTCCGGTGGGCTCTCAGAATTACGACCCCGTGATTGGCAAGACCATTGGCCGTTTGGTTTCTCCCGATTTGCCCCCGCTGGGTTCTGGAGATGCCTACCTACCGTCTGGCTCGGCAAGTTTAAGGGCTATATCTGGCCCGCAAAGGGCTTGTTAACCTCTGGATATGGTCCTCGTTGGGGACGGATGCACCGTGGAATTGATGTGGCTGCGCCGACGGGCACGCCGATTGTCGCTGCTGCACCCGGTGTTGTGATCACGGCTGGCTGGAATTCTGGTGGCTACGGCAACTTGGTTGAAGTTCAACATGCGGACGGCAGTGTGACGCTCTACGGCCATAATGATCGCATCTTGGTGCGGGAGGGCCAGCAGGTCGCTCAGGGTCAGCAAATTGCTGAAATGGGCAGCACCGGCTATAGCACTGGACCACACTGTCACTTTGAAGTGCATCTTCCGGGACATGGTGCCGTTAATCCCATCGCCTACTTACCGCGAGAAGGGGCTTAGATTCACTATCGATTACCTATCGATTAGCAACCGTAGATTGTGAAAATGGATATAAAAAAGGAGCTTTACCGCTCCTTTTTTTTGGCCTTTTTTTGGCCTTTTTTATTAGCTGTATTTTATTAGCCATAATCGGGGCAGCCCCCGGCCACGCTGGGCACTGCTGTATCGGAGTTGTTGTATGGGAGCTATAGATGTATGGGAGCTATGGAATCGCGGTAGCGTTGTCTACAGCGATCGCCCCTGGACCACATTGCACCTGATTATTCACCAACTTGGGAACCGCTGGAGCCATTTGAGCCGCAGCCACAGTCTGACACATCCCTTCCACCGTGAGCAGCGGAATAGCGCGGTTTGGCGCGGACAGGCTGGCACCATCCAGAGTCAGGAAAATGATCGCGGTATAACTCACCAAGTCCGGCTTTTGGGCAGTGGCGGTGGCGATCGCCGTTTGCGGGGTAGAACGCACGCTATAGGCATAACCTTCAGCCATCGTCGGAAAGGTTTTATCCAGCTCGGCCACGGTGGTGGCAAACCGTTTTTGGGCGGTAAAAAATGCTTGCTGCTGCTGTTGCAACGTCCGTAGTCGGGCGATTGCCCCCTGTTGCAGTGTGGAGGGTAACATACCCGGCATTAGGGGAATTGCCCCGTCATCGGCTTGAGGCACAGCAGGAAGAGGCTGGAAGCCCGCATTAGACTGCTGCTGGACACGGTTGAGGGCTTGTTGATACTCCCCCAAGAGGGTTTGGGCGGTGCGGTAGTCAGGACTGCTAGACGGCACAGCCTTGATTAGGGCGATCGCAGCCTGCCACTGCTGCCGCACCAAGGCCCAATCATCAGATGTTTGCGCCGTTTGCGCCAAGCTACGGGCGCTCGCAGCCCGATCTCGCCCTTTCTCAAAGGGATCCCCCGGAATCGTGGATTTAGGCCTCGGAGGACTCGACGGTGGAGATGTGGCTGGCAGTACCGGGGACACAGCGCTATTCGGTACGGATTGGGGAGATTGTGACCTACACGCTGCCAGGAATAGGGCAACCACACCACCCTGGACCCAGATTCTCGCATAGCTGGATTGTTGTCTTATCCCCATTTTGCCGCGTGCTTTCCCGCCCATGGCGCACCTCTCCTCTACATTTTTTCCAGAGGCCCGCTTTGCTAGGAGCTTGCCATCACCGATTCTAAGATCCAAGCGCGCATCAGACCATTGACCTGTTCCGGAGATTCATCATGGGGACAATGCCCAGAACGGAGATAATATTCCGTTAGGGCTGGATAGTGTTGGCGAAACTGCGCTCCACGCGATCGCGCATCCATCCAGGGATCGCCCTCACCCCATAGCGCCAGCAGCGGACAGACGATTCGAGCCAACAAACAATCCGCCGAGTCCCCCTTGGCCGAGCGAAAGACCCGAGCAAATACCAATGCCGCCCCCGGATCGCAGGATGGCCGATAAATTTCCTCCACCAGTTGGTCCGTAACCGCCGTTTGATCCAGATACACCTGCTCCAGTGTTTTCCGAATCACCGACTTTTGGCGCACATACTGAAATAGTAAAAAGCTAAACCAGTCCTGTTGGAATAGCCCCTGGGCAATCTTCCCCAGGACTTGCCGCATCGGATCGGGTTTGGGCGGCGATTGATTTACGGGACTCGGAAACCCACCAACGCTATTTAACAGCACCAGTCCCCGGACTGCCGCTGGATAGGCCGCTGCTACGGCCATCACCGTATAGCCTCCGATCGAATTTCCCGCCAACACCACGGGCCGACCAATGACGTCCTGAATAAAATCATGGACTTGATCACGCCATAGATCCGCACTATAGGACACGTCGGCTTTCTCGGAGCGGCCAAACCCGAGCAAGTCAATGGCCCACACTTCAAAGTCTTGGCTCAGATCCGCCAGGTTCTTGCGCCAGTGGTCCGTGGAGGCCCCAAACCCATGGACCAGAAGCACAGGGGGGCGTTCCGGCTGCACAGTCCCGGCGGTCACGTAGTAAATCGAATGCTGCTGCCACTGCCAATACTGGCCAGGAACGGGGGCGATCGCAACGGGTGGCATTACAGATGACATTGTTAAATTAAATAAAGTTTCTAAAACTATCTTATCGTGGCCAGCCCGAGAAACAGAGCTATTACCCACGGGCATGGAGCGGATGCTGTTTTTATCCTGAAGTCTCCTAACTCTTGGGCAGGGATTCTCTAGACTGGTGAGCGGGAGATTGGCGAGAAAAATCTGTCAGAGTAGAAAATTATGCGGCTGTTTACGACCATTGCCGGACTGCGCTGTTTTTTGGAAGGCACCCGGCACGGGCATGGCCCAGACCAGGAATCGTCCTTCTCCTCTGTCCTTGATGATTTTCCCAGCATAAGATCCAGAAGCGGGCCTACTGTCGGATTAGTGCCCACGATGGGTGCGCTCCACGCAGGACACCTGAGCTTAATTCAAACCGCCCGCCGCGAGAATCACATCGTCATTGTCACCATTTTCGTCAATCCCCTACAATTCGGTCCTCAAGAAGATTTAGCCAACTACCCCCGCCCTTTCCAGGCAGACTTGGCGTTCTGTAGCGCAGCAGGAGTTGATGCTGTGTTTGCGCCCACACCCCGGGAACTGGGCATTGGGGATCAGGCTATGACCCAAGTTACTCCCGTTCCTGCCCTCACCCTACCCCTCTGCGGACGCATCCGCCCCGGTCACTTTCAAGGGGTTGCTACAATCGTGACCAAGCTTCTCAATCTGGTGCAGCCCCACCGGGCCTATTTTGGCCAAAAGGATGCGCAGCAGCTCGCCATCATTCAAGCCCTCGTGGCAGACCTGAACCTGCCCATGGAAATTGTGCCCTGTCCGATTGTGCGGGAACCCAGCGGTCTCGCCCTGAGCTCCCGCAATCAATACTTAACGGAAACCGAGCGGCAGCAGGCAGCAGGAATCTATCGCGGGCTGCGCCAAGCTGAAGCAGCCTTTCGATCCGGAGAGCGCTTGAGTCGGGTTTTGATTGAATTCGTTAAGACAGAGTTAACCAAAATAGACGCACTTGCCCCAGAATATATCGAGGTTATTCACCCAAATACTATGCAGTCTCTAGAGCAAATTCAAGATACCGGTCTTTTGGCGATTGCCGCCCGGATTGGCACCACCCGTCTGATTGACAATGTTCTCTTAACCACGCGCAAGCCCATTGTGGCGATCGATGGTCCCGCCGGGGCGGGCAAGTCCACCGTGGCGCGCCAGCTAGCGCAAAACCTCGGTTTACTGTACCTGGACACGGGTGCCATGTATCGAGCATTGACTTGGCGCGTGCTGCAAGCTGGCATTGCCGTGACCGATGAACCTGCTGTAGCAGAACTGCTCAGCCAGTGCGAAATCACCCTCAGCGGCGAACCCTCTGCCATCAATGTCTACCTAGATGGACAGGACGTGACCCAGGATATTCGGAGTTTAGAGGTCACGGCAAACGTGTCCACCATCGCGGCCCAGCCCGCCGTCCGCACAGAGCTAATGCGTCAACAGCGCCGCTACGGGAAAGCCGGTGGGTTTGTGATGGAGGGCCGAGATATTGGCACCTTTGTCTTTCCCGATGCAGAGCTAAAGATTTATCTAACAGCCTCGGTCCAGGAACGCGCTCGACGGCGGCAGCAGGATTTGGTCACCCAAGGTAAGGGCGAAGTCAACTTGGCCGAACTCGAGCAACTGATCGCTGAACGCGACCATAAGGACAGCACCCGCACCATGGCACCGCTGCGGCAAGCGGTGGATGCAATCGAACTACAAACGGATGGATTGACCATTGCAGAGGTCATCGATCGCATGGCGCACCTCTATCGGGAGCGAATTCAAAGCGGGGATCGTCAACAAACAGTTGTAGGATATTAGGGGCGAATTTTCAGAGGTATGACTATGACCAAAGCCATTATGGAAACAGACAAGGGCACCATCCACTTGGAGCTGTTTGATCAAGACGCGCCCAATACGGTCAAGAATTTTGTCGAACTCTCGGAAAAAGGCTTCTACGACGGACTGGCATTTCATCGCGTAATCAACGATTTTATGATTCAAGGCGGCTGCCCGAACAGTCGTGAAGGCGCGAGTGGTATACCCGGAACCGGCGGTCCCGGCTACAAAATCAAATGTGAGATTAACCGCAACAAACACGCAGCCGGCAGCCTGTCGATGGCACACGCGGGCAAGGATACAGGCGGAAGCCAATTTTTTATCTGCCATTCCCCGCAGCGGCACTTGGATGGGGTACATACCGTGTTTGGACAAACCGCAGATATGGATGTAGTCAATGCCATTCGAGGGGGCGATCGCATCGTTTCCGTCAAAATTGCCGCCGAGTAGGGGCCGATCCCACTCCAAGCTGGCTGGCTCTGCGCTAAATACTCCGTATATTCGAGTGATATTGGTCACTAATTATCAGTGATCTTTCCAGAATCCTCCACCGATTTAGGGCCTTTCCAGCCCGTCATCCAAAACCCCGCAATCCTGGATTGGCGGGGTTTTGTCGTTTTTGCGCAGGTAAAGACATTCAGTAATTTTGCCGACGCCCCACGGGGAGCCCGCCCGCCAATCCCGTAGATCGACGATGGTTCCAAAGGTCTCATCTACAGAGAATGAATTCAAGTCAGATGTGAAAGGTGATTTGTAGATGATGACCGCGACTCAACCCACTCTCCGCTCCCGTGGCATGGAACTCCTTGTTGCCTACCACCAAACTCCCTCTGTCAAAGTCCGTAATCAACTCGTGCAGATGAATGCAGGCTTGGTCCGCAAGATTGCCCATCGCGTCAGTCACCAATGTGCCGAGCCGTACGAAGATTTGGAACAAATCGGCTATCTCGGTCTCATTCGGGCCATCGAGCGGTTTAATCCGAATCAAGGCTGTGCCTTTAGCTCCTTTGCCGTACCCTACATTCGGGGTGAGATGCTCCACTTCCTTCGCGATCGCAGCGGTACGGTTAAGATTCCCCGGCGTTGGCAACAACTCAACAAAGAAGGGCAGCGGATGCGAGAAGCTCTCACTGAAAGCTTCGGTCGCCAGCCCTCCGACGAAGAAATCGCCAATGCTCTGGATGTGTCAGTGAATGAATGGCGCGAATGCAAGCTGGCCACCAAAAACCGATTGCCCCTGAGCCTGGATGCCACCATTTGCCAACAGATCGACTCCCCCATGACCCTGGGCGATACCCTGCCGGATGTGCGCTATCAAAACCTGCAAATGCTGGAAGAAGACCGGCAGCAAATCCAGCGGGCCATGGGCCAATTAGAAGATAAAACGCGCGAAGCGATCGAGTATGTCTTCATCTGCGATCTATCTCGCAAGGAAGTCGCGGAACGCATTGGAGTAAGCCCCATGACCGTGACTCGACGCATCCATCGCGGCATTCAGCAGATGGTGACCCTGCTCCATCCTCAAATGATGCAAACGGATCCCTAGGGGATGTAGCGCGTTCCACGCTTTCACCCCAACATCAAAAATTGCTGGACTCCCGATGGGCGGGTCCAGCTTTTTTCATGGTGAACTGATCTGGGCAGACCTCATCAAGGCAAGGTAAGGACGGTGGCGGATCGCACCTTGAGAAAATCTGAAGGAGGCAGCGAACCAGGACACCGTCGGCTAAGTTGAGTCCAGACCCAAGCCCAGCACCCAAGCAGATTAGCCAAACCAATTCAAGGCAAGCCAGACCCAAGCCATCTTCAAAACACCCCGGCAAATCCTGCGCCTCACAGACCCTGCGCCTCACAAACCCTGCACCTCACAAACCCTAACCCGGAGAAATTT
>CAVYAN010000077.1:0-31284 GCA_963766075.1 uncultured cyanobacterium | reverse complement strand
TACCGACCACGGTCCAGCCCGCCAGCGAACCGTACATTGCCGATGCCTATGTGACCACCACCGCCAATACATCCGTCACCTACGCGGTGGTTGACCCCTCTGCCGTTGACCTAGCGCCGAGAGCCTTAAACTTCAGTGATTGGGTTCTACCCTATACCACGACAATTTCTCCTGACACCGACACGCGGTATCGGAATACGAATTTCATTCGGGTGCCCAGTGGTGCAACTAGTGTGCGGGTCGCCATTGGCTTCTTGGATCGTGTCCTCTACAACGGTCGGGAACGCCTACCCGCACGAGTGATGGATCTGGATTTGGGACTGCTGCGCCAGAAGCTTCCACCAGGTGTCACAACCGATGCTTGGTTGCCTCAATCCGGCATTGTCTATGCCTTTCGCGAGGATGCCATGCGCGAAGATGCCATCGCTCGTCCCACAGGGCCGGATCCTACTCAAGCATTCACCCTACAGCCTTGAACGCGGCCAATCCCTTTGCCTCCCAAACTGATCCGGCCCTTAGCAGCTCAACGCCTCTCGATTAAGGCTGTGGACTATGTGGCGGATCCGGCGCGCCGGGTGCATGGTTTTCGCTTGCGGGATGGGGCCAGACTGCGCCGGTTAATTGGCGTCACGGACCAGGAAAACACTCGCGGTCTGTCACTGTTTACGGATAACCCCGCCTACATCATGGGTGACCTTAACCTGCATGAGGCAACGAATAGTACCACGCCCCTAGAGGAATTTACGGAGAGGCTCTGGAACTATGCCGACACCGATCAACCCTATACGCCGACCACCTTCTATGCCCGTCGCAGCGTAGACAGTCGGTTTGCGGCAGCGGCCCAAGATGAATGGCGACCGACGGAGATTTTGTCTGATGCCGTCTCGATTATTTCTGATATTTCTGCGATGGCAGCGTACTTGATGGCCTCTGGATTCCTTCCCAGGCAATAGATTCAAATAACCCGGAAGCTGGTGTAGCGTTGTCCTCAACGCGTCGTAGCCTTTACAATTCCACCACTACAGGGCTATACGGCAGGGGCTGCGATGGAGCAGGTCGCACATCGTTCTTGAATCAGAATCGTCCTCGATTTGACGCATCAGGCAATAGTGCAATTGATGCTGCTGCGCCAACAGAAGCCTGGGGACCGCTGCTGCCTCCTGTAACGGTTGGAGGAACCCGAAGAACTTGGTTGCGGGAGAATCCTATGATCCTAATTCGCCAGTTCGCTTCTCCCGCAATGGGTTGCCCTTACTCGTGGATGCTAATGCAACGACTTTGACAACGGGCAGCAAATCTCAGGCAGGGTTAACCCCATCAGCGCTCACCGACGCGACGAGCGGTTATTACAATATCGCCAATGGTGGTGCGGAGGAGCGCCCACGGCAGAAGGCCGAATCTCCGGGGGCTAGGGTGAATGCCATTTTGATTAGTGGTCAGGTGCCCCAGCGGCAGAGTCAGGGGAATGGGGGATTACACAATTTCCCTCGATTTTTAGAGAACTGGGGTGACAATCGCCGCCTCTGGTTCTCCGGCTCCCTGCTGCAACTGAATTTCTCTAATTATGCCAGTCCAACTTTGACTCCGATGCTTGGGAGCCGAGCGATTTAGTCAACACGAATGAGCGCATCTGCTACTACAGTCCGCCTCGACGGTTCTGGGGCTACGATGTTGGATTACAGTTAGCCCCCTCTAGTCCCGCCGCTGCCCGGTTTATGACGCCCTCCTCAACCCGCAACGAGTTCTACACGGAACTCCCCATCAGTGATGCCTACGTCACAGCTCTGTGCCGCAGTGCGCCAACGCCGACGGGAGTACGCAAGCCATGCTAAATCGCCCATCAAACCCCAAACGGGATTCCAGTCTGCCTGTTCATCTGCCATCGGAGTCTTTCATGTTGCGTCCTTTCCGATTGAATCAAGTCTTTGGCGGCGGAGCCTCGGGCCATCGGGCCCTGCGTCCAGAGGGTGCACGTTCGAGTGCTACGGCTATCAAGCTAGGCTTGCACCTCTTGCAAACCAGTCATCGACGCTCCTCGCCAACGCCAGGGCAGGCTCCGGGGTTAACCCTCATTGAAAGCCTAGTGGCGATTATTGTGATTGCCATTACGGTCGCAGCCATTACACCACCCATTTTTGTCGCCACCGCCACCCGCATCCAGACCCGGCGGGCAGAACAAGCCCGAGCGATCGCCCAAGGCGAAGTGGATCGCGTCCGCACCCTAATGGAACGGGGCGTGGACAATATTAACCAGCTTCCGGGCGTACCCGCTGCGGCTCCTGCCAGTCCCCAAGCGCTGCCCGCCGCCCAACTCTCCGTGCTGACGACGCCGATGCTGTCGCCCATTGCCTGCCCCACCGGCGTTGACCGCTATCCAGCGGCCACACCCGTTGCCTCGGATCGTTTGACTCCCGTCGATATCAACGGCGATTGCCAGCCTGATTATGCGATGCAGGTGTTTCGGCTACCCAGTACCATCCCTACCGGAGAAACCATTCCCTTCTCCTTCACGATGGGCGTGCGGGTTTATGCCTATCGGGCCACCTATGCCGCTTTAAGCGTGCAGCAATCGTCCCTCGGGTTGACCACAGGCCGCCGAGATTCCGGTCCTCAGCAGCGGCCCCTCGCCGTGCTTTACTCTCAGATCTCCCGTAACGATTCCAGTCGTTCCTTGGGGCAAATTTGTCGGCAGGCTGGCGGTACCGAAGCCGCCTGCCTCAATCGCGACTAACGGGGCGGACTACCAGGGCATAAGGATATATAAGTATGCAACCAAAGTTGAAACAACGTCCGTGGGAAAAGGGTCTGAAGCATCTGTGGCGCATGCAGCGGCACCCCATGCCGCCCCAGCAGTCCCCAGGGTTTACGCTGATTGAACTGCTCGTGGCGGCTTTGATTGGGGTATTGGTCACGTCGGGCCTTCTGTACCTCGTGGTGGAACTCACCCAGGTCAACCAAAATGATACGTCCCGCACCGAAACCCAGCGGGATATGCAGCAGGCGATGGACTACATCAGCCAGGATTTGCGGGAGGCGGTGTTTGTTTATGATGGGACCTGTCTGGCGGGAAATAACGGGGGCGTGGCGCTGGATGCTACGACTTTTGCAACCCGCTGTCCCGGTATTGTGAACCATATTCCGGATGCCATGCTGACGGTGGGGACCAATCAAACACGACCTGTTTTGGCGTTTTGGCGGCTGGATCCCATTCCCCCCGTCCTGAGGACGGCAGCGAATACGGGCTGTACGGCCCTGGCCCAAACGCGTCCGGCCACGGCCACAACAGATGTATTTGCGGGAGCGGCCTATTGTGAGTCTGGTAAGACCTATACCTTGGTGGTGTATGGGATTGATACGGCCAATCCGGGGGGCATTTGGCGGGGACGCGCGCGCCTAGTCCGATACACCCTGAGCCAATTCAACGCGGCGGGGACGCCAACGGCAGGCTTTATCGATCCGACGGCCAGTGGCTCTGCACAGTTCCAGCAATGGCCCTACAGTCGTAACGCCTCTGGGACAATAGTAGCTCCGACCGTGGTTAAGCCAGTGGGGGTGAAACAAATTCTGACAGATTTTCTAGACCGGGCGGAGCCGGATGTGGCTCTGGCGAATGTGAACACCATTTGCGCGGCCCCGAGCCAAATCTCGCCCAGCGATCCGCGTAGTGCTTTTTATGCCTGCGTTCGTGGCAATACCCAGGCGGCGCGGGATGCGGGCGATCCGGTGGAACGGGATGCCAATCAGGAAGTCCTGCTTTTGTTGACGGGGAATGTGGCGGGCCGTCCTGGATTTAATGTTGCCCAAACCAATCGCGGGCGGCTCGCGCCTTTACAAACGCGCGTACTGACCCGTGGCATTCTGGATAAGAATCCTTAGTCATTATGAAAAAACAGTCTATGAAACCCAACTTAGCCAGACTTGCCATGATGTTGCCCTTGGGCCGGTCTGGATATCGCGCTCCCGGCTTTACCTTGATTGAAATGCTGGTGGTGGTGATTTTTGCTGGGATCTTAATGGCGATCGCGGCCCCCAGTTGGAGTGCTCTGATTGCTCGCCAGCGGACGGGGACGGTTCGCAATGATATTACTCAGGTGCTACGCAAGGCGCAGGCTGACGCGATTCGGACTCGAACAGCGCGAGCCGTGGTTTTTGATACAAATGCGGCCCCTTTGCCAAGGGCGGCGATCGTCACTGTTCCGTTTGCGAGTGCCACGGGGCCATTGTTCCCAACGCCGGAAAACGTGGACACTAGCTCTCCAGCCAGTTGGCAAGCCCTAGGCTCGGACATTAGAAGTGGTGTTCTAACGTTGCGGGGCTTTGGCACGGCGACGGGCAGTAGCACAACGCTGGTCTTTGATAGCAATGGAGCGGTGGCCACAGCCCAATCGGTCCCTGGGATGACTTCCCAAATCGATGATGGCACGCCATTCATCATGGCGGTGCAAACCGGGAACAGTACACAAACCCAAAACAGGGTATACCGCTGCGTGATTGTTGAAACTGTGCTGGGCAGTATCCGCACTGCCGACGGGCAGGCGAACTGTACCCGCTAATTTTGGGCATCACGCGATTTCTGGGTTAAATTAGGGCACTCTGAATCCGATCATTAATGTATTGATTGGCCATGATCAGGGTGCTTTTGGGATTAGACAAGAATTTTCTACGGAATCAGCTTAGACCGAATCAGCGCAGGGGTTTGACTCAGCCTGCTTTTACACTGCTGGAAATGTTGATTATCGGGGTTTTCCTCGGGATTTTAGCCGCGATCGCGGTTCCCAGTTGGCTACACTTCTTCGACAACCTGGCCCTCAATACCGCTCGGTCCACGATTTACCAAGCCCTGCAAACGACTCGCAACACCGCTGCCCTCAAGAGCCGCAACTGGCAGGTGAGCTTCCGGACCCAGGCGAATCGCATGCAATGGGCGAGCCATCAAGCCGATGCCATTCCCCAGGAGAGCGATTGGAATTCCCTAGATTCAGCGATCGCCCTGTCCAATCAAACCACCCTGGATCAAAGGAATGCCATGTATGCGGTGCAGTTTAACCACAAGGGCCACACCGCTGATCTAGGGCGAATTGCCTTTGTCTCCAAGCGCAATCCCAACAACCAGCGCTGCGTCGTCATTTCCACCCTGTTGGGAGGCATGCGCCAAGGCCAAGGGAATCCCTGTAATTAGTAGGGGCATAGCAATGCTGTGCCCCTACCCATATGCACAGGTAGGTATTTTATTTTCCCGCAAGTCCCTTAACACGGCATCAGGACCACCAAAGGTATAAAATCCTTCTGTAAAAGTAACTACTCAGCGATCGCGATCGCCTCTCTGGGGTTGCCGGGTTTGACCCACCCCGCCCTGTGGGCACCCCTCCTGGGAGGGGATATTTTCGAGCATTCCCTCCTTAGATCGCAGGTTTAGAGGATCTCAGGTTTAGATCGTAACGGGCGCTGCATTTTGATATGGGGGATTCCGGCTTCCTGGAAGCGATCGCCCATTGCTGCAAATCCCAATCGTTCGTAGAAGTCTTGAACAGCGGTTTGCGCGTGAATCTGGACGTGACGCACGGAAGTTACAGGTACATCCCGGAAGTCGTTCGATAAATCATGGCATAAGTCATTTTCTAGGGCATCGAGCATATATTCCATGATGGCCTTGCCAATGCCCATGCCTCGGCATTCCTTGAGTACGGCGACGCGCTCGATTTTGACATGGGCGACATCGAGCCAGCGCAGGCGGGCCGTGCCCACGGCTTGATCGTGCCATAGGGCTAGAATGTGCCGTGCTGTTTCATCAAGCCCATCAAACTCCAGGGCCGCATCGACACCTTGTTCCACCTGAAACACCGCAGAGCGGATGGCTTGCATTTCGGGGAAATCCGCTGGGTAATGGGCTACACGAATGACAAGATTCGCGGCTCGATCGGGCACAGGTTCGCGGACATCATCATTCCTGGGCATGGTCATAAAAGAGGCACGGGCTGATCGGTAAAGGTGAAAAGGCAAGGACAATGCAAGCAACGGAACGGGCATTTTGGTTGGCGTGGTCGCAGGTGCCCGAGATGGGTCCGGTGTTAATTAAGCGATTGCATCAGCACTTTGGCACATTATCCCAGGCTTGGGCGGCAGAAGCCGCTGATTTGTTGGCGGTCGAGGGGATTGGCCTGCTGACTGTGGAAGGAATTGTCACGGGGCGGCGATCGCTGGATCCCCTCGCCCTGCTGCAACAGCATGAACAGGAAAATGCCCACTTTTGGACGCCAGCCGACGCTGACTATCCCCGTCTGTTGTGGGAAGTGCCGGACCCGCCCACGGTGTTGTATTACCGGGGGCGCGTCGTGCCCCAGGAGAATGCGGGGCAGGTGCCTGCGGTGGCGATTGTCGGCACCCGTGACCCGACGGACTATGGACGCCGCTGGACTCGCCGTCTCACCCAAGTGCTGGCGGAGAACGGCTTTACGATCATTTCGGGATTAGCGGCGGGCGTTGATGCTGAGGCCCATCGCACTTGTATGGCGGTGGGTGGACGGACGTGGGCTGTCATGGGGACGGGCGTGAATCTCATTTATCCCTGGACTAATAAAGCGTTGGGGCAACAAATCCTAGAACAAGGGCTGGTTCTGAGTGAATATCCCTTTGGGACCGGACCCGATCGCGCCCATTTTCCCCGTCGCAATCGCATTATTGCCGGACTCAGTCGTGCCACTCTGGTCCTGGAAGCCTCCCACAAATCCGGTGCCCTCATTACCGCTCGCCTTGCCAATGACTATTGCCGCGATGTTTATATTCTTCCAGGCAGTTTGGATAATCTCCAATCCCTAGGCTGTCTGAACCTCTTGTTCAAAGGGGCGCAGCCGATTTTGGGCGAGGCCGAGCTGTTGGAGATGTTGGGCAGTTTGCCCCGGATAGTGGGCGATCGCGCCGCTCCATCTGCTGCCTCGTCTGCGGCCCCATCTGCTGCTTCAGCCGCCGCCCCAGATTTAGCCCTAGATTTGGCTCCAGATTTAGCCCAGGTATTGCAGGCGATCGCCCAATTTCCGCCCACATCCGACTCCAGTGCCGCCCCATTTGACTGGTTAGTTCAGACCACAGGACTGCCCGCCAGCCAAGTTTCCAGCGCGCTCACCCAATTGGAAATGCGCGATTTAGTCGTGGCCACCGCAGGCATGCGATATCACATTCCCTAAGCCAAACTTTAGATCCGTCCCGCATAATGGGGAGCATTGCGCTGGAGTCTCCCATGATCACCACCGAACGCCCCTCAACCATTCCCGTCACGGTTCTAACCGGCTATCTCGGTGCCGGTAAAACGACCCTGCTCAACCGCATTCTGACCCATGAACATGGCCAAAAAATCGCCGTGATCGTCAATGAATTTGGGGAAGTGGGCATTGATCATCAACTAATCGTCAATACCGATGAAGAAATCTTTGAAATGAATAATGGCTGCATTTGCTGCACCGTCCGGGGCGATCTCATCCGGATCATCGGCAATCTAATGAAGCGCCGCGACAAATTCGATCATCTGGTGATTGAAACTACGGGCCTAGCCGATCCCGCCCCGGTCATCCAAACGTTTTTTGTGGACGAGGATGTCCAAGCCCAAACCCACTTAGACGCTGTGGTTACGGTTGTGGATGCCAAGCATATTGCACAACACTGGGAGGCCAGCGAGGCCCAGGAGCAAATTGCCTTTGCCGATGTGATTTTGCTGAACAAAGTCGATTTGGTTACTACTGAGGAATTAGCTGACCTGGAACGGCGCATTCGGGAGATGAACGCCATGGCCAAAATTTATGCCACCCGGAATGCGGAAGTGGGCATGGATACCCTGTTGGGAATTCGGGCCTTTGACTTAAACCGCGCCCTCGATATCGATCCGCAGTTTCTGGGGGAAGATGCCCATGTCCATGACGAGACGGTGTATTCCGTGGCGATCGTGGAACCCGGGGCGATCTCTGCCACCAAACTGAACGACTGGCTGAGTGATTTGCTGCGCAATCAAGGCCCAGATATTTTCCGTATGAAGGGTATTTTAAATATTGCTACGGAAGACTGTCGTTTTGTGTTCCAGGGCGTACACATGCTGTTTGATGGCAGGGCCGATCGCCCCTGGAAACCGGACGAAATTCGCCAAAATATGCTGGTTTTCATCGGACGCAATCTGGATGAAGCCAAGCTCAAAGAGGCATTTCGCCAATGCCTGGTGTAGAAAGACCGGATGCTGAAGTCCTGGATTTAGAAGCGGCTGAATTATCCTTTCGCCTCTGTTGGCGCGGCGACTTAGCCGATTATGTAACAGCGATCGCCTTTGACCCTACAGGCCGATTGCTTGCAGCCAGTTCTGCCGCTGGTGAAGTTGCCGTCTGGTCAGTGGCGCGTTTGCCTGCGGCCAATCCAACTATGGCGGCCAATCCAACCATAGCCAATTTATCCCCGGTCGAATTGCTGGCAGTGCTGCAGGAAGGCGATGGGACATCAGTAGACTGCCTCGCTTTTTCGGGTGATGGCAATTTTTTGGCGGCGGCTGGACAGTCAGGCCACATTTATATCTGGCAGATTAGCGAGCCAGGTAGCGAGCCAGGTAGCGAGTCAGGTACCGAGTCAGTGAGTGAGCCAGCCCAACTGTCTGTGCCGACATTGATCACGACGTTGGCCAATGCTTCCGTCTGGGTTGATCATCTGGCGTGGCATCCCCACAGGGCTCAACTGGCGTATACCTTGGGGAAATATGTGCAGATCTGGGATGTCAAGGCGAACGCCATCCTGGCCACCCTGAATTTTGAACAGTCTTCCGTTCTGGATTTGGCTTGGCATCCAACGGGGACACATTTAGCGATCGCAGGCTATCAGGGCCTGAAAATCTGGGATGCCGCAGACTGGGATGCCGATCCCAGGGGATTAGAAATTCCATCGGCCAGTGTGGCGATCGCGTGGTCCCAGGATGGTCAATACTTAGCGGCGGGCAATCTGGATCGCACCATTGCTGTGGTGGAATGGGGCAACTCTGCACCGTGGGTCATGCGCGGATTTCCGGGCAAAATTCGTCATCTGGCGTGGTCCAACCCATCCCAGCATGAGCCTGCGCGCCTCGCAGTGGCGAGTGCCAGCAGTGCAATTCTCTGGGAGCAACACCCCGACGCGGCGATCGGCTGGACTGGGCAAATTCTCGGCGATCATGATGCCACTCTTCCTGCCCTGGCGTTCCAACCGGGTACTTCCCATTTAGCCACTGCCGCCGCCGATGGCTGGATTGGTATTTGGCAAAACGCCTGCGCCCTGGTTCAAACCCTCGATGGAGCCCCTCAGGGGTTCAACTGTCTCAGTTGGCATCCCCAAGGCATTTACCTGGCAGCAGGCGGGCAGCGGGGAGAACTGTTCCTGTGGGGCCAAACGTCCCCAGCCCCATACGGTCCCCAATCCGTGCATTCAGCCTGACGGCCTAGGCCACAACATTGCAAGCTTAAAGAAATTGCAAACTTTTTCAACGATCCTCAGATCTTTGAAAATCTGTAGCTTATAATACAGAAGTAACAAAGACGTTCATCTTCTCTCAAGCCAAACAGCTTTGGAAAGACGGAAGTAAGGAGTTCATCCTGAAGGAACGCGCCTCGTTCACTACTTCACTATTACAGGACTTAAGAGGCGAATATGAAGCTCTTCTACCGTGGTCTCAGCTACGATTACGATTCTATCACTGGCGCACCTCTACGTACTGCCGCCACTCCCCGCCAGCCGTTTACGCTGTCCTATCGTGGGTTGACCTACGCCGTGGATCCGACCCGCGCTGTGGCTACAGTTCCAGATCCGGTTGCAGCGAACTTAATCTATCGTGGGCTTCGCTACAGCCTGAATGGCGGTAAGGTTGCAACCACCTGGGTTAAGCCTGCGGTTGACTTCAAACTGTTTACCACGAAGGCCGCAGCCAACGCCGAAGCCTCCAATCTGCATCGGGTGAATATTCACCGTAATTTGGAACGCCGGATCAAGGCGGCTGAAGCCAACGGTGACCAAACTCTGATCCAACTTTTGCAGCAAGAAATGGAACAAATGGCATAACTTGCCTAGCGCCCCCAAGAGTTTTTCCAGGGGTTGATGTGCGTTGAAAAAGAGACTGGGGACTAGAACCCAAGAGCTAAGGTAGAGATACCTTAGCTCTTTTCATTGGCGACTTGGCTTCATTGGCGACTTGGCTTCATTGGCGACTTGGCTTCATTGACGATTTAGGTGGCAAGTTGTTTGGGCGATCGCCGGATCTCCCAAACCAAAGAAACTCATCCACTGCCACAGTCTGTGTGTACCATGGCGAGGAAGACCACAGCACTTAAAATCACAGCACTCAAAACCACAGTACTTAAAGGACTAGGAGTATGATAGCCACTCAACCGTTCCGAGTCTGTCCAGGATGCCGAGGTTCGAGATCGTGGAAAAAGGGGAGCTTTGGGCTGTTGTCCCCGATCTCAGCCGTAGTGGGATGGCTGCTGTTGGGCAGTGCTATAACTCCCGCCCAGGATTTATCCGGACGCCTGCCGCCGCCGCCAGCGGTGTCGGTGCCGGACTTGGCCCCGAATAACGGGATGCTACCCTTGGGAGCACCCTTGCCGGATGCGTTGCCCAATGTTTCGCCCAATGCGGTCTATCGATCGCCCGCCAGCGATCGCCCGATTCCCAGCGATCGTTATATCGTCTATGTGAACGGTGCGAGTCCCTTGCTGCTGCAACAGGTGCGCGCCAGCATTCCTACGGCTTTCCTGACCCAATATCAAGGGCAATCCCTGATTCAAACCGGCAGCTTTGGCAACCTGACCAATGCCCAGCGCCAAGTCCAAGCCTTAAATGCCCAGGGCCTCCAGGCCGCCATTTTGACCACCAGCACCGGGTTGCCCACCAGCATTCCTTCTAACGCGCCGTTGCCTCTGGCCTCTCCCAGCCAGCCAAGCGGCCTCAGCAGTAGCGACCTCAACAATGCTGTCAACGCCGCTGCCCGTTATGTTGTGGTGATTCCCACCGATTCAGCAAACTTCAACGCGCTTACCGCCCAAGCCATTCGCCTAGGCATTCGCCCCAACGCCATCCAACAGCGCCAAGCTCCCATCGGGCCTCATTTAGAAATTGGCCCTTTTGCCCAACGCAGTGCCGCAGAAGAAATGAATCGCTACCTCCGCCAACAAGGTATGGATGCGCGGGTATTTTTCAACCGCTAATCACTGGATAACTGGCATGGAGCAAGAGACCCAGCAATTTGTCGTCACCGCCACCCAGATGCACCAGATCGAGGCTCGCCTATTTGCCGCTGGGATGCCCGTGGCCGCCTTGATGGAAAAGGTCGTGGGTCGCATTGTCCAACGCCTAGTCACCTGGTATCCTCGGACAAAATATCCCCGGGTTGGTGTTTTGGTCGGCCCCGGTCACAATGGGGGCGATGCCCTGGGAGTGGCCCGAGAATTGCATTTCCAGGGCTACAGCGTAACCATCTACTGTCCCTTTGCGCAACAAAAAGAACTGACGACGCAGCACGCCCGGTATTGCGCCAGTTTGGGGATTCCCACGATCGCCCATCCCCCCCTTCAGTCCGCCGATTTTTTAATCGATGGCCTGTTCGGGTTTGGCTTGGAGCGTCCCATTACGGGCGATCTGGCCGACCAGATTCAGCGCTGCAATCAATCCACCCTGCCCATCGTCAGCCTTGATCTACCTTCGGGATTGCATACCGATACCGGGGCCATCTTGGGCACGGCCATTTGCGCCACCCGCACACTCTGCTTGGGGCTCTGGAAACAAGGACTGATGCAAGATCACGCCCTAGCCCAAATCGGACAGGCCGACTTGATTGAGTTGGATATTCCCCTGGCAGACGTGTTGGCCATTCTTGGGGATGCGCCGCTGGTGCAACGGATTACCCCGGCGATCGCCCAGAGGCATCTGCCCCTGCACCGTCCCTTGGATACCCATAAGTATAAAATGGGCCATTTGTTGCTGATTTGCGGGTCGCAGCGCTAT
The DNA here is from genome assembly GCA_963766075.1 of uncultured cyanobacterium. Lineage (GTDB taxonomy): Bacteria > Cyanobacteriota > Cyanobacteriia > Leptolyngbyales > Leptolyngbyaceae > CAVYAN01. The sequence continues at coordinate 19,290 of CAVYAN010000077.1, read as the reverse complement.
ATGGGGGCGGCCATTCTTGCTGGACTAGCAGCCCGAGCAACCGGCGTGGGCATGCTGTCCATGGCTGTGCCACAATCGCTCAAACCCATTCTGGTCGCTCAAATCCCCGATGCGGTGATTTTGGGCTGTCCCGAGTCAGCCACAGGTGCGATCGCCCAGTTGCCCCCAGAACTTGACCTAGAACGCTACACCGCGATCGCCTGCGGTCCCGGCTTAACCCCAGCCGTCCAGACCCTCGTCCAAGCTGTTTTAGCCAGCGATCGTCCCCTCGTCTTAGACGCCGATGGCTTGAACTGCCTCGCCGCCCTTGGATCCACGACCCTCGACCGAACTGCGCCCACAATTTTGACGCCGCATCTGGGCGAATTTCAGCGCCTATTTCCCCAATGCACCACTGCCATGACCTGCCGCATTCAGGCCACTCAAGCCGCGGCTCAGCACAGCAACGCCATCGTGCTACTCAAAGGGGCTAGGGTCGTCATCGCCAGCCCCCAGGGTGAAGCCTGGATTAACCCCACAAGCACCCCCGCCCTGGCAAGAGGTGGCACGGGCGATGTGCTCACGGGGCTGATTGGCGGGTTATTGGCCCAAGCAGCTACCTCGGCGATCGCGCCCTTGCAAACGGTGGCCGCCGCCACATGGTGGCATGCCCAAGCTGCCCAACGGGCTGTTCAAGACCGAACCCTGCTGGGAGTGGATGCCAGCACCCTGATTCAATACCTTATCCCAACGTTAACCACATCCCGACGTTAACTACCCTAGCCACACCCGACCTAGCCACACCCAAAGGAGGCAAGAAAACTCCACATGGCAAGATGACGCAAAAACGGTCGCAGCGCTTAACTAGAAACCTTGGTCATGAGAGGCTCCAACCAAGGTTGAAACTGATCACGGCGATAAACCTGCGCCCGACGGCGGTAATCGTAGCGGACAAGACTGGGCAATCCATGTTTATGGACGCATTCTCGAATCCAAGAAGCCACCCCTAATCCTGAAGTTGGCTGCATTTCGGATTGGAAAGGCCCGTACATCAAGACCAGACCACTGTGGCTCTGGAGCGGAGCATCTTGCTCGATCAAACTGGCTAAAGTATTGACGTTAGGACGACCCGTTGCCGAGGGTTCGCGTAATTCATGCCAATCCTTCTGACTGCGGCTCTTATTAAATCGACTTGCAGGGCGGTTAGTCGAGATCGCAGAGTCTCTAGCGGCATCGCTGGGGGAGTCAGTCGTGGACTCCCTGGAAAAATCTCTGACGAAACCGTTATCTGTTCCGGTGGCAACAGCCTCATCGCGTTTGTGACGTGCGCGTCTTTGTGTCATAAAACTCCTAATTTTGAAGGGCGAGTAGCCAACTGATTCATCTCGGATTACACTCAGAATCCGGAAGAAGTGAGCCGACCTCAAGAAAAATGCAAGCTACGTGTCGAAGTGGACATTTTTTAGATCCACTTTTAGAAGATCCACTTTGTAGATCCATGGTCTAGACAAATTAGATCCACGGTCTAGACAAATGTCCTGGATTAATGGTAACGCTTTTTGCTGGGAGGATGACAATCTGTGTCCGGCCCCTGATACAATTCGTTGCATTGCTAGATTGATGCCATTGAAGAGGCCATTGAACAATCTGTGATGTGGGTCAAACCTACTCTCCGCAGAGCTTCTGCGGAAGCTTTCAAATTCTCTCTCGTTGCCCCCAAAATCTGCTATGGGCGATCGCCCGCCCCTGCCCAACCGCCCCTGCCCAACCATTCAAATCACTAAACTTGATCGAATTACACCCAAAATGTGCTCTACTTCACCGTAATTCCGGTCTGCTTTGACCACACTGGAATCCTAGTACATTCGGGCGATTTCTGATAATTTAGCTTGCATGGCTTAGTTTATTTCAATACTGGTGAAACCATGACTGTCTGTGAATATAGGGCAGGTTTAGAGGGAATTCCCGCTACCCAATCCAGCATAAGTTTTGTGGATGGACAACGCGGCATTCTAGAATATCGCGGCATCCCGATTGAAGAATTGGGCGAGCGCAGTACTTTCCTGGAAACAGCCTATTTGCTAATTTGGGGAGAGCTTCCCACCCAGGACATGCTCAGCTCCTTCGAGCAGGAGATTCAGCTTCACCGGCGGCTGAAATATCGCATCCGGGACATGATGAAGTGTTTTCCAGAAAGCGGCCATCCTATGGATGCATTGCAAGCCTGCGCTGCGGCCTTGGGCCTCTTTTATTCCCGGCGCAATTCAGATGATCCGGCCTATATGCGGGAGGCAATTGTCCGCTTATTGGCCAAGATTCCCACCATGGTTGCGGCTTTCCAGCTCATGCGCAAGGGCAATGATCCGGTGCAACCGCGTGACGATCTGAGCTATGCCGCCAATTTCTTGTATATGTTGAACGAGCAAGAGCCTGACCCTCTGGCCGCTCGCATTTTCGATATCAGCTTAATGCTGCACGCCGAGCATACGATTAACGCCTCCACCTTTTCGGCCATGGTAACGGCTTCAACCCTGACCGACCCCTATGCCGTGGTGGCTTCGGCGGTCGGAACATTGGCTGGTCCATTACACGGTGGAGCCAGTGAAGAAGTGATTAACATGCTGGAAAGCATTGGTTCCGTCGATCGGGTTGGCGACTATATTGCCGAGCGTTTGGCCAAGAAGCAGAAGATCATGGGCTTTGGGCACCGTGTCTACAAGGTGAAGGATCCAAGAGCCACGGTGTTGCAGCAACTTGCCGAAAAATTGTTCGAGAAATTTGGCCGGGATGACTATTACGACGTGGCCGTTGAAATGGAACGGGTAGTCGCGGAAAAGTTAGGTCATCGGGGGATTTACCCCAATGTGGACTTCTTTTCGGGGCTGGTTTATCGTAAGTTAGGTATTCCTACGGATTTATTTACTCCAGTTTTTGCCATTTCTCGTACGGCGGGATGGTTAGCCCACTGGCGAGAGCAATTGGCAGAAAACCGGATATTCCGTCCGACTCAAATCTACACTGGGCTGCATGATGCTCCCTACGTGCCGATCCAGGAACGATAGACGGTTTCTCGGATCTGAGCGATGCGTTATCACACTTTTGTGTAATTGGCGTGATAGGTATCACACCCCTTGCCAGTTTTCTATTCTCTTGGGACTATTCTCGGAGTGACGATTTTCAGGAACTCCAGCTCTCGGATTTATATCCGGGGGCTTATTTTTTGGCGGGATACCGCTGAGGCTCAGTCGGCCATCAGGCATCCAGGCGTGACGTTGCTGGATCTACCTGACTTATAGAAGACCTGATCCATAGGAGAATTGATGGGCAGGATTCCAAATTTCCTAATGCTGGGCCATCTATCGGGAAGCGGTTTCCAACGGTATACTAAGGACGCATGCGCCACGCAGTCGATTGTGTTGTGCCGTGCTGATGAGACCACGCTTATAGACCACGCCCTGTGTTGACTGGTCAACGCCAAATCCCCCGGAGTTGAATCTCCCGGTGTTGGATAGCATTGATCAGTTCTTATGCACTGGGCGATCGCCGAGATTGGGTAACCCATGAACTCAGGAATCGATTTACAAGGAAGCTTTATTCAGTCCTTGATGGACTTAGGACTGCCTCCGGGCCTAGCCAAGGCAGTTTGGATGCCGCTCCCCATGTTGCTGATGATTATTGGCGCAACGGTGGGCGTACTGGTGTCTGTGTGGCTAGAACGCAAAATCTCGGCGGCGGCGCAGCAGCGGATCGGTCCCGAATTTATCGGTCCATTGGGTGTTTTGGCCCCCGTTGCTGATGGCTTGAAGTTGATTTTTAAGGAAGATGTGATTCCGGCTAAGGCGGATCCCTTGCTGTTTACGCTGGGTCCGGCGATCGTTGTGATTCCGGTGTTTCTGTCCTATTTGATTGTGCCCTTTGGGCAGAACATGGTGATCACGGATGTCGGCATGGGCGTCTTTCTCTGGATTGGGCTCTCCAGCATTACGCCCATTGGTTTATTGATGTCGGGATACGCCTCCAATAACAAGTACTCCTTGTTGGGTGGACTGCGGGCGGCGGCGCAGTCGATCAGCTATGAAATTCCCCTAGCGCTGTCGGTGTTGGCGATCGCCATGATGTCTAATTCCCTCAGTACGGTGGACATTGTTGATCAACAGTCTGGCTACGGGATTCTCGGGTGGAACGTTTGGCGGCAGCCCATTGGCTTCATCATTTTCTGGATTGCTGCCCTAGCGGAATGCGAACGGATTCCCTTTGACCTTCCCGAGGCGGAGGAAGAACTGGTTGCCGGTTATCAAACCGAGTATTCCGGGATGAAGTTTGCCCTGTTCTATCTGGGTTCCTACGTTAACCTGGTGCTCTCGGCACTATTGTTTGCTGTTCTGTATCTGGGCGGTTGGGATTTTCCGATTCCCCTAAATTTCGTCGCGGATCTGGTTGGGGTTGACCAAGCGAACCCCTTGTTTCAAATCATCACCGCATCCATTGGGATCACGATGACTCTCTTGAAAGCTTATTTCTTAGTGTTTCTGGCGATCCTGCTCCGCTGGACGGTACCGCGCGTCCGCATTGATCAACTCCTCGATCTGGGTTGGAAATTCCTCCTGCCCATCTCTCTCGTCAATTTACTGTTGACTGCGGGACTAAAGCTGGCATTTCCCTTTGCCTTTGGTGGCTAGTGCCATCCGTTTGTTCTTCATCCTTACCACGAGTGTTCTATGCTGAAGTTTCTCAAGCAGGTCGTTGACTACACCAAAGAGGCGGGTCAGGCAGCAAAGTACATCGGTCAGGGGCTTTCCGTCACGTTTGACCATATGCAGCGCCGCCCAATTACTGTCCAATATCCCTATGAGAAGCTGATTCCCTCGGAGCGGTTTCGAGGCCGGATTCACTTTGAATTTGACAAGTGCATTTCCTGTGAAGTCTGTGTCCGGGTCTGCCCGATTAATCTACCCGTGGTGGATTGGGAGTTTAATGCTGAAACCAAGAAGAAAAAGCTGAATCACTACAGCATCGACTTTGGAGTCTGCATTTTCTGTGGAAACTGTGTGGAGTACTGTCCCACTAACTGTCTATCCATGACCGAAGAATACGAACTGGCGGCCTACGAGCGGCATGAATTGAACTACGATAGCGTAGCCCTGGGACGCTTGCCCTATAAGGTGACGGATGATCCCATGGTGACGCCACTGCGGGAACTGGCCTATTTGCCTAAGGGTGTGCTGGATCCCCATGATTTGCCTGCGGGTGCTCAGCGTGCTGGGCTGCGCCCAGAGCAGATAGTAGAGCAGATGGCGAAGTCGAAGGCTGCAGAAAGCTAGAGGTCGAGGCTGCATCTGAAGCCGGATCGGGTCAAGACTGGCTTCAGTTTTGTGCTTCGGGCGAGAGCATAATTTCCATGAATTGAGATCATGGCCTCCAACTCAGTGGGCGATACGGGTCAGGCAAGCGTTTAACGAAGGGAGAATACGGTCTGTGAATTTAGCTGAAGGCGTTCAATTAGTTTCCTTTGGGCTGCTGTCGGTGATGGTGATTGCAGCAGCCTTGGGAGTCGTCCTGATTCCCAATATTGTCTATTCGGCTTTCCTGTTGGGCGGCGTATTTATCAGCATGTCCGGCCTGTATTTTTTACTGAATGCGGATTTCGTGGCCACGGCTCAGATTCTGATTTATGTGGGGGCCGTGAACGTTCTGATTTTGTTTGCCATTATGTTGGTGAATAAACGGGAAGATTTTGCGCCAGTGCCCAAGGCTTGGATTCGTCGCAGTGCGACATCGGTTGTATGTGTGGGCTTGTTTGCTTTGTTAGGCACGATGATTTTGGCGACACCTTGGGCTTTGTCCAGCGAGGTTGCGGCTGGGGATGCGGCGATTGTGACGATTGGCAAGCATTTCTTTAGTGATTTTCTGCTGCCGTTTGAACTTGCTTCAGTTCTCTTGTTAATTGCCTTGGTTGGGGCGGTGATTCTGGCTCGTCGTGAGCTAATCCCCGAGGTTCGGGAAGTGGACGATATGACTCAGACGGCGCTGACCTTGCCGGAGCGCCCGCGTGAGTTAATTGCTTCTAGTGTGGGAGCCTCTCCAAATGAGGCGCGCCCTTAGGTCAGGGGCGTGCCCTGCGGGGAAATCGCTTTAGACCAGGTTGTGGGCCTGTTTTGGGTCGATGGTTTGCGGTGAGAATTCTTCACCGGGGTGTTTGCCAGAGTTGTTTTGGGGAGAGAGCTATGCAACTTCAGTATTTTCTTTTAATTGCCGCTGCTTTGTTTTGTATTGGCATTTTTGGGCTGATTACTAGCCGTAATGCGGTGCGGGTGCTGATGTCGATTGAATTAATGTTGAATGCCGTGAACTTGAATTTGATGGCATTTTCTAACTATTTGGACGCCCAAGACATTAAGGGACAGGTGTTTACGACCTTTGTGATTGCCATTGCGGCGGCGGAAGCGGCGGTGGGGCTAGCGATTGTTCTGACTATTTACCGGAACCGCGATACGGTGGACATGGAACAATTCAATCTGCTTAAGTGGTAGACTCCCGATGGTCATAGGGGCGGGTGTGGCTGTCTCCTCCAGATGACTCTGCGATTGCCATTTCACCCTTCGTTTATGTTTTTGAGTTGTGCAACTGAAGCAAGTCATTATTGCCCACAAAGCCCGCGATCCCATCAGCCAGCGCTGGGCTGAGAAGTGTGCCCAGCAATTAGAGGCGCGCGGTTGTCGCGTTTTGATGGGGCCAAGTGGCCCTAAGGATAATCCCTATCCTGTTTTTCTGGCGTCGGTATCGCAGGCGATCGATTTGGCGGTGGTGCTGGGGGGAGACGGTACTGCTCTGACCGCAGCGCGGCAGTTGGCGGCGGACTGTATCCCGATTTTGGCGGTGAATATTGGGGGACATCTGGGATTCTTGACAGAGTCTGCGGATGATTTTTCGGACTCAGAGGCGGTCTGGGATCGATTATTGACGGATCGATTTGCAGTGCAGCGCCGGATGATGTTGCAGGCGACTGTGTATGAAGGCAATCGGACTAATTTGGAGCCGATGAGCGATCGCTACCTGGCCCTGAATGAAATGTGCGTTAAGCCCGCATCCGCCGATCGCATGCTCACCTCCATTCTGGAAATGGAAATCGATGGGGAAGTTGTAGACCAGTATCAAGGCGATGGACTGCTAGTGGCCACTCCCACCGGCTCCACCTGCTACACCCTTGCTGCGAATGGGCCGATTGTGCATCCCGGCATGGCGGCCTTGGTGGTTACGCCCATTTGTCCCTTGAGTTTATCCAGTCGCCCCATTGTTCTGCCCCCCGGCAGTGTGGTGAGTATTTGGCCCCTGGCTGATCATGATCTGACAACGAAGCTGTGGATGGATGGGGTGTTGGCCACATCGATTTGGCCGGGGCAGCGGGTCGATATCCGGATGGCAGACTGTGAGGCCCAATTTATTGTGCTGCGGGATAACTATTCTTACTATCAAACCCTCCGCGAAAAGCTGCAATGGGCCGGAGCGCGGGTGCGCTACAGTAACAACCACCGCAATTAAGGCCGTGATCAATCTCTGACGGCAATGCGTTTGACCCGAGTGTGATTGACCCGAGTGTGATTGACCCGAGTGTGATTGACCCGAGTGTGACGAGATGGAAGTCCGATGAAGCCCTATCAACACGTACCCATTCAGGAGTGTGGCGAGCCGCTAGTGGAGATTTCGCCGGAGATTTTTTCCCTAACTTTGCCCCATGCCTATGAGAGTGTAGGTGCGCCTTACGGCCTGCGATCGCCCTTTTATTTGCGCCAAGGCGTGCTTGACTGCTTGATGCAAGCCCAGGGATTACTTACCGAATTACATCCGGGCTGGCGGATTCAGGTGTTTGATGCCTATCGTCCCATTGCTGTGCAGCAGTATATGGTGGATTACACGTTCCAGGCGTTGCTGCGGGAGCACAACATTGCCGAAACGGGCTTGACACCGACCCAGCGCCAAGACTGGATGGAACGGGTGTACGAGTTTTGGGCCATGCCCAGTGCCGATCCGGCAACGCCGCCCCCTCACAGCACTGGCGCTGCTGTGGATGTCACGCTAGTGGATGCTTCTGGGGCTGCGCTCGACCTGGGCTCGCCGATTGATGAGTTGTCCCCCCGCTCGTATCCTGACTATTTTGCGGAGAGTGATGATCCGCGGGGACAGGAGTATCACCAGCAGCGCCAACTGCTCTCCTGGGTCATGGTGGGAGCCGGGTTTCAGCGCCATCCACGCGAATGGTGGCATTTTTCCCGAGGGGATCAGTTTTGGGCTTGGTTGATGAATCAGGAGAACTCCAGCTTAGGGGCGATCGCCCGGTATGGCGCGGTCTAGGGCTACAGTTCCCGACAAACCCATTTCCACAGAGGATGGCTACTGCCCTGCTGGCGAATTTTGCACACAGACTGCTGCAGCCGTTTTTGCTCTGATTTCGGCAATCCCCAGAGAATGTTGCGGCTGTGCCAGATCAACACGGAAACCGTCATACCGATGCATAGCCCGAGCCCCAGCGCTCCCAGCGGATGGAAAAACAACCCATAGCGCAAGGCCGCCCAGGTAAAATATTCATGCATGAGGGCGATTGCTCCCCGCAACTCCCACAGGCTCAGAAGCCCGACCGTCAGCCAAAGCAGCCCAACCACCAGCCAGCGGCCATAGAGCATGACGCGATATAGGCGTTCCACTTCGGCAGAAAATTGTGGATCGAGGGACTCTTTCGTTGCTAAAGAGGGATCTTCCTCAGATGTCTCTTCTAAAGATGAACCTTTCGGAGATGACTCTTCATCAGGCACGTGCATTGGTTTTCAGCCTCATCCGCATGGTTACTCTAGCCCAGCCTGGTTCAGATTATCCTGCATCAACCACGGTACCGGCTTCTCCAGTCGTTCCCACCACTGCCGTGCCGTTTTTGACCCGCCACAGGGCTAACAAGGTACTGGCAATAAAAATACTGGAATAGGCCCCCAGCGTAAAGCCAACGATCAAGGCTAGGGAAAAATTCTTCAGTGTTTCACCACCAAATAAGAAGATGGAAACCAGCGACAGCAGGACGGTCAAGGTGGTGTTGATCGATCGCGTCAGGGTTTGATTAACCGCATCATCCACAATGTCATTGATGTGGCGGCCCGGATTCAGCGCTACGGTTTCCCGGATGCGATCGTAGATAACTACCGTATCGTTGACCGAAAAGCCCACAATCGTGAGCAGTGCCACCACAAATAAACTATCCACCTCAATGCCTACGGTTAGGCCCAGAATGGCGAATACCCCAACGGTAATCAGCACATCGTGAAACAAGGCAATAATCGCAAACACAGCATAGTCAAACTGAAAACGCAGGCTGAGATAAATCATAATCCCCGCAAAGGACACCAGCAGCGCCAACAACCCGGAAGACAGCAACTGCTGCCCAATCACCGGGCCTACAGTATCAATTTGGGTTTTGGCTGGATCAAAGCTGCCCAATTTTTCCGCCAGCGCAGCTTGAACTTTGGTCCGCTCCTCCACGTTGAGCGGTGCCAAGCGAATTGATACTGCATGGGCCTCTTTACCCAAAATCTGGATGCTGCTGTTGCCATGGCCCTGGGTGGTCAGCACCTCGCGAACCACCCCCAAATCAATGGGCTTACTGCACTGATCTGCTTTGCCACAGTCTAGTTCTAGCTGGAGCCGCGTTCCCCCTTTAAATTCCAAACTGGGACGCAGGGGCGCTTGAATATCGGGATTTTGCCAGGACAGCACCATCGCCACAATTCCCGCCAGGATGGCAGCAGTGGACAGTCCCCACCACAGGCCCCGTTGTTTAATAATCTGGAGTTTCATTAACTTGCCTCCGCTTGAGTCTTCGGGGTGGGGGTTGCCGCTGGGGGCAGATTCGGACAAAACCAGGCGGGCTTACGCAGTCCCTGAAACGTGAGCACGTACAGCAACAACGTTCGACTACAACTGAGGGCCGTAAACATACTAATGGCAACCCCGAGAGCTAGCGTCAAGGCAAATCCCCGCACGAGCCCCGCCCCGAGCCAGAACAGCGCCGCACAGGCAATCAGCGTGGTGACGTTACTGTCCAAAATACTGGAAAAGGCCCGATAGAAGCCTGATTCTACGGAGCGATATAACGTTTTGCCTGCTCTGAGTTCCTCGCGGGTCCGCTCAAAAATTAGCACGTTGGCATCCACCGCCATGCCAATACTCAGGACAAATCCGGCAATCCCCGGCAGGGTGAGGGTGACACCCAATAGGTTAAAGGCGGCGTAGGTGAGAATGGCATAAATGATCAACGCAATATCGGCCACTACTCCCGGCAATCGGTAATAGACCGCCATAAAAATCAGGACGAGGAAAAGACCTCCGATCGCCGCATAAATACTCCGCAGAATACTATCCTGTCCCAAGGTGGCCCCCACGGTTTGGTTGGCCACCACCTCCACCGGCACGGGCAACGCCCCCCCCCGCAACTGCACGGCTAAATCATTGGCTTCCTGGGCAGAAAAGTTGCCCGTGATCACCGCACTGCCCCCAGTGATGCCCGCTTGGGCAAACTCTACATTGACAGTGGGAGAACTAATCAAGCGACTATCCAGAAAAATACCGAGGGTTCTCCCAGTGCCGGCCAGGGATTTCGTCAGTTCGGCAAATCGTTCACCGCCCACCTGATCGAATCGGATGGCCACGTTCCAGGCATTGGCGCTGACGGGTTCTGCTGCCGCGTCCTTAAGATTTTTCCCACCCAACTCCGTTTTTTCATAGAGATTGGCGATCGCCTCACTGTTGCGCTGCAATGCCGCCTGGTTGTCCGCCACGGCTTTAGCATCCGGACTGCCCTTCAACTCCACCTGTTTAGCCAGCAAATCCTTTTGAACCGCCAGTTCTGCACTCAACGTGCCTTCTGAGCCGGGTTTTTGCCGCCGAAAATCCAACTGGGCCGTCCCGCCCAGCACCCGTTCGGCCTGCTGCGGATCATTCACTCCCGGCAATTGCACGATGATCTGGTCCTTGCCTGCCGTTTGGACGAGGGCTTCTGACACGCCGAGTCCATTCACCCGTCCTTCCAGCACCCGCCGCACATCTTCCAGGGCCTTTGGCGTAATTTCCTTCACCTCTGCGGTGGTCTTGACCTGGATGGTCAACTGTGAACCTCCTTGCAAGTCCAACCCCAGACGGGGCGGTACTTTGGCAATCACAAAAATCGCGGCCAAAACCAAACCGAAAATGACCACTAAAAGAGAGCGTTGGCGTTGCATAGAAAATCAAAGGGCGCAGGGGTTAGCAGGGTTAGCGGGGATTGTAACGCAGCCATCAGCCACCTCAAGCTGCATAGAAAGGCAGGGAAAACGCTAGGGAGTCAGGTTTAATCAAGAAATGCTTTAATCAAGAAATGCCATTCCTAGGATTTGGAAGTTGCAGGGCGTCAGGCTCTGCAACTTCTGGGCCTTTAGTTTAGACCTTGAGGGCTACCATTTTTTGCACCGCTTCCACAATTTGGGCCGGTTGCACGATGGTTAAGTTTTCCAGGGTGCCGTTGTAGGGCGTGGGAATATCCTGGGATGACAGACGGATAACGGGCGCGTCGAGTTCATCGAAGAGGCGATCGTTAATCGAAGCGGTCAATTCGGCCCCAATGCCGCCCGTCCGCATACATTCCTCGACGATGATGACCCGGTGGGTTTTGCGAATCGAAGCGCCAATCGTGTCAAAGTCCAGCGGCTTCAGGGAAACCAAATCGATCACCTCTGGATCGTAGCCTTCCTTCTCCAGGGTCTTGACCGCTTGCATCGCGTGGTAGCGCATCCGGGAGTAGGTAAGAATTGTTACATCCTTGCCCGATCGCACCACCTCGGCTTTATTCAGCGGGCAAATATATTCCCCCTCCGGCAAATCTTCCTTTAGGTTGTACAGCAGCACATGCTCGAAGAACAGCACGGGATTGTTGTCCCGAATGGCGGCCTTCAACAATCCCTTGGCGTTATAGGGGGTCGAAGCGGCCACAATCTTGAGCCCCGGTACGGCTTGAAAATAGGCTTCTAAACGCTGCGAGTGTTCTGCACCCAGGTTGCGGCCCACCCCACCCGGCCCCCGAATCACCAGGGGAATTTTGAAATTGCCGCCGGAGGTATAGCGCAACATTCCAGCGTTGTTGGCGATTTGGTTAAAGGCTAGCAGCAAGAACCCCATGTTCATGCCTTCGATAATCGGACGCAACCCTGTCATCGCAGCACCCACGGCCATGCCCGTAAAGCTGTTTTCGGCGATCGGTGTATCGAGCAGCCGCAGGTCACCGTACTTTTTATACAAATCCTTCGTGACTTTGTAGGAACCGCCATAATGCCCAATGTCTTCCCCCATCACTAGGACGGTAGGATCGCGCTGCATTTCTTCGTCGATCGCTTCTCGCAGAGCATTAAAGAAAAACGTTTCTGCCATGATTCCTCGTTGCGTCAAACCAACATCTCATTCTAAAGTATCCTGGCTTTGCCACTCCACGCACTCATGACAAAACTCCAATCCCCCCTGAGGTTCTCGATCGTCGATGTTTTTGCCGAAGAAAAATATGCCGGCAATCAACTGGCCGTCTTTACCGAGGCGGGGCATCTCACGACGCCCCAAATGCAGCGGATTGCCCAAGAAATTAATTATTCCGAAACGACGTTCATTCTGGACTCAACGGCGCGGAACAGTGGCTACGATGTGCGGATTTTTACCCCCGTTCAGGAGTTGCCCTTCGCGGGACACCCGACCTTGGGTACGGCCTATATTCTGCAACAACAAATCATTCAGCACCCCGTGGCCACGGTAACCCTGAATCTGCCCGTGGGCCAAATTCCAGTGAACCTGTTCTACCCGGATCCGGTCCCTGGGTCTACTTTGGATGTGGCCCAGGCTCCAGAGGCTGAGCGGCTGTGGATGCGCCAAAATCCGCCGACCTTTGGCCAGGTGTTGGCGGTGGAGGATATGGCACCGATTTTGGGGTTGACGGTGGCGGAGTGCGATCGCCGCTTCCCGATCCAAGAGGTGTCTACCGGCGTGCCCTTCATCATCGTCCCGGTCACCACACTGGCCGCGCTGCAACGCATCCGCGTGCATACAGAAGCCCTGTTTCGCTGGGTCGAGCCGCTTCAGGCCAAACAAATTCTGGTCTTTTGCCCGGAAACCCGCCACGCGGCGAATCACCTGAGCGTTCGGGTTTTTGCCCATGCCCTCGGCATTCCCGAAGATCCGGCTACGGGAAGTGCCAATGGCTGCTTGGCGGGCTATTTGGCGGAGTATGGCTATTTTGGCCAGCATCCCGTGGATATTCGGGTTGAACAAGGCTATGAAATCGATCGCCCTGCGCTGTTACTGCTGCAAGCGGAAAAGCAGGTTGATGCGGACTCCGGGCGCGAGGCCATCACGGTTTCTGTGGGCGGTCGCGTTATCCTAGTCGCGCGGGGAGAATTTGTTTAATCGCCCTGCCCTAGCCCCATGTCTGACCCCCAAACTGCTCTCAAAAGCCGCCTTTACGATCACCTGTGCGAGGTGGCCCGCGATCGCGATCCCTACTTGGCTACGGCGGGACATTTCTATGTCCAGAACTATATCCAGCGCCAGTTGCAGCACTGGGGTCCCGTTGAGGTCTATCCGTTTCAGCTAAAATCCAGAACTCACACGAATTTAATCTTGAAATTGCCGGCGCAGCCAGGATTTGAGGGGCGATCGCCGATTTTGATCGGGGCTCATTATGATGGGGTGCCCGGTACGCCCGGTGCCGATGATAATGCCAGTGGCGTGGCGGTGCTGCTGGAACTGGCGCGCCAGTTTGCGGCCCAGCCTCTCCGCTATCCGGTCCACCTGATTGCCTTTGATCTTGAAGAATACGGGCTGTTGGGTAGCCAAGACTATGCCCAAAGGCTCTGGCAGCAGCAACAGCCGCTGCGGTTGATGTTGTCGTTGGAAATGCTGGGCTATTGTTCCCACGCCCCCCATTCCCAGCGCTACCCACCGGGCTTGCAATATTTCTATCCCCACCGGGGCAACTTTATTGGGCTGATTGGCAATTGGTCTACCACCTGGGATATGGTCCGCCTTTGTGGGGGGATGGCCCAAGCGGGCACCCGTAGTCGCTGGCTCCCCGCAGGGCGTGATGGTCGGTTGGTTCAGGCGACGCGTCTGAGTGATCATGCCCCATTTTGGGATCGGGGCTATCCGGCGATTATGGTCACGGATACGGCATTTTTGCGGAATCCACATTACCACCGAGAGAGCGATCGACTGGAAACCCTCGATCTCGACTTTATGACGGGCGTGTGCGAAGGCTTAATCCAGGGACTGCTGCGCCTTTAGGCGCTGGCGAATCTGGGCGGTAGTAAGGCTGTCACGATGCGACTTTGGAGGGCTTTTTCCTTGAATACGTTGCTCATCATCGTTCGGTGTCCTATGCGTTAAAAAGTCGTTAAGGGAGAGGGCTGTGGAGAAGCGGGCGAAAGACTGTGGAAAACTTGCCGCAAAAGCTGTGGAAAAGCTGTGGAAAAATTAAGAAATTAGAAAAAACTGTCAGGAGGAATTTTGTAATTTCTAGAGGCACTGGCGTCAATGCTATAGCGCACCCAGGAGAGTATACGTCTCTGCACCGATGGTCTCCCCTCGTAAGTGGTCTCAACACGGGAGTGGCCTCAACACGAGTGAATGGCGGGTTCGGTGGGTCCGAGGGTCGCAAGGTTTTGGGCTTGATGGAACCTAGGATGGGTGCAGTGCTGAGGTTGCTCTAGCGGAGACGGGCTAGGGGCTGGTGTTTTGATTGTTTTACGGCAGTATTTTGATGCCACGGGGCTAAATGAGTAGCCACAGCAACCCGCTAGCAGACCCTCCGGAAGCGCATCTCCGCCAAAAACGAAATTTATTGCGTACTTTCTCCCGCTTCTGTTCAGAAGGCGATTATTTTGTAGGGATGAGCATTTTAGCCAATGGCTAGCTCCTGCTCTATTCCTGGTGTTGCGTGATGAGTTCCCTGATTCCGAATAATAATCCGGCTCCCGTGGGGAATACGGCTCCCGTTGGTACCGTGCCCCCCGAAGCGCCCGTCGGTAGAGCGGCGGTGTTTATTAGCTATCGCAGCCGTGACCCGGACATGAGTTTGGCGCAGGAGTTCCACCAGGTGCTGGAGGCGGAGGGATACAGCGCCTTTATGGCGGGGGAGAGCCTGCGGCTGGGCGACGATTGGGCGCGGCGGATTGATCTGGAACTGGAACGGTGTGATTATTTTCTGCTGTTGCTGTCGGAGCAGTCGGCGGTGAGCGAAATGGTGACGGAGGAGGTGCGGCGGGCGAAGCAACTGCGCGATCAAACCGGCAAGCCGATGCTGCTGCCGATTCGGGTGAATTTTCCGATCGCCGCTCCTCTGAACTACGATTTGCGCGGCTATCTGCAACGGATTCAGCAGCGGGAATGGCGGACTGCCGAGGATACGCCGGTGATTTTGGCGGAGGTGCTGGCGTTGATGCAGGAGGGGGCGGCGCGGCGTGGGGAGACCACGGCGGTCCGCGCGGTGGATGCAACGGTACAGTCCGAGGGTAAGCCGCTCTGCGACGGAGGGGTTGGATCCGCCCGCGATCGCCGAAGCCTTTGCCCAGCAGGAATCCGTCCAGATGCCGCCGTTGCCGGTGGCGGAGCCGGAACTGCCGGGGGGGCAGGTGGATTTGGCGTCGCAGTTTTATGTGGAGCGGGGCAAGATTGAGGCGCGGTGCTATGAGGCGATCGCCACACCGGGGGCGCTGATTCGGATTAAGGCACCGCGGCAGATGGGCAAAACGTCGCTGATGTCGCGGATTTTGCGCCATGGGGAGCAGCAGGGCTGTCTGGGGGTGCCGCTGAGTTTTCAGGTGGCGGATTCGGTGGTGTTTGGCGATTTGGATAAGTTTTTGCGCTGGTTTGCGGCCAGTGTGGGGCGGCGGCTCCAGATTCCGAATCGGCTGAATGATTACTGGGATGAGGTGTTTGGCAGCAAGGACAATTGCACGGCCTATTTTGAGGAGTATTTGTTGCCGACGTTGAACAAGCCGCTGGTGCTGTGTCTGGATGAGGTGGACATGGTGTTTCAGCATTTGATCGATTGCCGCGTGACTTTTTTGGCTTGCTGCGGAACTGGCACGAGATGGGCAAGAGCAGTGAGCTGTGGAAGCGGTTTCGGCTGGTGGTGGTGCATTCGACGGAGGTGTATATTCCGATGAATATCAACCAGTCGCCGTTTAATGTGGGGTTGCCGATTGAGCTGCCGGAGTTTACGGCGGACCAGGTGCAGGATTTGGCGGGGCGGCATGGGCTGAGCTGGAATACGTCGCAGATTGGGCGGTTGATGGGCATGGTGGGGGGCCATCCCTATCTGGTGCGGTTGGCGTTGTACCACATTCACCGAGGCGATACGACGCTGGAGGGGCTGTTGCGAGAGGCGGCGACGGAGGCGGGCTTGTATGGCGATCACCTGCGGCGGCATTTGTGGAATTTGGAGCAGCATCCGGAGTTGGGGTGGCGGTGCGGCAGTTGGTGGCGACGGATGGGGCGGTGCGGTTGCCGTCGGTGCAGGGGTTTCAGTTGCACAGTATGGGGTTAGTGGATTTGCAGGGGAATGATGTGATGTTCCGCAGTGAGCTGTATCGGGCCTATTTCCGCGATCGCCTATGCCCAGACCCCCCACGAACCCGTTGACCCATGACCCGCACACCCTTTGACCAGTTTAGTAAACAGCTTTTAGAGACGTTTCTCTCGCCCTTGGGTGCAGTCAATGTCAATCGGGAAGTGCCGGGGGAATCGCGCTGGATTGATGTCTGGTTTGAGCCGTCCGCACCGCCTGCGATCGCCCCTGAAACGCTAGGGTTGCTGGGCACGATCGCCGTGACTCCTTGCCTGATTGAAACCTTTCGCAATCCGCCGTCTTGGCTGGATGTGTGTAACTGTAAGCACAAGTTATTTTCGATCTTTGGTGAGTTACAGCGGCAGGCGGAGCGCGAGAAGCGATCGCTGCCCACCAACTTAGATGGGTTTCCCTGGCTGTGGATTTTGACGCCCTCTGCGTCTGAGAATCTGTTGGCACAGCTAGAGGTGGCTCCGGATGCCGATGGGCTACCCGGCATCTATTTTGATCGGGCCGATCGCACGGCGCTGGTGGCGATTAACCAATTGCCCTGTACGGAAGAGACGCTATGGGTGAGGCTACTGGGGCGGGGCAAAACTCAGGAACGGGCGATCGCGGAAGTTCTGGCGTTTCCGACCACCGATCCCCGTCGGTCGAATACTTTACAATTGCTAGTAGCCTGGAAAATTAGTTTAGAAGTCACTAATCTCGTGCAACAGGAGGAGAATGACGTCATGGTTCAGCTATCGCAGGTCTATCTGGAATGGCAGCAGCAGACCAAACAGGAAGGGATTAAGGAAGGGTTCGAGCAAGGGATTGAGCAAGGGATTGAGCAAGGGATTGAGCGCGGTGAGCGGATGATGGTTCTGCGGGGTTTGACTTATAAAGTGGGTGAGTTGCCCGCCGAGGTGCGATCGCAAATCGATCGCTTGACGAGTCCTCAACTCGAAAATCTCGGTGAAGCTTTGTTCGATTTTGCTAGCTTGGCTGATTTAACTTTGTGGTTGGCGGCGCAGGCTTAGCGATCGCCGCACAGGCCACCCCCTCCGCCTGCAACCGCTGCATCGTCCGCACCCGCAAACTCGACTTGCCCATCTGCCGCGAATTCAGCACATAGCAAAACTCCCCCGCCCGCAGCCCTTCATACAGTTCCCCATCCGCCTGCCGCGTCACATAGGCCGGACTATCCCCCGGCAACGTGCCGCCCACTTGATAAAAAGAACCAGAACTCAGCAAAGACATGGTGATTTTCGCGTTTGAAGAGGGACCAGGCAAGATGGGACCAGCAGATGGACTCGGGGTGGAATGGGCGATCGTTAAGCCTGCGCCGCCAACCACAGGGTTAAATCAGCGAAATCAGCGAAATCCAACAAAGCTTCACCGAGACTTTCGAGTTGAGGAATCGTCAAGAGATCGATTTGCGATCGCACCTCGGCGGGCAACTCCCCCACTTTACGCGTCAGAAGCCGCAAAACCATCATCCGCTCGCCGCGTTCAACCCCTTGCTGCTGGGTCTGCTGCTCCCATTCCAGATAGACCTGCGATAACTGAACCATGACGTCATTCTCCTCCTGTTGAACGAGATTAGTGACTTCTAAACTAATTTTCCAGGTTACTAGCAATTGTAAAGTATCCAACCGACGGGGATCAGTGGTTGGAAACGCCAGCACTTCGGAGATCGCCCGCTCCTGCGTTTTACCTCGTCCCAATAGTCGCACCCATAGCGTCTCTTCTGTACAGGGCAATTGGTTAATGGCGATGAGCGCCGTGCGATCGGCTCGGTCAAAGTAGATTCCGGGCAGCCAATCGGCATCCCCAGATACGTCTAGCTGAGCCAGCAGATTCTCAGAAGCGGAGGGCGTCAGAATCCACAGCCAGGGCAACCCCTCTAGGTTGGCGGGCAGCGATCGCTTTTCTCGCTCCGCCTGCCGCTACAACTCACCAAAGATCGAAAACAACTTGTGCTTACAGTTA
The DNA here is from genome assembly GCA_963766075.1 of uncultured cyanobacterium. Classification (GTDB taxonomy): domain Bacteria; phylum Cyanobacteriota; class Cyanobacteriia; order Leptolyngbyales; family Leptolyngbyaceae; genus CAVYAN01. The sequence goes on along the minus strand of CAVYAN010000077.1, from coordinate 719 downwards.
CATACGTCCAGCCAAGACGGTGGATTGCGAAAAGGCTCGATCAAACAGGGCGTTACGGCTATCTGGCCCAACAGCCCCAGAGTTTTCGGTGCGATCGCCCCTTGGACCGTCGGTTCAAACCAAACATCAATCCAGCGCGATTCCCCCGGTACTTCCCGATTGACATTGACTGCACCCAAGGGCGAGAGAAACGTCTCTAAAAGCTGCTTACTAAACTGGTCAAAGGGTGTGCGGGTCATGGTCAACGGGTCCGGGTGGTGTCTGGGCATAGGCGATCGCGGAAATACGCCCGATACAGCTCACTGCGGAACATCACATCATTCCCCTGCAAATCCACCAACCCCATACTGTGCAACTGAAACCCCTGCACCGACGGCAACCGCACCGCCCCATCCGTCGCCACCAACTGCCGCACTGCCGCCGCCAACTCCGGATGCTGCTCCAAATTCCACAAATGCCGCCGCAGGTGATCGCCATACAAGCCCGCCTCCGTCGCCGCCTCCCGCAACAGCCCCTCCAGTGTCGTATCGCCTCGGTGAATGTGGTACAACGCCAACCGCACCAGATAGGGATGGCCTCCCACCATGCCCATCAACCGCACGATCTGCGACGTATTCCAGGTCAGCCCAGCCGTCCCGCGAAATCCTGCACCTGGTCCGCCGTAAACTCCGGCAGCTCAATCGGCAACCCCACATTAAACGGCGACTGGTTGATATTCA
>CAVYAN010000076.1:0-15244 GCA_963766075.1 uncultured cyanobacterium | reverse complement strand
TTTGACGAATCCGATATATCGCGATAGACTTGTTTTAGAGGTAAACGATATATCGTGATACTTCGCAAATCACAAATTACAAGGAACGCAACATGTTCAGAGAATTTCATTCCCCTTTTCCCGCGCCAGTATGGGCAGGAGAAGGGGCTAGCCGTCCATTCTTCATGGGTGGACGGCAGGGCCACAAAGCACAGGGCCACAAAGGTTCGTCAGGCGGCGGATGGGGCGACGAGCCCCGCACGCGGCGGGGGGACATTAAATTTATGTTGCTGGGGCTTTTAGCTGAGGGGGCCCAGCATGGCTATGAACTGATTAAAGAGTTGGAAGCCCGTGGCGGTGGGTTTCGCCGCTTGAGTCCAGGCTCTGTCTATCCAACGCTGCAAATGTTGGAAGAAGGCGGCTATTTGACCAGTGAGCAAGTTGATGGCAAGCGGGTTTACACGATCACAGAGAGTGGTAGACAGTTATTGAGCGATCGCAATCAGCAATCGTATGCAAGGAACCCTCGCGACCGTGTTATGGAGAGCACGCCTTCTGAATTGATTGCATTGCGGCGAACACTAACAGAGTTGAACGATGCCGTCACTCAAATTGCTCGAAGTGGTAATTTGGAGCAATCCGATCGAGTGTGCGATCTGCTGACTCAAGTCAAGCGTGAGATCTACAAACTGCTTGCAGAGCAGTAAGCGGCAGAGTGTTAGGCGATTCCCAGAAAAAAATTACCGCATGGAGTAGCACGGGGCAATACGGGTTAATGTTGCGTTCAACCCTATGACCAGGAAAACGGTGAGATGACGGTCAAGTATTGCGCATCACTACACAATTGAAGGACGCAATTGAAGGCATAGTCGGCTCAACCCCCTCAACGTCAGATTCGCGATCGCCGAGAAAAATAAGGCAAGGTATGGCTTTTCCTTGGGTTTTTACCTGTGGGTCAGCCTAAAAAAAGGGAGGCATTGCCTCCCTTTCACAACCATTTTACTGAAATTCAGTTATTTACTGAACCACAGCGACTAAGCCACAGTTACTTAACTACAGCCGCCACTTGCTTCAGGTCGCCCTTGGCATACTTGCTGGCATAGGCTTCCATGCTAATTTGCTTGATCTTGCTTGCCTGTCCTGCGCACCAGAATTGTTGGTAGCGATCGGCACACACTTTTTGCATGTACTTGATGGAGGGCTTCAGGAAGAAGCGGGGGTCAAATTCGCTGGGCTTGGATTGCAGCGCTTCACGAACCGCCGCTGTGATCGCCAGACGGCAGTCGGTGTCGATGTTGATCTTGCGGACACCGCTCTTGATGCCCTTTTGGATTTCTTCCACAGGTACCCCGTAGGTTTCGGGGATGGCACCGCCGTGTTGGTTGATCAAGGCCAGCAAATCTTCGGGAACTGAAGAAGAGCCATGCATCACCAAGTGGGTGTTAGGCAAGCGCCGGTGAATTTCTTCAATGCGGCTGATGGCCAGAATTTCGCCCGTGGGTTTGCGGGTGAACTTGTAAGCACCGTGGCTGGTGCCGATCGCAACCGCTAACGCATCCACTTGAGTGCGCTCAACGAAGTCCACCGCTTCATCAGGATCGGTCAGCAGCATAGAGTGGTCCAGTTCGCCCTCAAACCCGTGACCATCTTCTGCTTCGCCCTTGCCCGTTTCCAAGGACCCGAGGCAGCCCAATTCACCTTCCACCGAAGCGCCGATCGCATGGGCGACTTTGACCACTTCGCTGGTCACAGAAACGTTGTACTCGTAGCTGGCCGGAGTCTTGGCATCTGCTTCCAAGGAACCGTCCATCATGACGCTGGTGAAGTTATTCTTCAGCGCTGAGTAGCAGGTATTGGGGGCATTGCCATGGTCTTGGTGCATGACAATGGGGATGTGGGGATAGGTTTCCACAGCCGCCAAGATCAGGTGGCGCAGGAAGTTTTCACCAGCGTAGTTGCGAGCACCGCGGGAAGCTTGCAGGATCACCGGGCTATCGGTTTCGTTGGCAGCCTGCATGATCGACTGGATCTGCTCCATATTGTTGACGTTGAACGCCGGAATGCCGTAACCGTTTTCTGCCGCGTGATCGAGCAGCAACCGCATGGGTACGAGCGCCATAGAAAAATCCTCCCGGATAAGTTAGGGGTCAGCTTGGTGAATACAGACAAACGTAATTTCTTAGGAATATCTTAAGATACTTTGCCCCTCCGTGTGAGGGAAGAGTGGGATTTCAGACCGGTGAATAAGCAAAAATCCCTATTTGATTTTCTTATACCACACCTGCCGTGGGCCACTAGCCCCATTCCTCCACCAATCGATCTAACTCTGCTTGCATTTGAGTCTGGACTTGGGTGTAGCACGCCTCGACGTAGGCGCGATCGCCTGCTGCCTCTATTCCATAGCGTTCAAACCGAATTGGCGTACAGACGCGGGTATGGATCTGCATGGGCAAGGGCAGGTTGGGCAAGGGCCCAATGCCCAGCCCCCAGGGTAAGCCCAGATAGATGGGAAACACTTGGGGGTCCAAGCCGAGCAGCCAAGGCATGCCCCAGGCGTTGAGCTGCTGCATCTGGGGATAGAAGTCAGCCAGGACCATGAGGGTATCGTGGGCCCCAATGGAAATGGCGGGCACAATCGGAACTGCTTCTCTCAGGGCCAGTTTAATGAAGCCTTGCCGTCCGGCGAGATGGATGCGGTGACGCTGGTGGTGGGGCCGGAAGACATCTTGTGCCCCACCGGGGTAAACCAGAACGCTTGCGCCTTGGCGGAGGGCCGCAATCGCCATTTTAGGATGGGCCTCAAGCGCCCCGACTTGGGCCGCCAGTTGGGCCAGGGGCGGAGAAGCCCGCCAGACTTGAGGATGCATCAATCCATATACGGGCCGCTCGATGCCAAAGTGCCGAAACCAGTCGTACATCATCATCACCATATCGGGGGAGGCGAGTCCGCCGTTATGGGAACCGACGAGGAGGACTTGGCCGGGAGGAATATTTTCCCAGCCACTGGTTTGGACCCGGAAATAGTGCTGGTAAAACCAACCCCATAGGGGCATCCACCTTTGAATAACCTGAGGATCGCGAAGGTCTAGGGACCAGCCTGATTTCGGGGGCGACGACGGGGACGACGGGGGGATAGACGGGGAGGGGGCAGGCATCAAGGCAAGGGCAGGAGATCAAGATAAACGGTTGCATCATAGCCTGGGCAGGGCCGCGATCGCCACAGCAAATTTCTCCTCTTCGACTTTGCTCCCTTCGACTTTGCTCTCTTCGACTGCGCTCAGGGAGCAGTTTCTCTCAGGGATCAATTTCTCTCAGGGATCAATTTCTTGCTGGGGGAGCGGAGGATCTAGATCGCATTAGATCGTAACGCTACAGGATGGATTGCAGTTGATCGAGTAAGCCTTCCACATAGGAGAGGGCGGACTGCACCGTGGCTGGATTTTCCAGATCCACACCCACGTATTGGCGCAGAGCCGCCACTTGATCCACGCTGCCGCCCGCCGCCAGCAATTCCATGTAGCCCGGAATAAAATCCTGACCCACCTGCAAATATTGCTGATAGCAGGCAAGGCTAACAATATTAGAGGCCGTGTATTGGTAGCAGTAGAAGGGTTTGAAATAGATGTGCCCAATGCGCGCCCAATCATAGTCATGCTCTGGCAACACGTCCATCGCATCACCGCAGAGGTTTTGGTAGAGCGATCGCCATTGGTCATTGACAAACGTCTGATCAAAACTGCCTTGGACAGCGCGCTCATGAATCGCCAGTTCCAAACGACTGACCGTACTTTGGCGAAACAGCAGATTTAACTGATCTTCCAGTTGGCGGGTCAGCAGCGAGCGGGTCAAGGCCAGATCCCCCTGCGCCGCTTTCAGAAGGTAATCCAGCAGGAGCAGTTCGTTAAAGGTGGAGGCAATTTCTGCCAAGACCATCGGTGGATTGCTGTTGAAATGGGTTTGGCGATCGCCAATGGCAGCAAAGTGAAGTCCGTGCCCCATTTCGTGGGCCAGGGTAAACAGAGAATTGTAATCCTCTGTGTAGGACTGGAGCAGGTAGCTGTGCTTGCCGTGGACATACCAACAGAATGCCCCGCCCCGCTTACCCGGACGCACCTTCGCATCCACCCAATTGTTGAGGAAAAATTCTTCGGCACGGCGGGCGTAGTTGACATCAAATTCGGCGATCGCCTTTAGCAACGTTTCCACGCCTGTGCTGTAGGGCAGCGGCGGCACGCGGGTTTCCGGATCCCACGGCGCGTAGACATCACAGGTGCGCACCTTTTGGCCGATTGCCTGAGATTTCAGCCGATAGTAGCGCTGCCATAAATCGAAGCGATCGCCCGTCCCGTCCATAATCGCCCGAAATACCGGCTCTGACACCTCATCCGCCAAGAGCTGCTTGTGCAAGGTGGAGTCGTAACCCCGCATCTGGTTTTCCAATTTGTGATCCTGGGCCACCGTGCTGAGAATATAAGCGTAGAGTGAATTATGCTGCTGCATCACTTGGCGCACCGACTGGTAGGCGGCATAGCGAGTCTCGGCCTGGGGATGGAACAGCAGGGCACTCAACTCCGCATCGGTACTGGCCGGTTGGCCGTCCGGCGGGGTAACGGGGGCATATTCCTGCCCGCCCAAGTGGACCGAGCGCAGGGTGATAAAGGCTTGCCGTCCCGTTAGTCCGTCCTGATTGCGGGTTTGTTCGACGTCTTCCGACAGTTTGAAGGGGCGAAACTTGCCGATGTTGTGGAGGTAGTGGCGATAGGTTTGCAGAGCGGGCGCGGCTTGTAGAGCGGCCAGTTGGTCGGTGGTTAATCCCTTCAGTTCTAGGTCAAAGAAGAGCAGTTGATTCTCAATACCGGTGACGGCTTCGAGCAGCTTGTCCTGCATTTGCTTGGCGGCGGTGTTGCGGGTGTCGGCAGCAAACACCAGGGCGGGAAACGCATAAAGCTGCCCGGAGGTGGTGGCGATCGCCTCCAATTCTTGCAAGCACTGGGCTATGGTCGCTGGCGTGAGCGTCTGCACCTGGCCCCGATACCGCTGGCGAAAATCGGCAGCTTTGGCCTGAAGCTCGGCGAGATCTTGGCTCAACTGAGGATCATCAAAGCTCCGGTACAAGTCGGACAAGTCCCATTCCTGGGTCGTATGGGCGGCGGCGTGATCCACAGACCCTGGGTTTTGCGAAAGATTTTGCGAAGAGACAGCTTGTACCAAGGGGGACTCCTACTGACAGTATTTTGCAGTATTCTATCGCGATTTTCTGGATTTGAGCGAAATGGACGGAGGGGACAGAAGGCAGATTCTCTCTTTTTGATGTGCCTCTAGACTCGGCGATCGCCAGGTCATTCTCGCCATGCTCAATATTACTTAATGATCTTTATTGACATAGATTACTAATAGATGTGATATACTGCTTCGCAGGAAAGCTATTGAGACTTAGTACTAATAATTAGGATGGTTTCTGTGAATCTTTCTGATGGAGTTGAGGGTATCTGAATCCTTCTCTCTCCTTTCGGAGTCCCTCACTTCATTTTTTGTGGCGTGCCTAGACCTGACGCAGGTCTGTTCAAAGACATTCTGCTGATGCGTATGATGCCTGAGCCGATGAAAGCTCATGCAAGTTTATTGATTTTTTATCTTGTTAAGGCGCAGCACACCTATGCAAAGCTATGGCAACACTAAGGAGATTTCTATGAAAGAATCTACCGACCCAAACTGCTCCCTGAGCGGAGTCGAAGGGAGCAATCTTCCGCTGGCTGAGCGGAGTCGTAGTTCACTTCCCGCAGGGCAGCCAGCGGATCTATGACCCAGTGGGTATATTATTTTTTGGAAATCGCCTAAGACGACGTGGAGCGTAGATCGGTAGCTTCAGAGCTTGCGTTGGGTTTTGCGATGGCTCCACCCCAATCTACAGGATCAGCGATCACTGTTTGCCATTGGTTGACTTGCCATCGGGTTGACAATCCAGTGCAGGCTCATAGAGTGCCGCAGGTTATACGAGGACATTTTAGGAGTTAAAGACGGGTAGAAGAAATGCCACAATAATGCCTCCAATCACAATACCTTCAAGAACCTTTAAGACTAAACTAGAGTGCTTAATTTTGGCCCCTTGATTCCAGGCAAGTAGCGTATCCTCGCCGCGTATTTTCCAATTAAACATTGATACTAGCAAAGGAACGCCGCCAACTTTGGCTCCCATTAGTAGATGTAATGCAAGACTCATGAACACACATACCCATGCCGCCAAATGTGCCAGGTACCATTGATGATGAATTTCTCCAGCAGGAAGCCATTCTTCTTTCATCATTCGACCCGTTACTACAGCAAACGTTGCCGCAAGCAACATTAACGTATTTGCAAAGCGGTGTACTGATATCCACCAAATTGGCTCGCCAAACTGTTTTAGTTGACTGAAAGATTGCTCTTCTACTAGACGACGATAGCCAATATGAAAGCTGTATAGAGCAAAAACGGGTAGAAATAATAGGAATGCCAGAGCAATCGTGCCATGAATACCTTGAATATCTCCTATGGTGGGTAAAGGAAGACTACCCCAACGCTTGTCATACGTGTTGTAGATCAAAAACCCTGAAATCAAGGCTGAAATGAGTAGCACTGCAGAGATGCCATGCGATATTCGTAGGGAAACAGGCTGGTATGGATGGACACGCGGCATAGCTATATTTACTCTAATCGAAATCTTCTCAAATTATAGCAAGATCGGAATTTTCCCCAGAGGGTATGCAGTATGGCGGTGAAGCTCAACGGCAGCAGGTACCTCTGAGACACCACCGAAAAAATACCAGTTCATGGGCGAAAGAAGATGCATGACGCTGCCGCGAATGCACCCTACAAGATCGGCGATCGCACTGCTTGCAGGATAAACCAATTCAATTTTGTGAAGGATTGCTCGTCTGCTGCTGAAGTTGCTGAACTTCCTCGATCGATAACTCTGTTCCATGAGCAACGGCTTCGACCGATAAGCCGTCTCGTAGAAAGTTGAGCGCGATCGCCCGCGTATTCTCTTTCTGCGCCTCTCTCTGAATGGAGCGATAAACAGTGGACTCCTGCATAATGTCTCTCCGGAGTAGGCGATCAACAACCTCATCTTCTAATTTTAGCCCAGCTAAAATCGCTGAAGCCGCCATCAGGTTCGCTTGCATTGTGGGGGCAGCGATTTGATCCACCCTTTGAGCGGCTTGGCGCAATGTCTCTTCTGCATTTGCACTTTGACCCAGCACTGCAAAGGGAATCAGTCCAGGGTATTGCAGGAATAGGTATGCAGGTTGCTCCCACAACCGGATGACATCAAACTCATGGCGCGTGCGTTCCATCGCAAAGCTGGTTTGATAAACTAAGTTTCTATTCTCCATGGTTGAGATCTCACCCGTGGAGAATTCAATCTGCCGTCAGTCTCAACATCCAGTACCTTGACCGCATCTCTTCATAGGTAAAGATTATAGGCTCTCTATCTCCTAACTTGATGCGGTAGATTCGAGACATTGGAACCTTGGCGGTGAATAAAACGCGACACTGAACCCATCCTGCCATGCCTGGAATAGAAGCATTGCTTCCAGGAAAAAAATCGCCACGGGCAATAATATCTCCGTCGCCGTCACCCACCCAAACAGTGCCACCGTTTTGTATGTCGGCATGATCAGGCAGATAGTCGCAAGATTTTTTGGGGGTGCCTTGGTAGGGCTGTGAAATACTGATTAAGCCGAAAATAGTGTTGCTTTCTTCTGCAAAAACATAATTCGGGCAGAGCGTCAGTAGGATTGCCAGAAGAAAAGATCGTTTGTGCCAAATTTTCATAACTTTAATTGTTTGATTCATGGTTGCGACGCTATTGTGCCCAGAACATCCATATGAAAAGCAAGATCGCCCACCTCAGGACCGCGTTGCCAAATGCCGTGCGTGGTTTGACCTTTGCAGATGCGTTTCCATCGCATGGCGAAGCGATCGCATGGCGAAGCGATTGGAGGGCTTGACGAAGTTTCATGGGTCACCTCCACCGGTCGGATTGTTTCACTGGACAACAGAGCCAACCGGTACGCTTTGTAGTGATTTGTCCAAGCTTCTCGCCCTGGTATGCGCTATCTCGGCCATAAGTTGCCAGGTTGCAGTAGGTGTGGCTGAATGGCCCTTTGGGTCGCACCCAATCCTCCAAAAACTGCATCGCTTGCTCTTTGCGATTGGCCGTCACCCAGAACACCCTAGTAGTGTGAGGCATAAGTTTGCCTACCCTGATTTAGGCAGTTAGTGCTGGGAGCATGTCACCCTTTTGGGTAGAAAAATCAAACCCTCGAAATGCGTTCTATCATTGCTACGGGTTTACTGACTTTTGAATTTCTCTGGAAAAGGATGACATGGAATAGCTACCACCCATCGCCTCAAAATGGGGCTTGCAAAGTGCGGCGCAATTCGGTATTCTCTTGCGTTAAGGTGAGTGCGCTTAGGTTTAGCACTCGCCCAGATGCCCAAAGGCCATAGCCTCAAACGCGATCGCCCGTTGCTTGAGACCCAACGAGCGATCGCTAACCCCCAAGCTGATTCGGCCAGCATGGCGGCTTGTCACATTTTACAAGCCACCCTGCTCTGCAACGCATCGGGGTGGCTTTGGTTTTTGGGTTTCCCTCCCCTGCAAACAAACAAGGAGACCCAATCATGACCACTCAACCCGTGAGTGATGGAAACCCCTGCGAAAACGCAGCTCCCGATTTCATTACCGCCCTCACCCAGCGCGACCCCGACTGGGTCAACCTCACCCTGACCGGCTCCCGCCCCGCCGTCACCGCCATGATCAACCTGCTGCACCAGGTGAATGTGATCGGGGCCAGCGAATGGAGCAAAGCCATCGCCCTCAAATCCAGTTCAATGATTATTCGAGTAGCCTCGCGGGGGATTGGCACGAGCGGCGGTGACGCAGTGACGCGGTGACGCAGTGACGGATAGGCGATCGCCACGGGCGGTTTGCCGATGGCGGTACAGGGGCGATCGGGCCATGGCGCAGCAGCTGAGTTCCGAAAAAGAACCTCTTCGTCCACAAGAAGAGGTTCTTCGTTAACCAGAAGAGGCTTTTCATGAACCAGAAGGGGCTTTTCATGAACCAGAAGGGGCTTTTCGTTCACCAGAAGGGGCTTTTCGTTCACCAGAAGAGGCTTTTCGTTCACCAGAAGAGGCTTTTCGTTCACCAGAAGAGGCTTTTCGTTCACCAGAAGGGGCTTTTCGTTCACCAGAAGAGGCTTTTCGTTCACCAGAAGAGGCTTTTCGTTCACCAGAAGAGGCTTTTCGTCCATAAGAAGAGGCTTTTTGTGCATCGCCCCCTTGACCTTCGTAAAAACCCTGAACGTTCAGCCTAAACCCATAAAAAGTAGAAGATCTAAGAACCCCAGCATTTCTAGAAATGCCGGGGTTCTGTAGATGGCGTTTAATCATGCCTGCTTAGATCGATCGGCAATTCAACTACGCCCAGTGGCACACGGGCCTACTGACTGAGATAAGAGGAAAGACAGGTCGGTGTTGTCTTAGTGCGAAGTTCCGTAATCGTCATATTGGGCGCGTGCTGGAACGAAGACTCCAACTTCTCAGCCAACACCGAATGAGGACGCTCAGGACTCAAGCAAAGAATTCCTTTATGAATGAGATCATGAATCCACACCTGATTAAACGGGGTCACAAAGGTATCCCATTGGGGCTGCACGCGGTGAATGGTTTGCAGAAGTTGCTGAACCTCCTCGCTAATTTGATAGGTGGTGAAATAAGGATTGGCGACAGAGAACAGCTCAATTTGGCAATCGCGTCCGGCCAAGTCCTCCTCTACGCGGAAGCGCAAATCGGGGGCCAGCGATAGAAAATAGCGGCTGTGCTCGGGCAATTGCAACCAAGCCCGCTGCTGAAAATAAGCCTGCACCTGTTGGTGCATGGACCGCGTTGGATTATGGATGGTGCGCGTGTAATAGGAGCCAACGGACGCATCGGAGAGACACTGAATCAGAATATAGCCAAAATTCACCGCCGTCAGGTTAGCGTGCTGGAAATTCTGCAACCATTGCTCTAGCTCAGCATTGTAGTGTTCTAGCGTTTGGCCAAAGGGCGCATGGCTATGGGGCACCGAGAATAGCATGTCATCGCGATCGGCGGTGCAAAGGATGAGCTGATCCGCCGCCCCTCCCTGCCACCACCCGGCCAGTTTCGGCTGGTAGGCGGTGACATCGACCAAATCCGTCACAATCAATACTCTGCCCTTGGCGGTGAGATGTGCCGCACTGCCAGCAATGATCCGCGCCAAAATTTCTTCCCCATTCGCACCCCCATCCCGGAAGCCCAAATTGTGCTTGGGACTGGGCACAAACGGCGGATTGGCCAGGATGGTATCGAATCGGCGACCCTGGACAGGTTCATACAAGTTCCCCTGGTGGAATTGAATGTTGCCGATGCCATTCAATTGGGCATTAAATCGGGCAAATCGAATCGCGCGGGGATTGAGATCCACAGCGGTCACCTGATGCGCATAGCGACTGGCAACTAAGCCCTGGATGCCACTGCCACTGCACAGATCCAGCACTTGCTCAGCCGCATACTGGGGGGCGGTGTACACTAACCCGGCACTATCGGCACCGATATACATCACGGGATTTTCGCCAATCTGGTCTTCCTCCCAGAGCATATAGCGGTGATCCGTGGCCAGATACAGTCCCTCAATGCAAAATAGGTCAATTCGGGAGGCCCACTGATCACCGCGCTGAATCAGGACACCCAGCGTGGTGAGGGTCAGGAACAAACTGGATCCAAAGACTTCCTGGAGGCGTGGTTCTGGCAGTGCAACCCGCAGCAAGAATAGCCGGATCAAATCATCGAGATCGGTGTGGGAGAGCTTGTGGCGATCGTAATAGTGGAAGTGCGTGATTTCCAGCGCCTGTAGCGATTCAATCCCGAGGCGATCGCAGATCATTTCCACCGTGTAGCCGGACTGTTGCAAACGGTCTTGGAGGTGCCGGAGTGCCTGCCGCAGCGAGAACGCGGCATCGGCAAAGGGGGCAAAGGTTTGGGTCGATGCTGGCGGCAGCACGGAGTCGGGGGGAAACAGGGTGCGATCGCTGGGTTGCGGATGCAGGTGATAAAGACTAAGCTGCTGGGCCGCCCAGTTCAATCGCTGTTCTAACTCCGCATGGGTGAGGCGCAACTCCACCCGGAGCCGCTCCTGCCAGCCATCCGTCTGGCTCAGCACTGCGAGTAACAGCTTCACTTCGGCAAACGTATACAGCACGGGCTCTGAGGCTCTGAGGTGGGGCACCTTGGGAGCCTTGCCCCCACTCCGCTTGGCCAGGTTGATCGCGCTGGCGACACCCGCCTGCAAGCTTCTTGGACCTTTGGCGGGATTGGAGGTAGCCTGTCCGCTAATCGCCTTAGGCTTGCCTTGCTGCGATAAATCGACCAAGACCGATTGGCCTAGGGGATCGAGCAGCAACACCACATCCTGGGCGACCTGGGTCTGCCAGGGTGCATCAAAGGGAGCTTGGGGAAAGAGCACACTGGTTTCTTTATAGCGCGCACCCAGACTAGACAGGGTTTGGAGTTCTGCCTGGGTCCATGGGCAACCCACGGTTTCGCCCCAGAAGAGGGCACGATCGAGCTGAGCCATTAAATCTGTAACCGGGGGCTGGCCCGCAGATAACCCCTGGGGCACCGGACTTTCCTTAACCTTCTCCAGATGTTCCGCGTAGTTTTGCACGGGCACATGCCGTTTGGCAATCCAGAAATTCTCGATCGCCAAATAATCAATATCGGTTTCCAGGAAAGTCTGAATCGCTTCCGCTGGCGTTTCCACAATCGGTTGTCCCGCGACATTAAAACTGGTATTCAGCAAGACGGGCGGCCCTTGGCGTAATTCCACTAATTTCCGGCAAATGTTGTAGAAATAGGGGTTATCGGCTGCGGTCACCGTTTGCACCCGCCCTGTGCCATCCACATGGGTCACTGCTGGAATTTGCTCTCGCAGTTCGGGCCGGATGGGCGGCACGATCAGCATAAAAGGCGCGCTCACGGCCATTTCAAACACCTGGGATACATCCTCTAACGGGATGACGGGCGCAAAGGGCCGAAAGGCTTCCCGAAATTTAACGCGGGCATTCACAATATCCTTCATCCGTGAGAAAGTCGGATCCGCCATGATGGAGCGATGGCCTAACGCGCGGGGTCCATATTCTGCCCCCCTTCAAAACGGGCCACCACATGGCCTTGGGCGAGGGCTTGGGCGGTGCGATCGACTAAGGCCGCAGGGGTGAGTTCTACAGCGGTAATATCCGGCTCAAACTGTTGGAGTGCTTGGTTTACCTGGACTTCGCTATAGGCATGACCCAACGTGGCCTGAGTGAGCGGGGGCCGTTTGCAGCCGCCATTCTGGGCATAGGCCCACAGCGCGCATCCCGCTGCAATCCCACTGTCGCCTGCCGCTGGGAAAATAAAGATATTGTCCAGTTGCAACTGCTGCAACAGTTTGTAGTTGGCTACTGAGTTTAAGCCCACACCACCGGCAATGCAGAGCTTCTTCAGGCCCGTCTGCTTCACGGCCAAGGCCACAACATGCAGCAAGGCTTGTTCCAGTTCTTCCTGCACTTTGTGGGCCAAGTCTACCAAATAGGGTCGGAGGTAGGGTTTGCCATCGCCCGTGTCGTAGCGCTTCTCTAGGGCCGCCACTTCCAAAAAGATATTGTAGGGCGAAATGGCAAGGCTGTAGGAACCTTCCACGGGGCGAATCCAGCGGTGCCAGTTGGCTTGTTCGCCCCCAAAAGAGGCCAACCCCATCAGCTTCCCGGCTTCGGCATGGCTGATTTTGGTGTTGCCCACGGTGGTGACGAATCCGGCTTTGCGGGTGACGTATTCGTAGATAAAGCCGAGGGTGGAAATTCCGGCGAGGTGAGCAGCGACGGTTTCACTGTGGAGGGTGGTCAGGGTGCGATCGCGCCCCTCGTAGAGAGTATAGGATTCGGTTTGATGGTCGGCGCTGGTGCTGCCCGTGGCATCAACAACCAGGACCACAGCTTCGTCAAATCCCGAGGGCCAAAAGGCGGAGTAGGCATGGGCTAGATGATGGCTGGGCAGCACCCTCACTTTATTGGCTACATCTTGGGGAAAGGCGTTACGGGTAATATCGGGGGCAAAGTCATGTCCCGGCATATTAGCGGTAATCGAGGTGAGATCGGCCATCGTAATACCGCAACTGTCAAGACAATACCGGATGGCCTCAGCGGGCAATTGAATGCGAGAAGCCACCCCAGGGGTCTGGAGCATAAAGCCAATACTGTACTTTTGGCGATCGAGCCGTTCTTGCTCAATGGCCACAATAATTTCTCCGTCCCGCACGATCGCTACAGAACGCTCGTGCCCTAAGTTGATGCCCATGTGGTAATTAAACATAGCTCAATCGTACCCTCCTAAATGATCTCGGATCAATTCATGATCCTCGACCAATTCTATTTGGAAATGCATCACTTATAACCCATTGAGATGAATTTAGATTTTGAAGGCATAATATATATTTCTGCTTCTCTTAGAGGATGTTTTAACAGTCCAACTATTAGTAGCGAATTAGGAGCAAAATATGCAAGTTTCCCCCTATCTCCCCTTTAAAAGGGGGAAACGACTCAAAGTCCCCTCTTCTAAAGGGAGATTTAGGGGGATCTAGGAGGTGTAAAGCATCACAACTAAGCCCTACTTAAACAACCTCTCAGTCTTAGAGTTACCCACGAGGAATTGAAGGTTTTAGCCTTTCTCCGGAAAAATCCGGGTTATTATGTCAGAGCGTTGTTCCTATTAATGAGCACCTATTCCTGAATCTATACCAACGGTATACAGCGGATCTCAACTCAATTAAGTACCGATAGAAACTGGAATTTTGTCTGGATCCATCTCTGTTTGTTGCGGTGCCTTGCTCCAATTAAAAGTGTTGTATGTAGCAATTTCGCATAATGTATGAAGCAATTTCGCATCACTCGTATAACCACCTACGTTGCTTAAATAGCCTCATGGCGATTCCGAATTACTCCGAGGAAATACTGATTAAGACTTGTTAGGTACTATATAAAATCAGGCTATAGCTCCTTCAAAAGACGTTTAAATTTGTCTTACTAAAAATACGTATGATTCCCCAGAACACAGCCTTACTCCTGATTGGCTTTCAGAATGACTACTTCTCACCCGATGGCATTTTGCACGGGGTGATTGAAGAATCTTCTAAAGTGACCAATGCCCTCGTCAATACCGTGCATTTGATCGAGTGCCTAGAGTCCACGCCAGTTCTGATCATCGAAACCCCAATCTTCTTCACCCCTGGGTATGAAGAATTGGTGGAACCGGTAGGGATCCTCAAGACGATCAAAGAGGTTGGGGCTTTTCAAGCGGGTACCGAAGGCTCGCAAACGATCCAAGAGCTGGATCGTTTTAAGCACCGGATTCAGCACGTACCCGGAAAGCGGGGATTTAACGCCTTCATCAATACCAACCTGGACAGTCTCCTGAAGCACCATCAGATCCATAACATTGTCCTATCTGGCACCATTACCTCGGTTTGCATTGATTCCACCGGGCGCTACGCCCATGAACAGGGCTATCATGTTACTGTCTTAACGGATTGCACATCGGCTCGGACGGTATTTGAGCAAGCGTTTTATTGCGAAAATATTTTCCCGCTCTATGCGGATGTGATTGATTCTACAGCGCTTTTGAGCCAGCTTGGGGTTGAGTGATAACTCTGGATGCAGAGGCCGCAGATCCGACTGGCTGCGACGCATCTGCCATCTCATAACTTTTTCCAGGCAACGCTTTCGAGCTTTGTCAGTGTAGCTCATGAAGTTGGTAACTGCTGTATGAACCTAGATACGACGAATGAGTTGCATACGCAAATTCAATACCGCTTAATTGAAACCCTCTCAACCTCGGAACGACGGCATCGTGAATTGGTCGAAAGCTTGCGAGAGATTGTTTTTAGATGCGACCAGGCCGGGTGTTTGACCTTTCTCAACCGAGCCTGGGCGGATACTCTGGGCCACAGTGTAGCAGAATCACTGAATCGCCCATTTGTTAGCTTTCTGTATCCAGAGGATCTTGACCGGGGGCGACAATTGATTGCGCAACTCCACAATCGGCAACCGGTGATCGGCCAGGAATTACGCTTTCAACACCAAACCGGGACGATAATCTGGCTTGAGCTGTCGGCTCATCCCAGCCAGCAGGATCAGCTATCGGGATCGTTGACGAATAACAATGA
>CAVYAN010000075.1:0-87267 GCA_963766075.1 uncultured cyanobacterium | reverse complement strand
TCGTAATGCTCTACAGAAACTCCCCCGAAGCTCACTTTGGACAGGGCCTCAAAGGATTCGACTCATCCTATCAGCCACGGGAGATCTGCGCCATGAAGTCAGTCCTCTCTTCCTGGCCGATCGCCTCTCACCTATCCGCTTAGGCATCAGCCCGGTTCCCGTAGATGCAACCCAAATTTGGCTCTACCACAAGACGACCCACCGACTCATCTATGACACCGCGCGGCAAGCCCTCCCGGATGTCGATGATGTGTTGTTGTGGAATCAGCGGGGCGAAGTCACCGAGACTTGCATTGCCAATTTGATTTTTGAAATTGAAGATCAAATGTATACGCCTCCAGTGTCTTGCGGATTACTTCCTGGTATTTATCGCCAGTGGTTATTGCAGCAAGGCCAGATCCAGGAACGGGTGCTGTCCTTGGATGAACTGCCCCGCTGCACTCGCTGGTTCACCATCAATTCCGTCCGCAAAATGCGCCCCGCCATCATCGACGGCTAATGGGGTTTCCTCTGACGCTATCTAAGTCCCAGGGCCAGACCTGCGGGGCAACCTGTGCAGCAACACCGCTGGGACCAAAGCCACTGGAACCAAAGCCGCCGAAACCAAGGCTGCTGGGACCAAAGTCCCAAATCATTCAGGACTTCGGCCTCATGAAGAATCGTAGACCTCTCCATAGGATAAAAGCATCCCACTGACGGAGACCCCCATTTATGCACATTAAGCTCCCGAAAGCGCTGCCATTACTCGCCCTCATCGCGGGTGGCCTGCTGCTGCTTCCGCTAGGCAACCAAATTGTCACGGCCCAGCCAGCAGCAACGCCCTCGAAGCAGCACCCACCGTTGCCTTTTCAGCAGTTGAACCTCAGCCCGGAACAAAGGGCCCAAATGCAGACCATTCGACAACAAGCCTTGGTCCAGGCCCAAGCTGTGCTTAGCACCGACCAAAAAGCTCAGCTCAAAACGGCTCTCCAGAATGGGGAAGATATGCGCAGCGCCATGAGTAGTCTTAACTTAACCACTGAACAAAAAACAAAATTACGTGGAATTATGCAATCAACCCAGGCTCAATTCGATGTGGTGTTAACACCGGAACAACGCCAACAGCTTCAACAGGCAAGACGTGCCTGGATACAATCGTTGCCCCCTGATCAACAGCAAAAACTTCGGGAAAAGATGCGCTCCGCGCGCCCTGCCAATCCATCACCATCGAACTAAAGGGAGCCTTCTAATCATGCAAACTCTGCCTCAATCCGGCCCTGGCCTACGGTGTTTTCTCGCCAGCGTTGACTGGCTAGGCGCAGCTCTGGGGGTGAATATTCCCCCGATTGTGAACCTCGAATATCTGCGATCGCTGCCGCCCACCACCCTGGGCTGCACCCTAGCCAACTTCTTGCACCAGCACCAGCTATTGCCGCTGGCCACTGGCCCCCGCCGCAAGCAGTCCCATGACGCTGTGCATGCATTGACGGGGTACGGTGCCGACGCGATCGGTGAAGCCGAAGTCCAAGCCTTCTTACTGGGGGCTAAATTTCGCCTTGCCCATGTGGTGCTGGGTCTGGGGCTACTGAGCCTGATGGTGCCGTCACTGCCTCAAACTAGCCGTCGCGATCGCCTGTGGCGCGCCTACTGCCGAGGTCGGGGTTCCCGGTTTGATGTCGGCACCTGGCGACCCGAAGATCAATGGCACCTACCCTTGGCCCAAGTTCAAAACCACTATGGGATTGCGCCGCTCTAGCTCTGCCTGTAGTGCTTCCACACAGCTCGACCGAATTCGTTGGACAATACTCGGGTAGGAATTTCTGGATCGCCATGCCGTTTCTAGAGCCTTGCCCCGTCCTTTCGTTTTTCTAAATTCATGCGCGTTACTGGTTTAATGAGCGGGACCTCTGTCGATGGTATTGATGCTGCCTTGGTCGATATTTCCGGCTCCATCCATGATCTACGGGTTGAACTTTTAGCAGGCCAAACCTACGCCTATCCCGAGGATTTACGGCAGTGGGTGCTGGCGGTGGGTGCTGGCCAATGCCTATCGATGCCAGAATTTGCCCAGTTAGATGATGCGATCGCCCACGAATTTGCCCAAGCGGCGATCGCGATACAGACCGATCAGTCCCCCGCCGACCTGATCGGCTCCCACGGCCAAACCGTCTTCCATCGGCCCCCCACCGGCGCAGGGGGTGACTTGCGCCTAGGCTATAGTCTGCAACTGGGGCGGGGCGCTGTGATTGCCCATCAGACGGGCATTCCCACAATCACTAATTTTCGTGTGGCCGATATTGCTGCCGCCGGACAGGGTGCTCCCCTGGTACCACCAGTCGATGCCGCCCTCCTGACCCATCAAACCCGCCACCGCTGTGTTCAAAATATTGGTGGCATTGGCAATGTCACGTATTTACCTGCACGAGATAGCAATACCGCTACCATTTTAGGGTGGGATACTGGACCGGGAAATATGCTGCTGGATCTGGCCGTTCAGGAGTTATCGGGTGGAGAAAAAAGCTATGACCAGGATGGCACCTGGGCTGCCAGCGGCACTCCTGCCCCCGATCTCGTCAGCGATTGGTTGCGAGACCCCTTTTTTCAGCAAGCACCGCCCAAATCCACCGGGCGGGAATACTTTGGCCAGCCCTACCTGCACCGCTGTCTCGCCGCCACCCAACACCAACAGCTCTCCCCAGCGGACATCCTCGCCACCTTAACGGACTTTACAGCAGCCACGATCGCCCACAGCTATCGGACCTTTCTGCCCCACATGCCAGACGAGGTTTTACTCTGTGGGGGCGGCAGTAAAAATCAATACTTAATCCACCGCTGTCGCGTTCATCTGCCATCCGTGTCCATTTTGACGACGGATGATCGGGGACTTAGTGCAGACTATAAGGAGGCGATCGCCTTTGCTGTCTTGGCCTACTGGCGATACCACGGCATCCCCGGCAATCTGCCCCAAGTCACCGGGGCCTGCGCATCTGTCCTGCTCGGTGAAATCCACCCTGTCACCTTTAGCGCAGCATGATAGCATGAGGGGCGTTGCCTGTTTGGGCGAAATCCATTAACGTTTGGGGCAGGAAGTCCAACTGTGAATCACACATTTTTAATGGAATCGGGGCGCTGGTCCCTTCAGGGAAACTGGCTAGAACGCAGCGGCAGTCCGGTTCCAGTTAAGGGTGGCACACTCATTGCCTGGAGCCGAGATTCCTGGTTCACCATGGTGACAAAGCTGATCTTTCCCGCCAGTGATCATGAAGAAATTATCTTTCAGTACCGAGGACGGTTGGATGCCGAGCACCGTAAATATACCTTTGTGCTGCAACATAGTTTACTGGGTAAGGTTGAGGGCGAAGGGTGGTTGGCCCAGGATTCCATTGTGCAGCGCTACTGGGTGCTGGGCGATCGCCAACGTCGTACAGGCTTTGAAACCCTCTATCGCCAAGATCCCCAAACCTATCTGCTCTCCAGCAACATGATGGCAGGGCACTATCTCACCAGCACCATGGAAGCCTTTCTGGAGCGTCAACCGGAATGAGGATTTTTCGGACGCTTTTTCATCACTCGCACAGCTAACCCCATGGCGGCCAATGACCCACCCAGGGTAGCGGGTTCTGGCACTGCAACATAGGTGAAGTTATCCATGGCAAACTGGGTCCCTGTACCCCCCAACCCCGCATTGGTCCCGCCAAAGGCGGAAAAAGTCACCTGGTTAATCCGGCGGAAGTTTGTGAAGTTGAACAACGTGGGAGCGGTGGCATCCACTTGGACACTCTCCGTACGCTGCAAAACGCCATCCCAATAGCCATCAATCTGGACCGTCAGCGCATTGTTCCAGGCCGCCGTTAAGTAAACGCGGTTGAAGTCAAACGCCGTCTGGCTCAAGATGGCGGCGAGGGTCCCCGAAGAGTTAAAGGCAACGTTGTTTGGGGACACGGTGCCATTTCCGTAGCCAGAGCCACCAGGATGTTCCACAGTCGGGGTCACAACGCCAAAGTTATTCCAGTCCAGTCCACCATATCCGTTAGGGATGAACGTCTTGTTGGGGAGATCATCAAAGCTTAGGGTTGCGGCGGTGGCCACAGGGCTGCTGGCCAGGGTGACTGCGCTGACAAGAGCAACAGCCACCGCAGAAAGTGCGGAGGTTTTCATGGGTATTTTAAATCCGGAGTAGACGTAAGTAGACGTATCAGTAGTAAACGCATCAGGATTTGACCCATCAGGATTTGCCGTATCCGTAGTAACGCATCAGTGGACGAGGCATGACGCACAGGATAGTGCGAGCCTTTTCCCTCAAGCACTACTCCACAGGGATCTGATGCAATCAACTCTGCTAGAAAAGGCCCAATAAGATCGTCAGTATATTTATGGATTTATTTATACAAACAAGAAATGATATATCCGTAGTTTCCACTATTCATGAGCTTCCACCATTCATGAATTTCTGCCATTCATGAACAGTGTTGTATCCTACCCCTCAGGCATTACGGATGGTCTGCGATCGCCCAAGGTTCCAGCAGCGCAAGTTCTAACGCATAGTCCATCTGGGCCTGAACGCCAGTTTGGTTGATTGCACCCAGAATGGGGGCAGCATAGCTGGACTGTGAACTGGCTACGAGGGCAATGTGGCGATCGCTCACCGCCAAGCCGTGCATCGGATCATAGCCCCGCCAACCCGCCCCCGGCAGATACACCTCCATCCAGGCGTGCAAATGGCGATGGTCCTGGTCCGGATCACCCTCCTGATAGCCACTGACAAAGCGGGCTGCCAGCCCCACAGCCCGACAGCACTCGATCATCAGCACCGCCAAGTCACGGCAGGATCCGGTCCGATTGGCCCAGGTCAGTCCCGCTGGGTAGGGTTGGCCAGTTTCCCGCACCACGGACTGGCAACCTTGGTAGATGCGCTGGTTCAGCGTGGTCAGAAACAGGCCCACATTGCCATTGACCTGCTGCTGGATTTCCTGCACGAGCGACATGACCCCCGGATCGATGCCCCCGTTCACCGACTGCCCACCCAAGTAAGGCTGGAGTTGGTGCCACAACGAGATGGGATAGTCCAAGGGCAATTCCTGGACCCAGGGCTCCACAATGTAGCTAAACGGATTAACCAGATGGGTTTCAACCTGCGATCGCGCCCCAATGACCAACTGGGTTACAGCCTCCGGCGCAAACCACAGCTTCACAACGGCATTCCCATCCAAATCCGTCACCGCCGCCTGCTGTAAGGGCGTAGGGGATACCTTTAATCCAAAGCTTTCCAGCGTCTGGTGTCCATCACATCGAGGTCGCAGCCGCACCGTATGAGGAGCCAGAGTCACCGGTTGACTGTAGGTATAGGTGGTGGTGTGATGGATGGAATAACGCATTAAGCCAGGGACTCTAGGTCAAAAAAGGTTTCACAAATCTTGCTGCCGATGGTATTCATCCGCAGTTGCAGATCGTCCAAGGTTTCGTGCAAGCCAGTTTGAATGATATCTTCCATCGTCAGATAGTCGAGATCGGTGCGGAGCCGCCCGAGGGTGCGCTCAACGGGAGTGCGCCAAGTGCCGCTGGGGGTGCCCATAATTTGGTGCAGCGATCGCTCCACTTGATTTACACAAAATCGAATCGATCGCGGAAATTCAGGATCGAGCACTAAGAATTCAGCGATCGACTGAGGCGAAAGACGATGAACCCCCCGCTTGCGATACATTTCATAGGCACTGGCTGACTTCAATAACGCCATCCACTGAATATCATCCAACGTACTGCCAACATCTCGCACTGACGGCAGCAAAATAAAGTATTTCACATCCAAAATTCGGGCGGTTTTATCAGCCCGCTCCAACAAGCGACCAATCTGGCCAAAGTGCCAGCCCTCATTGTGGGTCATGGTGGCATCCATGACCCCAGCGAATAAATGGCTCGTTAACTTGACCTGATTAAAAAAGTCCGAAAGCTCCATGACATGGCGCGATTGATCCGCCTCATTCACCATCAGGTAAAAGGCATTCACTTGCTCCCACATTTCCGACGAAATGATCTCCCGCACCGATCGCGCATTTTCCCGCGCCGATCGCAAGCAGGACAAAATCGAGTTGGGATACCCCGGATCAAAGGTCAGGAAACGAATCACATTCTCGGCAGTGGCCTTGCCATAGCGCTCTTGAAACAGCGGCAAATCCCCCGTGATTAAAATCAATGGCTCCCACTGCTGCGCCATTCCTAAGGGCGAATCCAACAGCAGGGTCAAATTCACATCAATAAACCGCGCCACATTTTCCGCCCGTTCAACATAACGGTTCAACCAGTAGATCGAATCAGCAACGCGACTTAGCATTTTGGATTTTGGACAGCGCTACACAGCGCTACGCGAGAGGATTTTGGATTTTGGGCGGTGAGGCTCTTTTAATCGCACGGCGTGCTACGGCACTAGAGACTAAGACTAGAGCACTTCTAATAGTTTTGATAATTTTGAGAGAGCGTCTAATTTTGCATGTTTCATTTTACATTTCTAATTTTGCATGTCTAAATTTTGCATTTCTAACAAACGACCCACGTATCCTTACTACCCCCGCCCTGGGAGGAATTGACCACCAAAGATCCTTTTTTGAGGGCCACTCGGGTTAAGCCGCCCGGATTGACATATATTTCCCGGCCATAGAGGACGTAGGGGCGCAGATCCACATGGCAACCGGCATAATTATCCTCACAGAGGGTAGGCACACGAGACAGGCTCAGGGTAGGCTGGGCAATGTATTTGCGCGGATTGGCTTTGATTTTTTCGGCAAAAGCGGCCCGCTCGGCGGCGGTGGATTGGGGGCCAATCAGCATACCGTAGCCACCCGATTCATCGGCGGCCTTGACGACCAATTTTTCTAGGTTGGCGAGGACGTGGCGTTGCTGCTGCGGTTCCCAGCATAGATAGGTGGGTACATTGGCGAGAATGGGTTCTTCGCTGAGATAGTACCGGATCATGTCAGGAACATAGGAGTAGATCACTTTATCATCGGCGACACCGGTACCCAATGCGTTGGCAATCGCCACTCGACCGGCACGATACACCTCCATCAGTCCAGGAATTCCGAGGTGAGAGTCGGGACGAAAGACCTGGGGGTCAATGAAGATATCGTCAATCCGCCGGTAGATGACATCGACACGCTTCAGCCCTTTGGTGGTCCGCATTTGCAAGTAGCCATCAGCCACGACCAAGTCCCGGCCTTCGACGAGTTCTACACCCATTTGTTGAGCTAGAAAGGAATGCTCGAAATAGGCGGAGTTGTAGATTCCCGGCGTCAGCACCACCACCGTGGGATCCGACAGATTCGGCGGTACCAGATTCAGCAGGGTTTCCAGCAGGTAACTCGGATATTCCTCTACAGGTTGAATCTGCATCCGGTCAAAGACGACGGGGAAGGTACTTTTCATCACCCGCCGATTTTCGAGGACATAGGAGACACCGGAAGGACAGCGCAGGTTATCTTCCAAGACAAACCACTGGCCATCGCGATCGCGCACCAGGTCCGTACCGGTAATGTGGCACCAGATGTCCCCTGGGGGCTTTAAGCCTAGACAAGGGGCCAGGTAGCCACTCGACGACTCCACCAACTCTCGGGGAATAATACTGTCCCGCAGGATTGTCTGATCGCCGTAAACGTCCGCTAGAAACAGATTGAGCGCATGAATCCGTTGCTTCAACCCTTGCTCTAAGGTTTTCCACTCGGCAGCAGCAATAATGCGAGGAATAATGTCAAAGGGCAAAATGCGCTCGGTCCCTTGATCATCGCTGTAGACATTAAAGGTGACTCCCAGCTTAAACAGAGCAATCTGGGCAGCTTGTTGCCGTCGTTGAATCTCATCGGGCGAAAGGGCATTCATGCGTTCAATGAGGGGCACGGCATCCGGGCGGGGTTGCCCCGGTGCTAGAAACAGTTCGTCATAAAAATCGCCAGGATCGTAATCGTTAAACTGCACAGCAAGCCACCCTTCATGCAAGAAGCCGCTACAACCATACGCGCCGTAAAAACCCGTAAACTGTAAATTTCGATACATTTCACTATTTTGGCGAGCCTGGAGGGTGGCCACCCCCGGCCTACAGCTCAGATTTTGGGGCAGATTTCGGGCCGCATCTCCATCGAAATTGCTATCCTCATCGCAATGGGAATGGATATAGCAGCTAAGATCTTTAGCAATTCCCGTTCTAATCAGCCCCGTTACTTGGGGGAAAAACCGTCTTTGCAAGGGTTAAGCCCATGAGTTCTTGGCTGGAGAGTGGTGTTTTGCTAGCAGTGCTGATGCCGATCCTGGGCACGATCGCCCTTTGGTCATGGCACCTTCAGCGGCGTACCATCGCCTTACAAGAGCAGGAGGAGCGGTTTCGCCAATGGGTAGAAGATATTACGGAACGCAAACAGCTCGCGGCAGAGTTGCAGCAGACCCGTAACTTTCTTCAGGTCGTCATCGATCATTTGCCCGTTGCCGTTTTCGTCAAGGATGGCAGAGCTGAACACTTTGGTGAAATGTTGCTGTGGAACCAAACCAGTGAAACGATGTTTGGGGTGACAGCAGAACAGGCGATCGGTAAAACCGTTCATGACTATTTTCCCAAGGAACAAGCGGACTATTTTCTGCAAAAAGATCGAGAAGCCTTTGAGCGCGGTACCCCAGAAGATATTCCCGAAGAGCCGATTGACAGCCATAGTCTGGGGCGGCGGATTCTCCATACGGTCAAAGTTCCCCTCTACAATGCACAGCAACGACCGGAATATCTCCTGTGCTTTTCAGAAGACATCACTGAGCGTAAACAAGCAGAAGTAGCCCTACAAGACCGCGAAGAGCGGCTACGTCTAGCCCTTGAGGCGGTCAATATGGGAGCCTGGGAAGTCAATCTGCAAACTGGAGAAGAAATCTGGTCGTCCCAGTCGGAAGCAATTTTGGGATTTGCACCCAACACCTTTGATGGCACGCTGGCCAGCTTCCTGAACCAAATTCATCCCGATGATCGGGCATACGTGCAGCAGGCCAACCAAGAGGCGTTGCAAACGGGCTATTACCGGGCGGAGTATCGGGTAGTTTGGCCTAATCAGACCATTCGCTGGCTGTCCAGTCGGGCCCAAATATTCTACGACGCAGCAGGAACGCCGATTCGCATGGTGGGCATCGATGTCGATATCACCGAACGTAAATGCAGCGAGGCCGAGCGTAAACTGGCCGAGAATGCAGTCAGAGAGAGTGAACATCGCCTCTCAATTCTGATTAGTAACTTACCGGGTTATATCTATCGAGTCACCAATGACCCCAATTACACGCCTGAATTTATTAGCGAAGGGGTATTGGCGATTACGGGCTATCGCCAGGAAGAATACCTCAGCGATCGCACGATTTCCTGTGGACAAGAAATTTTTCCAGAGGATGCTGAGCCCCTCTGGAACATCGTGCAGCAGGCCGTCGCCACTCAGCAACCCTACGAATGTGAATACCGAATCATGACTAAATCTGGGGAGCAAAAGTGGGTTTGGGGCCGGGGCCGGGGCGTCTATGCCGATAATGGCGACCTGCTGTATTTGGAGGGCTTTGTTACCGATATTACCCGCCGCAAACAGGCAGAAGCAGCCCTCAAACAAAGTGAAGAACGCTATCGCCAGCTTTCTGAAGATATGCCCGCCTTAATCTGTCAGTTCTTGCCCGATAGCACCCTCACCTATGTCAACTCAACCTACTCCAACTACTTCAACCAAGATCCTGATCAATTAATTGGACGCCGTTTTCTCGATTTCCTGCCCGACGAAGCCGAGCGCCAGTCGGCTCAAGCTCAATACATGGCCCTCACTCCCGATGCCCCCGTGATCAGTTATGAGCATCGCGTGATTCGGGCCGATGGCAGTGAAGGCTGGCAGCAATGGGTGAACCGGGCCTTTTTTGACGAGCATAGTCAAATTATCAACCTCCAATCCATGGGCTTTGATATCACCACTGCTAAGCACGACGAAGCCATTCGCAAGCAAGCAGAATCGGATCTCCGGGAGCAGCAGACTCGCCTGAACCTCGCTCTGGAAGCCGCCAGCATGGGAACATGGGACGGGAATTTATTAACTGGAGAAGAAATTTGGTCACCCCAGACCGAAGTCCTCTTCGGATTTGCCCCCGGTACCTTTGATGGGAAAGCAGAAAGCTTTCTCAACCGGATTCATCCCGATGATTTAGTCAAGGTTCAACAAGCCGTCAAAACTGCGATGCAGACCGGTTGCTTGCAGCAGGAATACCGGATCGTGCGCCCCGATCGCACCACTCGATGGATTCACTGTTTAGGAAAAGTGTTTAACGATGAAACCGGTCACCCCATACGGATTCTTGGGGTCGATCTGGACATTACGGAACGCAAAACCGCTGAACTGGCACTACAACGCCTGAATGATGAACTGGAACTTAGAATTAAGCACCGTACCGCCGCATTACAGGCGAGTGAAGCCCGCTTTCGGGGCTTCTTTGACGGTGCTCCGATTGGCATTGCTGTTGCCGATGTTCAGCGCGATCGCTTGACAGCGGTAAACCAAGCCTTTTGTCAACTGCTGGGCTACGGTGAGGCCGAGCTATTAACCCTGGAGTCCTGTTTTAGTCTTTTTGTTGTCGATGACTGGAACGCTGAACTGCCCTATGTGGAAGCACTCCTCAGCGGCGAAGTGCCTGCTGATCCCATTGAAAAACGCTATACCCAAAAAAGTGGAGAAACCATCGTCGGCAGTTTGACCACGACGCTATTACGGGATCAAGGCGGTCAGGTGACGCATATCATCGGCATGCTTCAGGATATTACCCAACGCCAACACGCTGAAGACCAGTTGCGCAAGAGTGATGCCCACCTCAGGACTGCCCAGCGGATTGGTAAATTGGGCAGTTGGGAATTTGCCCTACAAACCCGTAGTTTAAGCTGGTCTGAGGAAGTCTTCCACATTTATGGCCGCGAACCAGCGCTGGGGGCACCGACCTATGAGGAGTTGCAACACGCCATTCATCCAGAGGATTGGCAATATTTTGATCAAACCGTACAGACAGCCATTACCGCAGGGCAGTCCTACGAGATGGAACACCGCCTGTTTCGCCCCGATCGCACCTTGGTCTATGTTTTAGCCCGTGGGGAAATGAACTATGATGCCACCGGCCAAATCACCCACATCATCGGCACTGTCCTCGATATCACCGATCGCAAACTCACCGAGCAAAAAATCCAGCAAACCGCCCTGCAGCTAGAGGCCACTAACCGCGAGCTGGAATCCTTTTCCTACTCCGTTTCCCATGACTTACGCGCCCCCCTACGCCATATTCATGGCTTTATCAATGCCCTAGAGCAGCGGCTACACAACCATGCCGCCTTGTCTGACCCCAAAGTTACCCATTACCTACAGGTGATCGAGAACAGCAGCCAAAAAATGGCTCAGTTAATTGACGGCTTGCTCACCCTCTCGCGCATTGGGCGCAAACCGATGGACTATCAGCCTGTGCGCCTGCGGGAACTGGTGGATGAAGCGATCGCCCTTGTTCATAACCAACCCGAAACAATGGCTCCGGTTGAATTTGCCATCGGCCCTTTACCCACCGTGCAGGGAGATGCCACACTGTTGCAACAGGTGTTGAGTAATTTGATCAGCAATGCTGTAAAATTTAGCCGCCACCAGCCAACGCCCTGTATTGAAATTGGCAGTTTGCCAGAAGGGGCCATCTTTATCAAAGACAATGGTGTTGGGTTTCAGATGGAATACGCCGACAAGCTATTTGGAGCCTTTCAACGGTTACATGCTCAAAACGCTTTTGAAGGCACAGGCATTGGTCTAACCATTGTGCAACGGATCATCCACCGCCACGGCGGCACCATCTGGGCCGAAAGCCAGCCCAACCAAGGGGCAATCTTCTACTTCACTGTCGGTAACTTTTCGTAACCGGACATTTTCTGCACGTCGGCTTGAATCGCTTATCTGCGGTCTATGGGCCTTTCTGGTCTATGGGCCTTTCTGGTCTATGGGCCTTTGCGATCGCGTGGGTTAGCAGCGGCTTTTAAACTTCTAGTAAAGCCGGGTGCCTACGTAATATCGCTGATGTAATATGTTTTAAATAACACCAAGTATCTTCTGGCTGAAATTGGCTTTGCTCCGGTAGTTATTTCACAAGTCATTGTTTTGGCGGTCGTGCCCTGAGCCAGGGTGCGACGGTCATCTCATTAAACATGGTAATTAATATGTCCCGATTCCTCATTGTCGAAGATGATCCGAATGACGTCGAGCTGATTCGTCTAGCCCTCGACGCCTATCCTTTCGTGAATCAAATTGATGTCGCAGAAGATGGCGAAGCAGCACTACTCTATCTATTTGGTCAGGCCGACGGTGTGCCCGCACGGCCCTTACCTCGGATGATTTTACTGGACCTAAAACTCCCCAAGATTAATGGCATTCAAGTCCTAGAAGCCATTCGCCAGCATCCTCGCACCCGCACTGTGCCAGTTGTGGTGATGACCTCTTCGGCGGAAGGTCAAGATATTGAGTCATGCTATAGTTTAGGTGTCAATAGCTACGTGGTAAAACCGCTGGATTTTCAGCAGTTTCAGGAGGTCTCTCAGCAGGTCGGAGAGTATTGGATGCAACTCAATCAGCCCCCTCCACTCTAGCAATCTTCACCTAGTGGACAACCATGCTGCTGTGGATTCTAGGCTGCGCAGTTTGGGAGCTTTTCTAGGTTGGGAGTTTTTCTAGGTATTGATCAACCAGTCCCATAGTTTTGCGTTATGAACGAGGTGGAGTACCCTCACGGTCAGAATGAAGGTATTAGGCTAGACAGCCTGCATTCCGTCCTCAATCTGCTGATTATTGAAGATGTCCCAGAGGATGTTGAGTTAATTGTGCTGATGCTAACGTCGGCACATCTCAACTTTACGTACGATACAACCTCCACCCTGGATGAATGTCAGTACCTACTCAACACCCGTGCCTACGACATTGTTTTATCGGATTATCGTTTGCCCAACTTTAATGGGGCCCGGGCATTTGAGTTGCTGAAGGCGTCTGTACAGGAAATACCGTTCGTTTTGATTACGGGTAGCTTGGGGGAAGAGGCGGCTGTCGAATGCATCAAGGCCGGAATGACGGACTATGTCCTCAAGGATCGGTTGTTTCGACTGCCCACAGTCCTAGAACGGGCACTTCAGGAGTTTGGGTTACGTCGTCAACAAAAGGTGGCGATCGCCCAAATTCAACAACAGGCATGGCGAGAAACCATTGTAAATCGGATTGTGCAGGCCATGCGCGAAACCCTGGTGCTCGAAGCGGTGCTGCAAACAACGGTCGATCAACTGCAGGAAGCACTGCAAACAAGTCACTGCTTCATTTTTCAGTCGCAGGAGTCTGAAGCGGAGCCCAACGGGCGATCGCATATTCAATACCTCAGCCAAGCCTCCCCGGAACGTGAGCAACTTCTGGGTACAACCTGTGATTTTTATGATTTTTATCAAGCGACTTTACGCCATGATCAACCCGTGATCATTCACGATATTGGTCAGGAAATTGACCCCATCCCAAAGATCGCCAGCGTCTATGGAATTCGTTCTCTGATTCTGATGCCCTTGCTGTATCAGCAATCTTACTTTGGGGGCATTTGCCTAAAACAGTGTGATCGCCAGCGGACCTGGACGGATGATGAAATTGCCTTGGTGAAAGCGATCGCCGATCAATGTGCGATTGCCATCCATCAAGCGCAATTGTATCAACAAGCTCAAATCGAGCTGGCAGAGCGTCAAAGAATGGAAGCGCAACTCCGGCATGATGCCTTTCATGATGCCCTGACCGGATTGCCCAATCGCGTTTTGTTGATGGATCGACTCGAGCATGTTCTGCATTTGGCACAACGGCGATCACAACGGCATCTGCCTACACAGTCTTATCAGTTTGCTGTTCTTTTTCTTGATTTAGATCGCTTTAAGGTGGTCAACGATAGCCTAGGCCATACTGCAGGCGATCAACTCCTGAAAAAGGTCGCCCAGCAGTTACAGCTCTGTCTACGCATGGGCGATACCGTAGCCCGGTTGGGAGGGGATGAATTTGTCATCTTACTAGAAGATATTCAAGGTATCAGTGACGCCATTGAAGTCGCCCATCGCATTCATCAGGAACTAAAAGCACCTATCTTATTGGATGGCCATGAAGTATTTATCAGTACTAGCATCGGTATTACGCTCAACTCCGCCCACTACAGGGAGCCTGATCAACTGCTGCGTGATGCTGATATTGCCATGTATCGGGCAAAAAAACGTCATCGGGGAGGGTATGAAATATTTGATGCTTCCATGCACACTCAAGCCCTCAGGCAACTTCAATTAGAGAGCGACCTCCAACGGGCGATCGAACGTCAAGAATTGCGCGTCCATTACCAGCCGATTATTTCCTTAGAGAGCCAATGCATCGAGGGATTTGAAGCACTGGTGCGCTGGCAACACCCAGAGCAGGGGATGATTTCTCCTGACGAATTTATCCCCATTGCGGAAGATACGGGATTAATTATGACCATCGATCTCTGGGTGTTGCAAGCGGCCTGCCGACAACTCTATATCTGGCTCCATGAATTTCCCACGCTACCGGATCTCACCGTTAGTGTCAATTTATCCGGCAAGCAATTCTCCCATGCTGAACTAATTTCCCAGATTGATCACATTTTGAATACCTCGGGCCTCTGTGGCTCACGGTTGAAGGTGGAAATTACCGAAGGCGTACTGATTGAAAACGCTGAAGTCGCTGCCACGATTTTGCGGCAGTTTCAAGACCGCAATATTCAAGTCTGTCTCGATGATTTTGGGACAGGGTATTCTTCCCTCAGCTATCTGCATCGCTTTCCCGTCGATAGCCTCAAGATCGATCGCTCCTTTATTACCCTCTTGGAATCAGACGTCGAAAAATTAGAAATCGTCAAAGCGATCGTCAATCTGGGATCGAACCTGGGGTTAAATATTGTTGCCGAGGGCATAGAAACACCCCGACAGTTGTCCTACCTGCAAGCAATTCAATGCCACTCTGGACAGGGATATTATTTTGCCCACCCGTTAGAGAGTAGTGCTGTTTCAGGGTTACTCCGTCAGCAACAGTTACAACCGTACTGCCCTCCCTTTGGAAATGGTGTCGATTAACCCAATCGGCAACCTCTGGCCCGCCTAACCTGTATTGGCCCTCGACCCATCTTTTTGTTACGCTCACCACCGCACCATGAGTGGTCTACTAAAATGTAAGGATATGGGATGGTAGGAGGTGGGTATGCGCGACGCTGACAAAAAGAACATCATCAAAATCGAACCCGGCACGATGGCGCTGATTATTGCGCTGGCGCTGCTAGTGCCCCTGCTGTTGGCCGGATTTATTTCCCAATAATCTTTTCAGGATTCATGTGCGTCTGTATCAAACGCTCTCCAAATCAAACGCTCTCCAAGCGATCGCTCTTCAGACAATCGCTGACAATCCCCCGAACCCAATCCCACCCGCACCCAATCCAACTCTAAAACTCCACATCCAGCGGCGCACGCGGAAACGGAATCACATCCCGAATGTTAGCCATGCCCGTCATAAACTGCACCAGTCGCTCAAACCCCAGCCCAAAACCCGCATGGGGGACTGTGCCATAGCGACGTAAATCCAAGTACCACCAATACGCCTGGGGATCCAGTCCCTGGGCAATGATACGTTCCTGCAAAACATCTAACCGCTCTTCCCGCTGAGAACCGCCAATAATTTCGCCAATTTTGGGGGCAAGAATATCCATCGCCCGCACAGTTTTGCCGTCATCGTTCATCCGCATGTAAAAGGCTTTGATCTGTGCCGGATAGTCTGTGACAATTGTGGGCTTTTGGAAATACTCCTCCGCCAGATAGCGTTCATGTTCCGACTGTAAATCCAGCCCCCAAGAAACCGGATACTCAAAGGATTTGTTGGATTTTTCTAAGAGCGCGATCGCCTCAGTGTAGGTCACCCGCGCAAACTGATTATGGATAATATTTTCAGCCGTTGCCAGTACCGAACTATCAATTCGCTGGTTAAAAAATTCTATATCCTCTGGACAATGCTTCAGGACATGGGCAAACACAAACTTTAGAAATGCCTCCGCCAAATCCATGTCGCCTTCCAAATCACAAAACGCCATCTCCGGTTCCACCATCCAAAACTCCGCCAAATGGCGAGAGGTATTGGAATTTTCAGCCCGAAAAGTTGGTCCAAAGGTATAGACGTTAGAAAATGCCATGGCCATAATCTCGGCTTCAAGCTGGCCACTCACCGTAAGGTAAGCCGATTTACCAAAAAAATCCTGACTAAAATCCACCTGTTGCTGCGCATTCAAGGGCAATTTATTCAGATCCAAATTGGTCACAGTAAACATTTCTCCCGCCCCCTCGCAGTCGCTGGCGCTAATAATCGGCGTATGCACCCATAAAAACCCCCGCTCCTGAAAAAACTGATGAATTGCCGCAGAACAGGCATTACGGACCCGAAACACCGCCCCCAAGGTATTGGTGCGTCCGCGCAAATGCCCAATCTCCCGCAAAAATTCAAAGGAGTGGCGCTTTTTTTGGAGAGGATAGGTTTCTGGATCCGCTTCCCCATAGACGGTAATCTGACTGGCTTTCAGCTCAATCCGCTGGCCCTTGGCCGGAGAATCCACCAGAGTACCAACAATCTCTACGGAAGCCCCCGTGCTAATCTGCTTCAGACTCTCGGCATATCCCGGCACCTCCTGTCCGATCACCACCTGCAACCCCGCCAGGGCCGAGCCATCATTCACTTCTACGAAGCTAAACGCTTTTTGTTCGCGTTTAGTACGGACCCAGCCCTGAATCGTAACCGTGTCTTGGGGTTGTCCGGAGCGGAGTAAATCGGCAATACGGTGGGCCATAACTACAAAGAAAGGGAGAAGAAAGAATTCTGCCCCTGAGTGTAACGTAGATCTCGCAATGGCTGGAAGAACCGAAGTTCCATGGGTCTGCTAAGAGGCTTTACGGCGCTTCTATACGAGCATAAATGCTGGCCATTCCCTGGGGCTCATGGGTGTATTTACCACTGCGTGCAGGGGAGTAGGTCTCGTTGTATAGACACAGACTGTGGGGATGCTTGGCGATAAATTGCATCATCTGACGGTGCGCTTCCCCCCGAAAGAATTCCCTTAGGTGCGCGGCATCCCGCCAGTAGCTGGTCATAATCACTTCGCTGGGACCACAAATTCCCGCCTTGACCTGCACACAGCCAGTAGCCTGGGCCGTGGTATTCCGAATCCAAAACAGATTTTTCCACATCCACAGGAAACCAGCCCGATCGCGGGCCATAAACCCATTGATAAACACCACGGCTTCTGGGTTCTCGGGGAGATCGATTTGGTAGCCAAAATAATTTTTCATCATCCATAACTCCTGCCCAAAGGGCCTTGGGTACTGCTTATAGTCACTTAATTGACTATTCAATTAGTTGAACATAAAAATCAGCCATAGTCAACTAGTTGATTATGGTGAACTGTGCGATACCATGGACAAACAAAGTCTCAGTCGGTCTGAGGGGCAGTCTTAATGCAAGCACGTCAATCATTAGGCTGACAGCAGGCCGAGTGGCAGGCCGTGATGAGTTGATCGGGCAATTTTCTGGACTTTATGGCGTTATCCCATGCAATTTTGGCGTCGTTGCTGCATCAACCGTGCAGTGGCTACGACCTCCGAAAACAGTTTGCGGGTTCTGTCGGCTTCTTTTGGCACGCCAGTTTTCAGCAAATTTATCGGGAGTTAAGTAAGCTGGAGGAGTTGGGCTGGATTCAAGCCGAGACGATCCAGCAGGCCAGTCGGCCCGATAAAAAGGTGTATCACGTCACATCGACGGGGGCAGCCCATCTGCAAGCCTGGATTGCGGCACCGAGCGAGATGGCCGTGCTGCGGGATGATTTACTCGTTAAGGTCTTTGCGGGCTACACGGTGCCCCGAGAAATATTTCTGGCGGAACTCCAGCGGCATCAGGTCCAACACCAAAACCGCCTGACAGAGTATCAGCAGATTGAGCAACGCTTCTTTGCCAATCCCCACACCTTGCCAATTCCGGTACAATTTCACTACCTGACCTTGCGCAATGGGATTCGCTTTGAGACCGGTTGGTTGGCCTGGTGCGAAGAGGCGATCGCACTCTTGGATAATGCTACTGGATAATGCTACGAGCGATGAGGCCCTTGATGGGCAGCCCTTCGCCCAGTCCAATGGATGCTAAAGACCAATGCTAAAGAGCCAATGAATGCTAAAGAGCCAATCCTAGAAAGCTGTGGAGAATTTTTCGATGAATAGTTTTTCGGTGAAGGGTTTTTCAATCGATGGCTTTTTCAAGGCTGTCCGCCAGGTGGGCAGCTATGTCCCCTGGATTCGTGACGCGGTAGCGCTGTACTTTTGCATGGTGGATGGGGACACGCCTCTATGGGCCAAGGGGGCGATCGCCTCGGCCTTGGCCTATTTTCTGAATGTATTTGATGTCGTTGTGGATACCATCCCCGCCATCGGTTACGCTGACGATGCCGGAATCATAGCGGCCACGGTGGCCGCTATGGCCGCTTTCATGACGGGAAAGCACCGTCAGCAGGCTGAGTCGTGGTTGCGATCCTAGGGTGATCGGGGTTTAAGAATCATTAGACGGGCGATCGCTTTCTAGGGATCAACCCAGCAGTCATCCGATTTGATCAAATTAATTAATTCGATGACGCCTTGGTCCTCTGGAACTTTTTTGATTTCATCGCGCCCACGATAGAGTGAAATGAAGCCTGGGGTTTTGCCCACATAGCCATAGTCGGCATCGGCCATTTCACCGGGACCGTTGACGATACAGCCCATCACCGCAATGTTCAACCCGGTGAGGTGACTAGTGGCTTCCCGAACCTTGTGCAGGACCTCTTCCAGATTAAAGAGCGTGCGGCCACAGGACGGACAGGCCACGTATTCCACCATGGTCCGGCGTAACCCCAGCGCTTGCAGAATGCCGTAGCACACGGGAATCTCCTTTTCCGGCGCTTCGGTCAGGGAGACGCGAATCGTATCGCCAATGCCCTCTGCCAGTAAGGTTCCAATGCCCGCCGTGGACTTAATCCGTCCGTATTCGCCATCGCCTGCTTCCGTGACGCCCAAGTGCAGGGGATAGTCCATCCCTAGAGCATCCATGCGCTGCACCATCAGGCGGTTTGCGGCAATCATCACGGGCACCCGAGAGGCTTTCAGCGAAATTTCAATGTTGTAGAAATCGAGGGATTCACAAATGCGGATGAATTCCAGGGCCGATTCCACCATGCCTTCTGGGGTATCGCCGTAGGTGAACAGCATCCGTTCGGCCAAGGAGCCGTGGTTGACGCCAATCCGCATAGATTTATTCTGATCCCGTAGGGAAATCACGAGGGGAGCAAGGGTTTCCCGGATCTTTTCGCCGATCGCATCAAACTCGGCTGTGGTGTATTCCGTGCGATCGGGGTCGGCCTTTTCAAACACGTACAAACCCGGATTAATCCGCACGTTATCCACGTACTGCGCTACTTCCAGAGCAATTTTCATGCCATTGTGGTGCACGTCGGCTACCAAGGGAACGGGCATGTAGGTTTTCAGGAGGCGATCGCGAATTTCTTCCATCGCTTTGGCATGGGCAATACTCGGCACCGTCACCCGCACAATTTCGCAACCAATCTCGTGGAGCCGCCGAATGGCCGCCACCGACCCAGCAATATCCAGCGTGTCTTCGTTAATCATTGACTGTACCGCCACCGGGTACCCTCCGCCAATCGTAATACTGCCCACGGGCACAGGACGGGTTTTGCGACGAACGATGGTGGTGTCAGTGCTGGCGGCGGAGGCAACCTGGGGCGGACTAGAAAGAGTTTGCATACTGCTTGGTGGAGTTTCTACAGCAAGGACAATCGCTCAGCTTCACAGGCCATGAGCTTCCTTCAGATTGCCATAGATCCGGACCAATTTGCGGTGTTGTCGAAGAGATTATGGGCCGCGTGCCAGCACTGAGCTGAATAGTCAGCCTAATCAATCGAGATCGATTGGGGACCGCTGCCATTGCCGTTGCTCTGGTGATCGGGGGCAACCGCCGCCGTCCCAGCCTGTTGATCGAGCCAGGTTTTGACGGGATCGTCGGTTAATTGGAGCCGTAGCGCTCCAGACACAAAGCCTCCCAGAAAGGCGATGGGTTGCTGGGTCAGTTCCTTAAGCAGGGGCATCAGTTCATCCATGAACATAGTCAATCTCCTAGGTAGCGTCACTATTGTACGTGCGCTCGCTCAATATTGCATTCTGGAGCGGGCTGATACGAAACACAATCCTGCTGGTTGCAGAATCGGCTGTTTCAGACCATTCGCCAGACGGGGGTTTGCACGGTTGGGTGCGATCGCGGCTCCGCTCGTTCAGGCCAAGCATCGCGAAACTTGAAACGCTATACTGTTGCCGTGGCGCAATCAAGCGAGTTGGCAGAAGTGCCAGAATCACTTCAGGCATACGGAGTATTGGTGGGTAGGAACAATGAACAAGCCAGTTTTTCTGTTTCCGCAGCACCAGCATGACTTGATTCCCCAGGCCCAGGCTCCTGAAGGCGACTTGGAGCTTGCCCGTGCCATGCAAGCCGCTTGGCTCTCCATGTTTCAACTGTTTCAGCAAAAAACAGATGAAATTGCCGCCGCCTATCCCAAGGACACCAATCCGGACAACCTATACCTCAAGGTCCGTCCCGTTCTCGATCGGTATCCCGAGGTCAAGGAGGTGCACCATCGGCGCGGTGTGCTTCAAGATCGGCTGTGGGCCAAGGTATTGACAGACATCAACGCGGATCACCAACGGCTTGAAGCCGTCTATCAATCCCAGCAGTCAGGCCAAGGCGGACTGGAGCTAAATCCAGAGCTGGACATGCCCTCACACCAATTGAAGACCCACATCCACAGAATGCCGGGGGGCTATCTTCAAGATCTTGAAACGGATAGTTTTGGGACGGGGGCGCTCTATGACCATGGGGTTTTTCTGTACGGACGGGGATGGTTCGGCCCCCTCAACGATGAACTTGGCCAGACCTTGATTCACCATGTCTTAGCCCAGCACTACCCCGATTTTCAGCCCCAGACCATTTTGGATTTAGGATGTTCCGTGGGTCACAGCACCTTGCCCTACACATCGGCCTATCCCCATGCTCAAGTATGGGGGGTTGATTTAGGCGCGTCGTTGTTGCGATATGCGATGGCTCGGGCCAGAGTGCTCGGCCAAACCCTATATTTCGCCCAACAAAATGCTGAGCGGACTGAATTTGCCGATCAGTCCTTTGATTTAGTGGTAAGCCATATTCTGTTGCACGAAATTCCAGGGGTGTCGCGGCAGCGCGTCTTTGCTGAAAGCTATCGCCTGCTGAAGCCCGGAGGAATTATGGTGCATTTGGAGAGCAAATTATTTCTTCAGCCTGCCACGCTAGTGGCTCGATATTTCCGCGATACCGAGGTCTGGGCCAATTCAGAACCTTACCTAGCGTCGTCAAAATTCGAGGATTTTCCCACCTACGCCCTAGAGGCCGGGTTTGCGCCAGAGGCGTTTCAGATACATTCCGTACCCGGATACTATGCCGCTCAGCAAGGGAATACCACGACGAGTTGGATAGCATTTTGTGGAGTCAAGCGTTAACCAAGGTCATGGCCGCAGATGTTACCGTGATAGACGATCGCACGGAATTGACGCACCATGAAGCAAGGCTTACACTGGCTCGGGAGCCACCGCTACATTCGCTGGATATGGCGGAGCTGCTTCATCCTGAGCTGCGTCCTCCTGACGGCGATCGCCACCCCCGCCTTCGAGGCACAATACACCATCACCCAGCGGGCCAGCTTTAATCAGATCGGCCACTATCCCCCGCAGCAAACCCCGCCCCGCGATCGCTATCGGCCCACCGGAGCCTGGGTAGGCCGACTGATTCTGCCCCCGCCCCCGTCGCAGGCCGATCCGGACGATTGGGTGTGGTTAGAGGTTTACCACGCTCCCGATCGCGATTTAATCGGGCAACGGCTGCGGTTGGAGTGGAGCCCCGATCCGGCAATCCGGCAGTATGTGGCTGCCGTCACCCGCGATGTGAAATTTACCGACGCCATAACCACCAGTCAGCAGAAAGGCAATTTGCACCCCGATCGCTTAAACGGGCGATCGCAGGTCGGCCCGCTCCAATCCCTGGCTGGAGCACACCCCGTGGATGATGTGACGATCATCCTAGACACAGCAAACGTGATCCAGCAGCCCGGGACTAGCCCCCGAGTCCAAATCGAGACGGACCCCATCCTGGCCACGGGGCGGTTTTATGGACTGGTCAACATCATGGCCACCGTCCCCACCCAGAACTCGGCGTTAATCCCACCGGACTGCCCCGGTCCCACGCCCTGCCCCAGCGAATTATTCCAGGTGCAGCATTACCGCGCCGCGACGGGCCAGTTTGACGGCCCCGTCGAAACCATTCGCGTGCCCCAGCAGCCCCGCGATGGTATTGGCGTGTTTGTCTCCACGTCCCGCGATTTAGACAAGTCGCCCGTGGGGACCGCCGGGTGGTACATCTATGGAGCCCCGGATAAATCGGGAGTCTTCACCGTGCAAGCGCTGAAACCCCGCGCCCTGGTGCAACTGCGTCCCCAGGAAATCCTGCGGGATGAGGCCAAGGGCCTGGATTACATCAACTACGAAAACTGGCGCAATACCGAAAAACTGGCAGGTACGCTGAAAACCGTATTGATCGATCCCACGGATTCCCCTGCGGATCCGCCCGAAAAAACCAATACCACCGCCAACCCAGACGATGGGGCGATCGCCCCACAACAGGCCGATTGGCAGACCCAGTGGCCGGAGGGTCAGCGGGCCTTGGTCATGCACCTGTTTGGCGGGCGGGGCGGCAAGTCTGGCGAAGCCCCCGCCTTTGGCACCGTTACGGGACACTTTTCCTATGGCTTAGCCACGGTCATGCGGGAGCCTTTGACTCAGCAATTGGAATGGAATATTCGCTATCAGCAGGTCTATGCGACCAACGTCGAAGGATTTATCTCCGGCACCAACGACTGGACGGCTTACATGGGCGATCTGCGGCGAGGGTGGCTGTATACCCGCCCCGTGGCGGATGTGCTGGTGAAGCTGGATATTATTGACGACTATGATTTTGGTGGCGATCGCATTTCCCCCCTGCAAGAATTCAGCCGCCAACTGCAAATCATCAATGCCCGCTACCGCATAGGCGATGGCAGTGGCGCAGCAGTGGTCACCCCTGCGACCTCCTGTGTCCAGGATTCCAATCAGGCCCTATTTGCCACGGTGCAACAGGTCCGCCGTCGGGTGGCTAATAGTCCCGCCATTCAGGATTGGCTCGCGGCCCATCCCCAGGACCCAACAACGGAACGATTTCACCACTTGATCCAGTTGGGCGATGAAGTGGAAAAGCAACTCATGCCCCTGGGCATTGTGCGGGAGGACTGGAAATCCAACAGTGATGCCCTCTCGGGCACGGAAATTCGCGATCGCACCTTCCGGCGCACCAGCGCGAAAGGGACCGAAAATCTTTTGGCAGCGCTGACGAGTTGGCGGACAATTTTGCCGCGCCAAACCCAGGATGAACTCAGCATCATGTTTTTGCGCCATGGGGCCAAGCTGTGGTTCCTCCGCACCAATCAAGTCGGCGGCCACAATCCGGATATTTTTCCTATTGCTCCCACCAAGGCTTTTGGGCGCTGGGCCATTCCCGGCACCCCGATCGCTGTCATTGCCGTCATCCTCACCCGGATTTTGGGTGCCATTAACCTGCCTGCTGCGAGTGACTGGTTGATGGCAATCACGGCATTGCTGATTTATGGCGCGATCGCAGTGCCCCTTGGCTTCTCCCAAGGCTTTTTGTCCCGTCAGGTCTGGAAAGCCCCGCGTCGCAATTATTTCCACACTGGACTCAGGCTCTTATTTATGCCTGCCTTGGTGGAAGAATTTGTGTTTCGCGTGCTGTGGTTGCCCTATCCCCAAGCCGCAACGTGGCAAATGTGGGGCCTGTGGGCGGTTTCTGGCCTCATCCTGTTTGTGATCTATCATCCCTTAAATGCCAAGATATTCTATAAACGGGGGAATCCGACCTTTTGCGATCGGCGCTTTCTCAGTCTGACGGCATTGCTGGGAGTCACCTGCACCATCACCTATGGCCTGACCGGTTCGCTCCTGCTGATTGTCGGGATCCATTGGTTGGTGGTGCTGGTGTGGTTGTTCGGGCTGGGGGGCATGGAGCGGCTGCATCCGACCCAGAGGGTAGCGTGAGGACAGCTACTAGAAAGACCGTCGCAGGCTGCGGGTGAGCCAGACTCAGCGCCTCCTCGGGAAACACTAAACCTTGGGAAAGGCTAAAATAAAGTAACCGTCTTGGCGATCGCCCCCATGATCTTCATCAACCCCAAAACCGACTTCGCCTTCAAGAAAATCTTTGGCTCGGAACAGAGCCACGAGATTCTGATCAGCTTTCTGAATGGCTTGTTGTACCAGGGCGAACCGATCATTCGCGATCTCACCATTCTCAATCCTTATCAAGCCCCCAAAATTCGGGGCGTCAAAGACACCTATCTCGATGTCAAAGCAGTGCTCAGCAGTGGTGAAACTGTGATTATTGAGATGCAGGTGCTGAACCTAGAGGGCTTTGAAAAGCGGATTCTCTATAATGCGGCCAAAGCCTACTCGATTCAGCTAGGGGTGGGACAGGACTATTGGTTACTAAATCCCGTTATTGCCTTGACCATTACTGATTTTGAAATGTTTCCAGAACTCAATACTGTAATGTCGCGCTTTGTCCTGAAAGAGAAAGATTTTTTGATTGACTATCCCGTGTATGACCTGGAGCTGGTATTTGTAGAACTTCCCAAATTTCAATGTTCCTTAGATCACCTCACAACCTTGACAGAAAAGTGGCTCTATTTCCTCAAACACGCTCCGGATCTGGCCGTGGTGCCCGAACAGATGGAGCATGTGCCCGCAATTCAGCAAGCCTTTGCCCTTGCCAACCAGGCCACCCTCACCCGGGAAGAGCTGGAAGAACTGGAGCATCAAGCCATGTTCATTCATGATCAGCGGAATGCCCTCATCCGGGCCGAAAAACAGGCGCTCCAGAAAGGGGTTCAGCAAGGTATCCAGCAAGGCATCCAGCAAGGTATCCAGCAAGGCGTACGGGAGCAGCAAGTGGCGGTGGCACAGCGATCGCTGCCCCTGTTGAACGATGCCACCATTAGTCAAATTACCGGACTGCCGATAGAAGAAATTCAGGCACTACGGGCCTCAACGTTGTCGTAAATTTCCTCCTCCCTCCTCCATGGTCCCCTCTTCCTCTCCTCTCCTCATGGCCTTGGCCACCGCCACGGCGACCCGTCAGCTTGGTGTCAAACTGGGCCAATCCTTGCCAGCGGGCAGCGTGTTGCTGCTCGAAGGGGATCTGGGGGCAGGCAAAACAACCCTGGTGCAGGGGATTGGGGCGGGATTGGGTTTGGCAGAAGCGATTGACAGTCCGACGTTTACCCTAATTAACGAGTATCTAGGCGGACGGCTTCCCCTCTATCACTTTGATTTGTATCGTTTAGGACAGGCAGAGGCGGCCAGCCTTTCTCCCGAAACCTATTGGGAGGGTGAGGAAGTCGAGCTGGGAATTGTGGCGATTGAATGGGCCGATCGCCTGTCCTACCTACCACCGCGCTATCTCAAAATTCAACTGCTCTACGATGCCGCTAACGGCAGACAGGCCGAGCTGACAATGAGCGATGATTTGGAAATCGACCTGGCGATCGATCTGGCGATCTACTAGGAAGCAACCTCAGGACGATTTTCATGAAAGACTCTACCGCTCCAGATGGCTCCCTTCGACTCCGCTCAGGGAGCAGTTTTTTTAGGGCGAAGGTATAATATTTCTTGGCAATGGTCTAAGCCGCAGACTAAAGAAGCGCTACAACGTGGCGATCGCCTGGAGCAAAAAGGCTTCGAGCTGTTGCGTGGGGAGTGGGTTTTCAAAGAGTTGGTGCGCAGAGTGCCGCAGGGCCGCCCGAATCGCCTGTCTCCACGGGCCGTCGGTCGCCAGCCGCGCGGCGATGCTGACGTACTGAGTCAGATCGTCTGCGATGGTTTCGGTTACCCCGATCGCCATTAGAAAACCGTAGGAGTGACGACCCCGCATCAACGCCCCCGGACAGGTGACAATGGGCAGATGACAGGCGATCGCATCCAGGGTGGTATTCCCGCCAGACCAATCGGGCGTATCCAGGTAAACGTCCACCAACGAGAGCAGGTCGAAGTAATCGCTGCGGGCTAACACCG
The DNA here is from genome assembly GCA_963766075.1 of uncultured cyanobacterium. Classification (GTDB taxonomy): domain Bacteria; phylum Cyanobacteriota; class Cyanobacteriia; order Leptolyngbyales; family Leptolyngbyaceae; genus CAVYAN01. The sequence goes on along the minus strand of CAVYAN010000075.1, from coordinate 60,947 downwards.
GAGAAAACACACAGTAGGCTTGACTGTCTAGCCCCACGGCAGCAAAAGCGCGATCGAGCCGAGTTGGGGGATCCCCGCCCGGAGAAACATAAACTGGGCATTGGGCACTTGACAGGCAATTTGGGCATAGATGGCATCGTGCTGGGGCAAATATTTGTAGGGTGCTTGGCTGGAAAGGTAGACAATGGAGTCTTCGCGGAGGCCAAAGGCGGCGCGATCGCGCTGGACCGGAGGCACGGAAATCGCGGGGTAGGAAATTCCGACACCGGGTAGCCGCACCAGAGCCTCAGTATAGTGGTCTTGTCCCTGGGCAGGCTCCATCAACTCACTGGAGAGAAAATAGTCTAGGGTGGGCAATCCCGAGGTGACGGGCTGCCCCCAGGCCATGCACTGAATCGGCGCAAGGCGTAACCCCGCAATGCAGAGGGTGGTCGCATCCATGCCCAATTCGGGAAAAATGAGCACTTGCAGGCGATCGTCCACCACCTGCTGGCACACCTGTTCGAGATTATGTTGGATATGGTAGAACCGGGTGCTGTACGTCTTGACCAGCTCCGTCACGCCATCGACCTGGGCTCCGATGTGATAGGTGTAAATTTCAAAGCGATCGGTGTCGGCGTATTTCAGCCAGTTGAGAAACAGCACCGTGCCACTCCAGCCACAGAGAAAGGCGGACAGATAGCCGATTCTGATTTTGGCAGGGCGTGGTTGGCGGGGGCGTGGTTGCACCCATTGGGGATAGTTGGCGGCCATGACGCGGTGGAGAAATTGGCCGTATTGCTGCTGCAAAGCGACATCGTTATAGCCCTGGTATGACAAAAAGAAGTTGGTGTGGTGGGCGATCGCCCTCAGGGCCTTTTTTTGCTCAGCGGGGGTGTCAAGGGCAATGTCCTGAATCAGGCGGGTGAGGTTGGTTTGAAAGGCCGTGCGATGGGCAATAATTTCTGCGGGGGTGTCGTAGGCTTCGGGCAACATCAATGCCTGGAGCATTTTGAAGGTGTAGTCTGCGGGAAACAAGGCGGCGGCGGTTTGAGCATGGCGGTGGGCCGCTGGGTAGTCCTGGTTTTGTTTGAGGCGAATAATCAACCAGAAGTGGAGTTCGGGCGCGTCGGGACAGTGGTGCATCCCCGCTTCTAAGGCTTGGATCGCCTGGGCGCGTTGATCGGTTTGCCACAACGCCTCACTGAGTTTGAGGTGGATATCGGCAGCGGTGGGGCAGTGGGATAGGTATTGGCTGTAGTAGGGGATGGCGGTTTGGGGCAGATGGCAGGCCACAAAGTGATTGCCCCATCGGTGCCACGAGTCGAGTTGGGCGGCGTGATAGACGGCAGGATCAAAAAGCGTGGCCCCATCCACCCCGGGGATGGGCGGCTGGTATTGGCCACCTTGATCCGCCTGCGGCAGGGCTATGTGGAAATTGAGCCAGGGTTGTAAGGTATGCCAGTCTGCTGGGGTTAGGGGGCCAGTCAGCCCAACATTCAGGTCTTCGGAAACAGAAGTTTCGAGGCTGATATTTAAAAGAACTTCCAGGAGGAGGAGGTTAGCACTGTCTTGCAGATCTTCGGATAGGGTTTGGGTGTCGATCAGGAGGGTGATGTCTTGAACGGCGGGATGGTGAAACAGGCGGGTTAGGAGGGGGGACAGGTCTGCCAGGACAGCGGCGGGATTGGACCAATCGGGGCGGACGATCAGGTTGATGTCCCGTAATTCGTCGAGTAATGCAGCGATTGACATAGATTTTGGGGTGGTTTAAGGGCCAGGAGATGGTTTGGCATCGTTAACCGTTGGTTAGACGCTGGGATGAATCGCGATCGCCCGCAAGTTTCGCCTCGGCCCATCGAGGCGAAATTAGAGACCATCGTCTGGCGACATCTGTCTGTTTGTGGATAAGCCTACCAGGAATGCAAGGCCCGCAACTGGGGTGTTTTTTTCGACTGGTGGGCTTCCATGCGAGTCAGAACATCATCCAGAATGGTAATGGCTTCGGCAATAAACGGTCCTTTGTTTAGCATGACGCACTCAGCGCGTTCAGCCATAGCGGCATCTGTCATTTCTCCCCGCGAGGGAGCACCATTTTTGACTAGGCTTTCTAGAACCTGCGTCGCCCAGATCACGGGCACATGGGCCGCTTCACAAATCCAAAGAATTTCTTCCTGAATCTCGGTCAACCGCTGGTAGCCAATTTCCACGGCTAAGTCGCCCCTAGCAATCATGACCCCAAAGGGCTGTTGACCCGCTGCATAAATGATTAATTCGGGTAGGTTGCTAACCGCGATCGCCGTTTCAATCTTGGCGACGATCGCGGGGCGGGACGATCGCTTGCCAGCGCGCTGATCCAATTCTTGTTGCAGTAACGTCATATCGGCAGGGCGCTGTACAAATGAGTAGCCCACAATATCGGCATGCGCGGCGACAAAATCCAGATCACAGAGATCCTTCGCGGTGAGCGGGCTGAGCGGCAAAATCGTGTTCGGAAAATTTAACCCTTTTTCAGGGCGCAGTTTCACCCCTTTGGGACTGGCATGGGTCACTTGTAGCAACAGTCCGGGTTGTTCATCAGGAATTGGGTATTGGGTGTTAACCACGCGCGTCCGAATCTTGCCATCGTCAATATAGACAGGTGCGTCTACAACTAATAAGTCGAGAATTTCGGGCACTGTACAGCTTGTTTTGAACTGGTCTACCGGAGATGGGATCGCTGCATCATCAGCCTCATCACTGCCGGGTTCAGTCGCACACCGCGACAACACGATCTGATCCCCACGAAAGACCCGTTTTGTATCGGGGGGTGCCAGCACCGATCCCGTGCGGATTTTGGGACCCGCGAGGTCCATCATGATGTGACACGCGGTGCCTGTCTCCTGTTCTGCGCGACGAATCTGATCAATCATCTGCTGCCAGATCTCTGGAGTATCGTGGGCACAGTTAATGCGTATGCAGGTGGCCCCTCGGCGGATCATTTCTCGCACTAAGGCATAGTCAGTGGCCGCTTCGGGGGGTAAGGTGACCATAATTCTGACTCGGCGATGGGGAGAGGCTGGGCCAAATAATTCTTCGGTGTGCTGCCGTAGTAGCCGATCGCCCTCCAAAAAAGATGCGATCGGGGGGCGGTTGATCAGCTCGGCGGCGGCTTGACCACAAATGACTGCCAGAGTGGCAATCACAGCATCGAGATTGGGCATGACGCGGGCTTCAATGCGGCCTAGGGAGGATAGGCCCCAGGGCATGAGTGCGGCTTGGAGGTCACGGAGGTCATGCCGCCGCAGGGCGAGATATTGCGCGAGATTCAGGGCACTGGCAAGGAATTCAGGGCGCTGAATGTGCGATCGCCATTGGCTCAACTTGGCGGCTCCTTCACTGTCAACCGTCTGGCGCAGGGCTTGCAACGTTGATAGCAAGCCCTGTGGACTCGATAGATTCACTGGTTCCGCACCACGTTCTGAAGTTGAGCTAATCTCTGAAGTTGGGCTAATCATAGATTTCCAAAGTTAGGCTCTAAGTTGGGCTGAGGCATCACGGTAGACGTAAAAAGGCAGCGGGCAGAAAGAATTTTGAATTTTGAATTCAGCCTTGCTACGCGTTGTCCCTACTACTGGGTTCCCCGTCCCGAGGGGGTGTAAGGGCCAGCGGCGTTGCCAGTAGCGATCGCACGGACTGCCGAAAGTCTGCCGAAAGGTAACGCTGCTGTAGCGGCTGCCAGCTTTGCCAAAAATTGGCTTGATCCTGCTGCATCACTTGGTTGACTGTGGGCAGCACCTTGGCCAGTTCCGCATGCAATGTCGATTCTAGAAACTGCTGCAGAACGATCTGATCGTGAAACTGTCCCAGAATGTCCTGGATTGCCTTAAATTCTTCGATTCTTTGCGGGTAGGCAGCGGCATAAAACGCTGAAAAAAACTCGGCTTGGTAGCGCACGCCTTTCATGTGCTTCCGCAGGTCATGCAGCGCATCACCGTATAGCACCCCTTGTTGATGCAGATCCTCCCCATTTTCAATCGGCATTAGCGTCACCTCCCCAGCCTGTAGAGTCGTGCCCACTAGCCAACCGGGATGGAGAAACACGTGGCAGAGTAACGGCAGCAGCAAATCGGGCAAAACTTGTTGAATGGGTAAATCGGCCATCCGGGTATAGGCAGGCTGGTCTACCCACGTTTGGATGGCGTGCTTGAGGCGATGGTAGCGATCGCCCTGCAATGTTTTCTGCAAATCCAAAAAGCTGTGGGCGCGCTGCTGGCGCACATGCTTGAGCACGTCCCGAAACTTTGACTGTTCGGCCTTGGGCAATAGCGGCTGATAGCGGGTGATGAGGGCCTGTTGCAGGACATCTAGATCGCGAGTTGCGCCTAAACGTTTAGCGATTTTGCCGATGGCGGTATGGCTGAAGGGTTTGGGTAACGCGATCGCCGGACCAAAAACTTGAATAGCCGTTCTCAACCGGCGCATACCCACCCGCATTTGGTGCAACGGTTCTGGATCTTTATCTTTAAAGACATCACCCTCGTGATCGACGAATTTTTGAAAATTATGCTGAATAATGTGATGCCCGTATTCACCCAGCGTGATTGATAAATCTGATGATTGAGGCTTCATATAACTCCATCGGTTGTGATCATCGCAACGCGATCTCTAATGGTTTTGAACGTTGAACGTATCTATTTCATGCAACTAATCTCATCAACCCAATCTCATCAACCCAATCTCATCAACCCAATCTCATTAGCCAAAGCGACCTTGGATATAGTGCTGAGTCACCTCTTGTTCGGGATGATTGAAAATTATATCCGTATGGTTGTATTCGACCAATTCCCCGGTACGGCTTCCCTCTTGCATTTCCAGATTGAAAAAGGCGGTTCTGTCTGATACCCGTGCTGCCTGTTGCAGGTTGTGGGTGACAATCACGATCGTGTGCTGCGGCTTCAGATCCCGTAGTAACTCTTCAATCTGCCAGGTGGCCTGTGGATCCAAAGCAGAGCAAGGCTCATCCATCAAAATCACTTCAGGCTTTGCCGCCAGTGCTCTGGCAATACACAGCCGCTGTTGCTGCCCACCAGAAAGGTCTAGTGCGCTTTCATGGAGTCTATCTTTGACTTCATCCCACAGGTAGGCGCGACGTAACGCCTGTTCCACTTGTTCATCCAAGATTTCCTGAAAGACTTGAATCCGAGGCCCAAAGGCAACATTGTCATAGATCGATTTGGGAAAAGGATTGGCATGTTGGAAGACCATGCCCACACAAGCCCGCAGGGCGATCGGGTCAATTTTGGGATGGTAGACATCGCTATTGTGAAAAAACACTTGCCCTTGCAGACGAGTCCCGACGATCAGATCATTCAGACGATTAAAACACCGTAGCAGTGTACTTTTACCGCAGCCGGAAGGACCGATAAAAGCCGTAATGGTGTTTTTGTAAATGGGGAGGTTAACATCACGCAGAGCTAGAAATTTGCCGTAGTAAAGGGCATCTACCTGAGCGTGCATAATGATTTCGGCTTTGTCGGCAGTAGTCTGGGGAGGCGATAAAGTATGAGAAACCATAACTTTTCCTTAACCTTATTAAAGTCTTCGATGATTGCTAATTGCTATCTATTGCAAGTTTAAGATCAAGCCTGTGAGGAACTTGTGGGGGTGATACGAGGTTGTCTGGCCAGAGACAACATTCCCTAAGAGACTTGCAAATAAATAATCATTCCAACATGTAAATCCTGCGGTAGGGGCGATGTCTGCCCTAGGTTGGCTCCAGATGTGACACGTATCACGGCACTCAGATAACGGGTTGCACGAATCGTTTCCTCATTTAGTGGCGGGGTGTCGTTATCGCGATGGAACGGACGGGGATCGAGTGACAGTACAGGACTAGTTCGTCTGCTAGTTAGTTTGAATGTGCAGACACAAGGTGGGACATTTCTGAAAAATTTGTATCGTAATATCACAATTTTGGCTTTCCATTAATAAGTGTTGCAACAGCTTGATCCCTTTGCTAGGGTGTGCGGGTCAAGTGATTACGGGTTAATGTTCAAATCTAGGAGTTGTGTCTTATGCTTTATCGTGCTTTCGACGCTAACCCCAGCCCCTGAATCCCAGAGTTATCCATGGGATTGAACCGCTACATTGTGTAGATGCTTGTAGCGATTCTCATTTGCTTTCGGGATGCTGCTGTTTTCTGCCTTCTGCCTTTTGCTTTCTGCCTTACTTGGCTAGCCTATCCGGCACTCATCTAGACATGGCGATCGCAGCAGGCATTCCCTGAAAAGCCCTTGGCTCCATTGAGAGCTTCACTCAAAAACGTCTTGCAGTGCCTTTTCTGAGTCACTTTTTACAGTGACTTAAGGCAGTTCTTTGCGCCCGCTTTTATTTGCCCGCGGGCCGTTCAGCAAAGGCTGTAAACACCCTAGAACCTCAATATTTGGAGGCTTTCGCATGAATATTCAAGGAAAAACCGTTTTGATCACGGGTGCTTCTCGTGGCATTGGACGAGCGATCGCCTTGGAATTTGCCCGTCAAGGGGCACAGCGACTCATCCTAGTCGCCCGCACCCAGCAGCGCTTAATCGAGGTGGCCGCAGAAATTAACGCCCTGGGCGTGGAAGCAATTCCGCTGGCTTTAAATCTAACGCAGGTCGTCGAGGTTAATATTGCGGTGGCCCAAGCTTGGCGTGACTACGGCCCAGTGCATCTGCTCGTTAACTGCGCTGGGGTTGCCTACCAAGCACCCTTCTTACAATCCCAACTGCCCCATGTCCAGGAAGAGCTTGCCCTGAATCTCATGGGCATGTACACCATCACCCGGCTGATTGCCCGCCGCATGGCCGTCCAACGCCAAGGCACCATTGTGAACGTGTCGAGCCTTATGGGCAAAATCGCCGCTCCGACTATGGCCACCTATTCGGCGACCAAGTTTGCCATTTTGGGATTCACCCAAGCCCTACGGGGGGAACTGGCGGCCCATAATATCCGAGTCATGGCCCTGCTGCCTTCCCTAACGGATACGGATATGGTGCAGAATTTTCAGTGGTTTCGCTGGGTGATGCCCACCACACCGCAAAAAGTGGCCCAAACCCTAGTCGCGGGACTTGAAAAGGACTCACCTGAGGTGCTCGTGGGATGGCAAAGTCACCTCGCCGTGTGGGGGAATCGCCTGATGCCCTGGCTCGTGGAGACGGTGTCTCGATTGGCGGCACCCTTGGCAGAAAATCGTCAGGAGATCGACGCCAGACTGCGCGAGGCGAGAGCAGATTCTCGGTAAAACCACCGTTCCGCTGGTATGGGGAAAGCCCGTTGTCATCCCAAGGGTAACAACGGGCCTTAGCCCAATTTCTCTTGAGGAAACCGCTTTAAAGCAGGCTTTAGGAAGTAGGCTGTAGCTCAACGATCGCTAGGCGATCGCCCAGGCTCGAACGGCCTCCACCAGGAGATCGCACTCAGCCTCCAGGGTGAAGTAATGGACACAGGCCCGCACACAGTCTGGATTCAAAATGGTCCGCACCAAAATGGATTGGGTTTCTAGGGTCTGGACCAGTTGGGCGTGGGATTTCCCCGGCACCTGAAACGACACCAATCCCGCTTCCGGTGAGCGCGTCCGCAAACAGGACACCCCCGGTAGGTCCATCAGCTTTTGCCAGAGGTAGTGGCTGAGGGCACAAATTCGCTGGTAGCGCTCTTGGGCTGTTCCCCACTGGTGATGCAAGGCGATCGCGGCCCGAACCCCGGCGTAAAGGGGATACGCCGAAGTCGCAATTTCATACCGTCGGCCATCGGCTTGCCATCCGGTCGGTTGGCCAAGCGCATCCGAGGTAATGCTGCGCCACCCAACAAATGTTGGACTCAAACTGTCTCGTACCTCCGGTCGGACGTACAGCCCGCCAACCCCCTCCGGACCGCACCACCATTTATGCCCTGTAAAGGCATAAAAGTCTGCCTGCAATTCCGTCAGATTTAAGGGCAACACCCCGACGGACTGAGCCGCATCCACCAACACCCGAACTGGATCACGGCTAGAATAGCTGTGGCACGCCGCCACCATTTCCGCTAATGGCAAAACCTGCCCAGTATTCCACAAAATATGGCTAAGCACCACGAGACGTGTATTCGGCTGCAAATGCTGGGCCAGTACCGCGACGGGATCGCCCTCATTCAATGTCGCCCGTAATGGGCAAACCAGGATTTCCACCCCGAATCGGCGGTGTAGTTCCTGAGCCGCAGCAATGATGCCGGGATGCTCGCAATCCGATAGCAGCAGGCGATCGCCGTACTTCCAATCCAGTCCCCACAGGGCGATATTACAGCCCACCGAGACATCCTCTGTCAGCGTCAGGGTATCGGCGGTAGTGCCCAGTTCCGCCGCCATGGCAGCGCGGGTGCGATCGCCCTCCGTCACCAACCAGCGATTCACTTTGCCCCCGAAGGGGCCATCCTGTTGCACGCGCTGCCACGACTGTTGCATCGCCAGCAATGCCGCCTGGGGCAGGGGACCTTGACCACCGTAGTTAAAGTAAGCTTTGGTTTGCAATGCTGAAAATTGCTGGCGATGCTGATCCAGCGGAAGCGGCGCAACAGTGGAGGTAGAGATGCCTGTCATAGCCATGGGATGGAGGTGCAGTTGCATTTTACAGTTGTTTTGGGACCAGATGTTTGTGCTGTGGCAGGCATTTGGGGCTGGCGTTGCAAAGAGAGTTCTGCCGTAATATTGGGAACTGTTAATGGGAACTGGCACGATGGAGCGATCGCTCCACGGCAACACCCTGAACCAATTCCTCGTTTGTTGGTCAAGATTTAGGGGGATTAGTGCTTGCATTTTCCAATCCCTCTCGGTAGGATGATGAAAACCACGGTATTCCGATTCGATTACTGTGGATTCAAATAGGAGCGCTAGATAATGAACTTTTGGCAACACAATCTGAACCGGGGTGATCAACGCCCTCAAGGGAGCGGGAATCGGTTCAGGCTAGATTCAGTAAAACGTTTTATCAGTTTATTTTTAGTGGGGACAACCTTGAGTGTTGCGTTGGCATCCTGCGGAGGCGGGGGAACCAGTCCAGGAGGCAACACTCAAGGGGCCAGTAATCCAAAAGAGGTGGAGCTTACCCTAGTCTCCTTTGCGGTAACCAAAACAGCCCACGAAGCCATCATTCCCAAGTTTGTGGAAAAGTGGAAGCAAGAAAAGGGCCAAACTGTCACCTTCAAACAAAGCTATGGCGGCTCTGGTTCTCAGACCCGTGCCGTAGTCGATGGCTTAGAAGCTGATGTTGTGCACTTGGCCTTGGCCCTAGATACCCAGAAGATTGAAAAAGCAGGATTAATTGCTCCGGGTTGGGAAAAAGAAACGCCCAATGATGGCATTGTTTCCAAAAGCGTCGCGGCGTTGATTACCCGTGAAGGCAATCCCAAAGGGATTAAAACCTGGGCCGATCTGGCTAGAGATGATGTCAAGTTAATTACTGCCGATCCCAAAACCTCTGGAATTGCCCGCTGGAACTTCCTCGCACTCTGGAATGCGGCGGTCAAGTCCGGAAGTGACGAAGCGAAGGCCCTAGAGTTTGTTACAAAAATCTACAAGAATGTTCCGGTCCTGACTAAGGATGCTCGCGAAGCCACAGATGTGTTCATTAAACAAGGTCAGGGCGATGCCCTAATCAATTACGAAAATGAAATCATTCTTGCCCAGCAAAAGGGTGAGAAAGCGGCCTTCGTGATTCCCGATGTTAATATTTCCATTGACAATCCCATTGCAGTCGTCGATCAAAATGTCGATAAGCATGGCAATCGAGAAGTCGCGGAAGCCTTTGTCCAGTACTTGTTCACCCCAGAGGCGCAGGCTGAATTTGCCAAAGTGGGGTTCCGGCCTGTGGATGAAAGCGTAGCCAAAACCAAAGCCGTGGCTGATCAATATCCTGTGGTGAAGAGCCTAGGCACCGTCAAAGACTACGGCGGCTGGAGTGAAGTTCAGAAGAAGTTCTTTGCTGATGGGGCGATCTTTGACCAGATTCAGGCATCGATTAAGCGCTAGGCGCTCAGAACAAGATTCAGAACAACATTCAGCGGGACAAAATTAGGGGCCACCTCGCGTTCCGAGGCAGAGCCGGGGAATCCTAGTTAAGCAGGCTAGTTAAGCAGGCTTTACTGCTTGCCAGCTTTGAGTGAAGCCTCCTGGAGCCACGCCCATGGCTGGTTTCGTCAGAGGGATGTATTAGATCAAGCCTCCTTTGGCCTCATACATCCCGATTTTTCAACCTCCTGGTTCAGCTCTCTTGTTCAACCTCCTTTGGTTCAGCCTTTGTTCAGCATTGACTTTTCAGCATTGATGGCATCTTGCGCTACGCTAGTTTTCTATTGGTTCTCACGGCCTCATCTCCTATGGCAACTTCTTCCTCAGCCCCGCCCTCAGTTCCACCGAAACCCTTTTGGCAAAGGGGTTGGCAAACCATCACCCAACTGTCTTGGGCATGGCGTGTGACCATTATCTACCTCTCGGTGATGTTGCTCTTGCCTGTGAGTGCTATGTTTCTCAAGGCCAGTACCGAAAAGCCTGCTGACTTTTGGCGGATTGCAACTAGCCCGATCGCCCTTTCTGCCTATGATGTCACCTTTACGACTGCCCTGGTGGCTGCACTCCTCAACGGACTATTTGGCACCTTGATTGCTTGGGTGCTAGTGCGCTACCATTTTCCCGGAAAACGGATCATCGAGGCGTCTGTGGATTTACCCTTTGCGCTGCCGACCTCCGTTGCAGGGCTAACGCTGGCAACGGTTTACAGCGATAATGGCTGGATTGGCTCCCTCTTTGCACCCTATGGCATTAAGATTGCCTTTTCTCGGCTGGGTGTGGGTGTGGCTATGATTTTTATTTCGTTGCCATTTGTGGTGCGAACCGTGCAACCCGTTTTGCAAGAATTGGAAAAAGATGTGGAAGAAGCGGCTTGGTGTTTGGGGGCTTCGCAGTGGGTCACCTTTTGGAAAGTGATTTTACCACCGTTGTTCCCCGCTGTCTTAACGGGAGTGGCGCTGGGATTCTCCCGGGCGGTTGGCGAGTATGGGTCTACGGTGATTGTGGCATCCAATACTCCGTTTAAGGATTTAATTGCTCCAGTTTTAATTTTTCAGCGATTGGAACAGTATGACTATTCCGGAGCTACGGTGATTGGTGTTGTGTTGCTCCTGATTTCACTCGTGTCTTTGTTAGCGATTAATCTGCTTCAGGCTTGGGGGCGGCGGTATAGCTAGGGTGAGGCTGCAAAATTAAAAATGCAAAATTAAAAATGCAAAATTAAAAATGACTCTGAGGGATGGATTTTGGGGGTGCGGCGTGTCTGGGCTACGAGAAGCTAAGTTCTAGAATCCAAAATTCAACCCGATACTGTTGCTGTCAAATGGAGAAAGTGAGCCGATCATGACCCTTGATATTGATTCTAGTTTTGACCCTGCTCCCCAGCCGCGATCGCAGGCTGCATCCAAAAATTGGGTACCGGCGGTGTTGATTGGGGTGACGATCGCCTATCTGGCCCTGGTGCTCTATGTGCCTGCGTTAAATGTATTTATTCAAGCCTTTAAAAAAGGGATGGGACCGTTTTTTGCCAACCTGATTCGGCCTGATTTTCTGAGCGCGGCGGGGTTGACGGTGCTGATTGCGGTGATTGTTGTCCCGATTAATGCGGTGTTTGGCCTGTGTGCGGCGTGGGCGATCGCCCGCCATAAATTTCCCGGTCGTAGCTTACTGCTCAGCATTATTGATTTGCCGTTCTCCATTTCTCCGGTGGTTGCTGGGTTAATGATCGTGCTGCTCTATGGACGGCAGGGCTGGTTTGGTCCTGCTTTGGCTGCCGCCAACTTCAAGGTGGTTTTCGCCTTTCCGGGGATGTTGTTGGCCACCCTGTTCGTTAGCATGCCCTTTGTTGCTCGGGAAGTTATTCCAGTATTAGAGGAAGCGGGGGGAGACCAGGAAGAAGCGGCTCAAACTCTAGGCGCTAGTGAATGGCAGACCTTTTGGCGTGTTACCTTGCCTAATATTCGCTGGGGTTTGCTTTATGGGTTAATTTTGACCAATGCGAGAGCAATGGGCGAATTTGGCGCGGTATCGGTGGTGTCGGGCAATATTGCCCGCAAAACCCAGAGTTTGCCGCTTTATGTGGAAGATGCCTACAAGCAATACGAAACGGAGGCGGCTTATTCAGCGGCAGTTCTCTTGGCGTTGTTGGCAGTGGTGACGTTGGTGCTGAAAGAAATTCTAGAGCGCAAAACGCGAATTAAGGAGGTGGAATAGCCATGACGACTGAATTGACTGAATTGACTGAATTAACTGAATTCGACCCGGCAACATTGAATGCCGAAGATCGGCGTAGGACTGAGAAACGCATTCGGATCAGAATTCCTAAAACGCTGCATCAAGAACCCGTGATTTCTAAGCTGGTGTCGCACTATGGCCTAACGGTAAACATCACAGCGGCTATTTTGGGCAGCAATGCTACTGGGGATGGTTGGTTTGATCTGGAGCTGAAGGGGGGGATGATCGCATCGCCAATGCCCTGAGTTATTTAGACGAATTAGATCTAGAAATCTGGCAAGATGGCGATCGCGATGGCTGGTAATTCAAGCGACATTCTGACTATTCTCCGGGCTGACTACGATCGCTTCCCCAAGGACCAAACCTACAGCATTTATGCGAAGGAAGTCTATTTCAAGGATCCGATGACAGAGTTTCGCGGCATTGCCCGTTACCAGCAAATGATCGCTTTAATCCAGACTTGGTTTCTCGACTGCCGGATGGAAGTACACGGACTCCATCAAGACGGCAATACAATTCGTTCGGAATGGACGCTGCGTTGGAGAACCCCGTTACCCTGGAAACCCGCGATCGCCATTAGCGGTTGCAGTGAACTGACCCTCAATGACACTGGATTAATCGCCTCTCACGTTGACCATTGGCATTGTTCAAAATTGGATGTGGTGAAGCAACACGTTCGATTTTAGATTTTGGGTTTTAGATTTTAGGTTGTAACGACTCAGCAATAGACCCACCAGGCATCGTGGGTCTATTGCTGAGTCGTTTTACCTTTACATTTTTAATTCAGCCTTGCTGCATTGGTCATATTAAAAAACCAGCCCGGAACCGTGGAAAGCTGGGGCTGGTTTACTCCGTTATGCACTGGAGATAGATTTATTATGCCGTAGGATTCGTTACGGGGCTGACTTTGGCGCGATAAAGCAGGATTTCCCCTTGCTGGTAGCCGGTGTAACGGACTTTGACGGTATCGTTTGGTTGGGCGGTGCCATCGAGCAATTGATGGTAGCGCGGATCGTAGGGGACGATCGCACCTACCGGGGCCAGGGCTTTAACCCCCCAATGCTCCAGCAATCGCTCGATGGGCCTCAGTAATGGCAACAGTTTGGCTGCGGGCCATTGGGGATTGTGTTCCGCCGCGTAGATTGCTGTCGGCAATTGCAGAATCAAGGATTCCAAAATGTGCAAACTCGAGTGTTGAAATTCCTGCTGTAGTTCGCTGCGCTGCTGGTGCAGTTGGCTTTGCAGGCGATCGTATTCCTGTTGGAGAGTGGCCTGGGAGGACTGGGGGAGAACTGCCGGGGGCGTGGAGGTTGCCAAATCGGGGGCCGACGGTGGATGGCCGCAGAGGGCTAACAGTGCCCCAACTTCTATTTGGAGGGCAGTGCTGAGGTTGAATAGTGTTTCTAGGCGGACTTGGGAAATTGCGCCCTGCCGCAGCAGCCGAATTTGGTGCGCTGAAACCGCTGCTTGCTGACTCAGGGCTTTAAAGCTGGTGATGCCCACGCGCTGCATGTGCGATCGCAACTCCCGTGTCAAGTCTGGTCCAGCCTCTACAACCATAAAGTCTAACGAATATAAAAACGAATATAAAAACTAAGGGACAGGAACCAAAATGTTGATCCCCATCCCCTAGAACCTACCACCTCTGTTCTACTCCAACAAATCTACTCCAACAAACTCCGTAACATCCAGGCGGTTTTCTCATGGATTTGCATCCGCTGGGTTAGCAAATCTGCCGTTGGTTCGTCGTGGGCATTGTCTGCCGCTGGAAAAATTGACCGGGCGGTACGGACTACGGCCTCTTGACCTTCCACTAATAGCTTGATCATCTCATTGGCGGGCGGCACGTGGGTGGTTTCTGGGATGGAGGTGAGGCGGGCATAGTCGGCATAGCTACCGGGAGCCGGAAACCCAAGGGCACGGATCCGCTCAGCGACCAAATCTACTGCCAGCGCTAGTTCCGTATATTGGGTTTCAAACATCAAATGCAGGGTGCTGAACATGGGACCCGTGACATTCCAATGGAAGTAATGGGTTTTGAGGTATAGAGAATAGGTATCGGCTAGCAGGCGTGACAGTCCTTCAGCGATTTCCTTGCGAGATTGCTCATCAATGCCGGTGTTGATCGGCATTGCCGTTTGAGTTGCCATATGTTTCTCCTAGATTGACACGCACAAAATATCAAGAGGCCAGCGCAAACGGGCCAATGCAAACCGGCCAGTTCAGGTGAGTTCCTATGAACTGTGTAAGCCATATAAACCACGTAAACTGCCACGGTAGAGAGAACGTTTCCAGAACTGCTTCTACTCTCCCATTGTGGTGGAATTACGCCCAGAATTACGCCAAATGTTTTTGTAGAACCGATCGCGGGGCTCGCCGGACGCGACACAGAATCGTTTCCTGACCCAACCGCGTGCAGGCTTCAAAGCGATGACAGCCCGAAAATCCGTAATATTGCCCTTCGACTTCTAGAACGTCAATCGGTTCTTGCTGGCCAATATCGCCAATGGACTCCATTAGGGCAGCTACCTTGGCTGGATCATTCTGGCGATAAAATGGGCGACGGATCCGATCGAGCGGGACGGCTTCAACCCGAACCATGATGCTGACCTCCGGTGCGTTTACCCTTAAATCATACTCGTTATGACTACGTTTTGCAACTCGATTTTTAGTTTTAGGGACTTACAAACAAAAAATCATCCCAGGAGGTCAGAACCAGGAGAGTAGGAGCAGGAGGCCAGCAAAAGCAGGGGGTGGTTTTATTGCGGCTATAAAGGGTTCGGGGTTTAATCAATCTTGGGGCATGGGTCAATCTTAGGGCATGGGTCAATCTTGGAGCATGGGTCTAGGAGTCTGGGTGGGAATTATTATTTCTTGTAAAGATATAAATGATGATGAAAGGCGATCGCCTTAGGAAAAATATCGTGAGAGTTTTGACTATGGGTCCGCTTCAGATGACGGCTGGTCCGCTGCCAATAGTAGGTACGTTTCCCTTTGCGTCTTTCCAGCAGCTTGGGCGTTGGCTGTTCGGTGCGGCGGCGATCGCCCTCAGCGGTTTGACTCCTGTGCAGGCTACCGCTGCCCAGGATGTAACGCTGCAAATCGGTATTGTTCAACGCTTTGGTGCGGCCAAAGATACGATTAGCTTGCAGGCTCCAGTGGGCGATCGCTTGACGCTGCGCGTGCCGAATGCTGATGGTAAAACCCAAACCCTTACCGCCCCTGCCGCCAAGCTGGATATTGTCATGCAACCGCTACCCGTTGCCCGCGTGGAGGAACGGGTTGTCCTGAGCAATCACCGCAGTTTTGAGAGTGCTGAAGCCGATGCCAATACGTGGAAAGCTCAGGGCATCGCTGTCGAGCTAGCCCAGCCCAAGCGCTGGCAGGTCTGGGCCAAGCGCGAAACCTATCCCACTCCGTTGCTGCGGCGCTTGCTGCTAGATAGCCTGCGGGCCAAGGGCTATCAGCAGCCCTACATTGACGCCAAGGTCATTACCCAGGAGCCAAAAGCCTCCCTGGTGGTGAACGGCAACCGCTATACCCGCAGTCGTATGGAGATTGCCTCGAGCACCGGGGTCATCCAAGTGATCGCCAGTCCGGATCTCGAACGGCAACTCTTTGCGGGCAGTTTGCGGCTACAACCCAATGCCTATGGCACCTATACGCTGGTAAATCAGGTGCCTTTGGAAACCTACCTGCGTGGGGTTGTGCCCCACGAAATTGGCACTCAGGCGGATCCTGCCGTTCTGGAAGTACAGGCGATTTTGGCCCGGACCTATGCCCTGCGTAATCTGCGGCGCTTTGCTATTGATGATTATCAGCTCTGTGCCGATACCCAGTGTCAAGTCTATTTTGGGCTTAATGGGACGGCAACTGCCACTGACCGGGCGATCGCCGCTACCGCCGGACAAGTCCTTACCTATGGCAATGAGCTGGTGGATGCCGTGTATTCCTCTACCACGGGCGGCGTGACGGCGGCCTTTACCGATGCTTGGCATGGTGCCGAGCGCCCTTACCTTCGCCCCGTGATCGATTCGGTCTATAGCCTGTGGAACACTGGCCAACAGCCCCTCAACGACGAACAGAACTTTCGCCGCTTTATCGCTCTCCGCAAGGGCTTTAACGAAGAGGGGACGAGCTGGTTTCGCTGGCGGGTGAGCAGTTCCTTAGCGGACATGACCCACGAGCTCCAGGATTACTTGAAGCAAAAGAAAAGTCCCCTGGCAAATTTCAAAACGATTCAAAAGGTTCAGGTGGTGGAGCGATCGCTGTCGGGACGAGTGTTAAAACTGCGGGTCACAACGGACCAAGGGGCGATCGATCTGGAAAAAGATATGCTGTTGGTTGCCTTTGAAGCGCCTAATAGCACCCTGTTTTACATCGATCCGGCTTTGGACAACCAAAAAAGGCTGAAAGGGTTTACATTTACCGGCGGCGGCTTGGGGCATGGGGTCGGCCTTAGCCAAGTCGGATCCTACAAGCTGGGACAAATGGGGTGGTCCAGTGACAAAATTCTGAGCTTTTACTACCCCGGCACCCAGATCCAGCGCCTTCATAACGATCTTGTATTCTGGCGTGATCCCCAGCAAGTGAATGGTCCCTAGAGCAAAATCGGCATCGCCAATGCCTTTAACTGCCAGTGCCTTGATCCGCAAGGAAAAAAGCTAGAACCAATTAGGCTTAAAGCAAAGACCTCCAACTTCTGTAGAGAAGTCGGAGGCCCAGCACCAGGAGACTGGGTAGCTCAAGGCTTAGTAGAGTTCTTCTTCTTGGTGGGTGATGATGGTGCAGTCCGAGGCGGGATAAGCTACACAAGTCAGCACGTAGCCCGCTTCAATTTGATCATCATCCAAGAAAGACTGGTCAGACTGGTCAACCTTACCTTCCTTGATCTTGCCAGCACAGGTGGAGCAAGCACCGGCGCGACAGGAGTAGGGTAGGTCAATGCCTTGTTCTTCAGCGGCATCCAGAATGTACTCATCGTCGGGTACGTCGATAGTGGTGTTTAATCCTTCTGCCTCGTTGATCAACGTGACCTTAAAAGTTGCCATGCAGTGGTCCTCTCAATTAAATGGAAACAGCCTTAGCGCAAAAAAGATGGGTTCAAGAAGGACTTTCTATAGGACGAATGTCTCCCAAAACCAACCCCAACTCTGATACTACAGAAAAACGCCGAATTAGCATCGCGGATCATCCCCGGGGATGAATGGGATTCGTAATAAAAGCAGGCGATTTAATCTACTTATCTTATGGGACGAGGAGCGATCGCCCACGCAGAAGACAGTAGAATTATCTCCCTACAAGGCTTTGATAGGATTTTCCACCCCTTGCCCAGAACTTAGATTTCCATTCCCTTGCCCCGAGATTCCCAATGCCAATCGCCCATTCTTCCTTGCCCCTCCGTGTTGGTCTAGTCGGAACAGGCTATGCTGCGAAACTGAGGGCAGAATCCTTGCTGGCCGATCCCCGGACTCAATTAGTTGCCATTGCAGGCCATTCCCCAGCCAAAACCGCAGCCTTTTGCCAAACCTATGGGGCAGCCAATAGCCCCGATTGGTCCACACTATTGGACTCATTTGATCTGGATATGGTTATCATTGCGGGGATAAATCGGGATCATGGGGCGATCGCCCAAGCTGCCCTTACCGCAGGTAAGCATGTCGTCGTGGAATATCCCCTGTGCCTCGATGTCACCACAGCAGATGCACTCATCGCCCTCGCCCAGGCACAACAACGCCTGCTGCATGTGGAGCATATTGAACTACTCGGCGGGGTGCATCAAGCTCTCAAAGCTCACCTGGCTGAGGTCGGATCCACGTTTTATGCCCGCTATACCACGATCAAAGCCGAACATCCCGCACCGCAAAAATGGACCTATCATCCCGAGTTGTTTGGTTTCCCTTTAATGGGAGCTTTGTCGCGCCTCCACCGCTTCATCGATTTATTTGGTCCCGTGGCTACGGTCAGTTGCCAAACCCAGGTCCATGCTGCGCCGGATAGCCCCTACTATCAAGCGTGTCTCTGTACGGCCCAACTCCGGTTTCACAGGGGTGTCCTGGCAGAGGTTGTCTATGGCAAAGGGGACCGATTTTGGCGATCGCACCGACTCTTGGAAGTCCAAGGCGATCAAGGCGCGCTGTTATTTGAGGGCGAGCAAGGCACCCTGTTCCAGGACCACGGCAGTGCCCCGATTCCCGTCAGTGGACGGCGGGGCTTATTTGCCAAAGATACTGCCATGGTGGTGGATCACCTGACCCTGGGCACGCCGCTTTATCTCGCTCCGGCTGCCAGTGTGTACACCCTCAAAGTGGCCGATGCTGCACGGCGATCGGCGTTAACGGGTACAGTGGTGGCGATCGCCGATGAGGACGCTGGGAACAGGGCCGATCAAGCCTCTGGACACCTGGACCCCGGCGGGGCATAGAAGATGGGTCCGCTAATCAGGCTGCGCTCTCTTCGGTGTCCTCTTCCGTGCTTTCTTCATCCGCCGCATCATCTTCATCCTCTGTACTGTCTCCATCCATCGCATAGTCATAGTCTTCATCCACGGCATACTCCTGGCAAAGTGCATCCAAGGCTTCTAAGAATTCCGTCGGGTCTGCCAAGGTTATGGCAAAGTTAAGAATTTCCAAATGGATGGCGTTTTCGGTGGTTTCTTCCTCCTCGCTTTCCTCACTCTCCTCCTCGTCAGTTTCTTCCTCCTCCTCGTCGGTTACTTCTTCCTCGTCGGTTATTTCTCCGGCTATTTCCTCTGCATTGTTTTCGTCTTCCCCATCAGCTTCTTCCTCGTCAAACTCTTCATAGTTATAGTCAAAGTAATAGGCGTCTTCGCTCTCGACATACTCTTGGCATAGCTCATCCAGTGCTTCGGCAAAACCTTCAGGATCTTCTGTAGTGATGTAAAAGTCGTAAAGCAGCAAGGAATCCTCGTCCGCGAAGGAGGAGGCATCGTCTTCCCAGCCCTCAGAAACGAAATCCAGATCGTTCACTGATTTAATAATCCAGGAATCATGGCCGTTATAGTCCGGGTGCATAACATAGCTATAGGGAATATAGCAATAGCCCTGATCTCCCCAGTCAGATCCCCAAGAGTTTCTCACAATAAACATCTGGTCTTTGTCGGAATAGCCCACACAGAGCATGGCGTGCCACGCATGGGTATCTTTCACGGGCTCAGATTTCTTAGGTAGTGAAATACGGCCCCGATTTTCTGTTGCATGGTTAAAGGATTCAAACAGATTGAGCGCAAACGCAATCGGATATCCTTCGGCCAGAGTATGCTTCCACAGGACCAAATCAGTCTCAATGCCTTCAGCTTCAGTAATTGTAAAATTGACCGCATTCTCATAGGCGGGATCATCCGGCTGATTAAAAATCATGGACTCATCATTGGGCCATAGATCTTCGCAGCAGGCTCCATGTTCCATCAAGCTCTCGATCGCACAGTACATCGCCGTGCCGCTATCTTCCTGCTGGCTGTTGTGCCGTGCCCGAGCGTTATAGTACACAAACAGACGACTAACATCGCCTGATTCACCCTGCTCCCGTTTGGCTAGGTATTCATAAGCTCCGACAAAGGCATTAGCAACGCAGCTATTGCCAACTTGCTCCTCTACGTCGGTCATGAACTTTCGCAAATCAACGCGACGGGGCAGTTGTTCCTGCTGATAACGACCAACCTGGTGGAATTTGGCACCCTCTGGGCGGGTGCCGGGTTGGTAGCCACCAATGCGATATTTAAGTGTTGTACCCATCTCGCGAACTCCTACGGTTGCCATCCTACGTCTTTCAATATGCCCAGGCTGCCGCTAGCATTCCTGGGTATCCTCCTCCAATTCTTCGGGAGACTCAGGCTGCAATCCGGTGAATTTGCCCTTTCCCTAGTAGGGAGCTTTGTAAACTGTGGCGACAGTCCGAAGGGGAAGGGGGCTACCGGAGGGGGATAATGCTGCCGGAGGAGGATAATTAGGAGAGAGATGAATAACTTTTAACAACAAAGCTTCACAAGCCCTTACAATAGGGCAACTAGACACTGCTATCTTTCTTTATGTCTACCCTGTCTGCTCCTTTGCCTGCCTCTCTGGATCGTGTACTCCAGCGCTTGCAGCGCGTGACTGCTCCTAAGCAAAAGTACGAACAACTAATTTGGTTTGCTAAACGCCTGGGGGACTTTCCAGAAGCGCAAAAAACTAGTGACAACAAGGTACCGGGTTGCGCTTCCCAGGTGTATGTGATTGCCCATTTGGAAGACGGCAGGGTGATGTATCAAGGTGATTCCGATGCCCAACTGGTCAAAGGGTTAGTGGCCTTGCTGGTAGAGGGCCTCAATGGCTTGACCGTTGCAGAGATCGTCAAGTTGACTCCAGATTTCATTCAGGCAACGGGGCTAGATGTCAGCCTGACGCCTTCTCGCGCCAATGGGTTTTACAACATTTTTAGCATGATGCAACAGAAGGCCGCTGTGCTGGGAACGGACCAATCCTAGCGGGTGATGGGCAATCATGCATGGCAATGATGTCTCTGGGGCGTCGCCAGGGTATCGTAAAATCACTAGGACTGATGTGATTTTACTGTGCCAATCCCTATGACCCATCCCGACTTGAATGCATCACTACAGTCCTATTCGTGGCGCTGGCAAGGCAATACTATTGTGGCTACCTACGAGGTGCTGGGCACGGGCCAGCCCATTTTGTTACTGCCTGCCCTGAGTACGATTTCCAGTCGGGATGAATTGCGGGGATTGGCGGCTTACCTGGCGCAGAAACACCAGGTTTTTTTGCTTGACTGGATTGGCTTTGGCGACAGCGATCGCCCCAACATGGCCTACAGTCCAGCGGTCTACAAGGCATTTCTACGGGATTTCGTCCAGACTACCTTTAAGGGACCGATTGTGGTGATGGCGGCAGGACACAGTGCAGGCTACGTCATGGAACTGGCGCAAAAGCATCTATGGTCCTGGGTGGTGCTCTTGGCTCCCACGTGGCGCGGTCCTTTGCCGACGATGATGGGCGAACAGCGGCGACGGTGCTACCGGGTAGTGCAGCAGATGATCAATTTGCCAATCCTGGGCCAATTTCTGTATTTTCTAAACACAACGGGAATTTTGCTGCGATTTATGATCGGGCGGCATGTATTCTGCGATCGCGTCCACATCACTCGCGACCTGATCCGCCAAAAACGGCGGATTGCCCGCAGGCGCGGTGCCCGCTTTGCCTCAGCAGCGTTTGTCACAGGGGCTCTAGATCCATTGCGTTCTCGAGCGGAATGGATATTGGAGTTTCAGCCATTACCCGTGCCTGTGATGGTGGTGATTGGTGATCACCTACCGCCTAAATCCCGCGAAGAAATGGAAGTCTTGGCCCATTTCACCAGTGTGCAGGTCTATCGCACCCAAGGCTCCCTCGGGCTCCATGAAGAGTATCCCGAACAGGTCGCCGATGGCGTTTTACCGTTCCTGGATAAATACTTATCGGGTCAGCAGAAGGATCTATAATACCGACCGAGATTGTTCCCTTCGACTTCGCTCAGGGAGGAATCTCTGCGTTGGCGGAGCGGAGCCGAAGCCAGCAGTAGGTATATTATACTTGTCGGAAATCGCCTAAAGGCTCAGACGTTAGCGTTTTGCCGAGCCCCGATAGATGCGATCGATTTGTTCTGGTGACAGCCAACTGGTGCCATTTGCTGGAGAAGGTTGGGTAGATAAGGCCGGTGGAGTGGCTGGGGAAACCGGCGCGGGGGCTGCCGCTGCTCCATTCCCCGAATGCCCATAGGACGGCACTAATTCTGACAAACGCCCCGGTTGCGCTACGGTTTGGGGCACTTCACAGGCTACAGGCGGTGCCATGGTTTTCACAAAGATTCCTGGCTCGACCTTGTCCTCTCCCCGCCCCTACCAACACCGTTTGAGGCGGAATATAGGCATGAGTGTCTGGATCATAGGCCAGGATTTCCCCCGTTTCAATGTGGTAAATCCAACCGTAGATGCTGAGCTTGCCCTGAAACAGACGAGAGCGGACGATGGGATAGGTCTTGAGATTTTCAATTTGGGTCAGGACGTTCTCGGCGACGGCAATTTCAATCAGTTCTTCGTCGCTGTAGCCTTTGTAGTTATCTATGACCAATCGGCGGGTGGCTTCGGCATGTTTGAGCCAATCATAGACGAGGGGCATTTTTTCCTGCAGCTTGTTTAAATGCAGTAGGCCCTTCATTGCGCCACAGTGGGAATGCCCACAGACAATAATTTGCTCAATCCCCAGCGCCTGCAGGGCGTACTCCAAAGCGGCTCCTTCGCCGCCATTGGCAGCCCCGTAAGGTGGCATGATATTGCCGGCATTGCGAATGACAAACAAATCGCCCAAATCTGACTGGGTGATCAGGTTAGGCGCAATGCGTGAATCGGAACAGGTGATAAATAAAAACTGGGGGGTTTGCCCCTGGGAGAGTTGTTCAAATAACTCCCGATGGGTGGAAACGTAGGATTCCCGAAATTCCTGAATCCCTTCAATTAAATCATCCATACCGCCCTTGTCCCTCGCCTAAGACCGCGCCAAATCTCCTTATCAATCTTACCGGGAAGGGTCCCGTAGCGCCGAGAAAAATGCGAGATCCCCCAGACCGGGCTAGACCAAGAGCCAGGTAACACCGCCCAGCAGCAGGGCGATCGCCAGCCCCCCAAAGGTCCAGTAAAGCCGACGCAGCACCGGTTGCACTTGATAGGTAACCACCAATTTATCTTGGGTTTGCACCGCGAGAGGCTTGGACCACACTTGGCCATCATACCAACCCGACTCTTCGTAGAACACTGTGTCATTGGCCAAGCGGGAGTAGACATACACCCAGCCCAAGTAGAGGCGCAGGACAATCAGCGCCAAAAATAGAGATGCGCCCATGAAGCCCATCAAAAAAAACGGCAGAGGATGCTTGGCCGGTGGAAAACTGGCGGCGGCGACCGGACCTGCGATCGCCCAACTCCAGCCCCAGGACCACGCAAGCTTGCGCAAATAAGCAGGTATCGCCATCGTACCCCACTGAAAAAAGCCTGACTCCTGCAACTCGCGATATTCATTCAGCGGCTGCTGCTCATCGGGCACCGGGCAATCGATGGGTGGGGATTTTTGGGTAAGGTCGTCCGGTAGCAATTGAGTATTGGGATATATAAAGAGTCTTAGATCAAGTATACGTATACGGCTTAAAATTCGGTTCCTTCAGGGGAAGCTTCTCTACCAGGAGCCTGGGATAAAGGTCATGCTGACCCACGGCAGCCTCCTCAAAATTCGACAAATTGTTTTGGCGTGTATCTTTTCTCAGCCAAGATTGCCAAATTCGAGTATTTTCTTTACGGGGCCTTCGCGCGATCGCCCCACGCCACCCTATTTAGGCCAGGGATTTTTAGATTTTGGCAACCATCCAACATCTAAAATCCACCCTCTAAACTCCAAACTCTAAAATCCCACTCCTGCTTCACCCACCGCCCACGGTGCATTCTCCCATGAACCATTTAAACTTAATTTCCTTCCTGGGCATCTTTGGATTGTGCGCGATCACCTGGGGGTTTTCCGAAAATCGTAGTCCCCGCGCTTTTCCCTGGCGCATCATGGTGTCGGGAATTTTGCTGCAACTGGTTCTGGGGGCGCTGGTGTTTGTGGTACCCGGCACACGCGATGGTTTGCAGATTTTTAGCAACCTGCTGAATAGTATCTTTGACGCCGCAGATACCGGGGCCCGCTTTGTGTTTGGGCGCAATATTGTGCCGTTGCCGGGGAAGCCATCGGATATAAATCTGGGCTATATTTTTGCTTTTCGAGCATTACCCACGGTGATTTTCTTTTCGGGGCTAATGGCGCTGCTGTACAACATTGGCGTGATTCAGGTGATCACCAATGTGTTTGCAAAGGTTTTCTATCGGACCATGCGTTTAAGTGG
The DNA here is from genome assembly GCA_963766075.1 of uncultured cyanobacterium. Classification (GTDB taxonomy): domain Bacteria; phylum Cyanobacteriota; class Cyanobacteriia; order Leptolyngbyales; family Leptolyngbyaceae; genus CAVYAN01. Next base: position 36,752 of record CAVYAN010000075.1, on the reverse strand, counting down.
GGCCGAGGCGTTGAGTGGAGCCGCGAACATTTTTGTCGGGATTGAAGCGGCGATCGTGGTCAAGCCTTTTCTCGCCAAGATGACTCGCAGTGAACTCTGTGCGATTTTGGCGTGTTGCTTTGGGACAGCCGCTTCCTCAACGTTGGCCATCTATGTCAGCTTTCTGAAGCCTGTATTTCCCAACATTCTGGGGCACCTTGTTTCGGCGTCGATTATTGCCATTCCCGCTTGCTTTGTCCTGTCCAAGATTTTGGTGCCAGAAACCGAAGTTCCCTTGACAGCGGGGGGAATTCCCGTGGAAGGGCCTGCGGGCAAAGTTATAAATCCCGACGCAGAGTATGCCGATGCGCCAGAGGAAGCTGAACCCGAAATGGTGGGCGGTGAGCCGATGCTGCGGATGAGTCCTCTGGATGCGGCGATTGTCGGATCCCTGGATGGGGTAAAAATGGCCGTTTCCATTGCGGCGGTGCTGATCCTAATTTTGGGGTTGGTATCGCTGGTCAATCAAGGGTTTGGCTGGCTGGCGAGTATTGATGGGCCAGTGGGCGACTTTTTTAGTGTGGTCAACTTGCAGACAATTTTGGGGGCCTTGTTTCTGCCCTTTACCGCTCTGACGGGTGTTTCGGATAACTGGCAAGAACTGTGGGAGTCGTCGGTGATTATTGGTCGCCGCTTGTTTGAGACGGCGATTCCACCCTATCAGGCTTTGGCAGCGGCGGCAGAACTGCCCGCTGCCGAGCGGGTGATTAGCGATCGCGCCGTTGTGATTGTTAGCTATGCCCTGTCAGGCTTTGCCCACCTTGCTTCTGTGGGCATCTTTGTCGGGGGCACAATTGCGCTGATTCCCTCCCGCCGCAAAGATATTTCGGAACTGGGCTGGAAGGCTTTATTTGTGGGGACTTTAGCCACCTTGATGATTGCCTGTGTAGCAGGGGTGTTCTACACTCCAGGCAATGGCACCATTCTGGGCGATCGCGTTCCTGCCCCCCCTACCCAAGCAGCCCCAGCAAGCGCCCCCAAGCGTTCACCTGCTCCAGCAGCAATTCCATCCACTAGCCCTTCTCCAGTTGCCAGTCCTACTGCCCCGGCAGCGTCTCCCTTGGTTACGCCCAGCGCGTTGCCGAGCAAGTCTCCTGCTCCGCCGCCAATCAGTCCCCCGCCTACGCCCGCCAAGCCGTAATACCCTGCTGCCTATGCCGTGGTTTGTCAAAATTGAAGTGGGTATTGTGGACAAGCCCACCTTTGATCAGTATGTACCGGCCCACAAAGCCTTTGTCCAGAATTTGATTGCCCAGGGACATCAGGCCAAAACCGGCTACTGGCGTGGTTATGGTGGAGGAATGCTGTTGTTTCAGGCGGAGTCTCTAGCCGAGGCAGAGGCGATCGTGGCGCAGGATCCGCTGGTTCAAAATGGCTGTGTAGAATACACCCTGCATGAATGGTGTCTAGTCGTAGGGGAAGTCAAATGACAACTTTACCTACGACTTCTATCACCCTTGATTTTTATCTCCTTGGATAGAGTCGCTCCTTGGGGCAGAATACCTACCGAGGCTTGCTCCGCAGGTTCATACCTTTGATTTGCCCTTGGCTTTTAATCGCCCTTGATAACGAGCGTGGTGGCTGCTGATCGCCCAAATTCCTCTGGTGCGTATTGGAGATGGACTTCGGCTCCAGGATAGAGAAATGTTCCGGGAGTAACGGAGCGGACTAAGTAGTGCAGCGTGTAAACCCCGGGATCAAGGCGATCGCCAAACGCAATGACCCGATCATGATGCATGGTTTTGTAGCTAATTTGCCAATTGTCGGCTTGGGCTTGGTAGTAGGGCGTACTGGTTTGGAAGCTATTGTCCACGGCTTCAAATCCGGCGGGGAGCGGATCGGTGATCACGACGCGATCGACGGGGTGGTCGGTGATGATTTCTAGGCCCACATCAAAGACCTGGCCAGGAGTAAGCGTTAGGGCATCCTTGGTATAGAGTCCAGCTTTGTAAATCACGTTGTTTTGATTCGCGGGGCGGATCAGGCGGGTGATTCGCAGCCCATTCAGGCGACCGGGCGGATTGCCTTGCAGGCGATAACGATAGGCAACCAGATAATGCAGAATGCCACGTCCGGATTTCTTTAGAATGAGGTCATGGCGATCGCGGGCAGATCGCCCATGGGAACTTTGACTCGGGTGCTGGGTGCGCGGTAGCCCTGGAACTGGGCCGAGACGAGGGACTTACCGGCTAGAGTCGCGGTGGCCTGGAAATTTGGCGGAATGGGTTGCAGACTGCTGTAGTCCACGAGGGCATTGAGGGCTTGGGCAGTGGCGTAGGAACTCTGCCAGGTGCCATTACGCCGCTGGTCCATGAGCCCTTGCACCAGCTTATCCACTAGGTCGATCCGGGTCTTTTGACTGGCGGCCAATCGCAGCGTTTGGGCTTGGGCAATGGTGGGCGAATTGAGCCACTGCCAACCAACCGACTGGGGACTGTCAGGCTGAATGCTGGCGCTGCGTCCGGTTTCATAGACGGATTTCAGTAGCCCCTGGGCCATTTGCTGCCCTTCCTTCTCCCAATTTGGGGTTTGGGAGAGGTAGCGGGCAAATTTGAGTTGGCTGAGGCGATTGAGCTTTTGGCGTTGATCATACAGGTCGGTAATAAAGTCATTGTGGCGATCGCCCAAATCTGCCAAAGCTATCAGCGCCTCAATTCGCACCCGATTCTTGCAGACGGGGTCTTTACAGAATTCGGACTGCCCCGGATCGGCCAGCAGCTTTTTGAGATAGGTTTTGAGGGGTGGAATGAGGGAATCTGGTGCTGGGGCTAATGGATTCGCTGGACTAAAGACACGGATGGCGCGGGCCAGACTCTGGGCCGCATAGGGCGTAACAAAGGGATCGGCTTTGGTTTGACCGGGGAACGCCGCGAAGCCACCATCGGGGAGTTGCAGTTTTAGGAGCTGGGTAATTGCTGCGCTAGACTGCTGAGCCGGATTAATGCCGGTGAAGATTTGCCCATAGGTTTGGGTCAGAACCTGCAGATTGGCCGCGATCGCCAAATGGCTAGCGACGGGCTCCAAAAAGGGCAGTTCATCATCGTCCAGAATCTGCTGGGCCGGGAAGGCCAGGGATGGGATCAACGAACTCGCCAGGGAAATGTCTAATCCACCCAGATCGTTAGCTACCTTGTTGTCAATGTTCAAGGAGATTTTGGCTTGATGTTTAGTCGAGCCCGCATCAATCACGTGTTCTGTAATCTCTAACGGCTTGATGCTCAGCGGAATCTTGAAGGCATCCGATTCACTACCCAACTGGGTGGTGAATTGAATCTCAGTTTCGCCTCCCCCCTCACCCACACCATTGACAACAATGGGAAAACGGAAAGCCCGCGTTCCGGCTGCGATCGCGCTTTGAAGACTGCCGGAGTTGTTGTCAAACTGGACTGGATTGGTCACTGCTCCCGTGATGGACAGATTGCCCGACTGTCCCGTTGTGTTGGTAACCGCCAGCCCAATTTGCAGGCGATCGCCCGGTCGCGCAAATTGCGGCAGTAGAGGATTGGCAATCAGCGGCTTTGTCGTGACAAACTGAGTTTCACCATTGCCAAAGTGCAGATCGCCATCCGTCGCGACGACCAGAACCCGCCATGTTGTCAAATCATCGGGCAGTTTGAATCGAACGGTGGCGGTGCCAGTCGCATCGGTAGGCAAAGAGCCATTGTAGTAGGCCATTGCTTGGAAGTCGCTTCTGGTCCGGGTATTGCTCGCCCCAGCAGACAGGCCGCCACCATAGCCCCAACCTTTGTCGAGGGGCGACGCTAAGGGTTGCAGCACGACATCAGGGCGATTGTCACTTAGGCGGGTTGTGATTGGCTGCTCAGCGTACACCGTTTGCACCAAGTCGGGAGGGCGATAGCCGCTCAGTTGCAGCACGGCTTCATTGACCACCATGACGGTGAGTTGGCCCTTGACGGGTTTGTCCTGAGGATTCTTGAGGCTGAATTGCAGGCTTTGTTCTTCACCCGGTTTGAGTTCCGGTAGGGCCGTGGCCGTGACCGTCAGGTACTGATCATCCAGATTGGTTTGGAACGGAACAAAGCCGGTTTTCACGAGCTTATCCAGGCTGCCCGGTTGCGTTTGTTGGATGGGTTTGCCTTGGCGCACGAGCACCGCTTGGACAGCGGCATTGGGCATCATGTCCGGGGTGACACGAAATTGAACTTTAGGCGCACCGCCTTGCATCTTCTGGTTAATCCAGTAGAGGGTTTTATGGCGAATCACGGCAAAGTAGAGTTCTCCCTCTGGATAAGGGGATTGGATGATGGCAGTGGCAATATCGCCAGGTTTATAGCGCTCTTTGTCAAGTTTGACTTCTAGGCGATTATTGCTGTAGCGATCGCCCCAGCCTACCTGGGTTTCCCCAGTGACCCAAATTTGGGTTTCCGTGGCGGTAGCCTCAGTTTTGGCATCGACAAAGTTGGCACGGAGGCGGTAGGATCCCGACGTTGGCGGGGTGAGCGACACCATGGCAGCGGCATTGGCAGAATCGAGGTCTGCCGTGGCGACGGTTTTATACTCCACTTGATTTTGATCCACACGGCTGCCTTCGACAACACGGGCAATGCGGCTGTAGTTCATTTGCTGTAGCTCGACCCGAACTTTTTGATTGGCGATCGCTGTGCCCGACACATCCGTTACGATCACACGCACCGGAAAGGCACTGCCAGCGGTAGCAACAAAATCCGTCTTGAGACCAATCAGGCGATCGCTGGGCAAGGCCACAAACTCCCGGGAATCCGCCACCGACAGATTCGACACATCTGACACTTGGGCATCCACCCGATAGCGCAGCGGATAGGGCAATTCTGCGTCCACTGTCACGGTTTCCCGGCTTTGGCCCTTCGCATCAATCTCCTGTGCCGTCTGCTGCACCTCACTCGCCAGGGTTGGTGCCTGTTCCGGCCAAAACCATTGCCGCCCAAAGGCAAATTCCTGCCACGAACCGGGGATAAATTCGGTTTTCTGGCGGGTGACAAAGTATTCGGTTTTGCCCCCAGCCAGCGCTGCGCCAAACAGGTAGTTACTCTGTGTTGTCGCTGTCAATTTATCCTTTGGCAATGCGATGAGGCTAGGCGCGGTTTCCGCTGGCGAGGCTCCGCCAGCCTGTCCCACCGCTGCGGAATTTTGAATTTTGAATTTTGAATTTTGATTTGCCGCCCCAGAATCTAGCTTGCGTCCGCCTTCAAGGCTGAGTTCCACTTTGAAGTTGGGAGGTTTAAATTCAGCAATGCGAAATTCTCCCGTAATTTCGACGCCAGCAGCACTGGTGGCGGTGAGGGTGTAGTAGCCCAAGGGTTGGGTTTTATCCAAGGGCAGGTTGAAGGAGAACGTGCCAAAGGCATTCGTGGTTTGAGGCGGCAGGAGTTTAGTTTGCCCGTTGGGATCCTTCAGGGTGAGGCTATAGGGGACTTGTTTGTCCTGCTTGAGACTGCCATTTTGCAGGTAGTAGGCGGCGGTGGTGAAGTAGGCCGTTTCGCCCGGTTGATACAGTTGGCGATCGCTGAAAATAATGCCCCGTGATTCCGGTTTGCCATCGCTCCAGCCTGCATCTAAGCCGTATTCGTAAGCTCCGCTGTATTCGTAGGTGCGCGTAAAGGCCCAGTCTTCCTTTTCCTGGGCGATCACTAGCAGTTCCGGCGGCTTGGCAAATCCACCACTAGCTTTGCCGATGCACCGCTGGAGCGCCGTGCGATCGAGTTCCCACATGCCTACGCTATTGGTGGTGCCGGTAGCACAGGGGGACGGGGGCAGAAGGGATTTGGTACCAAGCTTGGACAAATAGATTTGGACACTGACATTTGGGGCGGCTGCGCCCGTATCAAGGTGATGCACCCGCACTAACCCAGAGTCGGGGAACCACTGGGCAAAGACACCCAGATTCGTCAGTTGCACCATGCCATAAATCAGGGGCTCATGCCAAAGCTGTTTTTTGTTTTCAATGTATGAATTTGTCCGTGCCTGCACACCGTAGGCGAGGAGTCCGGTGGCTTTGCCCAGTTGTTTCTGAATGGGGATGGCAGTGTCGATCGACTGGTTGGGGGCAGTCGCAACGGCGGTAGACTTCCAAGCACTGGGGGCAGGCAATAGGTTAATGCCATTGTCTTGGGGATAGGCGGTATCGGTGAAAACCAGATCCGTAGGACTCACCTCAGCAAAGGCCGCCTTATAACTCGAAAGATTGACCGTTGAGATATTCAACTGTAAGGGAGCTGGGGGCGTTGCTGCCGGAGTTGAGACTTTGGGCGTTGAGGTTCCAACAGCGGTTCCAACAGGTTTTTCCGGGACAGTTTTTGTACTCCCAGGCTTCACTGTCGGGGAGTTCACCGTTGGGGACTGGACCGTTGGGGAAACTGTTTCAGCAGATTTTCCACCGGAAGAGTTGACTTGAGACGATTCCCCCACCCCTTGTAAGGATGCGGAATTAGTTACAGCAGGGAAAATATTAAGCCCTGAGGGCACCCACAGATCCGGGGCAACGTCGCCGGTTTTATAGGTAAGAGTCATGGGCTTACCCAGGGTTTGCCCATACTTATCCTTCAGATCGCTGCCGATTTTAATCGTATAGGTCGTGTCGGGTTCCAATGCCCAAGGATTTAAATTGACGCTAGATTCGCCATCGTAGACACGCAGAGGGGCGATCGCGGCTTTTGGGGTCGGTTCCAGGTGAATGGTTGCCAGGGCTGATTCACTCTCTAGACCGTTGTTGAACTGTAGGCTAGCCGCCCCTTGGGTAAAGCGCCCAGGAGTCCCGCTGGCATCGGGGAGGCCCACCGGGGTTAGTTCTTTAAAGACCAAGGGCGCATAGGTTTTGATTTGGGTCGCGAAGAGCGTTTCACTGGCGAGGTTGCCACCAATGGGGCGCACACCCGGTGCAATGGCGAAGCGATAGGAGGTGTCCTTGCTGAGGATTTGTTGAGGGGTGGCGTTGTATTTCCAAGTTTTAACACTGGGATCAAACTGGGCTTCGGGGCTGTCTCCCGATTCGGAGGGGAGTTTCTGCTGTTCTGCGAGGCTGATCTTTACCGGAACAGCCGTTTTGGAATCCACGGGGGTAAGGCTGAGGCGATCGCCCAAACTACCCAGGTCTAATTCCACATTCGAGGTGAATTTCAGAACTGGTTTTAATTCAAAGGGCTCATTGCCCTGGTCTGAACCGGGCAGGTCGGTAATATTAATTGATTCGGTATTAAAGGTCCATTCAAAGTCTTGGGTAAGGCGGTGGTTGCTGCGATCGCTCAGTCCGGATTTGAGGGTGATCTTAATGCGGGTGGATTTGGGCAGGGCTTGATCCGCCTGAAACCCAACCATCCGAGGCGTCAGAAAGCGAAACTGACCGGGCAGCGGCGGGAGTACTTCAAATTTTTGCAGGAGATCTTTCAAATCGTCGCTTTCGAGACTTTCCACAGGGATTAAGGGATACTTAAACCGGATCCGGATTTGGTCCGTGGGTTTGGCTTCTCCCGTGGGGCTAATGTCTTCAATCCAGTCAGGCAGTTGGCGAGCCCGGAGAGGAGAGACGATGGGCAGGGGATCACTACCAGGAGAGAGTTTGGCGCGATCGCAGCCCCCTAACCCCACCCCTAGCGTCAAGCCTAGCGTCATAGACAGGAGCACCAGGGGAATCCATTTTTTGATGCTAAATTTCTTAACCCCAACCCGCCCAACGTCAGAATGCTGATCCTGGGTTAGCATCTGCCCCATCAGCGCTGCCCTCAGCTTTCTGATCAGCCCGATCGTACGTTTGCTGAAGATCGCCATAATCCCTCTACCCACTCCTGCATTGCCCACGATATAACATGGGGGATGATTCTATTCCTACAGGTTAGAAGGCAAGGGTTCCGCGACGATCAATAAATCTTTAGATAAGTCTTGCGGTGACAAGCTCGATCCTAGCGATTGAGTATCGCCTATTCCAGAAACGGTAGTCCTATTGGACATCTATTTGACAAAGGCGGAAGAATAATCGAGCGGTGAAGGCACGGGGCATGGTGAAAGGGCATGGTGATAGACCAGAACTGTCCCTAATTTAGCCCCGATTTAGCCCCGATTTAGCCCCGACTTAGCAAGGCAACGTAATGATGAATTCTGTGCCTCTAAAATCTGTGTCCCCCGCAGGGGTAGAGAGGCACTCTAATTTCCCACCATGCTTCTCCACAATAATTTGATAGCTAATCGGCAGGCCCAGCCCTGTCCCCTTGCCCACAGCCTTTGTGGTGAAGGTCGGCTCAAAAATTTGCGCTTGGACCTCTGGAGGCATGCCAGCAGCGTTATCTCGAATCGAAAGGATAATGCTATCTCGGGCCACAGTCAGTGCTGTCCGAATGGTAATTGTATTGGGGTCTTGGATGGCAGCTCCATAGGTGCGAGTCAGACTCAGTTCATCGATCGCATCAATTGCATTGGCAATAATATTCATAAAGACTTGATTCAACTGCCCAGGATAGCAATTAATCGGCGGCAAGTTGCCATAGTCCTTGATGATTTGAATTTCCGGACGACGTTGATTGCCCTTTGTACGATGCTTCAGCAGCAATAATGTGCTATCTAATCCCTCATGGACCTGAAACTCACTCTTATTCAGGCTCATATCAGCCCGGGCAAAGGTGCGCAGAGACAAGCTGATCTCTTGGAGACGTTTAATACCCTCCTGCATGGAGTTCATTAATTTAACCAAGTCTTCCCGGAGATAGTCCAAGTCGATCTCTTCCATTAACTCGCTGATATTCGGATCAGGCTGGGGCAGCTTCTCCTGATAAAGATCGATGAGTTGGAATAAGTTTTCCGTGTATCCATTGATATGTGTCAGGTTACCGGTGATGAAATTTATCGGATTATTAATCTCATGGCCAATTCCAGCCACAAGCTGCCCTAAGGCAGACATTTTTTCGCTTTGTACGAGCTGCAACTGGGTTTTCTGCAACTGCTGCAGCGATCGCGACAGTTCCGCTGTGCGGGCTTCTACTTGCTGCTCCAAAGTTTGGGTCAAGTGCGAAAGCTTTAAATGGAGCTTGACGCGGGCGATCGCCTCTTCCTGCTGAAACGGTTTGGTAATGTAATCCACCGCACCCAGTTCCAAGCCCTTCACCTTATCCACAGCATCAGAGAGTGCCGTTGTGAAAATAATTGGAATCGCTGCGGTTGCCGGATTTGCCTTTAATCGCTGGCAAGTCTCAAATCCATCGATTCCTGGCATCATGACATCCAGCAGAATCAAATCGGGTAATGCATACTCAACTTGCTCCAGGGCTGATTCCCCATCATCAGCAACTAGAGTTGTCCAACCCTGCCCACGCAGTGCTTCTGAAAGCACTTTTAGATTTGTGGCATTATCATCAACCAGCAGGATGCGCGTGGATGATCCGTGACTGTCGTTGATCATAGATAGGATTCCGTTGTCTTAAATTGCTTAATAAATCTTCGGATTTTACCCGTCTGGTAGTTTGCAGCGAGTTTCCTCAGCGCAGTGACAAAAACAGTGCATTGGGGATTGGATTCTATAACTTGATCTAGGATGCCCTCGATCGCCTCTATATCCCCCATCATGGCAAGATGATGGAGTTGCTCTAAAACAGCTTCATCGGGCAGCACGATTTCGGATGAAGCGGCTACAGGAGCGAGTACTTCTGGGTTAGGTTGATCAGCATAGATCCAGTCCAACGCCAGTACATTTTGCAGTGCGGCTAAAACACTATCCATCTGCAACGGCTTTGGCAAAAATACAGTGGCACCTGCTTGCAGGCTCCGCTGGCGATCAACGTCAAAGGCGCTGGCACTGGTCACCAAGATCGGCACAGATTGGGTGGTAATCTGATTCCGCAACTGATGAATCAGTTCAAACCCATCCATCACCGGCATGGTCAAATCAAGCAGAATCGCCTCGGGTTGGTGGCTGATGGCTTGCTCCAACCCCGCCGCACCATCGCCCGCTTCCAGAACCCGAAAGCCCAGATTGGTCAATAGCGTAGCGACAATCTCGCGATGGTGCGCCTCATCATCCACCACTAACACTAACGGCTGGCGATCGCGGATTCCACTAATTTTTTGAGTAGGAGGGGTTGCCGCCAGACTATCCCAGTCACGGGCCAGTTCAAACTCCACCTCCAGCCAAAAAATAGTGCCTTCGCCCACCTGGCTTTGTACCTGAATTTGACTGTCCATCAGCTCGACAATTCTCTGACTGATCGCGAGCCCCAACCCTGTGCCTTCAGCCTTGCGCCCACTTTCCCCCGCCTGCTCAAAGGGGAGAAAGATTTGGGCAAGTTGTTCCGCAGAAATGCCTACCCCCGTATCTTCAATTTGGAACCGCAACCGGCAGGTATCGCCCGTGGCTTTACCTTCACCTTGATCGGCCCCAGGCGCAGAGACCCGAAATGTCACACTCCCCTGGTCAGTAAATTTAATTGCGTTGCCTAATAAATTAATCAAAACTTGGCGGAGACGCTTTTCGTCGGCACGAATGCCCGCAGGCAGGCGATCGCCCAGGGTCATCTGAAACTTCACGCCTTTCTGGTCGGCACGCACCCCGCAAATTTCCGCAACACCCTGCAGGAAAACGGGTAAATGCACAGGAGTTAGATGCAAATCCAGCTTACGGGCTTCAATTTTAGAGAGATCCAAAATGTCATTAATCAGGAGTAGCAAGTGGGCACCACATTGGTGAATGATTCTGACCCCTTCTTGATCCTTTGCCGCAAGGTTCGGCGATCGCTCCAGCACTTGGGCAAATCCCAAAATGCCATTTAAAGGCGTACGCAGTTCGTGGCTCATATTCGCCAAAAATTCACTTTTAGCTTGATTGGCCGCATCGGCTACCTGCTTGGCTTCCATTAATTCATGGGTGCGTTCCGCCACCTTAGCTTCCAGATTTTTGGAATAGTCCAGCAGTTGATTATTGGCCTTGGCCAGTTGCCAGTTTGCTGCACCCAACTTCCGGTTTGCGGCCTCTAGCTTTTGGTGCTTATGAGCAAGCACCGTAGCCACCACGCTACTTATCACAGCCGACAAAGCGGGAGTCACCGGGATCAGTACTCCGGCCATAAAAGTCCAGTATGCCCCGATGACAATACTGCCACTGATCGCCCCAGTCGCCCAGAATACCGTACCCCCCGGCAAGGAGCGGCGGAGGGTGCGGTTGGCCAACCCCCAACTGCCCACAGATCCTAATAGCGCCCAAAAACTCACCCAGACAAAGTTTTGCTTTCCCGAAAATCCGGTTAGGTTGCCCCGGCCATACTTGGCACCCTGCACTAGGTGATAGGCAATATTGGCATGAACGACCACACCTGCGGTGGGCTGTTGGGCAGAAAACCAGGAAGAACTATAGGGTGTATTAAAGAAATCATTGGTACTAGTAGCGGTCGAGCCAATGAACACCATCCGATCCTGCATTAAATTCGCAGGCACCCGGTTCGCCAGCACATCCCGCATCGTCACTTGCTCAAAAGCTGTTTCGGCACCCCGCCAATTCAGCAGAATTTGATAGCCCCCCAGATCAGCGTCACTGTAGCCAGCATCGTGGCTTTTTAACGGTGTAAACGTGACTTTACCCAACTGAAATTTTTGCTGATCAGTATTAATACTTTCGAGGGAAATCCCCTCGGCCTCGAGGTACTTCAAGGCCACTTGTGTGGCTAAACCGGCTTTAAGGGTGTGGTTATCTTTAGCATCTTCGGCAGTCAGGAGGGCACGACGGAGATGGCGATCGCTGTCTAGCACCAAGTCAGCAAATCCTACCTGTCCTAACTGCTTTAAAATCGGCGGCGGTGGTACGCGATCGCCTGTGATCTTTTCCACCCCAATCAAATTAGGAGTCGTTTTGAACACTTTTTCGAGCTGTGCATAGCCTTTATCTTCGGGCAAATCACGATAGAGATCTAGGCCAATGGCGCGCGGTTTTTGGGCACGAATTTTAACCAGTAAATCCGCTAAAGCCCAATCAGGAATGGGCCACTTGCGCACCGATTGAATATCTTTTTCATCAATGGTTACTACTACAATGCCATCCGCCGCAGGGTTAGCTCTGGCGGGTAGGGATTGCAGTCGAAATAGTTCATCCCGAATCTTCCATTCGGGTAGATTAAATAGGCCCAGCCACTGCCCTGCCAAAACCGTCAGCGCCACGCTTGGCGTGATCATCAACATACTGCTGTGATGTTGAAGCGCTATTTTAAGGTTATGCCACATCGCCATGGTGCAGTCCAAAGTAAACGTTCAAGAACCGAGAAAACCAAAGAAAAAGAGGCAACCCCAGACGGGAAAATCAGAATGAGAAAATAAAGAAGAGCACGGCGGTACCATGCTCTTCAAAGGATCAAACCTCCGACTTCTCAGAGCCACCGGACAAACTAATTCACTACAGAAATAACGGGCGCTGCGGCAATCTCTTTTAACCCCACAGAAGTCAGTAGATCGGCCCAATCCTTCAGGGGTGCGCTCTTGTCAGATTGGCTGCCATGCCACGTTGCCAACGTTGCTACACAGTCGTACCACACCCCCTCTGCACCCAACACTGTCGCCTGCTGCAAAGCATTGGGCTGTTGCAGGGCGGCGGTAATGGTGGCACTGGGCTGAATGCGCTGGATCCACCCATCGACGTAGGGTGTGCTGGGGCTCAGGACTCCATCCACCATCAAAGCGAGAAACCACTGATAATTTTTGCCAACGATCAATGCTGGAGCTTCGGCGGGGAGCTGCACTGCCATAATGCCCGCAGTTCCAGAGATGGGCAACATCATTTCATGGACGGTTTTGCCAGCCTCATCTTTGAGGCTGAACAGGACTTCTCTCGCATTGGAAGCAGGCGCGTAGACCAGAATTGTGGGGCGCTCTGCCACCGTTGTGCCATAAAAGGTCTGGGGCAAGACTGCCAACAAAGCTGCTGGGCCTGTGGTACTGCCAATTTCTGAATTGAGAGGATAGCTACCCGCACGGGAGGCCCCACCCGCCGCCTGACTAGGGGCACCCTGAGTGCTAAACAGAGGCCCACGGGCCGCCCCACCCGCAGTGCGCTGGGGCGCGGTGCGGTTAGAACTGGGTTTGAACAAACTGCCCCGCGAGGCCCCGCCCGTGGCCCCTTGGGGCGCGGTGCGGCTGGAAGGTTTGAATAAACTACCCCGCGAGGCCCCGCCTGTCGCTTGACTGGGCGCACCACCTGCGGGAGGCGCGAACATACCCGCATGGGCATCGGGTATCCATGCGCTGCTGGCGATCAGGGCAACTGTGCCCACCGCCATATTGAAAAGATTGTGATGTTTCATCATATTGAACCTAGCTGCAAAATTAGATACAAGACACGTGAGCGTAATACTGAACTCAGACTGACAAGAGTGATCTTGCATAATCGAATTGAATGGGAGACACTACCTCTATTCTAGGAAGTCTAGCGGTGGAATTCCGCAGGAAGTTTACGTATCTTTTAGATGGATTGATTCAGTAAATATGCTGATAAAGCATGAGAGGTTTTTAGAGTGGACTGAGCGATTTACTTGATCTGGAGTTCGCTGGAAATCTACGGTGGGTGCTAAACACTTTTTGTACAGAACTTGTGCAAGGAGCTGTAGAAACTCCTATTGCCAGTTACCGACTAAAACAAACGATGACCAAAAGAAGGGCTCTTTGAAGTCTGTGTTCTGAATCAGGTCGATTTGGGCTTGGCGGAGTGCTTGGGCTTTGGTGCTACCGGGTTGGCGCAGTTGTTGGTAAAAGCGCGTCATCAATTGGGCGGCGGCTTTGTCTTTAACGGGCCAGAGAGTCGCGAGAGTTGAGCGGGCACCCGATTTGATGGCGAGTCCTGCCAATCCCAGGACTGCGCGATCGTCCCCGGTGGCTGTATCGCAGGCACTCAGGACAAGAAGGTCGATCGCCCTTGAAGATGAGCCTTCTCGGCTTTTGAGTAGCTCCGAGAGCTCTTTAATATTGACTCGGCCATCCCAGGTGAGTAGGAAGGTGTCTTCCAGGCGTGAGCTAAATTGTCCGTGGGTTGCTAGATGCAAGACATTGGCTCGGCTATTTTTAACGTGATCCGCGATCGCCCCACTGGTAAAGTCTTGGTTGAGCAATTTGGCTATTGACCCCGCTTGGGCAATTTTTTTGACCTCAGATTCCACCTCTGGCAGGGCAGCAAAGCCCGCATGGGATTGGCTAATCCCACCCACAATCACGCCCATTTTATCTGCATTGAGAGAGGCGGCGGCCATTAACTGCAAGCCTGGGGAAAGCGTAACGGCGTATTTTTCAATGAGGTATTGATTGCCGTCATACAAGGCCGACATGGGAATATTACGCAACTGCCCATCAAGCACAAACACCAAAGTTTTTGTGTTTTTCAGGGCGTGATCCATTTCGGCCGGACGAATAAGCCAGTCATACACCTGGGCAGATAGGCGCTGACGGACTTGGGAGTTGGCTGCTGGACTGAGGGCGCTGAACAAATCTCGCAGGGTTTGTTCGATATCGGCTTGGGGTTTAGCGGTGGCATAGTATTGAAGAGGCTGCCCGGTGGTGGACAGGATGATGGCGAGGCGATCGGGCAGAATGATGGGATAGATGACCGTGGCTGTGGGATCCACTTGGTCAATTTGGCGAGTTTTGTCGAGACAGGCTTCCCGGAAGAAGTTATCCAGTTCTGCGACCTGTAATGCTTCGATGAGACCCCGAGCCTGCACCAGCTCTGCCTGATTCGGGTGATTGGCTAGCAGCAAATCGACCAATTGGCGATAGACCGGTTCGACGCTGGCCCGAAAGGAGAATTGCACATCCGGATTGGTGGCAATCAAGTCGCCTCGAATGGCTTGCAGGGCTTTCACGGCCTCTGTGTAGTGTGCGATCGCAGAATCTCGATTGCCTTGTTGACGATCTAATTGCCCTAGCGCCCAAGTGGACTGGGCGATGATGTCATCAGCCCGTAGATTGCGGGCGATGGTAAGCGCTTTTTCGATGACGGCCTTAGCTTCGGTCCATTGATGCGTGCGATCGTACAACTGGCCCCATTGATTGAGGGCGTAGGCCTCGGCGGGGGCGTCTTGGAGTTGGCGGGCAGACTGGACAGTGCTGCTCATGAGTTGAGCGAGATCCTGGAGGGGCAACACCTTTGCTGGATCTTCAAGTTTATTGAGCTGGGCAACAAAGTTAATGGCACCGTAGAGGGAGGTGCGGCTGGCGGGCAGTTCTACGAATTGCTGCCGAATCTGGACAGCTAGGGCGATCGCCAGTTCTGCGGCTTGGTCAGTTTGGCCATGTTCTATTAAGAGTTGTAAGCGATCGAGGCGAGCTTGCAGTTGCTCTAGGGGATTGGTGGTCGCTTGTTCGGCTTGCTGGAAATACTCTAGGGCGGCATCGGGATCATCAGCGGCAACGGCCAACTGACCGAGGCTAAGCAGAATGGGATGCAGCTCGGTTTGGGCGTTGATTTGGCGGGCAATGTCAAGACTTTTTACCAGAGCAGTCTGGCTATTGCTACTATCGCCAACAGTTTGCAGGGCGGCCCCGAGCGTGCGTAAGCCACTGACCTTGATCGTGGAATTGGGCAGCGTGGCCAGGGTTTGATTTAAGGTTTCAAGCTGCTGACGAGCACGGCGGTAATAGCCTAGAGTTTGGAGGGCCTGGGCTTGATTGATTTGACTGCCGATACTGCCGGGGCGATCGCCGGCTTGATCGTAGTATTTTTGGGCCTGTTGCCAAGTGTTCAGAGCGTCGTCGGGCTTGCCTGTGTGGAGCAGCAGACTGGCTTGGGCGTTAAGGACTTGTGCCCACGACAGTGCGTCAGGTTGGGCGCTGCTCAACAGTTTTAGACTTTGATCAATTGAGTCCTGGGCGGCTTGCCACTGGGTGAGATCCTGCTGAGCGAGGGAAAGGTAGCTCAGGACGAGGGCTTGGTTGAGGCGATCACCCGTGTGGCGATACTGTTGTTCGGCTTGTTTCCATGCGGCGATCGCTTCGACAAAGCGGCCTGATTGATATAGCGCTCGCCCCTGCTCCAAGAATGGGACAGTGGGGACTGTCACCGCCTCATTCTTGGCGGTGGGCGGGGTGGCCGTAGCGGGATGCATCGCGATGGATAAGCCCAAAGCAATTAGACTCAGACTGATTACCAACCAGCGCCGCAAGTACAGTCGGAAGTTCATGGAAGCTACCTGAAACATCAAGGGTTGACAATGGCCTTGCTCAGAAGTCGTTGTCCGTACTAGTGTTCCCAGTTTTGATAGGGGCTATCAGATCAACGGTCACAACTTGGGGTGTATCTTGGGGTGTATATTATGAGTTAACGGCTGGCTAGAAGGCTTGCGACAAGAGCCTATGGATGAGAGGGAAGTAGATCAGGGAGACGTTGTGGAATGAGTAGTTCCGTAGAATGGACCGCCGATGCTGAGGCACGGTTAAAAGAAATTCCGTTTTTTGTGCGCCCCGCTGCGCGTAAAAAAATTGAAAAATTTGCCCAAGATGCGGGCATTGCTCAGATTACTGAGGAAATCTATGAGCAAGCGAAAAAACAATTCGGCTGAGGTGCTTGGCTGGCCGATTTTTTTGCAAATGAATTTTTTGCAAATGAATTTTTTATAGATGAATTTTGTAGATGAATTGCGCGATCGCCGCCTGCGGGTTGCGCCAGCTTGGCCGGTTGCTCTGTTTACGCTGCTTAATCTACTCGACATCCATGAAAATCAGCACTAGACTGAAGGTTTAGACCAGTCGCAAGTGTCTGAATACAGCATTCGATACTGAATGCAAAGGTCCGCATACGAAGTCCGATAAAACATTACTCAGTTTGGTGAGGTTTCCCAGTGCAACTGCAACGTGTGGCTGTTAAGCGGGTTACTGGCGGCTATGCCTTGATCGATAGCCTTCGCCGCCATGGGGTTCAGCACATTTTTGGCTATCCCGGCGGGGCCATTCTGCCCATCTATGATGAACTGTATAAGGCAGAGGCCGCAGGTGGCATTCAACATATTCTTGTGCGCCATGAACAGGGTGCTACGCATGCTGCCGACGGCTATGCCCGGGCGACTGGCAAGGTAGGGGTGTGTTTTGCCACCTCTGGCCCAGGGGCGACCAATTTGGTCACTGGCATTGCCACAGCCCATATGGACTCGATTCCGATGGTGATCGTTACGGGCCAGGTGCCACGTCCGGCGATCGGCAGTGATGCCTTCCAAGAAACTGATATTTACGGCATTACGCTACCCATTGTGAAGCATTCCTATGTGGTGCGCGATCCCCGTGATATGGCGCGAATCGTCGCAGAAGCCTTCCATATTGCGAGCTCCGGTCGTCCGGGTCCGGTGTTGATTGATGTGCCAAAGGATGTAGCCCAGGAAGAGTTTGAGTATGAGCCCGTGGCCGCAGGCGATGTGAAGTTGCCGGGATATCGTCCGACGGTGAAGGGGAATCCCCGCCAAGTGTCCCAGGCTTTGCGGCTGATTCGTGAAGCAACTCAGCCTTTGTTGTATGTCGGGGGAGGGGCGATTTCCGCAGCGGCCCATGTCGAAATTCAAGAACTGGCCGAGCGCTTTAATCTCCCTGTAACAACGACACTGATGGGGTTGGGAGCCTTTGACGAGCACCATGTTCTGTCGGTGGGCATGTTGGGCATGCATGGCACTGCCTATGCTAACTTTGCGGTGACCGAATGTGATTTGCTGATTGCTGTGGGCGCACGATTTGACGATCGCGTGACGGGGAAACTCGATACCTTTGCCAATCGGGCCAAGGTTATCCATATTGATATTGATCCAGCGGAGGTGGGTAAAAATCGGTCTCCGGAGGTGCCAATTGTTGGCGATGTCAAACAAGTGCTGAATGAGCTGCTGCGCAAGAGCCGGGAAGACGGGGACGCGCGGGATGAGCACCGCAATCAGGCATGGCTGAACCGGATTGCCCGCTGGAAGGAAGACTATCCCTTAGAGGTTCCCCACTATCCCGACGTGATCTCGCCTCAGGAAGTAATTGTGGAACTGGCAGCCCAGGCTCCTCACGCCTACTACACCACCGATGTGGGCCAGCACCAAATGTGGGCTGCCCAGTTCCTCAAAAATGGTCCTCGCCGCTGGATTTCCAGTGCTGGGCTGGGCACTATGGGCTTTGGTATGCCGGCAGCGATGGGTGCAAAGGTGGCCGTGCCCCATGAGCAAGTGATTTGTGTCAGTGGCGATGCCAGTTTCCAAATGAATCTCCAAGAACTGGGTACTCTGGCCCAGTATGGTATTGCGGTTAAAACCGTGATTATTAATAATGGCTGGCAAGGGATGGTTCGTCAGTGGCAGGAGGCATTCTACGGCGAGCGCTATTCCTCTTCTAATATGCAGCCCTCTATGCCTGACTTCGAGAAGTTAGCGGCAGCCTTTGGGATCAAGGGCATCGTTGTTCGCGATCCGGCTGATCTTCAGGCGGCTGTGGCGACTTTATTGGCTCATGATGGGCCTGTACTCATGGA
The DNA here is from genome assembly GCA_963766075.1 of uncultured cyanobacterium. GTDB lineage: Bacteria > Cyanobacteriota > Cyanobacteriia > Leptolyngbyales > Leptolyngbyaceae > CAVYAN01. Next base: position 18,283 of record CAVYAN010000075.1, on the reverse strand, counting down.
TGTCCATGTGAAGCGGGATGAAAACTGCTATCCCATGGTCCCACCCGGTAAGAGTAATGCTGAAATGGTGGGGCTACCGGAGCATAAAATTCTGCAGCGTTCGGCGGAGACAATCGCCTGCCCCGACTGTAGGGCTCAGAACATTGTCACGAACAAGTTCTGTCCAGAGTGTGGCGGCAAGCTCTAGTCCACCCTTTCCCGAGATCAGGATTGAGGTGGGCGATCGCCCACCTCAATCGATTTCCAGAGAAAATCATACTGATCGAGATTGCTCCCTTCGACTTCGCTCAGGGAGCAATCTCTCGCTAGTTGCGCGGAGCTGCTTACCAATGCGCTGTTGCTTCAGTCCGGGTGGATGCTGTTTTTAGAGACGTTAGCGGTTAGGGCCTCGTTTTTCAGCAACCAAAACCCACTGTAGGTCATGCCTGAATTGTCCGGTTGCACCAGGAGAAAATGTAGACCCTGGCTGGACTGCTTGCGTCGTTCAAATTCTTGGCCGGCGTGACGGACTTCAGGATCATCAAAGGTCGCCACAATCCAGCGATCGAGTGCTGCTGTTTCTAAAATCAAGCCATCCGGTGCCCCAGCAATACAATTGATGGCCCTGGGTTGGGCTTGCTGTAGCCATAGGGCCAGCTTCATGGATGTGCGTCCGCCATCAATCACGATCCCAGGAATCGGCAGGTGAGAGGCTAAGCCCAGACTCAGGGGCAATCGGGATGGGGGCATTTCTAGAATGGGAATCATGCGGCCCTCAAAGGCATCCGCCAAATTTGCGGCGGGCAGTGTGGCAAAACGCCACTGTTCGCCCCAAAGTTTTTCCGGAAGGGGCACGGGAGGATTTTTCTTAATCATAGGGCAATAAGGCAGGAGAGCAACTCTTTTGAAATCGGAGGTGAAAAACAAGCAATTCTGAGATGTGCACGCCCTCGACCCAGATTCCCTGAATTCTCCGAGAGACAAGAAGATGAAATCAGCCGAGAGCATAGCCCAGACAGGCGGCTTTGGAGCCTAACATTTTGATAGATGCCACTCTATATTAGGTTCCGAACTACCCTTTAATAATTTAGTCCTCAATTATCTGCTGTTCTTGTCTTTCGCGTGTGTTATGCCCCATAGATTCACAGGGCCACCTCATGAACGCTATCTGCACCGCTGGTGCCCTAATCGCTGAAAAATGCTACTGGTGGATAGTTTTATTCTCAACAAGCCTATGCTATTGAGAATATTCTCAACAATACACCACCTTATTGATTCATGCGGTTGCCTTGGCTGCATCATCAGCTGCCGTTAGAAAAACAGCAAGAAGTTTTGACTTTTGTAGATTCTTTGCGCTCAGAGTCCCCGGCGAAAATCGCGGAGGCCCCCTCCCTTGAACAAATTGCCGCCCTCCCTTTGGCCGAACGCCATCGACTGCTTCAGCCTCATCTAAGCGCTATGACGGCAGGCTTCCGAACAGAACCCGCCGTCACAGAATTTTCCATCCTCGATGGCGAAGATTGGGAACTTGAGAATGATTAACTCACATCGCGGAGAAATTTGGCTGATTAATCTTGATCCGACACGAGGACAAGAGATTCAGAAAACCCGACCTGCCGTTGTCGTGAGTACAGAACTCTTGAGCGCAATTCCAATGCAAATCATCATTCCCATCACAAGCTGGCAAGCCAAATTTAGCGATCGCCCATTCATGGTCAATATTCCAGCAACACCGGCAACAGGTTTAGATCGAGAGTCAGCGGGAAATGTCCTCCAAGTTCACAGCATTGCCACTGAATGATTCAGAAAACGCCTGGGTTTTGTTTCCGTACGTGTCTATTTTTAATTTTAAAACCGCTGAAGCACTTATGGGCTAGTCATTTCAGCTTCTGATGCTATGAGTCTTACAATCAGTTCTCAGCCCTGAAAGCCCCTAATCCAAGTAGTTTCAATATCCTTGAAAAGCCTGTGAATCATAGGTTTCAGCCAATTTACGAGATTTTCATACACCTAGTAAAAAATCATTTTTCTAAAAAAGCCTCGAAATATCTACAACCTTTTAGCAGTATAGATTCTCAGCCGTTTTAAGACAGAAATAACAGGTATCCGAAAACCTGTGAAACCTTATTGATATCAGGGGTTTCGAGCATCAGTAAAATTAAAATAGACAGCTACGCTCATTTGTATCCTCAAGCGGCGGTGCTGGGGATATTCAGTGCCATTTGGCCACTGCCCACTGGCCGAATGCCCAAGACACTTGGGTGGTAATCACGAGCGAGACCCCAACGTTACAAACCTTTGCGCTCTATGGGCAACGCTTTGGGGCGTTGAACCCCATTTCAAAGACCATACATAAGCAACGTTTGACCGATTGCGCTCCCCCATCCGCCAGACTCAAGCGTTAACTTGTCTCTTGATGCTCTTGGCCACGGCGCAATTGTTCGCCATCAATCTGGGATTTCTTCTGACTGACTTGGGACAACGCCCTCGCCTTGATTGGCATGTTCAGCAGGGTCTCTCTCACTCTCTAAGATGGCAGGAGGCTGAGGGTGTGGTCTCGCTCAAGTCACTAATTCATATCATCATTCAGCAACGCTCCGAAGGGTCCATGTGTTTCTAGTCCAATGCCTCTTGTGTCAGCAGTTCAGCCAATTGTTGATCCAGTTCCGCTGAATCGATTAAGTGGGTGTCTAACATCAGTCGCTCCAGTGCTAAGAGCCAACGCTGATAATAATTCCAGCTTGGATCGTCGAGCGCATGTTCCGCTTCCCATTCGCCAATCGACGTAATCAACTGCTGCCGAAAGTCTTCCCACTCATAATGGCCTTTTTTGGCCAGGGCGATCGCAATCCCAAACGCGCGACCTTCCCAGGAATCCTCAAAAAACAGCTCACCATCACAACGGGGCGGGGAGTCTTTACTGCCCAGCATGCTCGCCGCGGCAAAATGCTCAAACTGAGTTTGCATCCGGTTCTCCTTTGGTTCTTCTGGATCGCTTAAGCCACCTTAATTTTGCCGACACCCATCATCGATTCAGGGGTGACGATCGCCGCCAACTGACTTTCGGTCATGCCCATCGTCCCAGTAGGCCGTTCGGGTAACACCGACCAACGAATCTGGGCACTACTATCCCAAACTTTAATTTCGACAGCGGGGTCGATCGCCAAGCCAAATTCCTTCAATACAGCACGTGGTTCGCGCACGGCTCTGGCCCGGAATGTGGGATCTTTGAACCAGTAAGGTGGTAAGCCCAAGGTTGGCCAAGGGTAACAAGAACACAGGGTACAGACAATCAAGTTATGGACTTTGGACGTATTTTCGACAATCTTTAAGTGCTCGCCTTCCGCCCCAGACATGCCGGGGGGAAACTTCATTTCGGCGATCGCGGCATTGGCATCTTTCAAGAGTCGCGCTTTGAAGGCCGGATCAACCCAGGCTCGCGCCACAATCTTGGCGCCATTAAACGGCCCCATTTCGGTTTTAAAGTACCTCAAAACCTTATCCACCGTTGCACCTGTAATCACCCCTTTTTTTACCAATAGCGCCTCTAAGGCTCGCACGCGGGCAGCACTATAGGTCTCGCGATCGATGCTGTACTTAAAATGCTCGTATCCACTCATAAGATGCTGACCTCACACCGCTTCAAGATAGGTTTCAAACAGATCATCGTAATAGGTAGAATTGGGTTCACTCTTGGCAGCACCCCAAATATCCGCCGGATTGAAGGACACCAGATAAACGGGCATGGGTTCACCGATACCATCCGGACCCGTGGAAAAGAAATAGGTGTAAGCATCGGGATAAACTAAGTAAACGACGCCCGTTTTGCCCCGGAGATGACCCGGTAAGCGTGTATGATCCACGACCTTCGGATCCTTCACCTTCACCTTAGTGCCAACTGTAAACTTGGGAGCCGCCTTGAGTTCTCGCTTGGGCGAATCGCCCTCCCGCAGGTAGCGAATCACTTGAGTATCGATCGCCGGATTTCCTCCTGCGGGTGGGGTAAAGCTATTCGATGGAGGACTCGCAAGATAGGTGGCTGTAGCCGCATCCAACTCAGCCTCAGTGATATAGCCCTGGGAGACAAAGAACCCCGAAATCCCGCCCAACCATTTTTCGTAATAGCGCAACCGAAAATAGTCAAAGGGCTGCATGGCTTCGGCCCCCATGCGCAGATGACCCCAGGTCCAAAAATCTTTAAACTTCGTGGGTACCTGTTTAATCGGGTATTTGGGTAGAGCTTGGTCAAGATGGTTGCTCAGGGCCATCATGGCAACATGGATGCCAAAAATACGCTCTTCCCAAGTTTGCACAAACACTTTTTTTTCAACGCTGACCGGGCCGAGATTCTCGATGCCCCCTAAATAATGCTGTAATTTCATCGGTTACCTTCCTCACCCATTGGAATTTAGCTCAACCAACCACTTCAGCCGACGCCTCGAGACGACAGGTCTGGAAACCCGCTTTTAATCGCTGTTCATCTAAGTTACGCCCAATAAACACCAACTCGTTTTTGCGCAATTCGCCTGATTGCCAAGGCTTACCCGGTCTACCATCGAGGGTCATATGCACGCCTTGAAATACAAACCGTCGATCAGCGTCATCCAAATTCAAAATGCCCTTCATACGGAAAATATCGGCACCTTGATCTTGCACTAACTGGTAGAGCCAACGGTTGACTTGGACGCTACTGTAACTGCCGGAGGTTGTGATGGCAACAGAGGCGATCGATGAGTCATGGTCGTGGGCATCTTCCGTCAAAAATTGTGGATCGATACTCAAGGCTTGTTTGAGGTCAAAAGCATTTAATCCAAGTAATTGATTCAGATCGATCGCACAATTTTGGGTGCGATGGAGTTTAGCGATCGCATTCATGCCCCGGATCCGCTTCTCTAGCTCTTCTAGAATTGTGGGCGATACCAAATCGATCTTGTTTAAGATTACGACATCGGCAAAGGCAATTTGTTCTTGGGCTTCGCTACTATCCCAATGATCCCAAATGTGCTTGGCATCAACGACCGTCACCACCGCATCGAGCACCGTTTCGGCATGCAGGACCTCATCGACGAAGAACGACTGAATGACAGGGGCTGGATCCGCCAATCCGGTAGTTTCGATGACTAAGACATCAAACTGCTCCCGGCGTTCTAGCAGCTTGCCAATCATCCGAATTAAGTCTCCCCTAACGGTGCAACAAATGCACCCGTTGTTCATCTCAAAGATTTCTTCATCGGTGCCGATCACGAGTTGGTGATCAATCCCGACTTCGCCAAATTCATTCACAATCACGGCGATTTTCTGCCCATGATCAGCGGTCAAAATATGGTTCAGCAGGGTGGTTTTGCCCGCCCCGAGATATCCCGTTAACACCGTCACAGGAATTTTACGCAACCCTACCATTACACTCCTCCTGCACCCATGGCCACGCGAAATCCAATCATTCGGTTTAAGGCATCCGCCGGATAGCCGGATCGACTTGCCGATCGAGCCTGAGCCGGATGATCCGCCCAACTGCCACCGCGTAGCGATCTCAACGGGGATGGCTCCCGATCAACCCAGGCTTGGCCATTTGTGGGGGCACCTTGATAGCTGTCATGCCACTGGTCAGCACACCATTCCCAGACATTGCCATGCATGTCGGTTAAACCAAAGGCATTAGATGGGAAACTGCCGACCGGAGTAGTGGAAGGCAGATAGGTGGCGGTGGGTTCGGCCGCATAAACAAACTGGGTATTGTAGTTGGCCAACTGATGGGTCAGGGTCGCGCCTGCGTTAAAAGGAGTGGCCATGCCAGCCCGACAGGCATATTCCCATTCAGCCTCACTGGGTAGGCGATAGGTTTCGCCGGTGTGGCGCGACAGGCGATCGCAAAACTCGACAGCTTCTAGCCAAGACACCGACTCAACCGGATGCTCATGACCGCTAAAGTGGGCAGGATTAGAGCTTAAAGCGCGATTCACCTGAGGTAGCTGACTGACCGCTTGCCATTGCCCCTGCGTAATCGGGTGCTTAGACATAAAAAAGGGCTGAACGGTCACCCCGTGAACTGGTAGCTCTTGGGCTGAAATTTGACGTTCCTCCGAGGCAGCCCCCATAACAAACTTACCCTCAGGAATTGCCACCATGGTTAAGGGCATTATTGAGGGATCTGTCTTGTCTAATTCAGTTACAAAGAAACTTGCCTGTCGCGACTGTCGTTTAACTTCTTGCCCTGCGCGATCGACGATCGCAACCTCAAAATCAAAGGATTGCAAGATGGACTGTAAATTGCTGAAACGGACTTCTGGCGCACTTAACGTGGTTGCCGCTGCCCGCGTCCCTAGCCCACCAAGCAAACCCAAACTACTCAAGCCAGCATATTGAATTAACCTTCGCCTTTTCACGATGCGTTATCTCCAAACCCCGTTGTTGTTGAAACATGCGGACAATCAAATAGACAAGCAAATCTAAACCAAGAACGATTCGGCAATAGAGAGTGAATTAATAAGTGCGGGTGTAAAGCCAGTCTTCGTAGTCACTAAAAGTCTATGACGTTTTTTAATGAATCCGTGAATCTTGTGAACCTGAATTGCGCAAATCCAAGTCGTGGAAGTACTTAATCATAGAAATAGCAACTAATTATGTCTTGAAGGATACCATTTTCATGGTTGTCAAGTCATGGTGTAATAACAATTGCGATAGGCTAGGACCCGTCTAGCCTATCGAGTAGATTAAGGGGAAACAAGCGTAGGTCAGGAGAGAACGGACGCTTTTAAGGCTTTGGGATGAGCTTTTGCATAGGTGCGGTAACAGTAAGAAGCGGTAACAGTAAGAAGCGGTAACAGTAAGAAGCGGTAACAGTAAGAAGCGGTAACAGTAAGAAGCGGTAACAGTAAGAAGCGGTAACAGTAGAAGCGTAACTAAAAGCGTAACAGTAAGAAATAGAGTTCAACGCGTTAGCCTGCTCAGACAATCCTGGGTGCCAAGGCTATTTTTTAGGCAAGAAAGTATCCAAATCAAGGTGAGCGAGACACTCGCCTCGAGACTTGAGCGTCTCGCTCAAGGAAATCTAAATCCGGCTATTCCTTTCATAGAATCTCCTCAGGGATGACTGAAACCGGTTTGGCACGAGTTCATAGATTGACACTATAACGTTACATTCCTTACTGCTTTTTAATGTCTAGTTAAAATTGGTGAATAAAAAATAGTTAAGGAGTTAACTAATGAGTTGCAAGTGATACAATTTTCATCGAATACTTGTCCTACTGTGCTCTTACGAATCATCCGAGGGGTCTGGCAAATTTTCTAAATGCTGAGTTCTAAATGCTGAGTTAGTCGAGCTCGGTGGTCAAGCATTGAAAGGTTGATGTAGAAGTTCGACATAAATTGAGAGAGAATATCTAGGCGTATCAATACTTTCAGCCTGAATGCGCTTGTGAGCCTGAGTGCGCTCATGTATAAGATCGGATTGCTCTTAAGGGTTCCGGGGGGCACCACCTTAATGGGTTCTCGTTCCTGAGTTAGCAGCCAGTTGGGTTCACTTTAACAATGAAGAGTGTGCTCGATCATCCCGTCTGATTTCTATCTACCCTGCTCGTTTTATTTGTGAGGTTCAAATGACTACTCAAGCCTATGGTTCCATCCAACAAAAGGTCGCCCGTCGCACTCTGTCGGTGCCAGTACAATCAGGACTTTATGTCTCTTTGATGGCCTTGATCCTGTGGACGGTCTACTTCACCACCTATCCTGCCGTTCATGACCGAGTGCATTCACTTCGGCACCACACGGCGCTGGTGAATTGCCACTAGGTCAAAATGCCGCTCAGTTGTGTTGGCCCGTTGCAGAATAAAGCGATGTCAAAATTTAAGCGTTCAGCGTTGCTCAGTGTTATTTGTCTAGTCGGTGTGGTGTTGTGGGGGTGGATGGGGTATGCCCAAGCCCCGCAGCCTACAATTCGTTTAGCGACCAACCCGATCGCGAGCCAGGTGCGACCGTTTGAAGCGGAAGCAATCCATCCTCAGGAGCCGGTGCAGTTATCCCTGCAAGCGCTGGATGGGGCTAGACAGCCACTCAAGAATGCTCAGATCCACCTGCAACTGCGCACACCGTCTGCGACTCCTTGGTTTACAACCGATTTTCCGATCGTCGAAGATACGACGTTGCTCGACATGAAGGCTGTCGCACCGACTGGAAAGCTAGAATGGCAGCAAATGCTGCCGATTCGCGGTACTTATAAACTCCAGGTTGAGGTCACGCCGACTACCCCCAATTCCTTTGCCCCGCTCCAGCAAACCCTGACTCTCGATGTCCCGGAGAGTTGGGTGAAATACCGTAATCTGGGTATTCTGATGGCCATTCTGTTGGCCGCAGGATTGGTCGGGGGGTGGGTGATTGGCAGTGGTCAACCGATGCAGCTGGGAGAAATTGCTCCGCAACGGGTGCGTTTACTGTTGAGTGGCGTAATTGTGGTTGCGATCGCGGCTCTCCTCTGGGTCAATATCAGTGCGGAATTACCGCCATCACCGGGGGGATTGTCGCGTCTGGCCCAGTAGAACATACCCATGCCGAGCAGACTCACGCTGAACATACCCATGGGACTTCTGAGCCGATCTCTAGCCAGCCTGCTCAACGACAATCCCAGGGGTTAGAAATGAAGCTTTTGGGGGACGAAACGGCCACGGTTGGTCAGCTTGCGAAACTCCAAGTGAGTCTGATCGATACCAAAACCCAGCAACCCGTCACCGATGTCGCTTTGCGAATCCAAGCCAAACCGGCAGCGGATGAATGGGTGGCGTTTGCCTACCAAGGAGTGCCCGACCAGTCTGGAAAATTTATTTGGCAACAGCAGTTCTTTGATGGTACACCCCATATCGTGGCGGTTGAGGTGGCCCCTCAGGTGGGTTCTAAACGACAGTTTCAACCCTTTCACGTAGCCCAAACCATTGACGTTGAGGGGGTGGCCCCACCCCTGTGGATTCGGTTAATTTCTCTCGCTTACTTGGCCGCCTGTGTTGGGGTTGGTTTGCTGATAGGACTGTGGTTACAGCAGCGGCGGCAGCCGCCAAAACGGGATTGGCAGCGGAGCTTTTCCTAGTGCAGGCTTGACGACCATACAGCACCTTCTGATAGGCTATTCAGAGCGTGATTCTAGGTTAAACTAGTCATGCTGAACGTCGAGGTATTCCGATGAACCTCTCTCCTACACTGCAAAAAGCGATTGAGCAACTTGCCTCGATCCAGGGAATTTCGTCAGAGCAATTTATCGTTCAGACATTAGTTGAGAAAATCAGCAGCCTTCAAACCACCGACTCACACCTCTCACTGCCTCACACGGGTCAAACTGGCTTGAGAGAGCAAGATGGCCTTCTTGTCTTCGACACCAAGTCTCTCGATCACATTGATTTCAAGGATCTGATCGCTCAACGCCTTGAGAAGCGGGCATTTGATCAGATGGGACTGTGAATGTTTTGTTTGACAATCCGTTATGGCTGCGGCTTTGCTCCCAAGGCACCCCAGTCACCCTGCCTGTTTCGTCCAACTCTAGGCCGCAGAGTTGCGTCAGATTCAAGGCGATCTTTCTACCCATAGTTTGGCAGAAGCTTATTCTGTGATGCCCCGAATGCCCAGTCAACCGCGAGCGTCTCCCCAGGCAACCCAAATATAGAGGTTCCTAAATTGAAATGATGAACTAACAGACATCTGCATGGTCCAGCCCTATTCGTGGATCATTTTTCGATCTAAACCGCTAAATCTGGTGTACTCTGTGATTGCTCACGGCTTGAGGAACCTCTCTATGTCCTTCGTTGGCTTGCATATTCACAGCGACTACAGCCTACTCGACGGGGCCAGTCAACTGCCCGAACTGATCGAGCGGGTGGTGGAATTGAATATGCCCGCGATCGCCCTTACCGATCACGGCGTCATGTACGGGGCGATCGAACTCCTCAAGGTCTGCCGCAACAAGGGCGTCAAGCCGATCATTGGCAACGAAATGTACCTGATTAACGGCGACGTCAGCAAGCAAGAGAAGCGTCCTCGTTACCATCAAGTCGTCCTCGCCAAAAACACCCAGGGCTATAAAAACCTGGTCAAACTCACCACCATATCCCACCTCCAGGGCTTCCAGGGTAAAGGCATTTTTGCCCGTCCCTGCATTAATAAAGATCTGCTAACGGAGTACCACGAAGGGCTAATCGTCACCAGTGCTTGCTCGGTGGCGAAATTCCCCAACGATTCTGGCGGGTCGGCCCGAGGTGGCACGGCGAATTGCCCAGTGGTATAAGGATTTGTTTGGTGATGATTATTATTTAGAAATTCAGGATCATGGGTGCCAGAAGAGCCGCATTGTAAATGCCGAGATTCTCAACATCGCGGCGTGAACTGGATATTAAACTTATTGCCACGAACGACTCGCACTTCATTTCCTGCTTTGATGTAGAGGCGCATGACGCCTTATTATGTATTCAAACGGGCAAGCTCATTACCGAAGACAAACGACTGCGCTACAGCGGCACAGAATATCTCAAATCGGCAGAGGAAATGCGCTGGTATGTTTCAGGATCATCTGCCTGAAGCGGTGATTGATGGCGCGATCGCCACCACTCTCGAAGTCGCCGACAAAATTGAGGAGTACCACATCCTGGGCGAACACCGGATTGCGGACTATCCCGTCCCTGAGAGCTACACACGGCCGGACAATATTTTGAACACGTTGCACTGGGCAGGCTTGCTGGAACGACTTCAAATGCCAGTCGCTGGGATGAGATGAGCTTAGGCTATCGCGATCGGCTGGACTACGAACTCAAGATGATGCAGCAGATGGGCTTTGCCGGCCTACTTCCTCGATCGTCTGGGACTACATCAGCTTATGCCCGAAAACAACGCATTCCCGTGGGACCGGGGCGGGGTTCAGCAGCAGGTTCCCTCGTTGCCTACGCTATGGGCATTACGAACATCGACCCCGTGCATCACGGCTTGCTGTTCGAGCGCTTCCTGAACCCCGAGCGGAAGTCCATGCCGGATATTGACACGGACTTTTGCATCGATCGCCGTGAAGAAGTCATCAAATATGTCACCGAAAAGTACGGCACGGAGCGGGTGGCACAAATCATCACCTACAACCGCATGACCTCAAAGGCGGTGCTGAAAGACACGGCGCGGGTGTTGAACATTCCTTATGGGGATGTCCGACAAAATGGCCAAAATGATCCCCGTTGTGCGCGGGAAGCCGGCCAAGTTGAAAATGATGATCTGCAAAACCGACGAACCCTCACCGGAACCGGAATTCAAAAAGCGCTACGACAGCGGCGACAAAGTCCCCGGATCCAATGTCACTTACCAGCAGTGGATTGACATGGCCATCCGGATTGAAGGCACTAACAAAAGTGTGGGCATTCATGCAGCAGGCGTCGTGATTTCCGCCGAGCGCCTAGACGAAATTGTGCCGCTGCAACGCAACGCCGACGGTGCCGTCTTCACCCAGTACTACATGGAAGACATCGAATCCATCGGACTATTGAAAATGGATTTTCTGGGCTTAAAAAACCTGACGATGATTCAAAAAACTCTGAATCTGGTCAAACAAAATCACAATATAGACATCGATCTCGATCACTTGACTCTCGAAGATCCGGAAATCTACAAGTTGCTGGCGCGGGGGGAACTGGAAGGCATCTTTCAGTTGGAATCGTCGGGGATGCGCCAGATTGTGCGCGATCTGAAGCCCGACAGGTCTGGAAGATATTTCCTCTGTGCTTGCGCTTTATCGCCCCGGTCCTCTGGATGCGGGACTCATTCCCAAATTTATTAATCGCAAACATGGGCGCGGAAGCGATCGCCTACGACCACGCCATCTTGACCCCATCCTCAACGAAACCTACGGCATCATGGTCTACCAGGAACAGATCATGAAAATTGCCCAGGACATGGGCGGCTACAGTCTGGGCGAGGCCGATCTGCTGCGGCGCGCCATGGGTAAGAAAGAAGAAAGCCGAAATGGAAAAACACCGCGAAATCTTTGTCGATGGCGCGGCCAAAAATGGCGTGAAGACTAAAGTTGCCTCCGATTTATTCGAGCAAATGGTGCATGTTTGCCGAATATTGCCTCAGCTACGATACGCCGGTGTTGACGGTGGAGTATGGGGCGATGGCGATCGGCGAAATCGTTGAAAAGCAACTCCCCTGCACCGTCTACAGCATCACTCCCGCCGGTTATGTTTACACCCAACCGATACAGCAGTGGCACAATCGCGGGCAGCAAGAAGTCTTCGCCTACCAACTCGACGACGGCACCACGATTAAGGCTACCGCCGATCACAAATTCATGACGGCTGACGGGGATATGCTGGCGATCGACACCATTTACGAGCGCGGACTCGACCTACTCCAAGTGGAAGTTCCCAGTCCCACATTGCAACTCGCCAGCCCCACTCGCTAATGCCGCAGGCTTCAACTGACGCGATCGCTCGACAGCGTGATTTGATCGCCTACATAGCATTGATTTCGGCAATAGGTTTACGAAATCTCTATGTAAGTCTTTGTAGTTACAATCAGAAATCCGGTGAAGCATCGATCCACGAGACTAACAATGGTAACAACAAATAAGACTTGGCAGCAGATTGGCGGGATGAGTGCGGTGGTATTGGCCCTAGGCGGTTGTGCGAGTCAGCCAGCGCCATCAGCGGTAGTGACGAATGCAGCGCCACCAGCGGTAGTGACGAATGCATCGACAGCTTCAGACTGCCCATCGGTTGACCTTTGCCTCAGCCGTGGCAATGCTTTTCGGGATGTTAAGGAATGGAACAAAGCCATCGCCGACTATACCCAAGCGATCGCCTTCAATCCAAAATCTGCTGTTGCCTACCACCAAAGGGGTTTAGTATTCAAAGGAATATCTGGATGGGATAACGCGATCGAAAACTTTAACCAATCAATCGAACTTGATCCCAAGGTTGCTGAAGTCTACGCCGATCGGGCTGCCGTGTTTTACCAGCGAGGAGAGTGGGATAAAGCCATTGCCGACTATAGCCAAGCGATCGGGTTGAACCCCAAATTGGCCTATGTCTACAGGGAGCGCGGCAATGCCTTCCAGCAAAAAAGAGCCTTCGATCAAGTCATCGCCAATTACAGCCAAGCGATCGCCCTCGACCCGAAATCAGCCCTGCTCTATACGAAACGCGGCGATGCTTTCGTCAATCAATGCGAGGCTGATAAAGCCATCGCCGATTATAACCAAGCCATCGCCCTCGATCCAAAATTTGCCCTGGCTTATAATGGTCGTGGCAATGCCTTTTACTATAGCTTCAAACCTGATAAAGCCTTTTTAGATTTCAACCGCGCGCTCGCCCTCGAATCCAAAACTTGCTCAGGTCCATGGCAATCGGGGCAATATCTTCCGACGACAAGCAGAATTTGATAAAGCCATCGCCGAGTACGATCGCGCGATCGCGCTACAGGCCGACAACTCCGGGGCCCCTGAGAGTCGTTTTGCTCCTGTTCGCGGTAAAGGCTCGTGCGATGATCGGTTTGCCGATACCGATATAATGCCGCTAGAACCGAAATTACTAGAAGCCCTTAAGAAGCGCCGCATGCCTTCCAACGAAGGAGGGATTGACACTACATTTATGATGGATCACGATCAAATCATGCCGTATCAACAAAAATTAGATAGCTATTCATTTGAACCAAAACTAGCTGGCTATTACAACAATCGTGGCAATACTTTTTACAACCAAGGAAAGCTCGATAAAGCCATTGCCGACTTAGACAAAGCCATCGCGCTAGCACCCAAATTCGTTGTGGCGTATTACAATCGCGGCAATGCTTTAAGTCGTAAAGGTGCGTTCGATAAAGCCATTGCCGATTTTACCCAAGCCATTGCGCTGGACTCTAAAACCCATGTGGGATACGTACTGCGTGGTCTTGCTTATGAAAAGAAAGGCGATCGCGCCAAAGCCATCGCCGATTATCGTCAAGCGATCGCCCTCAGGCTCCTGCCTGAGGACCAAGCCAGAATTGAGAAACGTCTGAGGCCCTTACTCACCAAGTAACCGACTGGCATAAAAAATTGGAGGCGCTAAGGGACTTACGCGAAAATAAAATGCCTTGGAGAACAGCCCTTAGCCCCACAGTGCAACTCGCCCCGCTCGCTAATTCGGTACAATAGCAGTGACCCGGTGACTGGAAGGAGTCCTAGCCCATGACCATCGCCACAAACCGCCGCATGACCCTAGAGGAGTATCTCGCCTATGACGACGGCACCGACACACGGTACGAGCTGGTCGATGGGGTGCTGGTAGAAATGGGTGCTGAAAGTCCGATTAATAACAAGATCGCCATCTTTTTGATGTTTACATTTGCATCACTGGGCATCCCTTACCGTTTGTTTGCGACAGGACATCAAATCGAAGTCGCTTCTACGAAAGCCACCGCCCGACAGCCTGATCTGATTGTCCATTCTGAACACTCCGATGCCGCCATCATGGCCGATGGGAAGCTGCTCCGACAGGATATGCCTGCGCCCATGCTCGTGGTAGAAGTCGTGTCTAACAGTGACACCGATAAAAAATCGCGTGGGCGTGACTACACCGAAAAGCGGGAAGAATACGCTGAGCGGGGCATTCCTGAATATTGGATCGTCGAACATCCCGTGGCAGCACTGGTGATCGTTTGCACCCTAGACAACCATACGTATCGCAGCACTGAATTTAGCGGTGATGCCGAGATCGTTTCGGCCATGTTCCCAACGCTAAAGCTGACCGCCACCCAACTCTTACAGGCTGGTCGGTGACGCATCCTGCCAGGAGAGCCGAGCAGCCAACCCGAACCTCACCATCGGGTTAGCCTCCAAACAAGTACTTCATTTGAATTTGGATATTGGTATTCGGCCCTACCACCAGCACCGCCGCATCGCCAAACTTGGGCGGCCCCACCTAGCGATCCTCGGATGTGCTGGGTATCTTCGGGCGAGAGGACTTGAGGCCGAGATAACAAGCCGTCGAGGTAGGGAAGCAGCCGCGCTCTGATACGGCCGGTGTAGGCAGCCATGTTATAGTCACTGAGTGTCTAGTTTGAGATGAGGTAGTGATGCTGGCTCGTCTTGCGTCGCTGACCGCCGCTCTTCCTATCTTCTGAATGGCTGTGGGACTCTCCGGCGCGCTCGCTCGCTCCTCTTGAGTGGCCCGAGCCACGGCTACGAGTTGGAGGCCACCCTTGAGGCCGAACTCGGGTCGACGTGGGTGACGCGCCCGGCGCAGGTGTACCTGACGCTCGGGCGAATGGGCCGCGACGGGCTGATGACCAGCCAGCAGATCCGCCAAGAGACCCGTCCTGACCGGCAGCGCCTCACCCTCACCGAGGCGGGCCGGCGCGCGGCCGAGGACTGGCTCGCGGCCGGGCCCGCTAACGAGCTGGTCGTCCGTCTCGCAGTGGCGCGCCTGGTCATCCCGGAACGCATGCCGGCGTTCGTCGTCGCGATGACTGACGAACGGACGGCTGCGCTGCATCGCCTGCGCGCGGCCCGTGCAGAAGACGCGGGAGGGTTCCGGGCCGAGGCCCGAGACGCGGAGATCCGGGCGGTCGAAGCGCAGCTGCGCTGGCTCGACGGATTGCGTGGGCAGCTCGAGGAGATCGTCGCCCGACCTCGGATGAGGGTGCCGGATGAACGCGCCGCTGAGTCTGCCTGAGCGGCGCCCGGCCATCGATATGGCCGCGGTCACGCGCCATTACGGCATGGGCACGGACGTGGTGCGAGCCCTCGACGGCATCGACCTGACGGTCGCCCGTGGCGAGGCGGTCGCGATCACCGGGCCGTCGGGTTCGGGGAAGACGACGCTGCTAAACCTCGTGGCCGGGCTCGATCGGCCGACCGCCGGCACGATCGCGGTGTTCGGCACGGGCGTCGAGGGGGCCTCCGAACGAGAGCTGGCGGACTTCCGCGCACACCACGTGGGCCTCGTCTTTCAGGATCCGCATTTGCTCTCCGGGCTCACTGCGCTCGAGAACCTCGTCGCGGCCCGTCTTCCCTGGGGCCGGTGGCAGGACTTGCAGACGGAGGCACGTTCTTTGCTCGTCGAGCTCGGGCTTGCCAACCGACTCGATGCGCCGCCGTCTCGGCTATCGGGCGGCGAGCGACAGCGCGTCGGCATCGCCCGAGCTCTCATGGGCAGCCCGAAGCTGCTCCTCGCCGACGAGCCTACCGGCAATCTCGACGCGGCCACTACCGCAGACCTCATCGGCGTGCTCGAGGCCGTGCGCCGCGACCACGACCTCACCATCGTGCTGGCCACCCATGATCCGGCGCGGCGGCGTTCGCCGACCGGATTGTGCACCTGGTGGGCGGGCGGGTGGACGGGGAACACCGTCTCGACCGCGCCGGCCCGCTCGATGCGCAGTCCCTCGAAGACCGATGATCAGGCTCGCGTTCCGAGGGCTGCTCGCCAGGCGCGTCGCGACGGCGCTCGCTGCCGCGGGGCTGCTCACCGCGGTCACGGGCTTCCTCGTTCTCGCCGGCGTGTCACAGACGACGCAGGCGGTCCTCACCGGCGACATCACACGTGCCTGGAACACGCCCTACGACATCCTGGTCCGACCGGCCGGCACGCAGACCGATCTCGAACGAACCGAGGGTCTTGTGCGACCCAATTTCCTTTCGGGCGTCACGGGCGGCATCACCGAGGCCCAGCTCACGGCAGTGCGGGCCCTGTCCGGCGTGACGGTGGCTGCCCCGATCGCAGTCGTGGGGTACGTGCAATGGCCGGCAGGATTCCCGGTCGACCTCTCGAGCGCCGTTGGGCCTGGCCCGATCACCGTCCTGCGGATCAGCGCGGCCGCGAGCGGGGAAGGTGGCCTCTCTCAATACCCGCCGCTCGCGCCGCAGTACCTCGTGGTTGCGCCACAGGGTCGGGTTGTGCAGGAAACCGGGGCCCGGCTTAGCGCGGCGGCGTACCTCGAGGTGGGCTCGACCAGGATCGCCTGTACGCCGAGCGTCGCCTGCTACGGCGGCCTGACACCCGAGGCAACGATCGGGGGCTCGCTGGCCCCGGGCAAGCCCGGCGTGTTCCTGATCTGGCAGGAGCCGATCGTCGTTGCCGGCATCGACCCCGTCGCCGAGGCCCAGCTCGACAAGCTCGATGGTTGCGTCGTCCAGGGTCGCTACCTGCAGGCGTCAGACGTCCCAGAAACCGTCGCGTCGAGCGCCGGGTCGCAGCCCCAGATCCCGGTCATCGTGAGCGATCGAAGCTTCATCGACGAGACCGTCGAAATCACCGCCTCGCGGGCGGTCGACCCCACGCCCGTGCTCAACGGCTCGACGCCGGATGCCCTGACCGGCTGGACTCCCGCAGCCAGCCAGACGGCGACCGCAAACGAGGCCTACCAGGCTTACTTAACCTCGTTGCTGGGCGGGGCGGACTACTACGATGCGTCGCCCCACTGGACGGCGGGGGCGGTCACCTACGAGTCGCTCGGGCCAGATCACCTCGCGGCGCAGGTGCAGCCCGCTGATCCGAGCCTCTACCAGAGCCAGGTGATGATCGGACCCGGCGGCCAGACGGGGAGCCTGGCGCCGCCCGAGGCGTCGGACGTCTGGTTCCGCGCGATTTCGCGCGAGGACCAGGTGCCACGCAGCGAGCTCTTCTCACGCTGGCAGGCGGTCGGCGAGTACGACCCCAATTGCCTTCCCGGGTTCGACCCTCTGGCCGGTGGCCGACTCGAAGCATACGGGCTGCCGCAGGTTCAGTCGGCCGACGGCACCACGCTCGGACCGACGCGCTCGCTCGCCTCCTACGTCAACAGCCCGCCGCTCGTGCTGACGACGCTCTCGGGTGCGGCCTGGCTGTCCGATCCGGCGCACTTCGCCGGGGCTCCTGGTGCTGCCTTCATCAGCGCGATCCGGGTGAAGGTCGCCGGCGTCGACACGCCCGGGCCCAGCGGCCGAGGCACACCTCGCGGCGGTGGCCGTGGCCATCCACGACGCCACCGGACTGCAGGTCGACATCGTGAAGGGCTCCTCTCCGCGCACCGTCCTTGTCGACCTGCCGGCAGGTGAGTTCGGACGACCAGCCATGACCGTGAGCGAGGAGTGGTCGGACAAGGGAGTGCGGTAGCCTTCGTTGAGGCCGTCTCGTCCGAGGACCTCGCCATCTTCGTGCTCGTTCTCCTGGGCGCGCTGCTCCTCGTGGCCGACACCAGCTACGTGGCGGTGCGCCAGCGCGGACCCGAGCTCGCCACCCTGCGTGCGGTCGGCTGGTCAAGGGCTCGGATCGCCTGGCTCGTCGAACTGAGATGCTCGTGCTCGGCCTCGCGATCGGCCTCCTGGCTCTGCTGA
>CAVYAN010000074.1:0-75863 GCA_963766075.1 uncultured cyanobacterium | reverse complement strand
TCAACAAACGGGGACACCCAAAAATGCCTCTTCCTTAGTTTACAAATGTTCACTAAAAAAGTTGAGGAAATTGGTCAATATTTCTGATTATCGCGAAGGCCGAGCACTTTTGGTACGGGCGATTCCGGACAAGCGTATTGAGTTTATAGATTGTATAGCAAAAAAAGAGGGTGCACCGAAGTACACCCCGCAGGTCCTACATCATCATAAAAAGGTATAAAAAACGGCATGAAAGGCTTCAGACCCATTGAGCCGGAACCCAATTCCTCTCTTGATCAGGAGTTAAAACACCAACGCTACGTCTTAGAGACGATTTAATCCTGATCCAAACCAAAAAACTTTGCGCTGCTTGAGTAAGGCGGTGGTTTTTGGCCTGGGCTGGATTTAGCCATCGAACAGGGAACAACGATCAGAGAGGGAATCAGTGGAATCACGGCTCAGTGGCTCCAATACATACACTATGTCCGAGAAATTACGGGATGCCTAGGGAAGGCGGGATAGCCCCGGTAATACTTGATGGAAGGAGTTCGTAACTTTAAGGGGATTTTATAAACGGAAAGTTGCTGAGGGCGATCGCTCCGAAAAATTACCCGCAGCGATCGCCGGATCCACAGCAAATGCCCTAGCGAATCCCGGAATCTGTGGGCTAGAAGTTGGAAATCATCTTGCCCGCCGGACCACCGCAAGGAGGAGATCAAAAAAAAGAGGGCATGCCAAAGCACGCCCTGCAGGTCCTACATCATCACAAAGATTATTAGCACCATCGAACAGAAATCTTAGAAGACCCCATCTAGGCCCTTGAAGGCAAGGGATAGGCTAGGTTTTCAGTAGACTTACCGCTCAGTGAGGCTGATGAGACCAATATCTCCGGAAAATTACGGAATTGAAAGCGTCTCAATAGAATTGCGGACAATCTTGATGGAATTTGCCGTTGACTTTAAAGGGCCTTCATATTGAGGTCCCACGTATATTGAGGCTCCACACCATAGTCAACTTTCAGGAATAGTCAATTTCAGGACGATGGGCCAATACCCACGGCCCCTTGGCCGAGTATCCCGGTCAACACGCTTTGGAAAAGCGGCATCCCATCGGTATTTCCCCCATAGGGCCCTAAATCAGGATCCGCCGCACGTTCTGGATGGGGCATCATGCCCAAGACATTGCCCCGTCGATTGCAGATCCCCGCAATATTATGCAAAGAGCCGTTGGGATTCCCGGCTGGGTTCACCTGACCCTCCGCCGTGCAGTAACGGAATAAAATTTGGCGATGAGCCTCTAAATCGGCCAATGTCTCGGCATCAGCGTAGTAACTCCCCTCACCATGGGCAATCGGCAAGGTGATGAGATTCTTGGTGTAGGACTGAGTCCAGGCCAGATCAGTGCGCTCGATTTTGAGCGGTACGCAATCGCAGATGAAATGCAAGTCCCGATTGCGGACTAAGGCTCCAGGCAACAGTCCTGCTTCTGTTAAGACTTGGAACCCATTACAAATGCCTAGAACGAATTTACCCTTGCGGGCGTGCTCCAGAGTGGCTTGAATGGCTGGAGAAAACCGGGCGATCGCTCCGCAGCGCAGATAATCGCCATAGCTAAAGCCACCAGGAATAATAATCACGTCCAGATCATCAAGATCGCGCTCCTCGTGCCAAACCATGCGGGTGGGTTGGTGCAGCAGCCCTTGGGTGACCCAGGCCACATCGCGATCGCAGTTAGATCCCGGGAAAACGATAATTCCAAACTTAACAACTGAGGGCATGGTACCTTTCCCGCACTGGGCTAAACGCTGGACTCGTAACGCTGAAAATCGAGTGGGCCAAACTGAATCACGGTTTCAGACGCTTTCCCAAAGTTTATCAGGTGGTGCCGTGGGCAGCGTGATGGCCTACCGCTGGCTTGATGATCGCTTCGGTCAACCCGATGATCGTAAGATAGGCAACGGTTGGGCAGCCAGGACAGGCCAGTCTAGGACCAATATCAGGTTAGGACCGATAGGATTAGGACAGGTAGGACAAAGCAATGCGAATTTTAGTCATGGGCGGTACCCGATTTATTGGCGTATACCTGACTCGCCTATTGGTGAAACAGGGACACAGTGTGACGCTGTTTAATCGGGGAAACAGACCGCTCCCAGAGGGTGTCCAGCAGATTGTCGGCGATCGCACGGATTCCTCAACTCTGATCAGCCAACTTTCCGGTGCCCAGTTCGATGCCATCTTCGACAACAATGGGCGCGAACTCAGCGACACCCAACCTCTCGCCGATCTATTTCGAGATCAAGTGCAGCACTTTATTTACATGAGTTCTGCCGGGGTTTACCTCAAGTCTGACCAAATGCCCCATGGGGAAGGAGATGCCGTTGATCCCAACAGTCGTCACAAAGGCAAACACGAGACCGAAGCCTATCTGGCCGCCCAGAACCTACCGTTTACGGCAATTCGCCCTACTTATATCTATGGTCCCCAGAATTATAACGATCTAGAGGCGTGGTTCTTTGACCGAATTGTCCGCGATCGCCCGATCCCGATTCCTAGCCATGGCCAGCACTTCACCCAACTGGGCCATGTTCAAGATCTGGCGCAGGCCATGGTGAATGTGTTGGGCAATTCCCAGGCCATTGGTCAGATTTATAACCTGTCGGGTGATCGCGCTGTCACCTTTGATGGCTTAGCCAAAGCCTGCGCGATCGCGGCGGGGAAGGATCCAGCCACGCTGCAAATTCTCCATTATGATGCCAAAAAATTTGATTTTGGTAAGCGCAAAGCGTTTCCCATGCGCACGCAGCATTTCTTCGCTTCAGTGGAAAAAGCAAAAGCGGACCTTCATTGGCAACCCACCTTTGACTTAGTGGCGGGCCTGAAAGATGCATTTGAAAACGATTATCAACCCTCCGGGCGCACCGAAGCCGCGATCGATTTTTCTATAGATGATGAGATTCTAAAATCTCTATAAACCTTGCAATAACGGGCGATAGCACAAAAAACGGGCTAACCCTAAGAGGTTAACCCGCTAGTTTGGGAACGCGTAGAGAATCTACTTTTGCAAGACCAACTTGACATTGGCGTTGTTCAGCCCGGGGCGCTTGACTTCTGCTAAGGTCTTGTTCACCGCGTACTTCTGGTTGATCGAATTGATCAATTCGGTTTGGTTGTGCTTTTTGGCCACACCCCACAAGTCAGCAATCAGGTCAAAAGAACCATCAGCATTGCGGGACCAACCCAGATCATATTCGCCTTCCAAAACGGCAACGATGTCAGAACGAACGCGCTGTCCGTTATAGCCACGAACATCCGCTTCGGTCTTAACAGAAATGCCCAGATCACGCAGAGAAGACTTCAGGATTTCAGCGTCGGTGATCTTGGTGCGCAGAGTGCTAAAGTGTGACATTTGGGGTTTCCTCCTGTGGAGATGTGAGAACAACGTAGTTAGGTTAGCGTAGCCGACTAATAGCTTGAGACCGTCAACTATTAGCTTTTAAACTGCTGGCCCCGAAGGTCCAGCCTTTACTCCTGTTGGGAAGCAGGAGAAAGCCTGTTAGAACTCCAGTCGCTGATACTCAGCAACTGCAGCGGCGGCAGGTCTGGCGCGTTGCCGTGCCCAGTCCCGGAGGGCCGTGACCTGTTCCGTCATTGTCTTCGACAGCGGCAGAGTCGCCTTAATCGCCGCAATGATGTCCAATTGGGTAAATTCCCGGTCTTGAGCGAAGGCTTCGTACATGGCTGCCACTAACGCCTGCTCAATTTCGGCACCGGAATACCCATCGCACACATTGGCGAGTTGGTCGAGATCAAAGCGGGCAATTTCCCGCCGCCGTTTGGACAAATGGATCTTGAAAATATCTTTACGCTCTTCCGGCGTCGGTAAATCGACGAAGAAAATCTCGTCAAATCGGCCCTTGCGCAGAAATTCTCCTGGCAAACGCTCAACTCGATTTGCCGTTGCCATGACAAACACCGGCGAAGTCTTTTCCTGCATCCACGTCAGGAAAGAGCCAAAAATTCGGCTAGAGGTGCCGCCATCCGAGTCGCCAGAGCCTGAGGTGCCCGCAAAAGACTTATCGATTTCGTCAATAAATAAAATAGCCGGAGAGATCGATTCAGCTGTTTTCAATGCATTCCGCAAGTTAGCTTCGGACCGACCGACCATGGAGCCATCATACACGCGCCCCATATCCAGTCGCAGGAGCGGTAGACCCCACAGCCGCGACGTAGTCTTAGCAATCAAAGATTTGCCACAGCCAGGGACACCTAGAATCAACATGCCCTTAGGTTGGGGTAAACCATACTCCCGGGCTCGCTCCGTGAACGCATTGGAGCGTTGCTTTAGCCAACGCTTCAGCTCCTCCAACCCCCCTACAGAATCCAGAGTTTCATCTTCTTCGATGTATTCCAGAATGCCGTTACGGCGGATAAGTTGCTTCTTCTCCGACAGGATGATGTCAACTTCCTCTTCGGTGAGGCGACCTGCAGTCACCTGAGCCTTTCGGTAAACTTTCTCAGCTTCGTCTCGGGTCAATCCCAGGGCTGCTTTCAAGAGTTTCTCTCGCCCCTCTGTGGCCAGTCGTCGTCGCGACTGATCGAGATGCTGGGAAAGGACTTGGTTGAGCTCCGCCATGTCAGGCATGGCAAAATCCAGAACCGCTACTTCCTTTTCCAACTCAATGGGGACACTCTGGACCGGGGACATCAGAATAATGGTCTTCTGTGTGCCTTTGAAGCTGGCGATCGCATCGCGCAACCAGCGTGTGACTGCCGGAGAATCTACAAACGGATGCAAATCCTTGAAGACAAACAGTCCGGGCTCCTTCTGCCGCGTAACCCACTCAATGGCAGCCTCCGGTGAAACGGTGTTGTGCTGAGTAACGTTGCGGGGCTGACCATACTCCACGATACCGTGAGTCACAGTCCAAAGGAACAAGCGCCGCTGGGGTCTGTATTGCTGGGCAATTGTTGAAATTGCCGCCTCAGCCCTCTCCTCTTCCGAGGTAACCAAATAGATTAAGGGGTACTGAGCCTGGATGAGAACATTAAGCTCTTCTTGCATAAAACGACCCACTTAGAGACAGCGTGGACATCCGAATCTGAGAACCCTACCGTTGCGGTGTGAAAGCCAACTTCATCTTCAATCCTGAGACTTAACGTCCCATGATTGAGCGCTTCGGGGTTAAATGTGCGATGCCATCAACAGGGAACAAGTTCCCCATCTTGGGAGTCTGCGCCCATAGGCTCCAAGGTAACCTTTTCAACCGACAACGTATCATCCAAAAGGATCTCGGGACGGCTAGAAAGCGAGACTAATTCACCTTCACGCAGTGCAACTGGAGACGTGCAATCAGGACAGTTATATACCCGGTGAGATTGCCCGAATCCGCCGTATTGCTCCACGACTTCAGGGTGAGACATGTAAAAAACGATTGCCCGTTGCGCAATGTCTGTCATGGTTTCACCATCGACTGCGGCTCTGATTTTAAGTTGACGGTGCAATTCAGGAGGGAGATACAACGTAACCTTTTGCTTGTCTTGCATAGAACTCTCAGTTTTGTACCCGGGTATGAATGTCAGAATAGCCAGATAATGCGGTGCTGTCAAGCCGGATAGCCACCTTGCCGTCAATATCGTTACATTAATTTACAATTAGCCGTCAAAAAATGCCTTTCCCCTTTCTCACCCCCTCCTCGCAAAATTCAGATTTCATGCGCTCCGGTGCGATTGGACCGCGCGGAGTGCTGGGCGCAACGGCCCGCTGGAGACAAAATAGCGCCTTGAATTACAGGCGGTTTGCGGGTTGGATGGGGCTTTTATGCTTGAGTCTGGTGCTAGTGGCCTGTAGCGCTTTCCGGCCAACGGAGTCCTGGCAAACCTATCGGAATCCTCGGTTTCACTTTGAGTTTGTCTATCCCAGCTCATGGACGGCCTCTGCCGCTCCAAGCAATCAGGATGGACAAGCTTTTACCGATCCCAAAAATGCGGCGGTGCAAGTGCGTGGGTGGGCATCGATCAAAGGCGGAGAGGCTTTGGCTCAAAATTTTCAAACCGCTCAGGGCTGGACGGGCAACCTCAGGGTAGAGATTGGCCACGAGACGAGTGCAATGACACTGACGCTAAATCGTGAGCAGGTTGAATATGGATGGCAGGGAAAAGCCCCAAGCCAAGACTTTGCCGCTTACTATCCCACCTTTGCCGCGATCGCCCGCCAATATAAAGTTCCCCAGTAAAGTCCCCCAGTAAAGTCCCCTAGGCGCTGCCGCAGCTAGACTACGCCCAATCCGATGGAATATCCGATGGGATGACAGGTTCTTCCCCAAGGCCAGGGTTTAGCTGAGCCTGGATTAAGGCCATCACCTCTTGGCGCTGAATTTCAGTTCCCACATCCAAATTTCCAGGGGTCTCAAAAAATACAATGCTGTCTAGCCCTTCCAGGGCCACCATCTGAAACAGAATATGGGTCACGGGCATCGGCAGGGAAATCAGGCCGGGATCATTGGTGGGGAAAGGGCCCTGGAACGTGTCCTTTAAAGTCGGAAAAGCGTAGACTAGGGTCTTCTCGACGTCTGGGTCCGCATCATTGCGGATCGTGAGGATTGCCCAATCGCGTTGTAAAGTTTGGACAAGGTAATATTGCGGATGGCGGAGTTGTGCCGCCAGGGCGGTTAGGATGGGTGCGATCGCCCTCACCAATGCCGGGGTCGTCCCATCTTGGGGCGCATCTTCAATTAGGCTTTGGATTTGGCGATCGAAACTCGGAACATCGGAATTCATCGAACTCATTGAACCTTTACCATCCAGATCACTTCAGGGTTGTCTATCCGGACTATGCCAGCTTTCACTCCAGAGCGTCTCTGGCCGTCAAAGTGGGTTAAGTCATCAAGCATTTGCTATTGTTAAGCTGCGATTCATTAAGCCTTGGGTCAGTGTCGTGTTAAACACCATGAGAGAAACCTGCAAAAGCGTGGACGTCATTTTTCAACTGCTATTTAACGAGTTGAGAGTTTCCACCAACGCTTCCGAGCAGGACTGCACACAGGTTGCGGAACGGCTCACTCAGGAAGTCAACCGGATCTGTGCCGAAAGTAAAAGAATCCAAGCCTCTGGCGAGGTTGGCGCTTGGGCTATTACCCTAGCAAAACATCGTTTAGAGCAATGCCTCCATTACTATAAGCTGGGTTCTCGGCGGGGTCGCGTCGATCTGCACAGTAATCTTAGTGCCGTTGTCTATCGCTACATTACGCCACCCCAGACCCAAGCTAGCTATCAGGCCCGCCTCACCCTAATTGAAGACTTTTTGCAAGGCTTCTACATTGAGTCCCTCAGTGCCTGCCGCCGAGAAAATCAGCTTCCAACCACCTATCAGCCTAAAACGCTGCTCCAACTGGCAGAATACATGGCGTTCACTGAGCGGTTTGGTAAACGACGGATTCCACTGCCGGGACATCGCAACCAGCAATTAATCATCCTGCGGGCCCAAACCTTTTCGCAGCAGCAGCCTGCGGAAACGCTTGTCGATATTGAACGAGCTGCCGAAGGCGCATCCAGCGAGGGGGACAGCCAGTGGAGTAACGCCCCCATGCAAGAAATTCGGGAGCAGATGGTGGCTCAAATCCCAGAGCAGCCAGAAGACGCCCTCCGGGAAACCGTGGTCAAAGAACTCAGCGAATATCTCGAAGAGCGGAATCAGAGCGACTGCGCCGACTATTTTGCCCTGCGGCTCAAGGACCTCCCCGCCAATGAAATTGAGAAAATTCTGGGACTAACGCCTCGCCAACGGGATTACTTACAACAGCGGTTCAAATATCACCTGATTCGGTTTGCGCTGTCCCACCGCTGGGAGTTGGTGCACCAGTGGCTCGAGGCTGATCTCGATCGCAACCTGGGCCTGACCTCCCAACAGTGGAAGGTATTTTTGGGCCGACTAGACCCAACGCAACTCAGATTGACCCAACTCAAACGCCAAAAACTGCCGGATGGCGAGATTGCGAAAGACCTGGGATGCACATCCAATCAGCTTCAGAAGCAATGGTTTAAATTATTAGAGCAAGCTTGGGAAATTCGTAATGATTTAGATTCCGGAGAACCGTTGTCTACCGATGAATAGGAGTCTATAAGCAAATGGATCACGACTCGGAGGCTTTACAGAAACTTCTCCTGCACTTGGCAGGGGAAGCATGGGAAAATCTACCCTGCTCAGTTGAATTGCCACCACCGGAAGATTTATCGGACCCGGAGGTTTTGTCGATCCCGAGCAGTGACGCTGGAGCTTCTGACCGTGGTCAATCTGAGACTCTTTTCTCTCAGAGATCATACCTACTCAATCTTGGAGACATACCTGCTGTGCAAGACCGTTTTTATCGTTTGTTAAAAAATCGTTTAGCAAGCGAAGCTCAACGCACCCCCCCGCTGTTTCCTTGGGAAACAGAGATTCACGATTACGAAGCGGAAAGTGCCACCCCAGCCGTAGGGTCTAGTCTGGAGGGGATGGGCGTTTCGCCACGGCTATGGATGACGCAACTCAAAAATTTTGGGTTGCCGGTCGCTTTGCCCGAGGGCCTTTTATCGGAGTTGTTTCAGCGTTGTCAGAGCGTAGCCCAATCGAGTCTGCTCGAAGGTGCAAAATTAGTTCAAGCTGTGGAAACGCTGTTTCCCGGCGAAGGCTATGCCCTGAACAATTTAGCAGGTTTAGTCATAACCTCCCCCGCTCGGTCGGGAGAGGTGCCTGTGGTGGACTATCCCTCCAGCTACGAAGCCGCTGCACCCACCCAGCAAATGGTGCTGTCTCTGTTGGCAGCCCGCGAGATTTTGGGGGCGTTAACTCTGCATGTATCCCTTGGCCAGCCGCCTGTGGTACGGCAATGGCTGACCGAATTTGGCAGCTTAACGCTGGTGGCCGACTATCGCATGGCCGATTCCCAGGCACGGCTACGTGTTCAAGGGTCTTTGCCCAGTGGGGGAAGCCTTGCTTTAGTCACGGCTGGTCAACACGCAGCCACCCAACTGGCCAATGCAGGGCAACTGGGTGTGGAAGTGGTGGTTCAGCCGGGGCAGGCGTGCACGTTGGAAGTCCGCCTGGGTGATGAGCAGCAGTCGGTGCCACTGGTGTTTGCTGTCCAGACAGACGCCACCTAAGATGGTTTTGGCGTGGCCGGGATGCCCGTGGAAACGAACGAGATAACGGCCTGGTGGGAGGATGAAACAGGGGATTGTCCTGCTTTTGCCACCGTGAAGGACTAGGAGAATTGCCTAGGGGTGTTGTCGGGGTATAAATTGACTGCGGGAAGAGCATTTACTCGCATAGGATGACTATCCATCTTGCGATGTGGGGATGGGAGGGTTGGCGGACAAAAATTGTGGGTAGTATGGTTTTAGATCCCAGTTCGCTGACCTCCCATCCCAATCAACTATGGCGCGCACAGATTTCTCCGTTAAATCGACTAAGCTCCCTTTAGGGAAAAAGTGGTTTCGCCGTCGTGATAGAGGACTGCTGCCTGTGGAGGCTGAAGACTCCTGGCTATTGCGGGCGATGACACAGGCCATGGTGCTGGTCGGGATTGGGGCAACGGATGTAGCCGCTTCGACAGACATGAGTCTGTGGGCCATTCCGCTCAGCGTTGCCGGGGCGTATTGGAGTTGGAGGCGTCGTCGGCAACCCAACGTTGCGGTGAAGTTTATATTGGCAATTTTAATGCTCCTGGCATTGGGGGCATTTTTTATGGGTTTGCGGGGGGAATTGAACGACACCCGCTTGGTGCTGGTGGAGTTGCTGGTGCAGTTACAGGTGTTGCATACGTTCGACTTGCCACGCCGCAAGGATTTGGGCTATTCGATGGTGATTGGGCTGATTCTGATTAGTGTGGCCTGCACGCTGAGCCAGACGATGGTATTCGGGCTGTTTTTAGTGACGTTTTTAGCGATCGCCCTGCCGGTTCTTGTTCTGGACTATCGTTCCCGGCTTGGATTGCTGGGGACGGTCTACAAATCTCCCTTTAAACAGGCGGGACTGGACTGGAAAAAGCTGGGCTTGTTTTTTGTGGTTATTCTGTCTCTAGGGCTGACGATTTTTGCCTTTTTGCCCCGCTTGCCGGGATATCAACTGCGGACGTTTCCCGTCAGTGCGCCCCTGTCCACGCCTGAGAACTTTGATAATCGTCAGGTGATGAATCCGGGCTATGTGCGATCGGGGAATGCTCAGGCAGGAGAAGGCAGTGGGAATGGGGCTAATCCCTCTCAGAGCAGTGGCCCTGGGCAGATGGATGAAACGTTTTACTATGGGTTTAACAGCAAGATTAATCAAAATTTGCGGGGGCAGTTAAAGCCTAAGGAGGTGCTGCGGGTGCGATCGCAGGTGGAGGGTTTTTGGCGGGTGTTGGCGTTTGACAAGTATTTGGGACAGGGATGGGAAGTGGCGCGCAATAGCGACACACGGACAGTCAGTCGGCCTCCGTGGTCCTATCAATTCTATTTACCCCAGCGGGGCATTCAGGGGCGATCGCAGGAGGTGATTCAAACCTATACCGTACTGGCGGATTTGCCCAATTTGGTCCCGGCTTTGGCAACGCCCACCCAGCTTTACTTCCCCACCCAGGAGGTGGCCATGGATCCGGAGGGTGGCGTGAGATCGCCCCTGAACCTGCGGGAAGGAATGACCTACACGGTGGTATCTCAGGTACCCTATCGCGATCGCACACTGCTCGGAAAAGCCACGACGGATTATGGGCAGCCCATTCGCCAATACTACTTGGGGTTACCCGCGGCGATCGTGCCCAAAATTCGCCAAGAAACCGAGCGCTTGCTGGCAACAGCGCCGCAGCCCATCACCACCAACTACGAGAAAGCGCTATTTCTGGCGCAGAAACTGAAGCAAACCTTTACTGTTCAGCAAAATTTACCCTCCTTGGCCGTGGGAGAAGACATGGTAGAGGCGTTTTTGTTTAAGTACAAAGGGGGCTATCGGGATCATTTTTCTACGGCGTTGACAGTGATGCTGCGCTCGATTGGCATTCCAGCACGGCTGGCCGCGGGGTATGGGGCTGGCGAGTTTAATCCCTTTACCGGTTTGTATGTCGTTCGGAATACCGATGCCTATGCCATGGCGGAGGTCTATTTTCCGCAGTTTGGCTGGTTTGGCTTCGACCCGATTCCGGGCCATGAAGTCATCCCCCCGTCTGTGGAAGAATCTCAGACGTTTACCGTGCTCGAGCAGTTTTGGAAATGGGTCGCGGGCTGGTTGCCGTCGCCGTTGCGCGGCTGGTTGGGCATGGTGCTGGGCGGCATGCTGTCCTGGCTGCTGTGGCTGGTTGCCTTGGTGACCCAAAGCTGGCTGGGGGCGCTGGTGGGCTTGATTGGGGCCATTGGTCTGGGATTTCTGGGCTGGCTGCTGTGGCTTGTTTGGCGAAACTGGCACTACCAGCGACGCTTGGCTAAACTGCCGCCCATGGAACGAATCTATCGGAAAATGGTGGATTGGTTGGCGGGCGAGGGGCTGCGGAAGGGGGCTGCGGAAACGCCGCAGGAGTATGTCAACCAGGCACGGCGGGTGCAACCCCGACGGGCAGAGGGCATTGCTGAGATTTCGGATGCCTATGTCCAGTGGCGCTATGGGGGGCGATCGCCCAATCTGGATCATCTGCGACAACGGCTAAAGACCCTCCAGCGGCTCAAACCTGAACCCTAGCCGAACCTGCCTGAACCCTAGATGGGCAATCTTAGAATTACGATAAATCACAAAAAAGGCGGCTTAACCACCGCCTTTAATGATTTAAGTCATCATTCAAAAATTCTCTATCGAGAGCCGCCTTAGGCTCCAGGACTGCTGGGCCAATTGACCCAATCCTGGGGCTTCAGAAAAATGTCATAGAGACGGGCCTCGGAGCTGCCAGGTTCAGGCTGGTAGTTGTATTCCCAGCGCACCAAGGGGGGTAAGGACATCAGGATAGATTCCGTGCGGCCATTGGTTTGCAGGCCAAAAATGGTGCCCCGATCATAGACCAAGTTGAATTCGACGTAGCGGCCCCGACGGTAGAGTTGGAAGTCCCGCTGGCGATCGCTGTATTCCATCGCTTGCCGCCGTTGGGCAATGGGAACATAGGCGGGCAAGAATGCATTTCCGCAGGACTGGATAAAGGCGAAAATATCCTCCCAAGAGCGTCCCTTCACTGGCCCAACAGCCTTGCTACGCTGCGCGGCTGCGGTATCTATGCCAGAACCGGGATAGGCAATCGGATACAAATCGCCTTGCAAATCTTGATAGTCAAAGAAAATTCCACCGACCCCACGGGTTTCTTGGCGGTGCTTTAAGTAGAAATACTCGTCACACCAGAGCTTAAAGGTGGGGTAGTATTCGGGGTTGTGTTGATCGCAGGCATTTTTCAGGGTGGTGTGGAAATGTACTACGTCTTCTTCGAAGGGGTAGTAGGGCGTGAGGTCAATCCCGCCACCAAACCACCACACCGGACCCGCTTCAAAATAGCGATAGTTAAGATGCACCGTGGGAATGAAGGGATTGCGCGGGTGCAGCACCATGGAAGTCCCCGTTGCATAGAAGCGGTGTCCCTTGGCTTCGGGACGCTGCACCAGGATGGACGGGGGCAAATCATCGCCCCACACTTCCGAGAAGTTGACGCCACCCTGCTCAAAGATGCCGCCATCACGGATGACCCGCGATCGCCCGCCGCCGCCCTCTTCACGCACCCAGCTATCTTCTCGAAACGTCCCCTGGCCGTCCAACTGCTCCAAACCACTGCAAATATTGTCTTGAAGGGATTTTAAGAAGTGGCTGACGCGCTCGCGTGAGTCACTGGGTGGTAAGAGGGAACTGGATGCAGTCTCCTGAACGGGCGGGGAAAATGCTGTCATAGTCTCTACTCAAAAAATACGTAAACTACGTCTCTATTCAACGAATGCCAATCAACGAATGCCAAAAATGATTTGTCATCACCTCGTAAAACACTAGCGTGAATTGGGTTCGCCTCCAACTGCCGGGATAATTTTTGCAACACTGCGTAACAAAATCATGGTCTGGCAGCGCCCGATTTCTCCGCTACAGCGCGTGTTGCCATGCAACTATTCCTAAAGGGCGATCGCAAATCCCGAAGAGGACGATAGTCTAGATCAGATGAATGAATAGCGGTAGGGTTTGATCAGGATCAGGATTTGATCAGGAGTTATGGATAAACAGCAGTATGGACAAACAGCGGGAACGGCATGGCGATCTGCCGCCGACTGTGCTGCTGTTCTGGCTCCGTATTGATCCGGTTAGTGTAGGAGTCGGTTGGTGTAGGAGCATGTGCGAAGATGTTTAGAATCCCTTTACGACTAAGGCTGCGTCAGCGACGGCTGCAATCCTCTTTGGCTAAAACTTATCAGGCGATCAGCTTGGCTTCGGTGGATGAGCTGTGGCGCAAGCTGATGGATCTTGGGGATGTCTCTTGGCACCCGGTGTTGGCGAGGACGAATTTGCCCCACGGACTTGTCCCTAAGCCCGGTCTGATGTATCAAGCGGTGACCCGACGGATCCCGATTCCCATGCAAATTTTTGTCGAGCAGGTCTGTCCCCATGAACTCTTAAGCGTGCGAATTCTCATGTTTCCGGGATTAGAAGAGCAGGTTACCTATCAGGTGAAGTCTACGGTGTTGGGCTCCTGTGTGTCTTATTCCGTAACCCTACGCGGCTGGTTATCGCCGATTTTTTGGTCGGTGATGCGTCCCCATGCCGAGGCGATCGCCGCTAAATTGGCTGCCGCCGCAGAGTGTGCGGCCCTCCAAGCCATGTCAGGACCATTGCCAAAGCCAAAGCTAGACGGCTGGGATTTTTAGCAGGCCGAGTGCAAAACAAAATGCATGCCGTATACACTGGAAGCCCGGTGAACCGTAGCTATCAATACAAAAGTTTCTGGGTGACTGAGTTTGGATTGAGAACAGCATCCGTCACTGGATAGACCTGGTATTCCTCACCGCCTCAACCTACGGAGAATTTTTGAATGAGTACGAAGCCCCCTTTTTACCTACATCGTCGCCAAGTCATGCGGGGACTGCTTTCTGCGGCTGCCTTTGGTGCCACATCCAAGCTGTGGACTGGATGTACATCCAGTTCTCCCCCCGCAGGTTCTGAAAGTCCTGCCGCCAGTACGTCATCAGGTGACAATCCTTTAGTCATGGGGTTTTTGTATGTGGGTGCTAAGGATGACTATG
This sequence comes from uncultured cyanobacterium, assembly GCA_963766075.1. GTDB lineage: Bacteria > Cyanobacteriota > Cyanobacteriia > Leptolyngbyales > Leptolyngbyaceae > CAVYAN01. The sequence continues at coordinate 61,686 of CAVYAN010000074.1, read as the reverse complement.
GGTGGAATCAGGCCCACGCAGAAGGTAAGGAAGGGGTGAGCAAACTCCCCGGCATCAAAACGGTGGAACAAGCGAATGTTCCTGAAACCAACGATGTCCAAGAGGCGATGCGCAGTATGATCGAGCAGGACAAAGCCACAGTCCTATTTCCCACATCCTTTGGCTACTTTGATCCCCACATTTTGAAATTGGCTGCCGAATACCCCAATGTGCAGTTTTTTCACTGCGGCGCACTGTGGAAAGAGGGCATGCCCAAAAACGTGGGCAGCTATTTTGCTGATGTAGATGACTCCCAGTTTATCGCCGGACGGGTTGCCGCCCAAACATCCAAGACGGGTAAGCTGGGGTTCATCGCTGCTAAGCCGATTAATCCAGTGCTGCGCAATCTCAACAGTTTTATGCTGGGTGCCCGCAGCGTCAAGCCGGGGATTAAAATGCAGGTTATCTTTACGGGTGATTGGTCACTACCGGTGAAGGAAGCAGAAGCGGCTAACTCCCTGGCAGACCAAGGGGTGGATGTCATCGGTATGCATGTGGACAGTCCCAAGGTGATTATTGAAACGGCAGAAAAGCGGGGGATTTTTGCCTCTGGGTTCCACACCGTTCAGGCGGCTCTGGCCCCCAAGGGCTACATCACCGGCACAGCGTGGGATTGGACCAGTGTTTACAGCAACTTTGCCGAGATGATTAAGGGAGGTAAAACCTTGATGAATGGCGGCATTCCCCATATGGTTCGGGGGAGTCTAAAGGATAAATTCGTTAAACTGGCTGACTTTGGTCCGGCGGTGTCGGAGGCGACGAAAAAAGATGCGGAGGCCACGAAAACCAAGCTTGTGGGTGGCTCGCTGCTGGTTTATCAGGGCGAAATCAAGAGTAATGATGGTGCCGTCAAGATTGCCAAGGGCACGTCCTATACCCTGACCGATCCCGTTCTGGACAAGATGGATTGGTTGGCCGATGGAGTTTTGGGTAAGGTTTAGCCATCGCCATCGCCATGGGTTTAATGAGGGTGCCGTGTCGATATATCCCTGATGGACGTGATTAATTCGCGTCCATCAGAGTTTGAGGTTTTCTACCCCACCCGCATCTCCCTTGGCCTTGCGTCATCGTCCTTCTGGGAATAATGCATGTCTAATTCTACGTTAACAGCCATTCGCGGGGCCTTTTTGGATTTTATTGAGGATCCCTTTTATGTGCCAGTCTCCGCCAGCGTCCGGTATCAGCCCGATGGTCTCCTCGTTCTGGAAGGGGGCCATATCAGGGCCTTTGGGGACTACGCGACTGTGTCGCGTCAATTCCCCCACATTGAGGTGACAACCTATCCACCGGGACACTTAATTTCGCCGGGATTTATTGACGCCCACATTCACTATCCCCAGACAGAAATGATTGCCTCCTATGGGGCGCAACTGCTGGAATGGCTGGATAAGTATACCTTTCCCACCGAAGTGAAGTTCAAAGACGAAGCCTATGCCCGAGAAATTGCCCAATTTTTTCTGGATGAGTTGCTCAAACAAGGCACAACTACGGCGCTAGTCCTAACGACCATCTTCCCCCAATCCGTGACCGTACTGTTTGAAGAGGCGGCAAAGCGCAATATGCGCATCATTGCTGGCCAAGTCCTGATGACACGCCATGCTCCCGATTTTTTGCTGAATGATGCCGAAACCGCCTATGCCCAGACTCGGGAGCAGATTCAAACCTGGCACGGCAACGGTCGATCGCTTTATGCCATTACGCCCCGCTTTGCCATCACCTCTACGGAACAAGAACTGCAACTGGCGGGCAGCCTGAAGGCGGAATTTCCTGATGTTTATGTGCATACCCATCTGTCGGAAAACCTCAAGGAAGTGGAGTTCACGGCAGAACTTTTTCCTGACAGTATTGACTATTTAAATGTGTATGAACGGTTTGGCTTGGTGGGCGATCGATCGATTTTTGCCCACTGCGTCCAACTCAATGATTCGAGCTTTAGGCGACTGTCCCAAGCTGGGGCCACCATTGCCTTTTGCCCCACCGCCAACCTATTTCTGGGCAGTGGCTTATTCAACTTGGCCCAAGCTAAATCACCCGAGTACCCGGTCAAAGTAGCCCTAGGCACGGATGTTGGCGGCGGTACCAGTTTTTCCCTGCTGCAAACCATGAGCGATGCCTACAAAATCACCCAACTGCGAGGACAAAACCTCTCTGCTTTTCAGTCATTTTATTTGGCGACTTTAGGAGCAGCTCGGTCCCTGTCCCTGGATAGTAAATTGGGCAACTTTGCCGTGGGTAAGGAAGCCGATTTCATTGTGCTGGACGTGCAAGCAACTCCCCTGATGAAATTGCGTAATCCCCAAGCGATCGCAACCTCTTTGGAGGAATTAGCGTCCCAGGTCTTTGCCGTGATGATGCTTGGGGACGATCGCACGATCAAAGCCACCTATGTCGCAGGGAAACTTGCCTACGCCAACCCAGCCTAAGGTCGGTCTGCATGAGAGCAAAATAATCAGCATTTCACGCGGTTTTCTGGGGGGAATGCTTCATGCGCAGGATGGGCTGCTCGACGAAATAGAAAGACAAAGAAGCCATCGTAAAAGTCAGCCTGCCGCCCAGCAACAAAACCATCGGAGCTTCAAAATGGCCAAGCTGCATGATCTTGAAAATCGCTGGATGCCACAGATATAAGCCGTAGGAATAGATCCAATCCAGAACAACCATTTGGTTTCTAGAACTTGTTTCAACAGTCCCGAGGGGGATATTGCGTCAATAATCAGGATGGCTGTAGCGATTTCCATCACTATCCATCCCCAGTAGTTAAGATGATGGCTTCTGTGATCCAGTGAAAATGTAATCAAATCCAACAACATTGCCGCTATGTTTTATGTAAGTACATAGTTTCGTAGCTCAGTATTTGTTTCTGAACCTATACGAAACTTTATAACGTTGCAACGGATATGGCAAGTTTACGAGTATATCCATCAGTGAATCCATCAATACACTCACTAAAAAACACCCATAAAAAAGCGTATCCACAAATGTAGCTGGATATGAGTTTGCCCGGGGTTTAGTTCGACTTGATTGAGTTTACATTGATGGTGCTGCAAACTTGGCGAATGGTGTGGCGGAGCCAACGGTGGGCCTCATCTTGCTCGCTCAACACACTCCACAGCATGGAAACCAGCCACGGTTTTGTCTGCACCGGCAGTTCAAAAGTTGTCAACTGACAGACCTTTACGAAGTTTTGCGCCAGACGACTGGGCACTGCTGCGACCAAGTCACTGGCCGCGATCGCAAAGGGTAAAACCAGCATATGCGGCGTGGTCAAGGCAATCCGACGCGCTAAGTTTTGTGCCTGCAACGCCTTGTCGATTGCGCCTGTGGTGTCGCGGCGGAGGGTCGTGAGGGCATGGGAGAGAGTACTGAAGGACTCGAGACTCATCGTTCCCTGGATGACCGCCGGATGGCCTTGGCGGGCGATGCCCACAAAGTGTTCTTCAAAAATAGGTTCCCAGTGGGTTTGGCGCGGGGGATCGGGAAAAACACCGAATGCCAAATCGATTGAGCCTTGTGCGAGTAACTCTCCCACAGTGTCCTTCTCAAAGCCAATCATGCGAAAGTTAACCGATGGGGCGGCTTGACGGCTCCACTCCAGTAGAGGGGGGACCAAGACAAAGCTGCTGTAGTCTGAACTGCCCAGGGCAAAGATGCGATCGCTGACCGTCGGATCAAACGCCTGACTGGCGGTAACGGTTTGGCGAATTTGCTGCAAGGCCGCCAGAATACCGGGGGCGATCGCTTGGGCTTTGCGCGTTGGGTGCATCTGCCGCCCCAATCGCACAAACAGATCATCTTCAAATAAGCCCCGCAAACGGTTGAGGGCGGCACTCATAGCGGGTTGCCCAATCTGAAGTTGCTCAGCGGCTTTTGTCACACTGCGCTGCTCCATTAGGGCTTCAAAAGCAACCAGTAGGTTCAAATCAATGGCCGCCAAATTTATCGATTTCATTGATACTTTCTATCTAAAAAATCGTCTTGTTCAATAGTTTAAGGCTTGTTAGGGTAACGATACCGATGATTCAATCCATAAACGAGGTTGATCCCCATGACCCAGAAAGTTGCTGTAATTACGGGCGGTCACAAAGGGTTGGGCTACGCGATCGCCCGCCAATTGGCCCAAAAAGCGGAGATTCAAGTGGTGCTGACGAGCCGTCAAGAGCCAGCGGGTCTAGCCGCGCAACAACGCCTCGCTCACGAAAACAGTCCAGTGGATTATCATGCCCTGGATGTGACCAGCGATGCCAGCGTACAGCAGTTCACGACCTGGTTGCAGCAAACCCACGGCAGGGTTGATATTCTAGTCAATAATGCCGGGATCAACCCCACGCCACAGCCCGAAGAATCCAGCCTGCTCACTGTGCACATGGAAACAATGCTGGCTACCTTTGCCACCAATGTTTTGGCGGTAGCTCGGATCACCCAGGCGCTTCTGCCCTTGATGCGCGCCCAAAACTATGGGCGGATTGTCAACGTGTCCACGGAGATGGCTTCCCTCACGACGATGGCCAGTGATTACTATCCGCTGGCTCCGTCGTACCGCCTGTCCAAAGTTGGGCTGAATGGTTTAACCACGCTTTTGGCCAAGGAGCTTCAGGGCACCAATATTTTGGTGAATGCGTACTCTCCAGGCTGGATACAAACGGATATGGGTGGCTCGGATGCCCCATTTACCGCCGATGAAGGTGCTGAAACGGCGGTGTATTTGGCCACGTTGCCATTAGGTGGGGCACAGGGCCAGTTCTTTGCGGAAATGCGGAAGTTTGGTGGGGCGATCGCGCTGCCCTGGTAATTAATTTTGGGCGTTTCCCAGGGTTTGAAATGTCTGCCACGAGTGGCCGTCGGGCGTTTAGAATTCCCCTACCGCCATTCTCCTGCTGCATCTCCTGGCGCAATCCCAAGGTTATCTGGAACTTTGCCCGCCAGAAAGCATGACCCGTTCGATAATAGAAAGCAGAGGACCCTCAACATCCTCTGCTCTTTTTGTTTGACACCCCCTTTGGAGGCTGCTTCCCATGCTTCAAAATTCCCCGGTGCGTGCCGCTACTTCAGCGCTGGATCAGACCGCACTCGAGCCATTCAGCACCACAGAACTGGCCCAGGCCCTGCTCGCCCGCCTGACCATTTCCGATAAAGATTGGCATCGGCTCAAGTCTAACCGCACCGCTAGGGCCAGCGAGCAAGTCGCAGCGGCGCTGGTGTTTCTGCTCAAAGAGCAGCCTGATGAAGCGATCGCCCGTCTGCAGCAATCCGTCGGCTGGCTGGATCACTCCATTTCTGCCCCCCCCTGCGAGCACCGGGCTGCTGCTCCCCGCCCCTGATGCGAGATCCTGATGCGACGCTAACGCTGTATCTGATCCGCCACGGGCTAGCGGCTGAACGGGGCACCTATGCCCAGGATGCCGAGCGCCCCCTCACGGCTCCGGGTATCGAGAAAACCCGCCAAGTCGCAAAGCGGCTGAAGGGGTTAGGGGTGACCTGCGATCGCCTGCTGAGCAGTCCCCTGGTTCGCGCCCAGCAAACGGCGCAAATTTTAGTCGAAACGGGTCTGAGTCCCGCAGTTGAGATCGCCGCTTATTTAGCTCCAGAGGGCGAGATCGAAGACTGGTTCGCATGGTTACAAGCCAGCCCCCCGTTGAATTCCTTGGCTTTAGTCGGCCATGAACCCAACCTCAGCCTGTGGGCAGAATGCCTGGTGTGGGGAACGACCCAGGGTGGGTTAATCCTTAAAAAAGCGGGTATTATCGGTCTTACCCTGCCCCGTGAGCGATCGCCTCTAGGCCACAGCACTTTGTTTTGGCTAGCGCCGCCCCGCTTGCTCCTGCCCTAGGGAAGCAGTGCTCATTCAGGCGGAAGGCAGATCGCCCCCACCGCTTCCCCCTAGGCAAGGGAAGTCGGATGCTTGCCGTTGATTGCATCTCCCGGCTGTAGCCCTGCCGAGTCAAGAAGGATGCTCCCAATGCCCTCACCAGAACTCAACTCGACCTCCCCAACGGGATGGGAACCTGTCTTAGCTCCGAGCGGCATGGGCTATCGACTGCGCCTCCTGTCCCAGCTTTTGGCGCGTCGGTTTCAGGCCGAGCTTGATCCCTTGGACTTAACCATTTTTCACTGGGTTGTTCTCTGCTGCCTCTGGCAAGAAGATGGGCTCGCCATTTCCACCATCGGCGATCGCCTACAGCAAGTTGGCGGCACGATGACGGGTGTCCTGGATCGCATGGAAACCCGTGGGTTAATTCGGCGTGAGCGCGATGGCCATGATCGTCGCATTTGGCGCATTTGGCTGACGGACTCGGGGTCCAGGCTGCAAGATATTCTGCCGCCCATTGCGATGGCGGTGCGGGATCGAGCCATGGAGGGCATGTCCGTCGAGGAGCGGACGCTGCTGTCTAATTTGGTGGATCGGGCGATCGCGAACCTGTCATAGCCTAGGCAAGGAGGATTTTTGCGCTAGCTAGTCAAGACCTTTTCGCTTGTCAAAAACTGCTGGCTGCTGAGGCGGAAACTCCCCCTTCCTAGTAGATCCCCTAGTCAATGGGTTCTTCGACTGGTGCGATGACAAACTCCGTGGGAATATTGGCACAAAGGGAAAACTGGGCAGCGGGGATCGGTCCTCAGGAATACATGTGAAAGCAGGAACTCAGTGGATTTCTCGATTATTAGAAGGCCCGGGTGATGCCGGGGGGGGCGATTTTGGCGCTTGGCAGCAACGGTTTATCCAGAAGCGGTTGACCTTGGGCGTGGCGATCGCCTTTTGCTATTTTTTCAGTTTTACGATCATCGCGGGGCTGCGCTTGCAGTGGCATGGGCAGCCTGTGGATTTACGCTTCACCCTGAATGTAATCACCACGGTCAGTCTGGCTTGTTTAATGCTGTGGCTGAATACCCCATGGGGCAGACGGCGACCCATGATCACCTTTTTGGGCCTGTCTTGGATTGTCACCATTCTGACCAACGTTGGGCAGACGATTACCGGCACTGTTGTGCCGGATCTAAAAGGGTGGATTATGACCTTTTTTGCCCAGGCCACGATTATTCCGTTTCACTGGCGCTGGCATTTGCTGTCTCACGTGGGGGCCTACGCCTATTATTTGGGCGTGAATGGTTTGCTATTTCGGTACCGGGTGTTTCCGGCGGGAGTGCAGGCCGGGGATTTGCTCTTTGATATGGCCTGGAATAGTGTCTTGCCAACGCTGGTGGTGTATTTGTATGGGCGGTTGTCCCGGACGGAATTTGAGACCAAGCAAAAGCTGCGGGCGGAACAGCAGCGATCGCACCAACTCCTCTTAAATGTCTTACCCGAATCCATCGCCGATCGCCTATTGCAGGAACAAACGGTCATTGCGGATCACTTTTCTGAGGTGACGGTGCTGTTCGCGGATATCGTGGGCTTTACCCAATTGGCCACCCAGAAGTCTCCGGATGAAATTGTCCACTTACTGAACGCGGTATTTTCTCTGTTTGACCAATTGGCAGAGCGCTATGGACTGGAAAAAATTAAGACGATTGGCGATGCCTATATGGTAGTGGCGGGCATTCCCTATCAGCGCCTGGACCATGCGGCGGCGATCGCTGATATGGCCTTAGCTATGCGATCGGCATTACGGGCCTACAATCGGGATACGGGGCAGGCACTGGCCATTCGCACAGGCATCCACACGGGACCGGTGATTGCCGGAGTCATTGGCTTAAAGAAATTTGCTTACGATCTTTGGGGTGATACGGTGAATACCGCCAGCCGCATGGAGTCCCACGGCTTGCCCGATGAAATTCAACTCACCCAAAGTACCTACGAGCATCTGCGGCAGGACTATGACTGCCAGCCTCGCGGCAAGATTGAGATTAAAGGTAAAGGTGCGATGACGACCTATTTATTGATGGATCGCTGCGATCCCCCTGGAACCTGAGTGGCCTTGTCGCTTAAGCGATCGTGGGGCATGGGCCATTACCTCTCTATTCTAGACATTAGCCATGCCATAGCTGTTTCTGCATCCGGAACTTGTGTTCCTGCGGGCATCACGGGGCGCTGTACCATCACCACTGGAATGCCCAATTCGCGTGCGGCAATAATTTTTGCATAGGTGGCGGATCCACCGCTATTTTTGCTGACGATGGCATCAATGCGATAGTCCTGCAGCAGTTGCCGTTCCGACTGGATGTCAAAGGGGCCACGATCCAACAAAAGCTCTCCCGGCGGTAGTTCTCGATCCGATGCCGGTGGGTCGATGGATCGGATTAAAAACCAAGTCTGCGTTAATGCCGCAAAGGGGGCAATGTGCTGTCGGCCAATGGTCAGAAAAACCCGCGAGGCGTTAGTGGGAATGGATTGGGCAGCGGCCTCAACCGTCTCCACGGTAATCCAGCGATCGCCCGCAACGGCTGTCCACGGAGGCCGCACGAGCATCAAGAACGGAATCTTGACCTCAGCGGCAGCGGCAGCCGCCTGCCACGACATTTGCACTGCAAACGGATGCGTCGCATCAATCAGGATCTCGATCCCTTCATCCCGCAAATACTGAATCAGGCCCACCGTCCCGCCAAAGCCTCCGGTGCGCACCGCCCCCTCGGGTAGCGTGGGGTGTTGCGTCCGCCCAGCCAAGGACGTCACAAGTTCAAACTGGGGCAAAGGTGAAATCTTTGCCACTAGAGCAGCACTGTCCCCTGTTCCCCCCAAAATCAAAACGCGCACCATCCCCCTCCTATCGCCATGGCCCAGCGTCTAGGCCCAGTCATTTCTCACAAGGAGTGCACTAGAGCGGGCAGATGTTAATCATTAGAAACAGATCGATAACTAAATATACAATTAGTTAATCTCCGATGGAATCGCTACACTAGTCTATAGAGAGTTTGATATAGATCAACTCTAAATCATGACCGGACATAGCAACCTGCCTGCCATAGCAACCTGTAGAGAGAACAATTAGCCCATTCCAGTAACCCTAGCGAACAGGCTGAGAATTTTGGATCGTGCGATGTCTCCCTTAACCTCCTTCACACCTCTGCTGTCCCTACCCATTCAGGATAATGCCTCCGATGACCTTGATATCAGCGATCGCTGTCCTCAGCTCACGGCTGTCACCCAGCTTGGCCAAGCGGCGCTGACGGGCTATGACTTGGTTGCCCTAATGCAAGCTGCCGTGGCGCGGGTGGCTCACGCCTTAGCCATCGATCTGTGCCTGATTGCCGAGCCTGTATCGGGGGAGGATGCCGAGGATCTGCTCCAGATTCGGGCCAGTGTGGGCTGGCATCCGGACCAGGAGGGGCTAGAGATGGACAAACCTCTGCCCAAACCACTGCCCTATGTGGCGGCAGTATCCCTGTTCCAGGGGTGTGGTACCGCAAGTAGCTTAACGGTGGCGATCGCGAGTGGACCCGTGTCCTACGGCCTCTTAGCAGTCTCCAGCCGTCAACCGCGCATATTTTCTCCGGAAGATAAGGCGTTTTTGCAGGCCATTGCCCATATCTTGGCGGGAGCCATGGCGCGGCAACGTGCCGAGATGGACCTGCGCCAAATGAATGAGGAATTGGAGCTACGGGTGGCTGAGCGCACTGCCGAACTCATGTTTGTGAATCAACATTTACAAATCGAGCTGGAGCAGCACAAACGCACCCAGGTTGCCCTTGAAACGTCCCAGAAGCGGTTTTCCGGTATTCTCAGCATTGCTGACGATGCGATTATTGCGATCGATGGCGACCACAACATTACCCTGTTTAATCAAGGGGCTGAGCGGATCTTTGGCTATCGGGGAGATGAAATTTTGGGAAAACCTTTGGCGCTCCTATTGCCGCCTCGATTTGTCCATGCCCATGATCGCCATATCTATAACTTTAGCCGTTCCCAGGCAGCGGCGCGCCGCATGGGCGAGCGCCAGGAAATCTACGGTCGCCGCAAAGATGGCACAGAGTTTGCGGCAGAAGCCTCTATTTCCAAACTGGATTTGGAGATGGGTCCCATTTGTACGGTAATCCTGCGGGACATTAGCGATCGCAAACACATTGAGCAGATGAAGGATGAATTTGTATCTATTGTCAGTCATGAGCTGCGAACGCCCCTGACGTCGATTCATGGCTCCCTGGGCCTATTGGCCAGCGGTTTACTGAATGCCAATTCCGAAGCAGGTCAGCGCTTGCTCAAGATTGCTGTCAATAGCACCGATCGCCTCGTTCGGCTGATTAACGATATTCTGGATATTGAGCGCATTGAATCGGGCCGCGTCAAAATGGAGAACCAACTGTGCTCTGTCCCCGATTTGATTACTGCGGCTGTTAACGAAATTCAAGGGATTGCGGATAAGGCTCAGATAAAGCTATCCGTATCGACAGTAGCAGCCGAATTGCGGGGCGATCGCGATCGCATTGTCCAAACACTGACTAATCTCCTCAGTAATGCCATCAAGTTTTCACCGATGGGCAGCACTATTTTTATTACAACGAAACCTCAAAATCAATCCATTCAATTCACGGTGCAAGACCAAGGTCGGGGCATTCCCCCAGAAAAGCTAGAGATGATTTTTGAACGCTTTCAACAAGTCGATTCGTCTGACTCTCGCAACCACGAAGGCACTGGTCTTGGTCTATCCATCTGTCACAGCATCGTTTCCCAGCATGGCGGTACCATTTGGGTTGAAAGTACCCTGGGTCAAGGCAGTAGCTTTCACTTCACGTTGCCCTTGATCCGTTCCTAAGGCTCCTAACTATGAACTCACCGAAGAACTCACCGAAGCGTCGCATTCTGGTTGTTGATAATGAAGACTATATCCAAGAAGTTGCCCAGATTTGTTTAGAAACCATTGCGGGTTGGGATGTGATCACCGCCGGATCGGGACAGGAGGGCATTCAGATGGCCGCCCTAGCCCAGCCTGACGCCATCCTGTTGGATGTGATGATGCCGGATATGGATGGTATTACCACCTTTAAAGCGCTGCAAGCTGACCCTACCACCCAACACATTCCCGTGATTCTCCTCACGGCCAAAATCCAAGCCTCCGATCGCCATCAGTACGCGGAACTCGGCATGCGAGCCGCTATTGCCAAACCCTTTGAGCCCCTCGAATTGGCCACCCAAATTGCCACAGCCTTGGGGTGGGCCTGGTCTCCTCCGATCAAAAATGCCTAGGCATTGAAAATCCATAGACATCCTTAAGGCTTACACCCTAGATAACAAATTCGTATAGGGTGAAGTCATGAAATAGGCAATGACTTGGACCGATTCTTTCAACAACGTTTTGTAACGTTTTATGTATGGATTTTAGTTTCGATGGCTTTTTCAGTACGGTTTTGGGTCAAGTGGTTATCTTCATGCTGAGTCTGCTAGATGATGCCCTCCTTATTGGTCTTTCCCGGCTGGGAGTCAATATTCCGGGTTTGCAGTGGCTCCCGTACCTGGTTGTGGGTGGATTCGTGGTCCACTGGACGAAGCACTTCCTCCACCAGCGCGCTCACCGTCGCTCGCAGGCTGTGGCGTTAGCTGTGGGGCTAGTTAGCTTGGGGGCGATCGCGAACCTGCCGAGTCTTAAATCCTTGCTGACACGGTTTCACCAGCAGGCTTCACCGTAGGCTTCACCCGCAGATTTCACCGACAGATTTCATCGGCAATTTTCGCAGTGGCCACAGCGGAAATTTTGGGCCTCTGCGGCAAAGCCGAAGGCGACCAGCAAAAACTGCCAGCGGCACTGGCGAGTTCGCAAGAACTGCACCATTTGTCTGCTTCCCGGCACCTCCTGGCCTGGATGGGCTGCTGCGGCATCCCGCAATTTTTGAAAATGCAAAACCTTTTGAGGATGCAAAACATAGTGAAAGGGATCAGACCAGCTCAATTGCCCGATGCCATGCAGCCAGGATAACGCCAGCGCTGCATCTCGATTGGCCCGCAGCACTGTGGCAATATCGCCCTGGGGCGGTAGGGTGTTGATCAGGGCTTGGGCCCGCCGCTGTTGCTTGAGTCCGTGCTGCTCAAAGAATTGGCGGCGTTGCCGATCCTGCGGATCGAGCCAGCCCGTGGGTTCACTAATTAGGGTAAGGGCGATCGCGGGTTGGCCATCTCGGCCTGCCCGCCCCACTTCCTGAACATATTCCGACAGCAACAGCGGTGCATGGTAATGGGCCACCCAGCGCACCGTCGGATGGTTGACCCCCATGCCAAAGGCACTGGTACAAATCACAAACTGGGTCCGGTTTGCTAACCACTCCTGTTCAATCCGTCGCCGCTCCAGCGCCCCAAGGCCCGCATGATACGCCGCCGTTTGATAGCCCAGATCCCGGAGCCACGCGACCAACTGTTCACTATCCCGTCGTGTCCGCACATACACCAGTCCTGATTGCCGCTCCTGGGATTGAATCAACCGCAGGAGGCGCTGTTTTCGTCCCCGTGGGGTAAACACGGTTTGGGTGCTGAGCCGGAGGTTGGGACGATAGGGATTCAAGCGAAAAATCTGCGGATCCTGCAACTGTAAAATTCGTTCAATAGTCTGTTGGGTATAGGGATCGGCGGTGGCGGTGAAGGCCGCGATCGCCATCCGACTGCCAGCGGGTTTATGGTGGAGCAGGGCCGATCTCACCGCCCCCAAGCGGTAATAGGCGGGTCGAAAAGCGTCGCCCCACTGCACCAAACAATGCGCCTCGTCCAGGATCAATCCCTGAATTGATAAATCGGGGTGACAGAGCTTTTCCCACACGGGTGGACTCAGTAGCGTCTCCGGTGAAAGATACAGGAGCCGCAGCTTTTGCTGCCCCAAGTCATGCAAAACCCGCTGTTTTTCGGCGCGGGGCAACTCACTATGAATCAGTGCCGCCGGTAGCTGCCGTTGCCGCAGTTCTTGCACCTGATTTTCCATGAGTGCCACTAGGGGCGAAATCACCAAGGTCAAGCCGGTTTGCAGTAAGGCGGGCAACTGAAAGCAAATGGATTTACCGCCTCCTGTGGGCATCACCACGAGGGTATCGCGCCCTTCTAACAGCGCGCGGATAATCTCCCCCTGTGGCGGACGAAAATCGGTATAGCCCCAATGCTGGCGAAGACTGGCCAGAACTGTTTCCCAGGATGCTACGACCACGGTGATAGAGTCCTTACTATATATTTCCTCAAGCGATAGTTCTCCAAACGATAGTTCTCCATACAGATGTCAGAGATGTCGCCCCAACAGTCCTGCACGACGACGGGCTTAGCATGCCCCAGCGATCGCCCCCTGCAACAGATCCCCACCCCATCGGCACTTCCCCATCGGCGCTTTTTTGGGGCCACCCATCGGCAAAGGCGGTCCCCAAAAAGGTTTTAATTTTTCTGCGCCCCGGGAGCGGTTACGATAAATTGCCCCTGCCTTCCCACCTAACCCATGGATATTTACCAGAACGCCATCCGTCCGCTTCTGTTTTCTGGCCTCCACGCCGATGCCGAATGGGCCCATGGGCAATTGCTGCGCACCCTCGCGTGGCTCGACGCTACCCACGCGAACCCCCTGTCGCAATGGTCCCAAGCCCGTCTACACCAGTCCTGTGCGTGGGCCGACCCCCGCCTTGCACAAACCCTATTCGGACATCCTGGAGCGACAGGTATTCCCTTTGCCAACCCCATCGGCCTTGCTGCTGGATTTGATAAAGATGGCGTTGCTTCGGGCGTATGGGCACATCTGGGCTTTGGCTTTGCCGAACTGGGCACCGTTACCCACCAGGGCCAACCGGGGAATCCGCCCCCGCGCTTATTTCGCCTGCCTCAGGATCAAGCCGCCCTCAATCGCATGGGGTTTAATAATCAGGGTGCAGCGGTGATGGCTGAGCAGTTGCGGCAACGGTGGGGGCAAGGACGCCTCAGGATGGCGGATCAGGCCGCCGATCAGGCCGCCAATCAGGCCAGTGCCATTCCCCTGGGGATTAATCTTGGCAAGTCTAAAATTACGCCTTTAGAAGCGGCAGCTGAGGACTATCTGGCCAGCTTTCGGCTACTCAAGCCGTGGGGCGATTACTTCGTGGTGAATGTTAGTTCCCCAAATACACCGGGACTGCGATCGCTCCAGGCTGCGGACCAGCTTGCTCCCATTTTGGCGGCTCTACAGCAGGAAAATGATGGCGAAAAGCCCCTGTTGGTTAAGATTGCTCCGGACCTGACCTGGGAGGCGATCGCCGAAGTCATTGATCTGGCCCAGAAATACCGCCTGGCGGGCATCATCGCCACCAACACGACAATTCGCCGGGATGGCCTCACCACGGTGCGCCTGGAGCAAACCGGCAATCCCGTTACTGAAGAAGCGGGAGGAATTAGCGGTGCTCCGGTGCGGCAGCGATCGACGGAGGTCATTCGCTTCATCGCCCAAACCACCCAGGGCAAACTGCCCATCATTGGGGTGGGTGGCGTGTTTACCGCCGCTGATGCTTGGGAAAAAATTACCGCTGGGGCCAGTCTTGTCCAGGTTTATACGGGCTGGGCTTACGAAGGGCCTTGGATGGTGCAGCGTATTCTGCGCGGTCTCGTGGCACGGCTAGAGGAACACGGCTTGGCGACAATTGGCGATGCGGTGGGTTTAGGGGTCAATTGCGATCTGCCACTCCAGGACGCGCAAACAGATTGAATTTCTTAACATTAGTGGTAAACACCTCGCGACGCACCGCGTAATAGTGATCCAAATCCAGCAGTGTATGCAGCAGTGTATTGGCCCCCTGGGTACAATGTTCCGGCGAAGTATACTCGGCCTCAGAATGACTCACCCCTGCCTGACTCGGCACAAAAATCATCCCCATATCCGTAATTCGACCAATTTCTAGGGCATCATGTCCTGCACGACTGGGTAAATGCATATGACTCAGCCCTAAGCGTTGACAAACCGATGCAATTGTTGCTTGTACATGGTCTGCCGCTGGCGTTGGTTCCACACACAAGAGGGGTGCCATTTTGATTTCCGTCATCGTATCCGCTGCAATGAACTCCAGGTCCTCCCGCAGTTGTTCCACCATATGATCCAGACGCTCTTGAGAAAGGTCGCGCATATCCACGGTTAGGTCTACTTTTCCCGCCACACTATTCACTGAATTTGGGGCGATCGCCATATACCCCACCGTTGCTACCGGACTATTGGGCATCCTCCGGGCCATATTACGTACCGTCAAAATCACCTGAGCCGCTGCCACTAGAGCATCCTGGCGCATATCCATGGGCGTTGTCCCCGCGTGATTTTCCTGCCCCGTAATTGTAATCACCTTGCGCCGAATGCCGACCACCCCCTGCACAATGCCAATCCGACACCCGGCCTTTTCCAGGACTGCCCCCTGCTCCACATGCAGTTCAATAAAGGCAGCCAAATCCGCCCCATGGCGTCTCGCCGTTGCTAATGCCTCCCAGTTGCCACCCACAATCTCCAAACAGGCTTGAATCGAATCGCCCGGTGTGGGCTGGTAGCGTTCTGGCGCATGAAGTAACGCTGTGCCCGCGATCGCCTGACTACCAATCATCGTACTTTCTTCATCCGTAAATACCATCACCTCAATTGGATGATTCAGCCGCAGATGGCTTTCTCTCAGAGTTCGCACCACTTCAATCCCCGCCAGCACCCCTAGCACCCCATCAAACCGTCCGCCCGAAGGCACCGTGTCAATATGGGAACCCGTCGCCAAAGCCGGAGCCCCGGCCACCGTGCCTTCATAGGTCCCAATCAAATTCCCCGCGGCATCGGTGCGAACCGCCATCCCCGCTTCCACCATCCACTGCTGCACCAAATACCGAGCCTGCAAATCCTCCGGTGTAAATGCCAACCGGCGAATACACCCCGAAGCCTGCCGCCCAATTTTTGCAAGGCGATTAATCTGATGATTGAGGCGATCGCCATTCACCGTCAACATTGAAGTCACAGTCATACTCACCCTCTTTGACTCAGAAATGACCCAAACTTAAAACTATAGATAGACGAGAATTTTCATTTTTAATCGCACCCTATGCCGCTACGCCAAAGCTGTTTCAATTTCCTCACTCCTGGCCATGAATTCCGCCGCTCCATTACATTCCACTCCATTACTCCCGCTCCATTACATTCCTAAATAAGACTTCGCTGTGGGATACGCTAAATCTCCCACCTTGCTTGTTCCCAGCCCCATACTCACCAGGGCTTCCACAAATTTAACTGCCACGCTCACCCCATCAATCACAGGAATTCCCAATTCCCAACTGAGTTGCGCTGGCAAATCTGCCATCCCCCCACAGCCCAACACGATCGCCCCACAATGGTCTTCCTGCAACGCCAACCGACATTCTTGCAAAATGGCTGTTCTCGCCTCGGTCGTTTCTAAACTCAGCACCGGCAAATCAATTGCTCGGACCTTGTGACAAAACCGAGACATCCCATAGGTATCCACCAAATGCTGCGCAATCACTCGCGTTCGTCCTAAGGTCGTCACAATGGAAAACCCCGTCGCAATAAAACTAGCTGCATGCATCGCCGCCTCAGCAATGCCCAAGACCGGCCCCTTGGCCAACTCCCGCGCGGCCAGCAGGCCCGGATCGCCAAAGCAAGCAATCACGTACCCATCCATCCCCTCGGCCTCTCCTTTACGAATTTCATCCAACACGCCAATCACACTGAGGGCCTCATCGTAATGCCCCTCGATCGCACTGGGACCCGAATCCGGATTACAGGCAATAATCTCTGTACCGGGACCGACCACGGCCTTGGCCGCCACAGCAATTTTTTCAGTCATGCTCGTCGTTGTATTGGGGTTGATGACCTTGATTCTCATAATCCTGATAGCACCGCTGCAAGTTAATTCTGTGAGTCAGATGCTACGGCAACGCGGGTAGCAGAAACCGATCACCCCGATACCAGACAGGCATCCGCATCACTCCGATACCCACCCGAATATTTTTCTGGCCGAGTTTTAAAGGCACTCTACCGTTGACAAGTTTTGCATACAACTATCATATACAAAACTTGTATACAATTCAAGCCCTCCGCCGCCGCCTTCCAAATTTTTCCTCTTTCCCCTTGTCACTCTACAATCGGGCGAAAAAAGGGCAGTCTATGGAATGAAGCGGCGGCCTGTGTCGGGACCTGCCCGCTCTAGCCGCTGACCTGCGGCTGAATCTATTCCCTTCCCTAAAGACCATGCTGGAACTGCTATCCAACCTGCTATCGCCGCGTCAGTACATTCCCCACGGCCATTGCTACCTCTGGCAAACTCCCCTGGTCTGGCTACACCTGACCAGTGATGCGCTAATTGCCATCGCCTACTTTTCGATTCCCGCCATGCTGATCTACTTCGTGCGAAAGCGGGAAGAATTGCCCTTTTCTAGAGTGTTTATGCTGTTCGGGGCATTCATTATCCTGTGCGGCACTGGCCATCTCCTTGACATTTGGACCCTGTGGCACCCGGCCTATTGGGTATCTGGGGCAGAGCGGGCCATCACGGCGCTGGTTTCCTGCTATACCGCCCTCACCCTCGTGGAACTGCTGCCCCAATTTTTGGCCCTCAAAACCCCTGAAGAACTGGAAGCCATTAATCGGGAGTTGGAAACCCAAATTGCCGAGCGGCAGCGGACTGATGAAATTCTGCAAATGATTGTCAGCGGTACCGCCTCGGTCACGGGTCAAGAATTTTTTTCAGCATTGGCGCAAAACCTGGCCACAGCCTTGGATGTAGCCTATGTGATTATTTCGGAGAAAACGCACCATTCCGAAGATGCGCTGCGGAGTCTCGCAGTCTGGGCGGGCGATCGCCTCGTCGATAACGTGGAATATGCCCTCGCAGGTACGCCCTGTGGCCACGTCGTTGCCGACAAACGACTATACAACTATCCCAGCGGCTTGCAAGACCTATTTCCAAACAACGCTCTATTACAGGGATTGCAGGCAGAAAGCTACGTGGGCCTGCCCCTGTTAGACGCCCAGCAGGCCGTGATTGGTAACCTGTGCATTATCGACACCAAGCCCTGCTTGCCCAATGAGCGGACCCAAGTGCTGATGCGGGTATTTGCGGCCCGCGCTGCCACCGAAATGCAGCGCAAATGGGCCGAAGATGAAAAACGGCGCGCCTATGCGGAACTCGAATTTCGGGTAGAAGAACGAACGGCAGAGTTGGTGATGGCCAACGCTTCCCTAGAAAGTGAAATTCACGAACGCATTGGGGCTGAAGTCGCCTTGCAGCAGAGTCAGGAGCAATTTGCTAAAGCCTTTCACTCCAACCCGATCGCCTGCTGCATCTCCACCTTAACAGCGGGGCAGTTTCTGGATGTCAATACCAGTTTCCTCAATTTATTTGGCTACAGCCGTGAAGAAATCATGGGCAAAACCTCCAGTGAATTACAGATCTGGGCCAACCCGTCTGATCGCAATTTCTTGATTCAAGCCTTGCAGCAGCAGCAATCTGTCCAACTGGACGTCCCCTTTACGGTCCGTTCCGGTGAAGTGCGGCAAGGCATGGCCTCCTTTGAAAAAATTGAACTGCGGGGCGAACCCTGTCTGTTGAGCATGATCTATGACATTACGGATCGCCAGCAGGCCGCTGCCGAACAGTTCCAGCAAATGCAGTTAGCCGCACTGCGTGCCGATATTGGCACCGCCCTGACCGAAGGGACCTCATTGCAGGATATGCTCAATCGCTGTGCGATCGCCCTGCATCAACATTTGGATGCCGCCTTTGCCCGCATTTGGACAATCAATGAGCCTGAGCAAGTTCTCACCCTCCAGGCCAGTGCGGGCCTCTATACCCATCTCAATGGCCGCCATGGCCGCATCCCGGTGGGTCAGTTCAAGATTGGGTGGATTGCCCAACACCGCCAACCCCACTTAACCAATCAGGTGGCAACCGATCCCCAGGTGCTGGATCAGGAGTGGGCGCAGCGGGAAGGCATAGTAGCCTTTGCCGGGTATCCCCTCACCATCCAAAATCGGCTGCTGGGAGTGGTCGCCTTTTTTGCCCGTCATCCCCTGCCGGAACGCACCCTCAAGGAAATGGCTTCGGTGGCTACGGCGATCGCTGTGGGCATTGACCGCAAGCTGGCAGAAGTGGCACTTCACCAGACTGCCGAACGCGCGCGGGCCATGGCCCGAATGGTGCAGCGCATGCGCGAAACCCTAGACCTGGAAACCATTTTCCACACCACTACCCAGGAATTGCGCCAAGCCATTGGCTGCGATCGCACCCTGATCTATCGCTTTAACCCGGACTGGAGCGGTCAAGTGGTGGCGGAGTCGGTGGCGGCGGGCTGGGATACCGTCATCCCAATTCGGGTTGAAGACCGAGAGCTAACGCAGGCGGCGATTAATCAAACGCACTGCGTTGTGAAGCGTCTAGACGGCAGTGAAGTGCTGATTCAGGATACCTATCTGCAAGAGAATGAGGGTGGACAGTATAACCAGAAGTCCAGCTATTGCTGCATTTCCGACATTTATCAAGCCGGATTTGAGGCATGCTACCTGGAATTGCTGGAATCCTTGCAGGCGCGAGCTTACATCACAGCCCCAATTTTTTGTGGGAATCAGCTCTGGGGCTTGCTGGCCAACTATCAAAATGGTGGAGCACGGGAGTGGCAAGGGCCAGAAATTCAAATGGTCATGCAGATCAGCAATCAGCTCGGGGTCGCTGTACAGCAAGCCGAACTGTTGGCCCAAACCCAGGAACAGGCCGAGCAACTCGGCTATGCCAAAGATGCTGCCGATGCCGCCAATCGGGCCAAAAGTGAATTTCTGGCCAGTATGAGCCACGAACTGCGCACCCCCCTCAATGTGATCCTGGGCTTGACGCAATTAATGCATCGCGATCAAGCCCTGACCGCCGAGCACCAGCGCTACCTAGAAACCATTGGCAACAGTGGCGAACACCTGTTAGGACTGATTAACGACGTTCTCGAAATGTCGAAAATTGAGGCAGGCATGTTGACCTTTCACGCAGGCCGCTGCGCTCTTCATCACTTACTTGACAGCCTCAGAGATATGCTGCATTTTCGCGCGGCCTCGAAGGGGTTACAATTTCACCTGGAGTACGATCCGAGCCTGCCCCCGGTGATCCACACGGATGAGCGAAAACTCCGCCAGATTCTGATCAATTTATTGGGCAATGCCATTAAATTTACCGCCCAGGGCACAGTCACCCTGCGGGCCAAGAGGCTGGAGGATGAGGCCGGGGCGATCGCCCCACGAATGCCATTACCCTGCAATTTGAAGTTGAAGATACTGGCCCCGGTATTGCTCCTGAGGAACTTAAACAGCTCTTTAAGCCCTTTGAACAAACGCGATCGGGGGCAACGGCCACCGAAGGCACCGGATTAGGTTTAGCCATTAGCCAGAAATACGCCCAAATGATGGGTAACGGCATTGCGGTGCGGAGTCAGCTTAGCCAAGGCAGCCTCTTTTCCTTTTGCATTGCGGTGACAGCGGATGAAACTGCTGTGGCCGAGGTGAAAACTGCGATCGCAGGCAACGTGATTGGGTTAGCTCCCCAACAGCCCGCCTACCGCATCCTGATTGCCGAAGACAATCCTACCAATCGGTTACTGTTGACCAAACTGCTGGGTAGTGTTGGTTTTGAGCTGCAAGAAGCTACCCATGGGCAGGCCGCGATCGATCTTTGGCAAACGTGGCATCCCGACTTGATTTTTATGGACATGCGGATGCCGATCATGAATGGGCAGGAGGCCGTGGAAAAGTTGCGAGCCCTAGAAGCCCAGCAGCATGAAGCCGAGCCCCATGGAGCCCAAAACCCTCCTAGGAAACCACGCACGAAAGTGATTGCCCTGACGGCCAGCGCGTTTGCCGAGCAGCGGCAAGAAATGATGGCCGCAGGCTGCGATGACTTCATCCATAAGCCCTTCAAAGTCCAAGAAATCTTTGAAAAAATCGCCCGCCACCTCAACGTGGACTATCTCTATCAGGCTTTGTCCGATGATTCGACAGCCCAGGCATTATCGACGGCAGAGCCTCAAACTCTGCAGCCAACCCTGCTCCAAGGGCCATCCTCCGACTGGATCGAGCGCCTTCATTGGGCGGCTGTTCACGGCAATGATCTGCAAATCGTGAAGCTCACCGAGGATATTGCTGCCAACCATCCCGCACTGGCCAAGATCCTCAAGCGCCTAGCCGAAAACTTTCAATTTGACAAAATTACCGATGTCACTGTTGCGGGTCTCTCCTCGGCTCCTGCGGGCTAATCCAGTCCCCTCCCGCCATTGACTGCGAGTAAGTCATGGCCAAGTTGAAATTGCCCACGAATTGGGGCTGCTAATTTTTTCTGTAACTTTAATGTGAACTACCGTCACACTATTTTCTATGTCAGCAATCCCTTCTCTACCCGTTGCGATGCCCGTACAATCTCCTCAAACCCAGCCATCTGCCAGTCAGCCCGCCAGCATTTTAATTGTGGATGATATCCCTGACAATATTCGCTTTCTGTCCAGCTTTTTGCTTGACCAAGGCTATGAAGTTCGCAAAGCCATTAGTGGCCAAATGGCCCTAAAGACGGTTCAGGCACTGCCGCCAGACTTGATTTTGCTCGATGTCAATCTACCGGATATTAGTGGGTATGAGGTTTGCCATGCTTTGAAGCAAGATCCATCCACAGCGACCATCCCGATTCTGTTTCTCAGTGCGGGGAATGAAGCGATCGATAAGGTGAAAGCCTTTCAAAAGGGTGCAGTGGACTATATTACCAAGCCCTTCTACTTAGAAGAGGTGCTGGTTAGAATTCAAACGCAATTAACCATTCAAATGCTCCAGAAAGAACTCACGGGGCAAAATCAGCAGTTAAAAGACACGCTGGAAGAGCTGAAAATTACCCAAATGCATCTTGTCCAGCAGGAGAAAATGGCTACTCTCCGAAAAGTGGTTGCGGGGGTTGCCCATGAAATCAACAATCCGCTCAGCTTTATTGCTTGTAATATCCAACCTGTGCAGGGATATGTTGATGATTTACTAACTTTGATTGACCTGTATCAGCAAAAATATTCCGTAGCAGATCCAGATATTGCTGCCTACCTTGATGCGATTGACCTGAAATTTCTCACCTCAGATTTAACGAATATCATGGGCTCCATAGGCAGCGGGGCCGCTGGATCCGCTCAGTTGTGCTGGCGTTACGGAGTTTCACCCGTCTCGATGAAGCGGGCGTTAAAGACGTGGTTTTAGCGGAGAGCATTGATATTGTGCTTAGCATTCTGCAACATCGCTTAACGGCTAGAGCCGACGGTATTACCATTCAGGTCAAAAAAGAATTTGGAGAATTGCCTCTGATTCGGTGTCATGCCGATCAGCTCAACCAGGTATTTTTCAATCTATTGTGTAACGCGATCGATGCGATCGACGAAAAAATTAGTAAAGGCGGATACTCTACCCAGCAGCCCGAAATTTCGATTCGCGCTGAAATTGCGAACGGTAATATGCTCAGCATTAGTTTTAAGGATAATGGTATGGGCATAGCTGAAGATCATCAAAGTGCTATATTTGAACCCTTTTTCACTACCCGCACGGCGGGGCAGGGCATTGGGCTAGGATTAGCCATTAGCCAGAGAATCATTGAAGACCTGCATCAGGGTCGCCTCACGTATCACGAGGCCACACACCCCGAAACCGAATTTCTGATCCAGATGCCGCTTTAGGCCATGATCCCAAAAGACCCAATTGGGGGGCAACGATGGTTAGGGCGTCATGACACTTCCTCGCCATTCGATTCGCGAAAGAGTCAATCACAGGCCCCGCTTTGCCACGGTAGGCGGTGGTGGGTATTTCTTCCTGCCTAGCCTCTCTGCACTCCAGTTTTTTGCTCTCTCACTGCGAAATTAGCCTGGAAGATGAGCCAGATTTGTAGCGCTTTGCGGACCTTGGCCGTGATTTGCGTGCCACTTCTCGGGATGTCGTAGTATACTACGGTTACTCTATCGACAAATAGTGTTTTAATGATGTCCCTGGCTTTTTCCTCTCCGTTTCGAGATGCTCAACCGCACCGGCAAAAATTTTCCCTGCGATCGCCCTTGCCTATCAAGCAGCATTCCCTGTGGAAAATTGAAGTGGGCGTGGTTCGCACCTTGACTTGGCTGGAGGATGGCACACCCGTCACCACGGGCCTATGGGGTCCGGGCGATGTGGTTGGTCAGGCATTATCCACGGTTGACCCCTATCAGGCTGATTGCTTAACCCCGGTTGAGGCCACTGTGGTTGCTGTGGAAAACGGCCAAATTCCCAGCGAGTGGGCTTTGGCGCATTTGCAACAAGCTGAAGCCTTAATTGTGATTCGGAGCTATCGCCGTGTCGATACAATGCTGCTGAAATTGCTGGGATGGTTGGCAAAGCGGTTTGGGCGTGCTGAGGAAATGGGGAACCTGATTGATCTGCGTCTGACTCACCAAGACCTCGCTGAACTGATGGGAACAACCCGCGTCACTGTTACGCGCATATTAGGACAGTTTGAGGATCAGGGATTAATTAAACGGCTGCCCCTACACCGGATTGTGCTCAAGGAGTATGAGTTCTGGCATTACGAAATTTAGCAAGGGCCAAGGGCGGGCAGGGGCAGGGCGTGGCAGGATATTTCTGGCTGTGATGCTACGGTACTGTGGAAACGTTAGGGTTATGCATAGCCCGCACCTATCGCGATCGCCCGTCGCACAGCGGCATCGGCATTCACAAAACCATTGCCGTAGTACTGGTCATAGCCCGCGCTGCCTAAATCCGTCGCTGTCTGTGACAAAATCTCCCGCACTTGGGTAGCCGATAGGTTAGCGTTCGCACTCCAGACCAGTGAGGCCACTCCAGTGACATTCGGAGCAGCGGCGGACGTACCATTAAATCGAGAAGTGTAGTCAAAGGAGACTGGCCCAGCAAAACGGGTGGCAGACAATGCCGTGACCTCTGATGGTCCCATCAGCGTTAATCCTTTCCCATACTGCGATCCCCAATTAGAATACTCAATCCGCGTGCCAGGAGTTTGGGGATTGCCATAGTAATCTGTCCGGCCCCAGGAGGCTCCCACCGCCATCACGTTGCTGTAGATATTGGCTAAAGTCGCTGGATAAGATAGCCCAACTCTGCCTTCATTGCCATCGTTCCCGGCGGCAATTACAAACAGTACGTTGGGGTTGGCGGCCACTGTCGCCTCAAACTCTGGCTCAATGCCCGTTTGATTAAAGCCACTCGAGCCGAGACTCATATTAATCACCAATCGCTGGCCTTGACTGGCAGCCCAACCCGCCATCGAACGCGTGGCCTGGGCCAGTGAAAGATCCCCCGGATTGCCATCTAAAACATCAGTAACATAAACCTCCGAGGTCCAATTGATGCCGCTCATGCCTCGGCCATTATTGCTGTCTGCCGCAATGATGCTTTGAACAGACGTCCCATGGGACGTTGATTGCGGTCCATAAAAAGGCCCTGGAATTGCGCGAAAAAAGTCATCGTCGTAATCATTGGCGGTCCAGAACCAGTAACGGCGCTGTAAATCATCGGGGGCGCGTCCTTGGGCGGTGAGTGCTAACCCCGTGTCCTGGACGCCAATCATCACTTGGTCAGATCCTGTGGTAAACCGCCATGCATTCTGTACCCCCATCATGCCCAGGTTCCACTGCTGACTGAATAGAGGATCGTTAGGCGTAATTGAGAGATTGATGGTGCGATCGCGAAAGCGAATTTGATCAATCCCTTCAAATAAAACTTGACGACCATCGTTAAAGAGAATGGAATCAAAAACCCTTGTGCCATTGCCAGGGTCATAGAAAACACCGCCGCCTGTTGTATTGCTGTAGTTAATCGACACACTGTTAGAGAGTAATCCAGATAAATCCAACACATCTCGTCGGCCCGTGCCAAAATCGACGTTGCCGCTGCCGGAAATCACTGTGCGGGTATAGTTTCCAGTCACGTCAAACGTGTCGGCCCCCAACGTCCCGGTCAGCGTGCGGGTGCCGTAATAGGAAGGCGTATCGGTGCTTACGCCCAAGGTATAGTCACTGCTGCCGCTCCACGGATAAACCCGAATGTAGTAAGTCCCCGCATCCAGAAATCGATTAATGGCTTCTGTGCTGGTGCCAGCATTGCTAGAAGCCGTAATGAAGCTACCGGTGCGGTTATACAAAGCCACATCAACATCACTGCTCAAGCCACTTAAATTGAGTCGAAAGTTCCCATTCTCACTCAGGTCAAAGCGATAGTAATCATTCAGGTCACCCGTGCCCACGGTGTTATTCACATTCCACGCGCTGCGGCTCAGATTGCCTAAGTCGCGGGCATTATTCAAGCTGCCACCGGGATCAAGATCCGTGCCTCCAACACTAACGCCGATGTCGTAAGACGTACTAGACCCGGCGAAGGCGCTCACTTGGGCGTAATACACCCCAGCCCTCAAAAAGCGACTGATTGATTCATTGGTGCTCCCAAACTGATCGGAGACGGCTGTAGTATTGCCAGCGCCATCTAATAAATAAAGGTCGGCGTCTGCACTCATGCCGGTCAAACTCAACGTGACTGTGGCGTCCTGGTTCAGACGGAAGCCATAGAAATCGTTGATATCGGTGCTGCTGACCGACTCAGTATACCGATAGGTGGCGTTGTTGAGATCGCCTAAGCGATGCGCTGTTTGTGCTGTATTGCCAACGAAGTCTGTCAGGGTGACTCTCACTCCTGGCGAGACTGCCAATGGATCGGCAGAACTCGATAGTAGCCCGGTTTCGGATTGAAGGGGATTGGCGCGGGAGTCGGTCAGCGGACTGGTTGCCAAACGGTTGGTATCAGCGGAGTTACCGCCAAGACTGGTTGTGAGGGGGCGTTCTGAAGTAGTCGAAAATACCATGGTTTTTTCCTTAAAATGGTGTTTTCCCTTTAAGTTGAGCAGTCGCAGCGTTGAGGCTGCTAGTAGTTTTCTACGGGGACGATCGCAGTTTATGCAGACTCTCCCCGCAACACTGAAAAATATTTTTGGCAAGATGGACAGCGGAGACCACAACCCAGTGCAGGCAAAGGGCTGAAGGACCCAGGGCCTCAAAACAGAAGGCAGATACGTGATCACTGCCCCCACACTGTAGTTAGCCCCTGCGCGTCCTCGCGAGGTCAATTTTTTCTCATGCGCCCTGAGCTACAAGTGATCTTGACAATAGACGTGGGGGGCTTTTTCTACTGGGTCATGGGTAGAGGCGATCGCTGTGGTTCTAAAGGCGTGCGCCGACCATTGATTAGTTTTGGCCAATCGTTTGCTGAAGGGCAGGGCAGCATGGGGCTGATCGAGTTCAAACTGCTGGATCCGATTGTAAAGTGCTAAGTTCTGAAAGCTCATGAAGTCCATGACAAGTGCGTGGGCATCACTCATATCGTTACTCCTAAAAATGACTCCTAAACCGATCAACAAACAACGCTCTAGCCCAGGCGAATCATGCCGCGTCAAGCTGAAGGTGCTGTTTCTCAGTCAGGATCAGGGCGATATTTTTTTCGTAATAGGCTGCTTCGTTAATAAAAACGGGGTAAACAATCGGTTCTCCTTGATAGAAAATTGATTCTCCCGTAAACCGGAGGAATAGGGGCTGACCCTGCTGTAACGGTTCATAGTCTTTGCACTGGAGCTGGGGATGAATCATCGCTTGCAGTTCTCCGGATGAATTTCTAGGATAATCTACTGATGAAATCACCTGATACACCATCAAATTAGATGGAACGGGCAACGGCTTTCCCTGATTCATTGCGTCCAGATAGTCTAAGATGGCGTGAACTAGCATTTCAGTATGCTGGAGGAATTCTGCATTTAGGACACCCTGGGCGATCGCACCCACTTCAATCGTGCAGCCCAGGGGAGACAGCGATCGCAGCATGGGGGTGTCTTGATCACAGGCGATGCCGTAACAGATGCGCACTGCCGGATGTAGCGTACTCAGATAGGCGGCTAGGCGGAGATTAAAGGGATGCCGACTCGAGGATAAAATAGTCAATCCCATATTGGCGGTTGTGCTGTGCAGATCAATGATGATGTCAGTGCTAGGCTGATGCTTTGGCCCCAGTTTTGCCGCGATCGCCTTGGCTCGTCTGTCTTCATAACTCGTCAATTCTGGATTTGCCAAATCTTCGTTAGCAAAGCAACGGTTCAAGTCGCGATCGATATATCGTCGATTGGCCGCTATGGCTTTAGGATTGGCTAATAAAGTGATGCATTCAAGGCTGGGTCGATGCAGAAGTTCCGGAAACTGCTCGAATTTCTTGACTAAATAAACGCCCGTTAACTCGTTTCCATGGGTGCCACCGACAATAGCAACGCGCCGAATTAAATCTGACATGATGGACGAACCTCGCTCAGCATTAGTGTCTCAGCATTAGTGAGCCATGCGGCTCACACCGTTGTCACTGTCCCGTCTATGAGTGCTCTATCAGTTCTCTTTCTGCGCTTGTCTCTCCTATGCGTGTTCTTCCTACAATAAAGAAGCTCTTGCTATATGTCCAGACCATTTTTTGTTAAGATACTATACCTAAAAGATATAGTATTCCGCTTATGGAACTTCGCCATCTCCGCTACTTTGTCACCGTCGCCGATGAACTGAGCTTCAGTCGTGCGGCAGAGCGATTACAGATGGCTCAACCGCCGCTGAGTCAGCAAATTCAGGCATTAGAAGCTGAATTGGGTGTGAGGCTATTTGACCGCAAGAAGCGCCCCCTTCAGGTCACTCCAGCGGGACAGGTATTTCTAGAAGAAGCGCGTTCGACCCTAGCCCAGTTGGAACAAGCGGTACAGAAGGCTCAACGGGTTCACCAAGGGGAATTGGGCTGCTTCACCATCGGCTTCACTAGCTCAATCGCCAATGGAGTCTTACCCAATATCCTCCGCACGTTTCGGCAACGCTATCCCGAGATTAAACTGATTTTGCGGGAAGAAAATAGCGCTTTCCAACTTCAGGGATTGCGCGATCGCCAAACGGATATCATTTTTGTCTACCAAGTCCATGACGTTGCAGAAGCCCATGATTTGGCCATGATGCCGCTCTCCCAGGAAACCCTGGTGGCGGTTTTGCCCCAAAGTCATCCCTTAGCTGCCCACGCTAAGATTTCGCTGGCGGATCTCGCGGATGAAGAATTTGTGATGCCCCTTCGTCCAGTCGTGTCTGGATTGCCGGAGCAAATTTATTATCTCTGCACCCAAGCGGGATTTGTGCCTAAGGTGGCTCAAGAGGCGGTCTTTATGGTCACGATTTTAGGATTGGTTGCTGGCAACATTGGCATCAGTATTCTGCCATCTAGCGTGCAGAATCTCCGTCGCAAAGGCGTTGTCTATCGTCCCATTCAAGAGAAGACATCGGCCCATCAATTAACCGCCGTTTGGCGACGGGAGCATGCTTCTAGCATTCTCCCGCAATTCCTCGACATCGCAAAAACCGAATCAATCTAGTAACTGGATGGTCTACAGCTTCAGTTCTACCCCGGGACTTATGACTGAGTTGATTCATGCAACAACGCCTAAGTGATGTGTCAGTATTTCCTAAAGTCGTTGGTATAGTAGTGGGAAATGCGGTGAGAGGATTCGACTGCACAAGTGTGGTTGGAGTAGATAGCATGGCTTGACTATGGGTAGGAATGGATAAAATCGCAATTCGTTTAATGGTCATCAGCCAAGCCCGCCGGAGACGGCAGCACAACTGATTGGCCCCTATAGTCATCTATCGCTGTTGATGGATCAGGTTATGCAGATTGGGGTTCGAGATCGCCATTAGAATTCAGCCTGAGAACCAGAGAATTTCGCGATCGCAGTCTTCCTGGCATCGGACCTTCTCCCTCCTATGAGCACTTTATAAACTTCAACCGCTCAAATTGGCACTATTTCCTCCAACTCAGGTTGGTCGAACCGAAGTCGCGCAAATTCGGGATCAAAGCAATTGGCTAGAACAAATTTCTTTGCGACTTGGCGAATATCCAGAGCGAATATCCAGATCCCCGGGATTTCTAAAAATCCCAGGGATCTATCCTAAGAATCCTCCAATACTGGCAACTTGCGCCTACAACTCCAAGGCTTCTCCCTGTCGGCTTTGTGGGTGACTATACGAGAATGGGCTTCCCAATCTACAACTCACTAACCCTTCAATGCCTGGGTAGTCCATAAAACATCATGGGAAAATCTCACCGCGATTATCGCGATTATTACTGAGAGTCTTGGCTACCCACAGAAGGCCAGATCCCCGGGATTTTTAGAAATCCCGGGGATCTGGCGCAAGGCTCTGTCCTTAAGCCGCCTGGAAATAAAACGCCGCGCCCAAAATCACATAGGTCGCCAACAGCAAAACCCCTTCCAGCCAATTCGATCGCCCATCCAAACTAATCAAATTCGCCACCACCACGGCCACGGCCACGGCCACCACCTCAAACGGGTTAAAACTCAAATCCATCGGCTGGCCGATCGCCTGCCCCACCAGCACCAGCATCGGGGCCATCAACAGCGCCACCAGCAAACTCGCCCCCATCGCCACCGACACCGACAAATCCATATTGTTCTTCAGCGCCACCCCCACGGCGGTAAAGTACTCCGACACGCCCCCCACCACTGGCAGCAAAATCACCCCGGTAAACAGCGCCGTAAAGCCCAAACCCTGGGTTGCCTCTTCCACCACCCCCACAAAAATCTCCGACTCAAAGGCCACCGCCACCGTCGCCGTCAGCAAAATCCCCACCCACAGCGCCAAATTGGGTTTGTGGCCATCGTGGGTCTCTTCCTCCAATTCGCTGACACTGACTTCATACAGGTAGCTGTGGGTCTTCAACGAGAAAATCAGCGTCATGACATAGACGACGATCAGCACCACCGCCACCGTCATCGAAAGTTCCTCTACGGGCAACGTCTCCACTTGACCCGAGGCATAGAAGGCCATCGTCGGCAGCAAAATCGCAATCACCGCCAGGGTCATGGACGTGCCATTCACCCGCGCCACGATCGGCTTAAACTCCTGCTCCTTGAACCGCAGGCCCCCCAAAAACATCGAAAGCCCCATCGCCAGCAGCAAGTTGCTAATAATCGATCCCGTGATGCTGGCTTTGACAATATCAATCAATCCCGCCTTGAGGGCGACCAGGGCGATAATCAATTCGGTGGCATTGCCAAACACCGCGTTGAGCAATCCGCCGATCGCCGGTCCCGTTACCACCGCCACCTCTTCCGTCGCCGTACTCAGCCAAATGGCTAGGGGCACGATCGCGATCGCCGACGTCACAAATACGGGCATCGTGCCCCAGTGCAAATATTCGGCGGCAATGGAAATGGGCACAAAAATCAGCAGCACATAGGACAGAATTTTCTTGATAGACATAGTCCACTCTTGCGTTATCAATGGGGTCGGATCATCGGAAAGGCGGATTCACTGGGGCAGAGCAGTCTCGACTGATTCTCCTGTAGCCAAAAATCTATCGCCATCCTAACCGAGAGTGGCCTGCTTGCAGTAAAAACAAACAGGTCGCTGAGCCGCTGCGCGTGTCTAGTAGCCTTCGGCGGAAGTCTACACACCATTCAGGCCGCGAGCGCCTTACCCTTATTAGAACCCATTTGGGATCTTTGAGGATTGCGGACTAAAGTAGAGAGAAATGGCATATCCTAGCAGCCTGAGTGACGCAGAATGGACCATTATTGAGCCCCTTCTGCCCCAAAAAAAGAAGACAAGACCGCTGGTGTGCAGCAAGCGCCAGATTCTCGACGGAGTCTTATACCAACTCAAAAGGGGTTGTAATTGGGGTGATTTATCCACAGACTTACCGCCTTCCTCCACCGTGTATTGGCACTATAAGCAATGGCGAGCGGCGGGAGACTTAGACCGAATGATGGACGAGCTGCACCACCAAGTCCGTGAACAAGCGAAAAAAACCGAAGTGGACCCCTTTAATCCTGATTGACTCCCAGTCGGTTAAAAACACCGGCAACGCTAGCCTTGCCTCCAAAGGCTTTTGTTACTACAAGGCTACCAATGCATCAAATGTCATCTCGCCGCCGATACGCTGGGATTTCCGTTCTTTACCCATGATTAATGCCCTTAGCCAAACCAGTCTCTCCCCGCCCGAAACCAGTACCAGCCATCCACCACTGGATAGTATTCGTAGGGATCTTCTCCAAACCGCTGACTGCCGTGCGCATTGGGCTGATAGACAAACCCATAGGTATCGGAATCAAACAGAAAGCCGTGTGAACCTGTCGAAAAATAAACCCCACCTCGGGGATCGCGATCGCACTCCATCACAAAATATAGGCCCACTTGTTGCGGTAGCCTTTGTCCGCATAGGTCTTCTAGCTTGACCGGATCCGCTAAAAGGACTTCAAACGCCGGACGGGAAATCGAAAAGGCTAAGACCTGTGGCAGATTGGTCCGGATCAACACTGAGGTCAGAAAAATAGCCCCGAGCGTGGCGATCGCCCGCCGTTTGAGGGCGCGGTCTAATGGGCGGCGGGGCGATCGGCCTCTAGGTAGATCGCTAGGCGAACCGCTAGGCAGGGATCTGGACGGGGACTTGGGCGGCTCGCGATCCCGCTGGTAATGGGATCGCATCCAAATCGCCAGCCCGACTGCGGGCAGAATTAGTCCGATGAGGATGCCAAGGGGATGGGCGACCAGGAGAAACATCAGCAAGAAAAATGGAATCGAGGCATCGACTAATGCCCCCGGAAAGCAACTGAACCAGAGTAATCCAATACAAGTTACTTGCGTACTCAACAATAGAACGGTCAAAAATCGATGCATTAGTTTGTTAATTTAAAACCTATTGCACCCACGATCTGGTTACGCTCAGGCTAAAGCGACCCACGCCATTTCCAAAAAATAATCTATCCACAGGCTCATAGCCCCGAATCGGAGCAAAAATCGCTCCCTTCGACTCCGCTCAGGGAGCGATTTCACTCGGGAGAATCTTGCATGGAAATCGCTCTAGTATTCTCTTGGCACCATGCCCAGGCGATTCAGCAACTGCTGGTCGGCATCTTCGCCCGGATTGGCTGCTGTCAGCAGCACCGCACCCGTAAAGATAGAATTGGCCCCCGCCATAAAACAGAGCGCCTGCAACTCATCACTCATCCGCACCCGGCCTGCCGACAGACGCACGATGGCCTGGGGAAATAAAATCCGTGTCGTGGCCACCATTCGCACCAAATCAATCGGATCAACGGGAGTCGCCTCCGATAGGGGAGTACCTGCCATCGGCATCAGGCAATTGATTGGAATCGATTCGGGAGCGGGTTCTAGACTGGCTAGGGAGGCCAGCAATTCCAGCCGATCCTGCACCGATTCGCCCATGCCCAAAATGCCGCCACAGCACACCGAAATGCCCGCGTCACTAACTGCCTTGATCGTGTTAAGGCGATCGCCATAGGTCCGTGTCGTAATCACCTGGGGGTAATACTCCGGCGAAGTGTCCAGATTGTGATTGTAGGCCGTCAACCCCGCCGCCTTCAGCCGCTGGGCTTGGTGTGGTTGCAGCATGCCCAGGGTGCAGCACACCTCCATGTCCAAGGCCGCGACCTGTTCCACCATGCTTAGTACCCGCTCAAACTGCGGCCCATCCTTGACCTCACGCCATGCCGCCCCCATACAAAATCGCGTTGAACCGTTCGCCTTCGCGGCCCGCGCCTCCGTCAGTACCGCCTCCACATCCATTAGCGGCTCTGGCTTTAGCCCACTCGCGTTATGAACGCTTTGCGAACAGTAACCACAATCTTCGGGACAGGCTCCCGCTTTGATGTTGCACAGAGTACACAACTGCACAGCGCGCGGATCGTGATGTTCTCGATGGGCGCACTGGGCGTCAAACAGCAAATCAGGCAGGGGCTGGTGGTAGATAGCAGCAATGCGATCCGTTTTGGTCAGATCAGCTTTAGTCAGATCAGCTTTGGTCAAATCAGCGCGATCAGGCTTGATCAGATCCGTTTGGGCTAGATCGGTTTGAGGCAGAGTCGTAGTCATTAGAGCAACGCGGGATGACGGCAAAGGTGCAGTATAGATTACATCGTTTCATCGATCACGGGATGCAAAAATTCGTATCCTGCAGAACGCAGCTTTTGGTTCATGACTTTGGCGTTGTAGGATTTGGGACTGGGCTGGTGGGGATCCCAGCGAATCGGTGGCAGGTGATGGGCCGTGCAAACGCGATCCAGAAGTTCCCGATTGGGCATCGGTTCGCTGACCAGATTGTAAATCCCCTCTAGGCCATGGGCTTGGGCAAAGGCGATCGTCCCCACAATGTCATCCAAATGCACCCAATTGCCCGGTTCGTTGCCCGTGCCGGGTCGGGTTGTGCCCGCCGCCCGCCGAAAAATCTTAACCAACTCCCGTCCGGGACCATAGATTCCACCCAAGCGAAACACACACATTTTGCGGGTGGGGCTAGCGGCACTGAGCAAGACCTGTTCCGCTGCCGCCAAGATTTCCTGCTTGGGGCTTCCTGGGCGTAGCGGGGTTGATTCGTCCACCCATTGCCCCCCGTAATCCCCATAGACCGCATAGCTGCTGGTGTAGATCACCTGCTGCACCGTAGGCACATCGGGCAATACCGACACCAAAGTTTTGGCAACCCCCAGATAGGTAGCCTCGTAGGCATCGGGGTGGGGCGCACCGACACTGAGCAGCAGGGTGTTTTGGCCTGTCAGCAGGGAGCGGAGGGCGGCCTCGTCATTCCCGTCAAGGACCACGACCTGCGGACAGATCGCCATCAATTCAGCCACCTTCATCGGCTGGGTGGTGGTCGCTGTCACGGTCAAGCTGGGCTGCCAGTACCGTGCTACGGCCCGCCCAACATAGCCACAGCCAATAATCGCGATGTTGTTCTGCATAGTCACTCCGGGTTCAAACGCTGGTTATCGCTTTGCTAACATCTTCGCAGCGATCGCCCCGCCGATGAACCCAAACAGGTGACCTTCCCAGGAAATGCCGTATTGCAGGGGCAGTACCCCCCAGAGAAGACTCCCAAATAGGGTGCCGACCCCCAGGGACAGGGCAATCGCCAAGGCGCTCCGCTCAAAGTAGCCCCGCAACAGCAAATAACCCAGGTAGCCAAAAATCACCCCGCTGGCCCCAATGTGCACGCCGGGGGAGCCAAACAGCCAGGTCCCCGCGCCACTCACCAATGCGGATACTCCACTGACCACGAAAAAGTCCCGCGTCTCTCGCAGCATAATTAGCCAACCCAGCACCAAAAATGGAAAGGTATTGCCGAGCAAATGGATAAAACTGCCGTGCAAAAAGGGCGCGAATAAAATACCGCGCAGACCTATCGGATTGCGGGGAATGATGCCATAAATATCCAGGGTGCTGCGAAAGACCGATCGCATAATGCCCTGATCAAAAATTTCCACGGCCCACATAATCGCTACAAGGCCCACAAGCACAACGAACTGGGTCTTCAATTCTTGCGCGATCGCTTTTCCGGTTTCAGGTGAGCTGGTTTCAGAATGACGCATGGGTTGCCTCACGGAGAAATGGGGTCGATCTTGATCTACACGCGACTAGGATGCCCCTACGGAATACCACGACAACAGAAGAATACTACGGGCACCAGAGCTGAATCAGGTGATGCCACACACAAACCCAGGGCACGCTCAATGCCTCTCGCTCCCCGGCAACTCCACCCTACCGGGACTGGGGAGCCTACCGGAACTAGGGGGATAGATCGGCGGACCCGCGCCATTGCGGCTGGTCCAGTGCAGATCAGTAGGCTGAGATTCCGGTTCCGACGGCAGCGCGTGGGCCGTTTCCGGCAGTGCGCGATCGCTCACCCGAGGTTCAGGGATCGGCACGGAACTGCTCGGCGTCATCTCGGGGCGAGGCAGCCCAGGCGGCAATCGATCCGGCACCCGGCGAGCGGCCACCGATTTTGGCGGCTTCGTAAAGGTGCGCCATGCTGCCTTCACCCCGACCAGCAGGCTACGGGTACTGGAATTCACCTTTTGGGCCTGCTTACGCGCCGTTGTCAGGCTTTCATCCACCTGCTTGACCACATTACCGGCACTCTGAACCCCTTGACTGACATCGTCCGTTAGGTCACTCACTTCTATGCCCATGGTGCGAATCGCCTGCAAAGTCGGGGGAAACTCCCGGCGCAGGGTTTCAAACAGCTTGTCAGCACTGCGGGCGGCACGGGCAAGTTCCTTCAGAGCGGGAATCGCCACCACCAGCGCAATCGTTAGACTAGCAGTAACGAACAGGAGTGACAGGACTAGCCAAAGAAGAGGATCAGTCATGCTTAAAGTCGGGGGTCAGGGGTAGATGAATGCACATCGGGAGCCCGCTCAGTCTCCTTAGGCTCGGAGATATCGCGCTGAGTCGCTTCCATTCCGGCGGCGATCGCCTCCCGCAGCCGACCCAACGTCCCATCCCAATTCCGTAATGCCGATTCCGACAGCCGATCGGCCTGAAACTGCACCGTAGAGGAGAGGTCTTCAGCCAGTTCCGGCAGGGCATCAGCAGACTTTTTGAGGATCCGACGGGTTTCCCGCCCCGTCCGGGGAGCCGCCAACACACCCGCCAGTGCGCCCAAGGCTGCCCCTACAACCAATCCGCCCCAAAATCCTGATCGATTATCTGACCCTGATCGATTACCTGACATTGCTCAGTTCCATCTTGAAAACATTACGGGCTTGAAAGTATCACAGGCAAATGTTACGGAAATCTTTTTGTCAACAGAGCTTGTCATTGCCGGGAACTCAACAGAATCGTAGGACGCAGGCAAATTCCAAAGAAACTTGCCCGCGTATCCCCGCTGACTCGGCAGAGCTATAGCCCGCTTCCCGCAGGGCCGACCCAAAAGGATTGTTCTCTTCGACTCCGCTCAGAGAACAATCTCAAAGAGCCATCTCGGTCGGTAAATTTCTTCATGGAAATCACCTCAGGACATAGTCAGGGCGATCGCCCCAACCCA
This sequence comes from uncultured cyanobacterium, assembly GCA_963766075.1. Lineage (GTDB taxonomy): Bacteria > Cyanobacteriota > Cyanobacteriia > Leptolyngbyales > Leptolyngbyaceae > CAVYAN01. The sequence continues at coordinate 25,846 of CAVYAN010000074.1, read as the reverse complement.
CTGCAAACTATCCAGCACAGGATAACGCCATCCTAAACAAAAAATTCGTAGAATTACGCAACACCTGTGACAGTCTCTCCCAAGATTACCATTTCTCACGGAAGACAGGGTGTCCGGATCTGGACCGGCAATGGTTCCGAGAGCAAGGCCGCTACCATCAAGATGCCATCAATTAGGACATGCGCCGTCCCGATCGCTGCACCTGCGATCCCCATCCTTGCCGTCGCCAGAGCATGCGGCCCATGCTCAACAACGCCAAAACCTGCTCAGCGCGGTGCAACTGAATTTCGAGGTGTCGGTAATTTTGCCGCAGTTGGTAAACGCCCATTTGTCCTTTTGTAATCGCCGTAGGCGCACCATAGAGGCAGTTGTGCACCGCTTGTTCTACAGAGATCAACGTTTCGGTTGCCCGCACCAAACCCGCCCGCATCTGCCAAATTTTCACGGCAGCAAAGAGGCATAGGCATCCAATCAGAGCATTGGCAACTAAGACAAAAGCAACCATTCGTAAACTTCCCGACACGAAATGCCCTTCAATCTTAACGGCAATCCCCATCCAGCAAACCAGATGCTACCGTGGTAACCACAAAACGAGGGATTTATGGTTCAATCTGCTCCCACCCCCAAATTTTTTGTCAATCCCGCCTCGGGCAATGACTTTGCCACTGGTACGGCTGCGGCCCCTTTCAAGACGATCGCCAAGGCCCTGCAAGTGGCAAAGTCGGGCGAAACCATTCAACTCAGTCCCGGCACCTACAACACCGCCAGTGGCGAAACATTTCCGCTCCTGGTGCCCAGCGGCGTAACGGTTGTGGGCAACGAAGCCAGCAAAGGCAACGGCATTCGGATTATGGGCAGTGGCCGTTTTGTCAGCCCCAGTTTTGCGGGGCAAAATATGACCCTGCGGTTGGACAACCAAGCCCAACTCCGAGGCGTGACCGTGACCAATGATGAATCGCGGGGCACGGGAGTTTGGATTGAATCGACGAACCCTACCATCATGAATTGCACGTTTGTGAACTGCAAGCGGGAAGGGATTTTTGCCACAGGGACGGCAAACCCTTTAGTCGTCGGAAATGTGGCCACTCAAAATGCTGCCAATGGGATTACGATCGCCCGGAATACCAAAGGAGAATGGCGGCAAAACGTTTGCCAAAATACGGGGTTTGGCATCACCGTTGGAGATACTGCAGCCCCGCTCCTGAGCGGCAATCAAGTTCTGGAAAACCGTTCCGGAATTGTAATCAACCGCGAGAGCCGCCCCGTGCTGCGGAACAATCGGGTGGAACGGAATACAGAAGATGGGTTGGTGGTGACGGAAACGGCGGTGCCCGACTTGGGCAAGCCCCAGGACCCCGGGGGTAATGTATTTCGGGATAATGCGCAGTTCGACGTGTTTAACGGGACCGCGCTGACGCTGCTGTCCGTGGGCAATCAGGTGAATCCGGTCAAGGTGAGTGGGGCGATCGACTTAGCGGTTAACGAAGTGCCCCCACCCTCGCCCACCCCACCCCCAACGACCCCGCCTACCACCCCACCCACCACCCCACCCACCCCAACTCCCACTCCCGACCCCGGACCAAGTCCTGATCCCGGCCCCATCCCCACACCGGAACCCACACCAGAGCCGACACCGCCTACAGGCTTGACGGATATTCGCGGGCATTGGGCTTTTGGCTTTATTGATCGGCTCGTCAACCAAGGATTAATCAGCGGGTTTCCTGATGGAACATTTAAGCCAGAAGCGCCCATGACCCGATCGCAGTATGCCGCCATTCTGGCCAAGACCTTTGATTTGCCGCTGAAACGACCTGCGATCGCCTTTGCCGACATTCCGGCAGGCTTCTGGGCCGGGGCCGCTATTGCTAAAGCCTACCAAATGGGGTTTATTTCTGGGTTTCCCGATGGCACCTTCCGCCCGAATCAAAATCTGACCCGCGTCCAGGCGATCGTCTCCTTGATCAGTGGGCTAGGACTGCTGGGGGGACCCCCGGATAATTTAATGGTGCTCAGCGATCGCGCCCAAATTCCTGACTATGCCACCGATGAGGTGTCTACAGCCCTCCAACGGCGAATGGTGGTGAACTACCCCAAGGTCAGCCAATTGGAGCCGATGCGAGAGGCTACGCGGGCGGAAGTCACAGCGTTTATTTGCCAAAGTTTGGTGGCGTTGAATCGCCTAGAGGCGATCGCCTCGCCGTACATCGTCAATGCGGATCTGGCCACCCTGCCCACTTTTACGGATATCCAAGGTCATTGGGCCGCAGAATTTATTCAGGCCATGGCCAGTCAAAACTTTATTCGCGGCATGGCAGACGGCACATTTCAGCCGGATGCCCCCATTACCCGCGCCCAGTACGCCTCCGTAGTCGCCAAGGCATTCAACCCAGTGTCTCGGCGAGAAGCGATCGCCTTTGCGGACGTGCCAGGAGACTTTTGGGCCAAGGCGGCGATCGATCAAGCCTATCGCGGCGGCTTTATTTCGGGCAATCCCGATGGCACCTTCCAGCCGAATCAAAATATTCTGCGGATTCAGATTCTCTATTCTTTGGTGGGTGGATTGAACCTGCCCGCAGCCGACCCAACGGTGCTGGCTCTGTACGACGATCAGGCGACCATCCCACAGAATGGCCGCCCCCAAGTTGCCGCGGCTACGGCCCGCCGCATTGTCGTCAGCTATCCTTCCAAACGATTGCTGTTGGGGGATCGTGCAGCCAGTCGGGCGGATGTGGCGACCATGATCTATTTGGCCCTGGTGCAAGCGGGTCGGGCCGTGGCGATTAATTCGCCCTATATCGTATCGGTCTAATTGTATCGGCATGGCCCCTCTCAGCCTAGGCCATACCGCCAGCAGGCTCCTTCTCCCGAACAAGATTGCTCCCTTCGGCTCCGCTCAGGGAGCAATTTTTCCTCAGCAAGAAACCTTTTCCTGGCTGAGGAATTTTTCTTAGCTAAAAGCCGTCTCTCTGGCTGAAGCTCTTCGCTGGCTTCGGCTCCGCTCAGCCAGCGAAGAGCTTCAGTCCGCTCGCCAGCGAACATATTATTTTTTGAAAATTGCCTAATTACCAGAGATCGACAGGGTATATGCATGGCGGCCATTGGCGCGATCGCCCACAAAAATCGAGTAATTTCCCCTAGCCCAGCGCCCTGGAATCACCACCTGCCCGCCAGAATAGCTATCGGCAGGCACACAAAAGTCCTGGCCGGAAGCACTCCGAATGAGTAGGGCGGGCTGTCCCCCAGAGGCTTTCAGCGTAAAGCGTAGGTTCATATCCTGAGTAATGTTGATGGTATGGTTGGCGGCAGGGGCAATGTTGCCCGCACAACTGCCGTCGGTGCGGCTACCGCCTGACGTCCCGCTAAGTTCCACGACGGATGCGCCCGCTGCAATCGCGATAGTTTGACTGATGGCAGCCGTCGCCCCGCCAAGGGCGATCACCAATGCTGCCGGAATTGCCCAATACGATTTCATAACGCTCACTCCACAGAAGTAGATCCCTCAAGAATTCGTGGATCCCTCTAGAATTATTATCCTAAGTTAGACGACGAACTGTAGGAACACATGTTCCTGTTACGCGGGTGTCACAGCACCCTCCCGAAAAATTAAAGCCAAAGAAGCAAAAACCTAGGACGGCCCTTATCCCTAAAACAGCCCTCATACCTAAAACAGCCCCTATACCATTAAAACCGCCGCTGGAGCATGGCGAATCACGTAGTTGCACATACTACTCACGGGTCGTTCAGTAGCCAAGCTGCCATATTGCCGCTCTACAATAATCAAGGATGCCCCCCAAGAGTCCGCCAGTCTACAGATTTCCCGCCCCGGTTCCCCTAGGGTTTGGCGATACTGGGTTTCCACCCCCGCAATGTCGGCGCGATCTCGGTATTGTCGCAATCGTCGCAGTCCTTGGTCCTTCATTGTTTTTACCTGCTCAACATACAGCCCGATCGCATCCACACTGGATGGGTAAACCCCATTCGGGACAAGCTCTACAGACGCACTATACAAAGACAGCACCTGAGCGAGCATGAGCTCTGCTTGGGTGGCACGGGCGAACACGAGGGCCGTTTGAAAGACGCGCTTACTGATTTCGGATTGATCGATGGCAACCAGAATTTTGGGAAACATCATGCCTACGATAAAGGATGCTTTGGGGTGACTGAGCCAACTGGCCCAGCCCCATCCAAGACTATGACCGAACTGGGCAACTGGCCTTCCTCCCAGGCGGTCACCCAAGTGAGTGAGGAAAAACCTTCCTAAGAACGACTTTTCTTTCCTGAGAGCGCGTAATTCAGCCAGGGGAACAATGGCAAGAAGGACTGGATAGAATGTCGCAATATTACCAGTCCCACCAAACCATCGCCAACTCCTCAAAACGTCATAAAAGTGGTGTAAGTTGGCAGCAAAAATCTGGTCACTGAGGGCATCTGGCCACTGAGAGCATCTGGCGAGGCATTCCGAGTGCAGGCCAGCCGCCATGAAAAAGCCAGGAGCAGCAGGAGAGCAGCGGGAGATCAACAGCAGCCCCCCCCGTCGTAATGCCAGGTAGCGGGAGTAATCATGACATCTGTGGGAAATTTTGCCGCTAAGGCGGCGGCAGTTTTGTCGCAAACGGCGGTCGGAATCCCCTTGGACATAATGTGTCCGGCCTGATCATCTAAAAAGTCGGCAGAACCGCAGTAGATAGCCGTTTTTCCAGTAAAGATGCAGGCTCCATCCTCGGCAATCGGCACTTTGAAGCAGACGGAATCCAAACTTTCAAGAAGCAGGGGTTGGTCCAGACCATAGCTTTGGACATCCAGCAGGCGGTAGGGGCGGCGATCGCGAATTTCAACCTGGCCAAAGCCTACGGCAACTAAGTGCTGGATGTACTGCTCGTAGCTCAGGGCACCCGAGAGACACATGGCTCGCAGGCGATCGTCCTGTTGCAGGTGCGGCGGAATCGGTCGGGTGGCAATGGGATCACTCATAATCAGGCGTCCATTCGGCTTCAGCACCCGGTAGGACTCCAGTAATGCCCGATGTAGATCGGCAGGCTCAAAAATGTTAAACAAACAATTTTGAGCCACAACATCCACAGACGCATCAGCAATGGGCAAATTAAAAGCATCCCCCGCCCGAATATCGACAAAATCAACATCAAACCAGTCGTTCATTTCTGCCGCGACTTGCAAATTACGCAATGCCGCCGCCCGCATAGCGGCCACGGGCTCAATCGCGATTACAGTGGCGGGTCCCCGGGAAAAATAGGCAAACTGCAGGGCCTCTAGGCCACCGCCCACGCCGATATAGACCACCGTTGGGTTTCCAGCCAATTCCGTAGGGTGCACGGTTGTTCCACAGCCATAGTTCATCTCCTGCATGGTCTGGGGAATATTCAGTCCCGGCAGTTGTAGGGGGCTACTTTGTACACAGCACAGCCCAACTTGAGGGGTTTCTGCGACCTCGCCATAAAACTGGGCGGCTGTTTCCAAATAATTCATGCGGTGACTCCATTTTCGATATTTATTTTCAATGAAAGGCTGGCCTGGGGTATTCGTTTCTCTTATCAGACCATTGGTAAAGTATCATAGGAAACCCGAGTTCAATCCTGGCAGGGTTTTGCCTAGGGCGGTGACTCCAGATAGGGATTTTGCTTTATAAATTCTTCACAAGCTTCTATTTAAGATTGTTAAAATCTGTATAGCTACGGTACTACAGCACAAGCCCATCCGTTTTGGGGGGAATATGGCGTTTGATTTGCGAGGCGAATATGGCGTTTGATTTGGCCCAGGTTGAGGTTGTCCCAGCCGCCCAAGACGTTTCAGCGCTGCGGCGAGTGTTTGCAGCCATTCACGCAGAGAGCTGTCCGACTCACTTCAACTTTCACATGCATACCCTTTGTTCGGACGGACAGTTGATACCGGAGGCCCTGCTAAAACAGGCGATCGCCATTGGTCTGAGCGGCTTGGCCATTACCGACCACCACACGGTGAATGGCTATCAACAAGCGCAGGACTGGCTCCGAGATGAACGTGAGCGCCTTGCCTGGAACGGCAAATCCAGCCATCACTTGCCTCAGCTATGGACCGGCGTAGAGGTCACGTCTCAACTGCTGGAAATTGAGGTGCACATTTTGGGCTACGCCTTTGATCCCAGCAGCGCGGCAATGCGGCCTTACCTGCAACGGCAAGCCCCAACAGGGAAAGACGCCGCCGCCCAGCGGGTGATTGCTGCGATCCAAGCGGCTGGGGGGATCGCAGTCTTGGCGCATCCAGTACGCTACCGGAAGCCACCGGAAGATCTGATTGCCGCTGTCGCTGGCATGGGGATTGACGGAGTAGAAACTTTTTATGCCTACGACAATCCCAATCCGTGGCGCACTAGTCCCGCTCAAACTGAGCGGGTACAGGCGCTGCAAAACGCCTACAGCTTGCTCAGTACCTGTGGGACGGACACCCACGGCAAAAACTTGTTGCAGCGGATTTAGGAAAGACGCAGTTCAGACCTAATGATTTTTGGGCGCATTCCTTTAATTTCTGCCAAAAATCTCTGCCAAAAAAATGTGTCGTTCCTGAGGGAATCGAGTAAATTTGAAACCAACGCTTGACGGAATAGTCTTAGCAGCTTTGCTATACCGTTAGGCGTGGGACCGGTTTGACGTGTGGTTTTGTTCCTGTAAAGTTTTTCTGCGCATGATTTTCTGCGCATAATTGCTGTGTTTAATTCTTTGTGGTCTGCTTCACTGGGTTGCGCGATCGCTGTAGACGGCCCGCTACCACGATCCTGGGCGGGGGTAGTGATCGGAGCCGGATTGCTCGGAATTATCGGAGGCCCTGGCACATCGGTTTGGGCGACACCCGATCCGGCAAACGGCAAACCAATTTTGGCAGACTCTCCGATTCAACCCATGCGGGGAGACGCTGCAATCCGAGCCAGCTCCCCGACACAGCGAGTGATTCGGGTCGATCCGGTGAGGGGTGATGATGCGCGGGGACAAGGCGATGCGCAACTGCCGTTCCGAACGATTACCCACGCCCTGCAAGTGGCCACACCCGATACCGTGATTCGGCTAGAGGCTGGCACCTACAGCGTAGACAGCGGCGAGGTGTTTCCGCTGCGGCTAAAGCCCGGGGTGATTGTGCAGGGGGATGTGGAAACGCGGGGACAGGCGATCGTCGTGCGCGGCGGCGGCGCGTATGGCAGTGCCATCGCTGCTTCCCCAAATGTAACGGTGGTGGGGGCAAGTCGGGCGGCCTTGGTGGGGGTAACAATTACTAATCCACAGCCCCAGGGCTACGGATTATGGATTGAGTCTACCCAGCCCACGGTGCTGAGTAATACCTTTACGGCAAACAGTCAGGCGGGCATTGCCCTACAGGGCACGGCGAGTCCCTTAATTAGCAACAATTTCTTCTATGCCAATCGAAATTCTGGGCTGATGGTTCATGGGACGGCCCGTCCTCGGATTCAGGACAATGTGTTTGAACAAATGGCGATCGCCATTCACATTGATCAAGCGGCGGCCCCCTTGATGATTGGCAATCGGCTGACGGAGAATGAGCAGGGAATTGTAGTACAGGACACGGCACGACCTATTCTGCGCGGCAATTCGGTAGAGCGTAATCAGAAAGGCGGAATGATCATCGCGGCCCAGGCGCAACCCGACTTGGGAACGATCGCCTCGCCGGGAGGCAATTGGTTTCGCAATAATGGCCAATTTGATTTGAATAATCAGTCCAATGGCGGACCCATTGCGGCCTTTGGCAATGAGATCACAACCCTACTGGGCCGCGTGGAGGTCACAGGAACACAGCCAGTCAGTGGATCGGCCAGCGGGGAGCAATTAGCTCTCGCTCCAACGATCGCTCCGGGTTCTGCCAATCTAGCCCCAACGCCGACAGGCAGCCTGATTTCGGCAAAATCATTTCCAGCGCCAGTCCTGCCTGCGGCGGCAGTGCGATCGCCACTCAGAACCCCCGCGCGTCCATCCGCGCTGCCATCGATCGCCCCAACGGAAAGGGCAACGGCCCGGTTTGAGGGAGTAGCGATCGTGCCCACAGCGATCGTGCCCACAGCGACACCATCCCGACCGCCTATGCTGGCAACAGCAGCAACCGGAGGATCGGCAGCGGGAATATCGACAACTCGCCCAGCACTCCGTGGAACTGACCCACCCACAATCAGAACACCCGCAATTGGACCATCAGCGATCGTCCGATCGGAGATCGAGGCACCGAAGGTTAGCTCATCCGTTTTACGAGTGCCAACGCCCACCTCGCCAGTGCCGATCGCCGTACCTCCCCCAGACTCACAAAGCTCCGTAACGGTGAATCGACCCTCTTCAGAACGGGTAACAGTGATGAGCCTCGATTTGTCACGTTCGGCGATCGCCCCGCGTCCACTGGCCCCGCGCCCACTGGCCCCGCGTCCACTAGCGCCCCGACCATTAGCGCCCCGACCAGTCTCCCTGAATGGCGCGCCCCCTCGAACCATCGCACCCTTGGCATTAACAACGGTACCCAATTCGGCCCCTAACCTGCTGCCCGTGCCCGATCCAAACGCCCCCATCGGCAATGTGGGTTCGTCACCGCAGTCCTTTGTATATCGCGGACCTCAGCGGAGTCAGGGCTTCCCAAATGGCCGCAGTCGGGCTTTAGAACTGGGCTATCGCTACCGCGTTTACGTAGAGAAGGTGGCACCGGATCAAGAAGCCCAGATTCGCGCTTTGGCACCGGATGCCTTCTATACGCAAGCCCAAGGGCGATCGATTCTGCAAATTGGCTTGTTTCAGGATCGCTCTGGTGCAGATGCCCTTGTGCAGACCCTCTCTCGCCAGGGCATTATGGCCATTGCCGAAGTGTTGCAGTAGGTCAACCGCTTGCCGATTGATCCTTACCGATGGCAGCACCTCAGGCATCCTAGGGGATTTCTGCCAGCCACGACTCCGCTCAGCCAGCCACGGCTACGCTCAACCCGCTTGCGCCCTGAGCGTAGCCGTAGGGCAAACTTCTACGGTAGAATCTTTCCGGGCAGTCGCCCTGAATATGACCATCGATGACAGGCATTCAATAGCAGAACCGATCTGGAATAGACCAAAATGCCTGCGGAGTTGGGGGTACCCCTAGGAGTTATCGGAGAATTAATCCCCATGCTAAGTCATGCTTTGCGTCCATTAACCTTTCTTCTAGGGTTGGGGTTAATCGCTTGGCCGAGCAGCAGCCCAGCGGGTACTGTGGTCAGCGACTCTGGTGCCACTGTGATTACTATTGGGGGCAAGAGCGATCGCCTCTCTGGCCAGTATCGCAGTCGCGTGGGCGGGGTCACCTGGGAAGGCTCTTTCGACGCCAATGCACGCAGTCAGGGCACCTATCTGGGCACCTTTAGCGATCGCCCGAACACCGAACCCATCAACCAGCCCCAGATCTTCTGTGAGGGGGATGTCAGCCTGAAGTTGACGCAGCGAGGGCGATTTGACCCCACGGGCCTGGAAGTGGCTTGGCAGGTCACAGGGGGCAAGAGCTGTGAATTCGTGGGACAGCGCTTTACCACGACCCTACAGGAAGCCTTGCCTAAGGCTGATCGTCAAGGCAATTACCAGGACGGCAATGCCCGCACCTATGACAGTCTGGGCCAAAAGCTGATCTGGCCAGAGTGGGAAGTCGTGGCGGCCGATGGCAAACTGAATTGTCGGGCCACGCCAAACGGCAAAGTCACCTTTACGTTTCGCTCTGGAGAGCGGCTCAACCGCATGACGGCAGCCCGCGACAGCCATTTTCAATTGGACGATCGCAACCAGCCTTGGCTTTGGGTATCCCCGAAGCAATGCTATGTTAGGGCCAGCGTCAGTCTGATTGCCCCCCTGTCGGATACTCCGTGGGATTAAAAAAGCACAAAATAAAAAATGCGGCTCTTTGAGAGACGTTTTTGAGGGACGTTTTTCATGATTCCGGGCGGATCGGACCACAGCCATGCACAAAATCAATCTGTCTCCTCCCTGCTTTACAACACCTCGGTTGATTGTGCGGATGGCAAACTATCGGGATGTGGCAGAGATTTTACGGTACTTTGAAGACAATCTGGCGTTCCATCAGCCCTTCGACCCAATTCGTCCGGATCAGTTTTTGACGCAGCGGTTTTGGCAAATCCAAGTGGAGAACCATGCGGTAGAATTTGAGTGCGATCGCGCCCTCCGCCTATTCCTATTTGACCGCGCCCAGCCCGAGACTATTGTGGGCAGCATTAACTTTACCCAGTTTGTGCGGCATCCCTTTCACGCCTGCATCCTGGGCTATGGGCTGGCAGAAGTCCACCAAGGCCAGGGCTACATGCAGGAAGCGCTAGCCACGGCCATTCCCTTTATGTTTGCGGAGTTGGATTTCCATCGGGTGATGGCGGCCTATATGCCCCGCAATCAGCGCAGTGGCAACTTGCTGCGGCGGTTGGGTTTTAGTGTGGAAGGCTATGCCAGGGACTATTTGCTGATCAATGGGCAATGGGAAGATCATATTCTGACGAGTTTGACCCATACCGATTGGACAGCAGAGGGCTAGAACCAATCCCAGATGTGCGGGCTGTCCCTTTGAGCAGCGATTACAACTAAAATGGGCAAGCATCTGGCTCGAAGCGTGCCAACCCAAAATATTTGCACCTCGATTCACAGGGCGACATCAACTCACACGTCCACATCAATTCACACGACCAGCTCAACCTACACTCCTCCATCAAGTCAGACAATGCTTACCGCTGCTTCGACGATCGCTGCTATTGCTACTGCCATTGTCCCGGAACAGGGCAGTGTTGGCATTGTCCGGGTTTCCGGGCCGGAAGCGCTGGCGATCGCCCAGAAACTGTTTCGGGCTCCGGGTCAGCAGCCCTGGGAAAGTCATCGGATTCTCTATGGATTTGTGCAACGTCCTAGTACCCATGCAGTCGTTGATGAAGCCTTATTATTGATTATGCTAGCGCCGCGATCCTTCACCCGCGAAGATGTGGTGGAATTTCACTGTCATGGGGGCATGATGGCGGTGCAACAGGTGCTACAACTTTGTCTAGAACAGGGGGCGCGGTTGGCCCAAGCGGGTGAGTTCACGCTGCGGGCGTTTCTGAATGGGCGACTGGATCTCACCCAAGCGGAAAGTGTGGCTGATTTAGTGGGGGCGCGATCGCCCCAAGCCGCCCAAACGGCGCTAGCGGGCATTCAAGGCAAACTGGCCCAACCGATTCGCGACCTGCGGGCCACCTGCCTGGATATTTTGGCCGAAGTAGAGGCCCGGATCGATTTTGAAGAGGACTTGCCACCGCTGGACGAAGCAGCGGTGCAATCGCAGATCGATCAGGCCCTAGCCACCGTTACCCAGATTTTGACCACAGCCGATCGCGGGGAACTTTTGCGCACCGGACTCAAAGTAGCGATTGTCGGTCGGCCCAATGTGGGTAAATCCAGTTTGCTGAATGCCTGGAGTCGCAGCGATCGCGCGATCGTCACGCCCCTCCCAGGCACCACCCGCGATGTGGTGGAGTCGCAGTTGGTCGTGGGAGGCATTCCCATCCAGGTTCTTGATACAGCAGGCATTCGAGAGACCGAGGATGCAGTAGAAAAAATCGGGGTAGAGCGATCGCGCGCTGCTGCCGCTGCCGCTGACCTGATTCTATTTGTCCTCGATGCCCAAGTCGGTTGGACCCCTGCCGATCAGGTCATTTATGAGCAGTTGGCCTTAGATCAGGCTGCTTTAAAACAGCGGGCTCTCATGCTGATCCTCAACAAAACCGATCTTCTCGACCCCTCAACGCGCAGCAACCCTCCCGTGTTCTTGCCGGATTCCCTCAATAGATTATGTCCACCCTGCATCCCCACTGCCGCTGCACTAAACCAAGGCATTGAGGCGTTAGAACAAGCGATATTAGCGATCGCTCAAGCGGGAACCTTACACGCCGCACATCTCGATATCGCCATCAACCAACGACAAGCTGCTGCGCTGATCCAGGCCAAATCCGCCTTAGAACAGGTGCAAACCACCATAGTGCAGCAGATGCCTCTGGACTTTTGGACGATTGATTTGCGCATGGCAATTCAATCCCTGGGCGAAATCATTGGCGAAGATGTGACTGAATCCGTGCTCAATCGAATTTTTAGTCGATTCTGCATTGGCAAATAAAATATACCTCTTTCAGGGAAGAGCCTTGTGAAAAGTAGAAGGGTATAAGTTCTCTAAGTCGGACCACTTTGCAAGCCTGGATGAGAAGCTCAAGCAAGATTAGGATGATCAACAAACATCCAAGATGGCTGATTCCCATTTCCAAGATGGCTGATTCCCATTTCAGGGACTTACAAACAAAAAATCATCCCAGGAGTGATTGTCTTGAAAGTCAATAGGAGGAGAGAGAAATCGTAACTACTCAGCATTAAAAGATGGAGAAGATTTACTGTGGATCCGTTTTTGTGGTCTAAAGTACAAGTCAAAGCTATTGCAGAGTAAGTCTGAGTTTGTATCCAAATGAATCCTCCTCCGTCGCACGTTCGTCTGAGTCGAGAAGTGATCCTGGCCGTATACGCGGAGAGCTCAGAGGACGTGATTGTCTTGGTCGAAAGGTTGGTTTTGGCGGCATTCTCAGTAGCGATTGTTGGAGTGCTTATAGGGCACAGAGTGCGCAGGCAAAGCAGAAGTGCTGGGCGCATATTGAACGGGAATTAGCGGCCTTAGCGGCGTCGCACTTTGCGGGCAATTGCCAATTCGCGCAGCAGATTTTCCCGATTATTCACAGTGCCCGCACCGCCCATCGGGATTATCATGCCGGACACATGAGTCGAGCCGAGCTACAGACCTCTCGTTCGATTGTGGAGGCGGAACTTGGCCTATGTGTTGAACCATCCCCCGGCGAAAGGTTGGCCCAGCGATGCCCAAGGTTTAGCGAATCGGTTTAATCGTCATTGGCAAGACTGGTTTACTTTTCTGAGTTATCCGGAAGTAAAACCGGACAATAATGATGCCGAACGCGGACTGCGGCCAGTGGTGATTCATCGCAAAGTGAGTGGGGGAGCCAGAAGCCATTGGGGTAGGCAACGGGTGGCGATGATGTTCAGTTTCCTCGAAACCATGCGGTTGCAGGGGAAAAATGCTGTGGCTGAATTATTCAAGGTTTTAGCGCCCCGCTGCGATCCGCCGCTCCTCGAATCCGCTCAATAATCCAACATTTCCGGGGCTGATGAGGGCGTTCTCAATAAGCCCCGCTTCTTGCGCTGACTAATTACCCAAAGGCTTCGCCCTTACCGCAGAATTTACATATTGGAATGATTATTTGTTTGCAAGTCCCTTATGCGAATTCAGGCTTCTGCATGAATTAATGTGTCCAGGGTGTCGAGGAGTTCCTGTTCTAGATAGGGTTTGGTTAGGTATGCGGTGGCTCCCAGCTGCTTGGCTAGCCAGCGATGCTTGTCGTTGCTACGGGAGGTCAGCATCACAATGGGTAGGGTCGCCAAATGGGGATCTTGACGCCGATGATTGAGGAACTCAAACCCATTCATGTTCGGCATCTCAATGTCGCAAACAATGAGTTGCACCGTAGGGTGTTCCTGTAATTGACGAATGGCTTCTTCACCATCTCGCGCCTGCTGGACTTGATACCCGGCCCGTTCCAGAGAAAGTGCTAAGGTACGACGCAGGGTCACCGCGTCATCCACGACCAGCACCATAGGAGTCTGCACTGCGTTGAACACCCTCGGCGGTTGAGCCTTGGCTGGTTGAGGAATTACGAGGTCCGCCCCTGCTTTTGCCTGTTCCAGTCCTAACGAGAGCAGGGTGTTGCCATCAATAACGGGTAGTAAACTGCCATCACCCAGGATGGTGCACCCACAGGTGTAGCTGGGGGACGCGATCGCATCACTGAAGGGTTTGATCACCAATTCCTGTTCCGCAATCAGGCGATCGACCTCAAGGGCGAATACCTGCTGCTCCTGGCGCAGGATGAGGATTGGCAATGCCCAACTGGCGGGGTGGGGAATCGCTCCCGCTATAAATTTACTAGCGGGAGCTGCGGGCAACGGACAGGCATAATCGAGCTGATCGGCCAGTCGGTAAATGGGAATGATGTGCTCCTGCCAAGTCAAGAATCGTTGCTGATTTAATTGCCTCACTTGTTCAGGTTCAGGCGTAATAATTTCTTCAATACTATCAACGGGTAGGGCTAAAGCCACGGAATTAGCGAGAACAATGAGTAATTTCGTGATGGTTAGGGTTAATGGCAGATATAAGCTAAATGTTGTGCCATTTTCAGGCGAAGAGTTGACTGTAACTGTTCCTTTAATCGATCGCAGGTAGGAGCGAACTACATCTAATCCAATTCCTCGGCCAGAGAGTTCGCTAACTTGGGAGGCTGTGGAAAATCCTGGCTCGAAAATGAATTCAATTAATTGCTCAGTGGACACCGTAGCCAGTTGCTCAGCCGATAACCAGTTCAATTCCAGTACGCGATCGCGAATCCGCTCTAGATTCAACCCACAACCATCATCTTTCACTTCCACAACGGTACGGTTACCGCGACGATACGCCCGAATTTCAATCAGGCCCTGTGCTGATTTACCCTGCTGCTGCCGCTCGCTGGGCGATTCAATCCCGTGATCAAAGGCATTCCGCATTAGGTGCAGTAGCGGATCATGCAGTTTTTCTAGCATGGCCCGCTCGACCAAAATATCGGTGCCCGTCAGCTTGACGTTGACTGGCTTTTGGTAGGTGACCGATAAATCCCGCAGAATACGCGGAAACTGATTCAGCACATCTCCCAAAGGGGACATGCGCGCGCGCATGACTTCATCCCGCAGCGTTGTCAGCATATACCGCTGTTCGTCAAGGGTTTGACTTGACTGCTTCACCAGCAGGGTGATGTCCTCAGCAGCTTCTTCTAACTGCACGATATCTTCCAGGATTTCTTGCAATTGTGTGTGCAAACCACCGTAGCGATCCATTTCCAAGGCATCAAATTCGGCGGTGAATGGACTGGGTATGCTCGGCCTGCCGACCTGTCCCCCCGGCCCCACTGCCGGGGTGTATTTGCCCGTCCCTGAACGCATTCCCTGGCCCGGTTGGACGGGCTTTTGATAGTTGGCGGCTGGCGTAACGGACGGCAAATCGGAGAGTTGCTGCAGTCGATCAACCCGTTGCTGAAATCGGGAGAAGCGTTCCATGAGCTCGCGCTGTACGCGTTGGAGTTGTTCATTCTGCAGCGACAGTCCATCTCGGTTGATGGTTAATTCACCGATCAGATTATTCATCTGCTCCATCCGATCTGCGTCAACCCGGATAGTCAGTGGGGGTAGGGCGGGTGAATTCACCTCACGGGTAAAAAGCGATCGCGAGGGTACGCGCAATGGGACTGCCGTTATGGGGGCAGTCGCGGCAGTCGCCAAACGGTTCAATTCTGCCAGTGAGGCCGCTATGGGGTCTACGGGCAGGAGCGTAGGGATCTCTCCTAACAGGGAAGGGTCTACCGCAGGATCGGCTGTGAAGTCTACCGCAGGATCTAATGCAGGATCTAAGGAATACGGATCCTCTTGCTCCTCAACGGATAGAGCATCCTCATCCCAGATTGGAGTAGTAAGGCTGAAATCGCCGCTAAATAAGGTTTCTAACAAAGAAAAATTCCCCGGCTCGGAACTGGAGGGCGGTGCCTCAGATTCGGCCAGCTCACTGGGGATGGCAGCGGAACTGGGGGGCAGTGCCTCGGATTCGGTCAGCTCACTTGGCATCGCAGCGGTGGATTGGGCAAGGGCCACTAGTGCCTCAGATGGGCCATCAGCGTAGGCGCGATCGCCCATGAGAATGGCCTGCCGACTACGCTCAAAATCGGCTAGGGTCAGGTGAGCAATTTCTAGAAAATCATCGGGATGGGTCACCAAGGCCATCTGCATTGTGTCTGCGATGGCCTCGAATCCGGGCAATTTAAATAACTCAGCCAACCCAACCAGGACTTCCACCTGGACCTGCAATTCACCGATGACATCATACTGTTCTGGTGTGGCGAGGATGGTTGCTAATCGCTGCAACCCTTCTGCCACATCAACTTCCATCATCTCGGTGACCATATCAACCCCGAGTTCGGTGGAAGTCGGGATATAGCGATCGACCTGATTGAGGGCATCGCCCAGGTGCATTTCGATTTGGTCAAATACGGGGGCAGCCTCTGCCAAGGCCCGCTCTGCATCAAAACTGCCGATCGTCAGTTGCTCCATGAGCGGTAGCCGCAAGCAGTCGTATGCCTGAAGCAACTGGCCTTCAAGGGTCGGTTGGATCGGCACTTGGTCGCTGTAGAGCGCCTGAAAAATGGTTTCGAGGCGGTGGGCCAGGGTGGCGATCGCCTCCAGCCCAACGCTCGCCGCGCCGCCCTTAATCGTATGGGCAGCCCGCATTAATTCATGGATTTTCGCTGTACTGCGATTTTCGCTTAACGACAGGAGTCCAGATTCCAGTCCCTGTAGAAGTTCTGGCGCTTCTTCTGTAAAGAACTGATAGGCTTGGTCACGAATATCAGAATTCATTGCCATAGGAAAAAATGGGGAGGAAGAGGCGGGCAGAGGCAGTGGAGAAAGTTTTTAGGCAGAGGCGCGGCCTCTGGTCTAGCTGACTTTGTCTAGCTGACTTTGAATTGATCCACACTCGATTGCAAAGACTGGGCAACCTGTCGTAACTGTTCAAACGAGGAAGAAACTTGATTGGCTTCGGAGGATGTTTTACTGGCAATGGCCGCCACATCCTTCATGGTTTGAGACACCACATCCGATGCCTGGGATTGCACAACGGTAGCCTGCGAAATGGACTCGACCAGTTGGCTGATCTGCGTACTGACCGCCGTAATTTTGTTCAGGCTCTGACGGGCCTCATCTACCAGTTGGGTACCCATGACCACCTGTTCGGTGCCCGCTTCCATGGTGGCCACCACTTCATTGGTTTCGGATTGAATCCCCACAATCAGCTTACGAATTTCTTCGGTGGCCTCCGCCAATCGCTTGGCCAAGGCCCGCACTTCGCTTGCCACTACTGCAAAACCACGCCCTTCTTCGCCCGCGCGTGAGGCTTCAATGGACGCATTCAGGGCCAGCATGTTGGTCTGGGCGGCAAAGGTGCTGATGAGTTCGACGACGGTGGAAATCTTTTGGGATGATTCACCCAAGTGTTTCACTTTCTTGGCGGTTTCAGAAACGGTAGCCCGAATTGATTGAATCCCATCAACGGTCCGGTTCATTGCTGCATCACCTTCTTCAACGGTCTGGGCGGCCTGCTGCACAACGGCTTCCGCCTGCTCGGCACTTAGGGCCACAGCGCGTCCAGCAGAGGCCATCTGCTCGATTTGCTGTAGGGCCACGGCGACCTCGTTGGCCTGCCGCAGGGCCTCTGTGGCGAGAGTCTGTACCGACATTTCGTTGCTACTGGTGGTGTCTACCACTTGATGGGTGGCCTGTTGCACCTGCATAACAATTTGGCGCAGGTTGTCTACGGTGACGTTATAGGAGTCGGCGATCGTGCCAATTTCATCGGCGGTCACGCGGGCTTGGGTGGTTAAATCCCCCTTACTGATCGGGTCAACTTCTTTCAGCAGTTCTAGGGCGCGCTGCTGGATGGCCTCCTTCAACTGGCGTTGCTCGGCAGCCTGGGTTTGGGTTTGTTTCAGCAGCATAATGCGGTTCACGACCAACCCAATTTGAGCGGCCAACTGCTTGCAGAACTCGATTTCTGTGGGTTGCCAGATGGCCGCAGCCATGCAGCGATCGGCAATCACGAGTCCTAGCACCTGATCATCACTGAAGATGGGGGCAATTAAATGGGACTTAACGGCAAGGTGCTGGAGTTGTTCGCGATAGGCGATCGGCAGCTCGTGCGCTTTTGCCACATTGTGAATGGGGAAACAAAGGTCTTGCTGGCAGGCTTGGCGCAGTTCTGCCGGAATAGTGAATGCGGGTAAATCTCCCCCCAGGGCCAAAGGCAGGCCCAGCAAAGCCGCTTCAGCCACAATTTCGCCCCGATCGCTGCCCGTAAAGTAGTAGAGGATGACGCGATCGGCGTGCAGGGTTTCGCGGGCCGCCTCCAGCAAATCGGTAAACTGACCAAACAGGCTTGATAGATCGGTGGTGCGGGCATTGGCAACATCGGCCAACAGCCTTGACCGGTCAGCAGCATCCGCCTGTTGTTGGACCAACAAGCCGAGTTGGCTGGCCATTTGGTTGATGTTGCTGGCCAGCGAGGCAATTTCGTCTTCTCCTTGAAAGTCCAGACGGGTGCCCAAATCTCCGTCCCCAATTTTTTCAACGGCATCGGCGGCGGCCAAAATTGGGCGGGTGGCTCGGTTCGCAATCCCAGCTGCAATGGCACCCACCAAGAGCGAAGTTACCACCGTACCCATCAAAATAGTCAGCAAGAGTTGCCGTTGGGGCGCAAAGGCGATCGTCACATCACTGACAATCAAGATGCCAAAATTTAAGTCGGAAACTCCGGCCAAATTTCTGATTGGCATGTAAGTCAGCAGCCTCTGGGACCGATTATCCGGATCGATGTCGAGGGTCGATTGTACACCTTGGGCATTTTGCAGTTGGGCATACTTTGGAAAATGTTCACTGGCCAATTTGCCCAGGCGATCGGGATCACCAGAGGCAACGAAATATTTCCCATTACTATCGATGAAGTAATAGCGATTGCCCCCCTCTGTGTCGGCTTTAATCAGCTTGTCAAGCAGAATTTTGTCCAGCGAAGCGACTCCAAACTGAAAGCGGACAACGCCCACTAAATTATCGGTTTCACTATCCTTGATGGGAGCCGCAAAGTGGAGGCTCAATTTTTGTGTCGTGCGAGAGAGAGAGGGGGGACTAATGGTGGGTTGTCCCGTTTGTAGGACCCGTTGGAAATAATCGCGCGTCAAGTGGTTGGGAATTTTGGGGCCCGTTGACTGCACTAGCACATCGCCATTCAGATCGAATAGGGCGATGCTGTCATAGGTTTTGTAGAGTGCGATGTAGCGATCGAGCAGGGCTTCTTTCTGCCCCTGGGAAAGCGCCTCAAATAAAGTGGGATTTCGCAAGAGTGGCAATTGACTTAGCACCTGAACGTCGGCAAAGCGGTCACTGATGTAGGCACTGGTCTGATCAGCCAACTGAATCGCGTTTTGCTGTTTGTTTTTGTAGACTTGCTCAGTCATTGAGCGGTTGACGAAATAGTAGGTCAGTACGCCAATCCCTAGTACTGGCACCGTGGCTAGAATGATCGCGATCGCCGTGGCTTTTGTCCTTACACTCAATCGCTGCCAAGCGGATGGCTTCGGCGGTGTAGTGCTCTCAGCCTCAGCGCTTTGTTCTCTGCCCCCCGGCCAAGATAATCCTGCAAGGGATACCGCCGGAGCCGATGGCTGGCGATCGGCGGTCCGATCCCCGGGATCGACCGCCGTCAGGTGATTTTTTCCGGCAGTGGATTTTAGCAAAAGGGTTGGTTTATCGGCAGCTTCGGTAGGGCGCGATTTGGAGGGCATCTGAGTCATGGTGTCGTAAACCTTGTCGCTGAGGGTGGTGGTTAGCGGATCGCAATGGCAAGAGGCAAATTCAAATGGAAGTTCATTCAAGGATGAATGGGGCTGCTGGCTGCTGGCAGAGAAAGTTAGGTTGGCCGGAAACTCATCCGCCCTAGGACGTGGGCATGGCGGCCAGAATGGCTTCTCCGTCTAAGATCGGAATCTTTTCATCGGGAGAGTGTTGCCAATATCCCTGTAGCAGGGGTTGTGCTTGAGTTGATGCGGGGTCAGGGTCCAACCATTCCACCCGCTCTAAATCACAGGACTCAATATCCTCAACCTGGTGCACAACTAAACCTAGCGTCCGGTATTTGGTACGACCGAGTCCGCGATCGGGAATTTGCAGCACCACAACGGTATGCACCGAGAGGTTCCGCACCTGTTGATACCAGGGAGTGAGGCCACATAGGTGTCCAATATCGACCATCCATAAAATCACCCCCCGCCAGTTATAGGCTCCAATGACCCAGGCTGGCATATGCGGAATCGGCGTAATTTGCCCCATTTCCAGGGTAAATACGCCGCCGGTGTGTTGGGTTGGCAGCAGGGCAGGCTGGCCTGATACCAGTTGCAGGCGCAAAAAATCTGCGACATGACTGGGGGGAGCCTGATTGGGGAAGATCCCTGGAAGAGGTGTGTCAGAAAGCGGCAAAGAACTGGACATGATAGCGATAATTGGGGTTTAACTTATGCATTAATCAATCGTTGAACCGTACCGATAAATTCTGCTTGATCAATCGGCTTAGTCAAGTACGCATCAGCCCCTTGCTTCATGCCCCAAAATTTATCGATTTCAGTATCTTTAGTGGAGCACATGATCACGGGAATATCGCGGGTGTCAGGATCACCTTTAATCTGACGACACACCTGAAATCCGCTCTGTCCAGGTAAAACAACATCCAAAACAATCAAATCAGGCCGCTGCTGCGCAATCGTTGTCATAGCATCTTCGCCACTCTGGGCGATTAAAATATCAATGCCGCTTTGCTTCAAACAGCCAATCAGAATTTGCATATCAGTCAATGAATCTTCGACAACAAGTGCAGTGCCCATTTTTACCTTTATGTACCGGGTAGATTAACAAATAGAAGTGGTTGATTCATGGGTCGTGTCCGCGATCGCGCCTAAGTACTGACGACGGTAGAGGCTAAGTGCTTGCGGGTGACACGGAGCACCACATCGGCATCGAGCGGCTTGGTCAGAAACTCTGATGCACCCGCAAAATTTGATTTAAGGCGGTTAGCATAACCATCATTGCCCGTCAAAATGACGATCGGGGTAGAGCGGAAACAGGCCAGTTTACGAAGTTGTTGGCAAACCTCATCTCCATTGATTTTTGGCATCATCAGATCCAAAAAAATGAGATCGGGTTTATGCCTCAAGAGAATACTAATGGCACGAACCGGATCTCCTACACCCAAAAACTGATAACCGGCTGAGTTTAATAGTTTTTCCATGGTGTTGCGAACCAAAGAACTATCGTCAACACAGGCAACCAGGGCTTTTGGTGGGGCCGAACTGGGAGGATGGGCCACTAAGGCGTTTGCCGGAGTCGGTTGGTTCAGATCACTCACCTCCGGCAAACTAATTTGCCGAAAGATTGGCGTTGGTAAATCGGCAATATTGATCAGTTCGACCCACTGGGCTTGAATTAAGGGGAGTAGGGAACTCAGTACGTTAGCGGGTTCCTGGCGCATCTGTATGGCCAGATCCCAGAGTGTGTGCTGCCCGGTTAATAGGCGGGCCAAATTTTCGTAGGATTCTGCCGAGGTGGATATGCGCAACTGCGCGGGGTGTCGGATCCGGGGCGCTTGGTTAGGCGAATACTGGGATAGATTTGCCATTTGCCAAGTTTGCCAGCGCCGCTGGGTTTCGGCGATCGCCGCCCCTACCTCAATTGACACGAGTGGCGAAATAAATTCGGCCTGTGGCACAGTTTTGTGCGCAATCTCGGTTGCTTGACTAATATCGAATAGCACTTCCGTGATGATTGCACCCACCACGTTCGTTAATTGCTCATAGGTGATTTTTCGCCGCTGTGACCACAGATGTAACAGGGCAAAGTCCCACGCAATACTGAGTGCCATTGTATTGGCATCGGCGAGATCCCGTTGCCATGCAATGCGATAGGTGGGTCTTTGTGGGCAGTGCGTTCTTAAATGTCTACACCATCGCCGGACAGGATGGCTACCCCCCGTGGCGTACAGAATCCGCCCCTGGGACCAATATAGATTCCATTGCCGCCCAGTGGGGTCTGCTAACACCCACTTGCCACTAAATTGTGATTTTTCTAGTTCCTCAAGGCAATAAATATAGTCCACAGCCGTAAATCCTACCTCGCAAAGACACCCTTAGGTGCAGGGTCATGATGGATAAAGGGTGATTGAGAAGTGGCTCCAAAGCAATCAGGGTGAGCTGATTCAGTGGGGCCATCAATCGACAGAACGTCATCAAATGAACACGCTAATTGGACTCAGCCTGAATCAAATGAAACCCAAATGGAACCGCCATCTGGCACCAGGAGGCAACATGATTGGCACGTAGTTCATCTGACTTTTCTGAAGAAATAAGCACGAGCAATCCCATCGGGTATCGAATCGTCACAATGCTAAAGTAGATAACCTATAAAAATGTTTTAAAACTAAATCTATAAGAAACCAGATATTGGTCTGGAAAAATTTAAGCGGACATTGTTAAAGCGGACATTGTTAAAGATGGGTGTTCCCCACGATAACTCTGGGAATTTGAATTCATAGAGAGCACTAAGCGCCTCCCAACGTTCGGGAAATAGGGCGTTGTTTTTGATTACCAGAAGGAGATACCTACCCAGAAGATGAAACATTTTGAAGCTGTTCGGACACCCGTCGTCTACACAGCACTGTTCGCGTGGAAAAAATTACCCCGCTATGGCATTGTGCAGAATTGAGCTTGTAGTCTATGAGTAACTTGGTTTCAGTCTCTAAATCTCAATCTCTAAGTCTCAGTCTCTAAGTCTTTAAGCGGCCTCAATGGATTTAGTCTGCTTCACATGCCTAGAATGAACGATCAGATGAATGATCAGAAGTGCACCCCTGAAAACGGTTCAAACCACACCGTCAGGGCGCAGTCAGTAGGTAGCCGGCATTAAACCGTCTCGTATTAGTTTTACCGAACCCACTTATCCCGCTTGAATCTATAATCCGCCTCAGTGGAATTTCTAGCAACTGATTTGTACAGAGTTAACATAATCTTTATGTACATACACCAGGTACGGATTGGCAGCGATCGCCCTGCAAACTCTCCCCACGGACTACTGGAGCAGGGATAGAGAGGCTAGATCGGGGTTTGGAGCCAGCCTGAAGGCCGTGATATTGCGTAGTCCCTGGGTAAAACAATGCAAATCTCTGGTAAAGCCTCATCAATAATACGGACGCTGCCCGCGATAGAGTCTATTCTGGCTAGTGTGCAAGGTGCTAAAGCAATACGCTAGTGGGCTTTGGTGAATACAGGTAAACAGGAAAGTCCAAAACTGTTCAACAGTTGTTCAACAGTTTTAGTGCATCTACAGAAACAATGTCCTGATACCGTATTGTGATCCTGATTTTTACTATTCATAGCCTATTTCTGAATCGTGCTGGCTGAATAATGCCAACTTTGAGTTTAGTGATTTCGTGACCATCGTTAGTCTGGGAGCGGCTGCACCTGCTGCTGTACTGACCAAAGGTACTGGTTCAGGCCACGTCAATCCCCCCCATTGGGAGCGGTTAGTGGCTCTCAATAGGCTTTCTATTTGGGGAAGAAATTTTGTTTGAGTTGCAAGGGCCGTTTTGGACTCTGGTGCACCGATGATTTTGGGCGGTTATGGGCAGGCTGCCACTTTTACCTGCTTTCCTCCACCTTACTAGGTCATCCCAAATAGGTCATCCCAGGGATTCACCGCAAAGCCGCTCATACGTGACGTTAGACCTGTGTTTTCGAGGTATTTCAAGGCTTACCATTTATGTTCAACCCCAAAAATTCCTTACCGTCCAGATGCTCTATGGAGTTGTGGCCATTAAATGAAAACGGAAATATGCCTCAAGGTGATGCTTCAATTTTTCTGGGTTTGCACCAACTGTTTGAACAGCAAGTAGAGCGTACTCCCGATCGCGTTGCGATTACGTTTGCTGGACAACACCTCACCTATCGAGACTTGAACCACCGGGCCAATCAGTTGGCGCGCTACCTACATGCAATGCACGTGGGGCCAGAAGTCTTAGTCGGCATCTGTATGGAGCGATCGCTGGAGATGGTGATCGGTCTGCTTGGCATTTTGAAAACGGGTGGGGCCTATATTCCCCTGGATCCGACCTACCCAAAAGAGCGCTTGGCATTCAAGCTGTGTGATTCCCAACTGTCTGTCCTCCTGACCCAACAGCATCAATTAGCACAGTTGCCCAATCACACCGCCCAGACGGTTTGCCTCGATCGGGATTGGGATCGGATAGCCCAGGAATCTGGACAGAATCTCAACCTTCCCGTCGCTCCTGATCAACTCGCCTACGTCATTTACACCTCAGGCTCCACGGGGCGGCCCAAGGGGGTAGAGGTAGTACACCGGGGCGTGAGTAATTTCTTGACTTCGATGCAGCAAGCCCCCGGCTTAGTCGAGTCTGACGTGCTGCTGGCCGTGACCACTATTTCCTTTGATATTGCGGCCCTAGAGCTCTATCTGCCGTTGACGGTGGGGGCGCAGGTGGCCTTGGTCAGTCGAGAAGTGGCTGCCGATGCGGCGCAATTGCAGCAGGCGATCGCGGATTCTGGAGCCACTGTGATGCAGGCCACTCCCGCCACCTGGCGGATGCTGTTAGCAGGCGGATGGCAAGGCAATTCCCAACTCAAAGTGCTCAGTGGCGGCGAAGCCCTGTCCAAAGATTTGGCTGATCACCTCTTGTCTCGGGTGGCGGCAGTTTGGAATCTCTACGGACCGACGGAGACCACCATTTGGTCAACGGCACATCGGGTAGAGCCAAGAACCTCAGTAATTTCGATTGGTCGGCCAATCGCCAACACCCAAATCTATCTCGTTGATCCAGAACCGAGCACTCCCGATCAACCCTTGAAACACGTTGAACCGGGCGAACCGGGCGAACTTCTGATTGGAGGCGTGGGCCTAGCCCGAGGGTATCTGAATCGGCCTGACTTGACCCAAGCAAAATTTATTGCCAATCCTTTCAGCGCCCCCGACGGCTCCCGGCTTTATCGCACCGGGGACTTAGCCCGGTACCTGCCCGATGGCACCCTGATCCATCTCGGACGCATCGACCATCAGGTCAAGATTCGTGGCTTTCGGATTGAGCTGGGAGAGATTGAAGCCGTTTTGCATACCCACGACAAGGTCAGAGAAGCGATCGTCGTGGCCCGCGCAGACCAATCAGGCGAGCAATGTCTGGTCGCTTACATTGTGCCAATGGAACAATCACCGACTGCACAGGAGTTACGCGCGCTTTTGAGAAAACGGCTGCCGGTACACATGGTACCCACTGTATTTGTTGCCATGAACACGCTGCCTCTGACACCAAATGGCAAAGTCGATCGCCGCGCGTTACCGGATCCAGACCACACCAGACCAGATTTGCAAACCCCCTTCGTGGCTCCCCGCAACTCTATAGAAGCTCAACTGACAGATTTGTGGCGACGACTTTTAGATCTGGAACAGGTGGGCATTCATGATAATTTCTTTGAACTGGGGGGGCATTCCCTACTGGCAGCTCAACTGCTGACTCGGATGCGTGAGATTTTCCAAGTTGAGTTACCGTTGACGGTTCTGTTCCAGGAACCCACGATCGCTGAACTAACTCAAGCCATTACCATGGCCCACGATTCCACCGATACCACTACCCTGATGTCCGGCATTGGCGCAGCATTGCAAGCCGACATGATTTTAGATGACTCGATCTACCCCTCCCATGCCGCGCCTGAACGCATCTTCCTAACCGGGGCAACCGGATTTCTCGGGGCTTTCCTAACTTACGAACTCTTACAGCAAACCCAAGCACAACTCTATTGCTTGGTGCGTGCGTCCAGTCTGGCCGAAGCTCAGGAAAAAATTGCGGCTAATCTCAAAGGGTATCTGCTGGCGTCCGACTCGCTTCAGTCTCGCATTGTGCCCGTATTAGGGGATTTATCACAGCCAAACCTGGGACTTTCAGAAGCACAGTTCCAGACGCTAGCCGCAGACATTGATGTGATTTATCACAATGGGGCGTTGGTCAATCTGGTCTATCCTTACCCAGCGTTGCGGGCAGCAAACGTGCTGGGAACCCGGGAAATTTTGAAATTAGCCAGCCTGACTAAAATTAA
>CAVYAN010000073.1:0-42809 GCA_963766075.1 uncultured cyanobacterium | reverse complement strand
GACAACCGTCCGCCCATCCATGATCCAAATCGCATTTTGTCCGTAGGTCGCTTCGCTTGTGGGCTGGTTCACGTTGCGCCAGAACAAATCGACTTGTCCATCGCCATTGAAATCAGTCAAATCAACGATCCAAATAATCGGAATATTAAAGATGGGTCCTCCACCTGACGTATCTAGCCAAATGGCTGTGTCTCCAGAAGTATTATTACGCCAGAAGAAATCGGTCTTTTTATCGTTATTAAAGTCTCCAAAAGTATAGTCCCAGCCATTTTCAGTCACAGGTACGTTGATTAGAGTTAACGTCTGCTTAATGGCTGTACCATCCATCAATAAAATCTGGTTAGCACCCGTGGCACGATCACGGATAAACAGATCGGTCTTACCATCACCATCGAAGTCGGCGGTTTCAATAATGGCCGTAGTTGGTGCTGTTACCGATAGCGTGCTCGACCCTTTGAGGGACGCCCCATTCCCTAACCAAATGCCAATGGCTCCAGTCTCAGCGTTGCGCCATAAATAGTCTGCGCTACCATCTCCATTAAAATCCGGCTTTTTAAACCCCTGTGAAAAATCAAACGCCATACCTCAGAATCTCCTAGATAACAATACACAAAGTGCTTCAACGGACGATTTAGACTCTGCGAGTCACCGGATTGCGAAGTTGTCTCGAGATTCCAAGGATTTCTGGGAAAAGCCTATTGCCTATCAAAATATCCAAAGCAGGAAAAACCCACTCTGTCACCTGAAATCCACCCCACAGTATATGGGGATTTCTTGATTAGCACTAGCCTCAATCCAAAGGAGTCAAGTTTGCAATAATTACACCCTTGGACTCCAAAAGCCTAGAATTTCCAGCGCCTCGCCCTAGTGTTGAATTTACAGAGTATGTAGTGCGGCTATCAGTTTCGCACCCTACTGAGAATCCCGGCAGTATCTTCACACAAGGTTCACGGGAATGGCACAGATTCTTTAAAAGAAAACATATTGAGGTATTAGAAAATTCAAGATTTTCTCAAGCTTTGATGCAGAAGAGCACTGAAAGGAGCGTGAACCTCAGAGAGAAGGTATCCCTCCTATATGCCTCGCATATTCTAGATTTGAATAAAGCATGTCATGACTTTAAGGATTGCTTTAAGGATAGTAAGTTCCCCCTAAATACCGATCCGTATTCAGACCGATCTCTGCCCCGCAATCGCCATTAATGCTCATTATTTTACTGTTGAAATAAAATTTCGAGATCAAATTTTATATAGACGCAGTTTATTCCATCCCCTTTTTCTACCCCTAGGTAGTTGGACAATTGATCTCTTCACAGTGCGATTCACAGTGTGCTACAAAGCTATGCAAATCCGAATTTTTTTCGCTTATTTCATCCCTCTGCTCCTGCTTGTCTGGCAGTATGGAGGGTGGTCTATTCCTGCCTATGCCATGCCCAGGTTTTCTGTCGCCCTCACCTATCCCGCCAGCCCTCCGGGCACTCAGATGGATGAATATCATGGCCATCTCATTGCCGATCCTTACCGCTGGTTAGAAAATCCAGACACTCCCGCCAGCCAAGCCTGGATTGCCGCCCAGAATGAACTCACCTTTGGGTATCTGCGGCAAATTCCAGCGCGCGATCGCCTGCAACAGCGCCTCACTCACCTGTGGAACTACGAAAAATACACTACGCCGTTCAAACAGGGTAACCGCTACTTCTATTTCAAAAATGACGGCCTGCAAAACCAAAACGTGCTCTATACCCAGCCTTCACTGGAGAGCGTTCCCACCCTTTTGCTCGATCCCAACACCCTCTCTGCCGATGGCACCGTCGCCCTGTCTGGCATGGCCGTCAGCGACAATGGCAACCTATTGGCCTATGGACTCTCCACCTCCGGCTCCGACTGGCAAACCTGGAAGATTCGCGACATCGCCACAGGCCAAGATCTAGACGATCAGATTAACTGGGTAAAATTTTCGGGAGCCGCCTGGACCAAGGATAGCCAAGGCTTTTTCTATTCCCGCTACGACGAACCCGATGAACACTCCAAGCTGGAGCAGGTTAACTACTACCAAAAGCTGTATTACCATCGCCTCGGCACTTCCCAAACCGATGACGCTTTGATTTACGAGCGATCGGACCAAAAAGACTGGGGCTTCAGTGGAGACGTGACCGACGATGGGCGCTACCTGATCATCTCAGTCTGGCTAGGCACCGATTCCCGCAACCTGCTGTTTTACAAAGATCTGGCTACGCCCAACGCCCCCGTAGTGGAACTGATCAGCACCTTTGAGGCGGACTACAGCTTCATTGGCAATTTTACGGACACCACCCGCACCACCTTTTGGTTCCGTACCGATCTCAACGCACCACGCGGGCGAGTGATTGGCATCGACATCACGACGCCGAATCATCCCCAGGAGCTGATCCCCCAAGCCCCCGAAACTCTAGAAGGCGTCACCATTCTCAACCACCAATTTGTCGCCACTTACCTCAAAGATGCCCGCGATCAGGTCAAAATCTTTGATTTAAATGGTCAATTTCAGCGGGAGATCGAGCTTCCGGGCCTTGGCTCTGTGGGCGGCTTCCGTGGCAAACCAACGGATACCGAAACGTTCTACAGCTATACCAGTTTCACAACGCCCACGACCCTATACCGCTATGATCTCACCACGGGGCATAGCACGCTGTTCCGCCAGCCTCAGGTGGCTTTTAATCCTGCGGACTACGAAACTAAGCAAGTGTTTTACCGCAGCAAAGACGGCACCTCCGTGCCCATGTTCATCACCCACAAAAAGGGACTCAGTCTTAATGGCAACAACCCAACCGTACTCTACGGCTACGGCGGCTTTAATGTCTCCCTGACTCCCAGTTTTTCGATCAGTAATCTGGTGTGGATGGAAATGGGTGGGGTTTATGCCGTGCCCAATTTGCGCGGTGGCGGCGAGTATGGAGAAGACTGGCACCAAGCGGGCACCAAACTGAAAAAACAAACGGTGTTTGATGACTTTATTGCAGCGGCGGAATGGCTGATTGCACAACGATACACGCAGTCCAGTAAGCTTGCTATTTCCGGCGGCAGCAATGGTGGACTGCTGGTGGGTGCTTGCATGACGCAACGGCCAGACCTGTTTGGGGCCGCGCTGCCAGCGGTGGGAGTACTGGACATGCTGCGTTTTCATAAATTCACCATCGGGTGGGCGTGGATTTCAGAGTACGGTTCCTCTGACAATGCCGAGGAATTCCCCACCCTTTATGCCTATTCGCCGTTGCATCGGATTAAACCCGGTACAGCCTATCCCGCCACACTGATTACGACGGCAGACCATGACGATCGCGTTGTGCCAGCCCATAAGTTTAAATTTGCGGCAGCCCTACAAGCAGCCCAGCAAGGGGACAATCCAATCCTGATTCGCATCGAGACCAAGGCGGGGCATGGCGCGGGTAAGCCGACCGCCAAAATTATTGAAGAAGCAAGCGATCGCTGGGCTTTTCTGGTGCGGGTCCTGGCCATGGAGTAGCCTCCCCGAAACCACGATTCTGGAAGGCGTGCTGTCTTGAATAAAACTCAGAGAACATAATACGCAGAAACCGAGCGACTCAGGAAAGAGGCTCGGTTTCTGGAGGATTCAAGGGATACAGATTAAGCAATCAAGCTCTGAAAATCAAAGAATCCGGCCTGAGAACTACCAGGAACGCTTGGAATAGCCGCGATCGCCATCACCAGAGAAATTCCGGCCACCGCCACCCCGATTGCCACCACCCGAAGGACTCTCTTCACG
Organism: uncultured cyanobacterium; assembly: GCA_963766075.1. Classification (GTDB taxonomy): domain Bacteria; phylum Cyanobacteriota; class Cyanobacteriia; order Leptolyngbyales; family Leptolyngbyaceae; genus CAVYAN01. Next base: position 39,047 of record CAVYAN010000073.1, on the reverse strand, counting down.
AGGTCTCGCTTTGTTAACGCGTAAGTCGCGTCCCATCCATTCAGCACCGTCTAAAGCTTCAATCGCCGCTGTTTCTTCAGCGTCGGTCTCCATTTCGACAAAACCAAAACCACGGGGGCGACTTGTCTCACGGTCCATGGGAAGCTGAACGCGCTTCACCGCACCGTATTCTGCGAAGACACCTGTAAGGTCTTCTACGGTGACCGTGTAGGCAAGATTGCCGATATAAATTGACATGGAAAGAAATCTCCGGAAAACATGAAAATTGAGGAGAACTTAAACCCGGAGCCAAAGCTGTTGCTGTGTGAGAACAAACACTGAAACCGAATTGAAACACTCACTGCATACCCTATCACAAGATTAAGGGACTCAACAGAAACTAACCAACTATCGTCAACAAGTGCTCACATCTGTTGCAAAGATTTACATTTGCAATTAAATTGCCGCGTTCTGAAGCCATTACTCAAGTTATGCTTCACGCCACGATTCCTCCAGCATGACGAGAATAGCAGAAATACCTACTCGAAATTCATCAGTAAATAGCAGAAATACCTACTCGAAGTTCATCAATCCCGTCCCGCCCTGTCCATTCTCCCCCTGCCCCTGTCTGCTGCCCCCTGTCCTACGCACACGTTCTAGTGCAACAAAACATCCCTATACGCACACGTTCTAGTGCAACAAAACATCCCTATTGCAACAAAACATCGACATTCCCTTGATCATCCTTGACAGAGATTTTGATGGTGCGCGATTGTCCCTGAAGATCTGTAATTTGGCATTGAAATTCTTCATTCGGTTTGGTGACCCGAATTTTGCCCCCACAGTTCGCTTTGACGTCCGCTTGGTCTTTTTCTTTGAGCCGCTGTTGGATGAAGGCTTCCAGCTTGGAGAGCACCAACAAGCTTTGGGTATTCCATTTAAATTTTCCACTCGCATCGGTGAGTTCAACGCCAACCATGAAAGATTGGCCTTGGGCACTTAACCGGCACTCAAAGCGATCGCCCGGTTTGCGTTCGGTTTTTGCAGGACAGTCAATGCTTTCCAACGGCACGCCAATATTGCCCGACACAAGTTCCGTGAGCTTACGCTCAATTTGCTGAGTAATTTCAGGTTTGTTCGAGGGGGGCGAGGATTGCATGGCCACAGGAATTGGCGGGGGCGGCAATGGCGTTTGCGACGCAGCAGAAGGGGTAGGCGTTGGAGTGGGGGATTTGACTCCCGAAGATGGGGTACATCCTACCCATAGGACTGCAAGGCATAGCAACGCCATCCCTCTCGTCAAATCAGCGCCACCTGGAAAAGCTCTGACAGAATTTTTTTTTGACCGAAATCGTTTGACAATGTTCATGGTGTCCACGTAGACCTGTGCCGATCTTCCTATTCTCGAATAAGTTGGTACAAATGAGACCCAAAGCCCGAGTCACACCGCAGCAACACCCATAGGCCACTCAGGAGTATTCCGCACTCTACTCTAGCCTGCACTCTACTAGCCTGCACTCTAAATAATGGCATCCGTGATGCGTGATGTGACGCGTGATGTGGCGATCGCGCTGCTACGCAACCTTTACCCGGAATTAGCCTGCTACCCCTGTAGACAATTACTAAGGGCAAATCCCCAAACGGGAATACCCAGATGGAAATACCAAAGTGGGGAGCAAATTTTTGCCGCCCGCGTCCTGTTACCCGGACCTAGTCTCTTGCCGTTCCTGCTATTGCTGTTCTTGCCGCTATGCGCCTTCAGAAACCTATGCGCCTTCAGAAACCCATGCACCTCCAAACAACCCAGAAAACAGTGTCGATCGCCCTGGCTGCGTTACTCTGCGCAGCGTTGCTACCGACATCCGGGGGCTTGCTCTGTCCCAGTCCAGCCCACAGTCGGGATACCTGGGCCAGCGATGGCACCAGCGGTAGTCGTGGGCGGGATGGCGCTGCTGGCAGATCGGGAGACGATCAAACAGTGCTGGTAGAAGGGACCCCGGTCAATTTGGATCTGTCTGGGCGCACTGGAGACGATGGCCGCGATGGAGAAGATGGCGATCGCCCCAATTACTGCGATTCCCATCGCGACAACGAACCGCGTGATGTTTACGCCCCAGCAGGCGGACGTGGCGGCGATGGCGGGCGCGGCGGCAACGGTGGCAATGGCGGCAACCTAACGGTGTACTACAAAAATCTCAGCGACCTGCGTCAAATTTTAGTCCGGGCGGCGGGTGGCGAAGGCGGACGCGGCGGTGAGGGCGGACGCGGCGGACGCGGTTGTCGCTGTCAGCGGCGGTCCTGGGTCGTGGAAAAATGCAAAGGGACTCCAGGCAGTGCTGACTACTCCTGCAAGAAGAAAACCTATCGCTGTTACGACGGCAATTCAGGAGAAGATGGGCGCGATGGCGATCGCGGCGAATTGGGCCAGCGTGGAACTCTCAGCCTGGTCCAGCAATCCACTCCGTTGCTGCCGGACCAGCCCACGGTGAGGCAGTCCATCAGACAACTCCTGACAACGCCCACCGCCCTGTCCCTGAACAAGTGGGAGACCCGCCCAGGAGCGATGACCCTGCTTGCCCCCGGTTCACTGATCGCCGATGACTATCGGGAATTTGTCGGGCGGATTGAAGGCTCCCTCCAAGTGGTGTGGCCGGACCCAGCGGCGATCGCTGCTGTGGGCGACTTCCCCGTGCAAGCAACGCTGCACGCTCGCCATAGCATCCAACTGGTCTTTCCCGAGGATTTTTGGGTGGACGGCACCCTGTCCCAAACGGGCGATCGCACCCTTTACACCATTGATCACCTCATTCATAAACGGGATGTCACCCGCCTCTCTGTTGGCAGCTTTGCCCAAACCGGCCCATCACTCCAACTGACTCTGGTCGATTTGGGCCAACAGGCGGCGGTGCTCAAGACCCAATTCCGGCTAAAGTACCGCACCCGCGAAGCCAGTGTCGCCGAGCGCTTTGCCCAGGACTACGCCACCCGTTACGACGGTGTGCTGCCCCAAACGGTGGTGACCCGCGACCACAACCGCTATGTTCTCAACCTCGGTCAATTGCCCCTCCGGCCCGATGACCTCGACAAAGGCACCGACGTTGAAATTGAACTGGTGGCGGTCCGCAGCTTGGGCGATCGCACCGCCGAACAACGGATTCGCTGGGAGGGAACCATTCAGGGCGATCGTCAAAATCCCTACGCCCTTTCATCCCCAGCCAGATCCCTACCATTCTGACTCAATCCTCAAAAAACTCCTGGTAGAATCTCTACAGCAGCTTGTCCACTGAGAGCTGTTGCATTGAGTGCCCTGGTTTACTGGGTACTGGTGATTGGGTGCCGGTGTTTAGAGGTAATTACATGAGTTTTTCGATGCCCCCGTCTACGCCTCCGGATGACGATTCCCGCCGTCGCGACGAAGCCGCCGCACTGCTCCATCGGCGGAAACATGATGAATTTATCGCCGTTGTCGTTGCCCTTGCCAGCATTGGCGGTATTTTTTGGTGGACAACCACACCCAACAAGACGGGTCTCGACCTGGCCAACCTATCCCTCAGTCCCGCCGCCGCTCCCACAGCGTCTCCCCTGCCCACGCCCAGCCCTGATTCCGCCCCCCAACTGTCTCCTGCTCCGTTAGAAAATTCGGCAGAGATCGGGCCTCAGCGCCGCCCTGGAGCAAGCAGCACCTCAGAGGAAGGAGCACCCCAAGCTGCTATTGTCAGCCCATCCGGGACAACCATCGGTCCAACAGTTCCCTTCAATGCCGCTGGCGGTACCGCCACAACACCCACTCCCGCATCTCCACCCCCAGATGCAACCTTGACGCCGCCCGCCTGCCGCTCCGCCCGCCTCAGCGCCCCCCGCCTCCCCCCCGGTTCCCAAAACCACCATTAGCTTTGCCGATCTGCCGAGCGGCTATTGGGCCACTCCCTACATCCAGGAATTGGGGAAGCGCGGCATCCTAGAAGGGGCTGGCGGCAATTTCCTACCGGATAAACCCGTGACACGAGCCGAATTTGCTGCCATGGTGCAAAAAGCCTTCTTTGATCGCAATCCGGTAAAAACCGCGATCACCTTCAAGGACATCCTGCCCAGCTATTGGGGCTTACCCGCCATTAACGAAGCCGTCAAACTCGGCTTTATGAACGGCTACACCGATGGCAATTTCCGGGCCACCCAGCCAATCCCCAAACTACAAGGCATTGTGGCGATCGTGACTGGGTTACAACTCCAGGAAGCCACCGCCGTCAACGTGGCTAGCTTCTATCAAGACAGTGCCCAAATCCCCGCCTGGGCCATGGACAAAATGGCCAAAGCCACCCAATCCGAGCTGGTGGTGAACTATCCTGACCTCAAGGCCCTCAACCCAACTCAACCCTTAACCCGGGCTGATGCGGCGGCCCTGATTTATCAAGGCTTGGTAAAAGCGGGCAAGGTGCCGCCGATTCGCGTCTAATTATGTCGTGAAGCCCTAATTCTTTTCGGCGATTTCCGGCAAGGTTCTACCAGCAAAGGATGCTCCCTTCGGCTCCGCTCAGGGAGCATCCTTTGCTGGTCAAGTGCAGGCAGAGAGTCTCCCTCCCTAGTCTTAACTCCAGCCAGAAAGAAATCTGGAGCTATCTGAACGGAGTCGTGGTTCACTTCCCGCAGGGTAGGCAACGGCCCCTAGGATACCCAGATAACCAGTGGATAGAGTAAGCCGGGGGATTGTGTTTTGGACATGGCCATAGTTGGAAATCGCCATAGAAGGATGATGGGTAGAGGACAGCAACGTGAGAGCCAAAGTAATTGATCAGGTTTTGTATATTCACCACGAGGATGTTCCCCCCTATAAAAAAACCGGCTCCGTCGTTCGGAACACCTACTTTTGGGCGTTGCAATCCATCGCCGTGCGCGCCCACCGCGATCGCGACTGGGAATTTGACGCCGACGTATGGGTAGCCCTAGAGCGCATGCTGAGCCACTTTATGGCCTCCGGCTATTTGGGCCTTCGGGAAACCCAGCTCGAATTTGACCCCGATGCCACCATTCCGCCCCTGCTAAAACCCGTTGCCACCTGGATATAACTGGATATAAATGTCTTCTATTGTCTCTCTGCGAAATGTTTCCAAAACCTTTGGGAGCACCCCCGTCGTCACTGATTTATCAATCGACATTCAGGCGGGCGAAATGTTCGGCTTGCTCGGTCCCAATGGCGCAGGCAAGTCCACCACCATTCGGATGCTCACGACTTTAACGCAGCCCAGCCAAGGCCAGATCCAGGTTGCTGGGTTTGATATCCAGCGCCAAAAATCCCAGGTAAAACGCTGTATCGGGGTCGTACTCCAGCAAATTAGCGTAGACGGCGATCTCAGCGTGTGGGAAAACATGGAGTACCACGGACGCCTCCACCATATTCCTCGGGGCGAACGGCAACAGGCCATCGATCGCTGGCTGGACTATGTCGATCTGGGCGATCGCCGCCATGATCGGGTAAAAATTCTGTCCGGGGGCATGAAGCGGCGGTTACAAATTGCCCGCGCCCTGTTGCATCAACCCCAAATCCTATTTTTAGACGAGCCCACCGTGGGCCTGGATCCTCAGACCCGCCGCCGCCTCTGGGAAATTCTCCGAGATCTGAATAAACAAGGCATGACCCTAGTGCTCACTACCCACTACATGGATGAAGTGGAATATTTATGCGATCGCATTGGCATTATGGACGCTGGCCGCCTCATCGCCCTCGGCACCCTGGCAGAACTGCGGCAGCGCCACGGCAGTGGCCTCTTGATGAAACAACTACCCGACCGCTGGGACTATACGTTTTTCCCCACCGTCGCCGCCGCGAACCACTATCTCGACCAACAGCCCGACAAAACCGGCATGATGGTACGCCCCGCCAACCTAGAAGACATCTTTGTGGAATTAACCGGGCGCAGTTTAGATTGACCCCAAATCGATTCCCGGAAACCACTCCCGCAATTTTTTCGTCAATACGGCTTGAATCTGAGCCGCCACCGCGTCGGGCGGCTGAGCCGCATCAATTGCCACAATGCGATGAGGATGGGCCGCTGCCAGCGCGGTAAAGCCTTGCTGTACCCGTTGATGAAAAGCCAGATCCGACTGCTCCATGCGATCCGCTTGGCTGCGGCGAGTCGCACGAGCCAGTCCCACTTCCGCATCCAAATTCAACCACAGGGTTAAATCACTTTCTAATCCATCGGTCGCGATCGCATTAAGCTGCTGAATCAATTCCAGGTCCAGCCCCCGCCCATACCCCTGGTACGCCACGGTGGAATCCGTATAGCGATCGCACAAAATTAACTGACCCGCCGCCAATGCCGGTTGCAACACCCCAGCGACATGCTGAGCCCGATCCGCCGCATACAGCAACAACTCCGCCCGATCCTGCATCACCTCTTGGAGGCGATCGCCCAAAAGCAACTGACGCAGGCTGGCCCCCAGCTCGGTACCCCCCGGCTCGCGGGTCACCAAAAATGGCGCCTCGGCAGGCAGACCGCACCGCCACCCATCACTCGCTTGCAACCACTGCAGCGATCGCTGCAATTGGGTAGTCTTGCCAGACCCCTCCACCCCTTCAAACACAATCAACTTGCCCGTCATAACGTCTCAAATTCCTTTTCCCAAACACCCTCGGTCTTAAACTTTCTACAGGATAGAGAACCATTTCCACAGCCCCCCGCCACACCACATCTGCTACTCTGGTTATGATTTCTAGTTATCGGTCATAGCCTCTAACTAGGTGTCTAACTAGGGTGACAGGATTACAAATAAGTTTTAGAAATCGAATTTAAGCGTATCGCGTCTTCAGGGCAACACTGACTATATCCCCGAGGCAAAACTGACTATAATGGACTCCTCATCTAGGCGACCACTTCTGTCACCCTGATGCTCGAAACAGCCAAACGCCCAATACACTCCATTCCCCAAGACACTCCACTGCTTTACTTCCCCCAGGTTTCCAAAGTCAGTGCGCGGTTCTGCTCTTCCAAACCTTACGGCAAATATGGCTCGATATACCTGCTTATTCACTGTTTCAGCACCCATTGAAATCCTCCGCGCTGCTGTGAGCGAACTCTTAACCTCCGCCGGTTTTGATATCATTTATCAGACTGAAGACTATATCATGGGCCGCGAAATTCCTGGGAAGGTATCGTTTTTCCAACTGGTCGTCGCCGAGGTTTTAATCGATCGCACCACCTCTAAGGGCCAGGAAGTGCGGATGAACTTTGTGCTCAAGAATGAAGAATTACCCCTACAAGTAGACAATCACTGCCACCAAGTGTTCCATCGCCTCAGCCAAGCCATCTCTGCAAATAATCATTGGCGACTGATCGAAACCGTAGCCGGATAGCCCCGGCAGATGGGGTGATCTAGCCTCAGATCCCCGGCATTTTTAGAAATGCCGGGGACTTTATATGCAGGGATGAAGCCCTCAGATCCCCGGGATTTTTAGAAATCCCGGGGATCTTTGTATGCCGTTTAATGCCGCCCATCTATAGCAACGCGCTCCTACGCCATTCTCTGACGATATTTAATTGCAGGCGATCGCCCCATCACCATCCCACAACTTTACAAATCAGTAATATCACCATACTGACGAGGTTTATAAAATTTAATACAAGCAACACCCCTCTAGTTTTCACAAAAGAGGTCACTGCATGAACCAACGATGAACCATGAAAAGCCCATAAATACTGGGAATTACGCTTATCCTCAGGCATTCATCAATGCCAGAATAGAAGCTCATACGGGTATTATTTATCACTTTTAATCACCCGGTTCACAAGTAACTCTCTCACACCACAAAGCATGGCCACCTTCAACTTCACTTTTGATCCGGGTACAACAGTACAACAAATGCTCGGCTTTGAAATCGCGGGGCGCGTCTGGGCCAAATACCTGACGGATAATGCCACCATCAACCTCCAGGTCGGGGTTTCGGGGAACCTAGGCAGCAATGTGATTGGCGGTGCCCTCCCCGGTATGCGAGCCTCTCAGAGCTATCAAAGTTACCGCACCGCTCTCAATAATGGACCCAAATCTGCCGATGACACTACGGCCATTAACAGTCTCTCCAACACCACAAACTACACGACAAACTATAACTATTTTAATAACAGCGGAGATCACGATGTGCAAGCAGTCACCGCTAGTACACTCAATATGACTCGATCTGTGGCCAAAGCCGCAGGCATCAGTCTGACGGATGGCAGCACCGCTTTGGATGGCTATGTCCTATTCAGCAATCTGGCAACCGCGACCGCTAATGGTCAGCCCGTCCGTTGGAGCTATGACTATACCCGCAGCAGCACCCAAGCCACTAACACCTTAGATTTCCTGAGCACGGCAATTCATGAGATTGGGCATGTTCTGGGATTTGTCAGTGGGATCGATCAACCTGGCTTATACGGCATGATGACAGATTGGTATAGCACACCCGACCCAGGGTCAACTAGCACCTACCGGACTTCCATGGCCGCTCGGGTGGAATATAACAATCCCCTGGATCTATTTCGCTATTCAAAAGCAGGAGTGCGTAACATGAGCTATGGGCAGTCCTATGATAAGACCAGTGGGACTTTCAAGTCTAACTACTTTTCATTGAATGGTGGCACGACTAGCATTGCGAGTTTTTCTAGTGGCATAGATACCTACAATTACGGTGATGGTTATCAAGCCAGTCACTGGGAAAATGGTACCAGCGCCATCATGAATCCCACCCTCAGCCTCAATACCCGACGTAATGTGGCCGCCCTAGACCTGCGCGCCCTCGATGTCATCGGCTGGGATATTGCCGCAACGGGCAGCAGCACCACGATTGATCTCTCTGCCCTGCAAACCCAGTCTCAGCAGGCCCTAGCCACCCGCGCCAACCAAACGACTACCTGGATCAACAACAACCTTACCGCTTCCCCCACAGCCTTGGTAGCCAACCGCGACCAGGCCATTTACACCATGATGCAAAACAGCTCCGTCTACGACATGACCCGGGTCGCGCCCCCCAGTTCCACGGATCCCACCGCTCGGCAAACCTTTACACAGGTATTTCAGCAGCTCAGTTTGTTCTCCACCGTCGATGAGCTAGACGGCTGGATGTCGGAGGCTCTCCCCCCGGTTGCCCACACTGGGCTTGGGCCTGATGGAGCTAATCTGTCCGCCCTTAATGGGAGTGAAGCGCTACCCGTAATGTCCCCCTCTACCAACTCGGCCATCTCTTCGGTGGAACCCCAGGCTTTGCCCATGCTATCGAACCGCCAAATTTGGGTGCAGGCGATCGCCTCGCCCACCGTCTCTAGCCAACCGACAACAACCGTTGGTACAACCCTGGAACAACCCATAACGCTAGGTTCCGGCGATGCGGACTGGAATTTCATCCCGTATCCGACCCAAACCCTTAATTATGGCGGTGGTATCCTGAACAATCAGCAAACTGGGGTTCAGTCAGACGAGATGAGCGATCGCCCCTTTTCCCTCGACGACCCAACCCTCCTCGCAGGCATTGCCGCACTCTAGCACCGTTCCTTAACCCCGAACTAACGTTCCAAGCTGTGGCGACTTCAAGTCATCACAGCTTTTTTGTAGGCGATCGATGAAAGGTATTGCCATTATGGCCTCACTCATTTTCCAAAAGCTCCAGGAGCAGGCTGAGGAGCAGGGAGAAGAAGGGGCGGGAATAGTCTGGGTCCGAGGTCTGCGATCGCTGTCCAAAGTAATTTGGATGATTAAGAGGTGCGATCGCCCTAAGTGCAACCTCAGCGTCAAAAATCCACCAACCAGCGCAAAATTACGCAATTTGACCGATACAGCGATCGTCATCGAACGATCGCTGTATCAGCGACAACACGTATATGTTCACGTTGATTCAGAGTATTTAATGCCAGTAATTCACAAGTTATTCATCAAAGCATGCCTTGCATAAACCCAGCGTAAACCTTGAATATCCTACAAATCCTAGGAATTACGCTTCTCTTCAGATTATGGCGAGTGAGAGAATAGTAGACGAGACAGTTCTTTTTTATACATACCTCACCTGCGACTCACTCTAACACCACCTCACCTACAACCATGTTTAACTTTACCTACCATGTTTAACTTTACCTACGATCCCGGTACTACAGTGCAGCAGATGCTCGGCATGGAAATGGCCGGTCGCATCTGGGATAGCTACCTCAACGACAACGTCACCCTCAACATTCACGTCGGGGTCGCAGGTGACCTCGCCAGCAACGTGATTGGCGGTGCTCTACCCGGAATGCGTGCCTCCCAAAGCTATCTAGATTACCGCACCGCGCTCAACAACGGGCCTAAGTCGGCAGACGACAACACTGCTCTGGGGAGCCTACCGAATGCCACAACCTATAGCACAAGCTTTCAATATGTTGTCTTTGATAGCTACCAGTGGCAGACAGAAAACCGTAGCACCCTCAATATGACCCGTGCGGTTGCTAAGGCCGCGGGCATGGGACTAACGGATGGCACCACCGCCTTGGATGGGTATATCTTATTCAGCAATTTGGCCAATGCGACGGCCAATGGCCAGTCCGTGCGGTGGAGCTATGACTATACGCGCAGCAGCACCCAAGCTACCAACACGCTGGATTTCTTGAGTACCGCCATTCACGAGATCGGCCATGTTTTAGGGTTTGTCAGCGGCGTTGACCAACCCGGTTTGATCGGTATGCTGGCCGATTGGAGTGCTCAGACTAATGCCTATGCAGCGGCCAATCCAGGCTACGAAGCGATTGGCTCCTCTTCCCAGTCCTACATAGATTCCATGCGTAATCGGCTGCAATACATCAACCCCCTCGATCTATTCCGCTATTCCGCCCCAGGCACACGGGATATGACCAATGGCTCTCTCATTAGAGAAAAATACTTCTCATTGAATGGTGGAACTACCAATATTGCTACTTTTTCCAGTGGACTGGATACCTCAGAAGCTGGAGACGGCTATCAGGCTAGCCACTGGAAAAATGGCACCACCGCCATCATGAATCCCACCCTCAGCCTCAATACCCGACGTAATGTGGCCGCCCTTGATCTGCGGGCCTTTGATGTGATTGGGTGGGATATTGTCTCCACCGGTGCCAGCACTACCATTAACCTATCTAGCCTGCAAACCCAATCTCAGCAGGCCCTTGCCACCCGCGCCAATCAAACGACCACCTGGATCAACAACAACCTCACCGCTTCCCCCACGGCCTTGGTCGCCAACCGCGATCAGATGATTTACACCATGATGCAAAACAGCGTGGTCTATGACATGACCCGCGTTCCCCCACCCAGTTCCACCGGGGGAGTCATCAGCCGCCAAACCCTGGCCCAGGTGTTTCAGCAACGCAGCTTGTTCTCCACCGTCGATGAGCTAGACGGCTGGGTGCCAGAAGCCCTGCCCCCGGTTGATGGCAGCGGACTTGGGCCTGCTGGAGCCGATCTGTCTGCTCTCAATAGCGATAAAGCGTTAGCAGCAGTGGGAACCACCATCGCGCTGGATCCAGTTCTGGCTGTCTCTCCCGGAGAAATCTTGGTTTCGCCTGCATTGTGGGGCAATCAAATTCGGGTGCAGGCGACGGTAGGCCCGTCATTTTCCCAGCAACCGCTGACTACACACCTCACTGCCCTTGATAGTCCAAATAGTCCAATCACGCCAGCCTCGGAAAATGAGGATCGGAGCGTTAGCAGTAATCCAATCCAAGCCCGTGCCTATGGCGGTGGGGCCCAAAATTACTGGCATGGCTGGGGGCCTGAGTCTGAAGTGGGCAGCGATCGCCCAGTTACCCCAGACAACCTCACCCTAACCTCGCTCACAGGCATCCCGCTGTTCTAGTACGCCCCTCAATGTACCTTCAATGCGTTTCATGGCGAACTGATTCAAAGCCCATTTGCTTCAGTTCGCCCTCCTAACACTCCTAACATCGGTCTGTAGAGTAGTAGATCTGTGAATTAAACGTCTACCACCTATCCTTCGGCTTTTTGTCTTTTGGCTTTTTACCGTCCGGCTCCTGATCGTCCGGCTCCTCGTTTTCCGGGTCACCGACCATGCCAGGGCTGATCACGTCCGGCCTCTCATCATCCGGCTCTCCATCTTCCGGGTCACCGACCATGCCGGGACTGATCAAAGTAATATCAAACTCGTCTGGCGCTTCGGTTTCAAAGGCATCGCGGCGCAACAAATGATAGAGCGCCTCAACACCAGGGCCGAAGACCACTTCATCCTCATTTTGCAAATTGTGGGCCTGTAGCTTATGCCCATTAATCAAAAGTCCGTTGGCACTGGGTTTACCCCGAGGTGCCCCGTCAATAATTCGATAGTTATAGCCCGTGCCATCATCGTTGGGAACTTGCACTAGCGTGGCATGGCGGCGTGAGACGAACTGGGAAACGAGGCGGATATCACATTTGGGATCCCTGCCAACGGTATAGGTTGGTGCATCCAGGAGAAATTCCCGCCGTCCCATGTCGTCTTTAATGATTAGGAGATGATTGTGATGCGGTTCTGAAGGCATTGATCGACACTTTTCTCAGGGAGAATTTTTAGACAAGTTTCCTGGTGGGGAAAAGGTGAAATAGAGCAACAGGGAATTAGCCACAACACTAACGGAACTAAACGCCATCATAGCGCCAGCAGCAGCAGGACTGAGCAAAACTCCCAATGTTGGCAAGAGCAACCCCGCCGCTAAGGGAATCCCCAACACATTATAGGCAAATGCCCAGAAAAGGTTCTGTCGAATTTTGTTAAAGGTGGCACGACTGAGGCGGAGGGCTTCCACGACATCACTCAGGCGATCGCGCATCAAAATCACACCTGCTGTCTCAGCCGCAATGTCAGTGCCCGATTGCAGGGCAATCCCCACATCGGCCTGGGCCAACGCGGGAGCATCGTTAATGCCATCGCCCACCATCGCCACCCGGTGCCCTTCAGCTTGGAGTTGGGCGATCGCAGCAGCTTTGCCCTGGGGCGGCACTTCGGCCCAGACGTGGTCCGAGGCCAGTCCCACGTGCTGAGCAACAGCCTGGGCCGTGGCGGTGCGATCTCCCGTCAGCAGCATGACGCGCAAACCCATGGCCTGCAAGGCCGCGACCGTGGCCACGGCATCCTGTCGCAGCGGATTCGTGACGGCGATCGCCCCTACCACCCGTTGGGCGAGGGCGACATAAATCCAGGTAGCCCCATCGTGGGGCCGGTGCTGCGCCGCCGCGCCCAGGGCAATCCCCGCTGGCCAAGCCCAACCAGATTGCCAACCCAAACGTGCTGCATGCTGCCATCCAGCTCAACTTGCGCTGAAATACCCACCCCCGGAATGGTTTGCCAGTCCGCTGCGGGCAGCAGGGTCAGCGGATCCAGCCCATGCAAAATCGCAGCAGCGAGGGGATGCTGGGTACCGCTTTCTACCGTTGCGGCCAATTGCCGCACAGTTTCCGGCAAAATCGCTGCGGATAGGGAGATGCAGTCCGCCACTTGGGGCGTGGCGGTGGTTAAAGTCCCGGTTTTATCAAACACAATGGTGTCTACCCGATGCATCCGCTCTAGGACATCCCCGCCGCGAATCAGGAGCCCCCGCTCGGCTCCAATGCCCGAACCCACCAGCATCGCCGTGGGGGTGGCTAAGCCCAAGGCGCAGGGACAGGCCACCACTAGCACCGCGATCGCCAGTTTCAGGCTAATCAACAGCGGCGACAGGTGTGGCGTAGGCGTAGACAGGACCTGATGCGCCATGGCATGCCCCGCCATTCCTCCCATGCCCATCCCGGTCTGCGCCGCCGCCAAAGCATGAGAGGCCAGAGCATGAGGCCATAGAGCAGTACCGATAAAGTACCAGAAGCAAAAGGTGACGCTGGCGATCGCCATCACCCCGTAAGTGAAGTATCCCGCCACGGTATCTGCCAAGCTTTGGATCGGAGCCTTGCGCGTTTGGGCAGACTCCACCAGCGCAATAATTTGAGCCAGGGTTGTGGCATGGCCAGTGCGGGTGACCCGCAGGGCGATCGCCCCGGAACAGTTGAGTGTACCTGCCGAAACCCAATCGCCGGGATGCTTCAGGACCGGCAGTCCTTCCCCGGTCAGCATGGCTTCATCAACGGTGGTTTGTCCGCTAACGACTTCTCCATCAACGGGAACTTTATCTCCCGGCAAAACTTGCAGCACATCGCCCACCCGCACATGAGCAACCGGAATTTCGATATGGGTCGGGGCAGCAGACGGAGACGTTGCAGGCGCAATTAGACGGGCGACTTTGGGCTGGAGGGCCAACAGGGAGTGGAAAGCCGTGGCGGCACGATTGCGGGCTTGCTGCTCCAGGGTTCGTCCCAGCAGAATGAAGCCAACCAGCATTACCGGCTCGTCAAAGAAACATTCCCAGCCCAACTGGGGAAACAGCAAAGCCATCAGGCTCGTGGTGTAGGCCGTCCAGGTGCCGAGGCTGACCAAAGTATCCATGTTGGGGGCGTTTTGGCGCAGGCCGCGCCAGCCATCAATCGCCATTTGCCGACCGGGTCCCAGCAGCGCCACCGTCGCCAAGCCCGCATGCAGCCAGATATTCGTAAGGCCCGCCGTGAGCTCGGCAAGGGCCTGACCGCCGAATTGGTGCCAATGGCCAAGGCTGGAGAGCAGCAGCAGTAGCAGGGCGATCGCCAATCGCCCCCGCTGGGCCTGGGCCGCCCGTCGTCGTTGCGCCGCCAAATCCACCGGGGGAGTTGTCTCGTCGCCAACGCGGGCCTGGGACGGGAAGCCTGCCGAAGTTAGTTTCTGCGCGAGAGCGAGGGGCGACACGCGCCCAGGTTCGCAGGCAACCACTGCCACTTCCGTCACCAAATTCACCCAGACGGTTTCCACCCCCGGCACCTGTTGCAGTTGATTTTCCACAGCCTTCACACAGCCCGCACATTTCATGCCGCTGACATCGAGTGTGATCCGTTCAGGACTTTCTGTAGCCTGTGAGTGGGGGGGCAGTGGATCCAGCGGAGTCGCTGATCGGGCCGGAGGCGTGGGCAAAACGGGAATAATCTGCATAGGACATTCAGGGGAGGATTACACCGCTTAGAACTTCATTAGAACTTTTAATATCCTCTGTTTTGAGCGTAGAGGAATTTTGGTAAAACGCCCCAGATCCCTTAAAAGTCTTAGTCTTCCGGTACCTTCTCGTCTTTCAGTACTGGATGCTGAGCTTCAGAATGGCTCAGCGCCCAATACCTGAGCGTCCTGCCCCTTAAACCTTCGCACCGCCCAGAACGAATAAACTCAACAAGGTGCCACTGTTCCAAAGTCCGTGCAGCAACATGGACGCCAGTAGGTTGCGCGATCGCGCATAGACAAATCCGAGAATCATGCCCAAGGTCATTAAGGGTAACACCTCGGAAAGGCTGAGGTGGGCGATCGCAAAAATAAAGCTGCTCAGGGCGATCGCGCCCCAGGTCGGCATATAGCGGGTCAGGGAAGGCAGCAAAAATCCGCGAAAGAGCACCTCTTCAAACAGGGGCGCGGCCACGGCTGCCGTAATCACAAACATGGCCAAGGCCACGTTATCTTTGCCATCCAGAGCAATGGGCAAAATGGGATTGCTGCCCCCCTGCCCCTGCCAGATGTTCTGATTGACTAACGAGACGAGAATCACCAAGGGCAAGGCGGCAAAGTAGCCGCCACTGCCCCAAAGCCACCAGAACCCCCGGAAGGACATGCGAAACCAGCCCTCTGGCAACGGGAAAAAGGGCTTAATCGAAAAATAGAGGACCGACAGTCCCCCAAAGGCCAAGACCATATAATTGGCCAAAATATAGAACAATCGCGCCCGTTCACTCAACCGACCGGGATTAAACCCCACCCCTTCCTGCAATAAACTCAGCCCCACGGGGATCAAAATTTGTCCAACCAGAAAGAATCCCACAATCAACACTTGCCACACCAATTCGCCATCCCACGGCGTATCCCACCGGGCTAAACCCTGAGGAGCCAAAATCGCGGCTTTGCGGCGAATGGCCCACTGCACCAGCAGAAAGATCAGCAGGCCCCCACCCATCACACACCCGAGTACGGGCATGCCACCCACAATCGCCAATCGGCCCAACGCATCGTCTGCTGCCTGCTGCTCCGAGACAAGTAGGGCCGCTTGTTCCGTCTGGCGCTGTTGCAGGTCATACAGACGTGCCAAGGCCCGATAGCGAAACCAGCCGTTCAAGTTCGCTTTCAAGCAGAGTTCGGCGTCAGGCAGTACCTGAGGCGACTCGCGCCACAGGCCAGTTAGGACCAAGGCCGTTTCGCGGAGAGCGCAGCGATCGCCGTGGACCATTGCCTCAGTAGGGGCAGTAGGGGCAGCGGTATCCGGGTTAGCCGTCTTATCAGCATCAGCAGGCTGTCCATCCTCAGGGGACAAGGACGGCGTAGACAATGATGCCGTGGTGACCTTGTCCCAGCTTTTCTGGGCGGCTTCGGGCTGCTGCTGTTGCTGTTGGATTTGGAGAATCCCCAAACTGAGGTCCAGTTCAGAGAGCGATCGCGCGAATTTTGCTGCCGTCGCCCGCAGCGGGGCCGGGTCGGATCCCGGCGTTGCCAACAGCTGCTCTGTCCGTTGCAAATTTTGCTGGGCCGACTGTCGCACCTCTTGATACTGCTCTAGGGCATTTTTCAGCGGCTCAGATCCCAGCAGCGATCGCCGAATTGCCGCCATTTGCGCATCCTCTTGGCCATTGGCTGAAACAGCCTTATCCAGTGCGGCTGTCGCTTGCAGGAGCAAATTGGTTTGATACAGTTCCAAACGACTCTGAATCTGCGGCTGATTCCAACTCGCTAACAAGTCAGCCCCAATCAGCCATGCGGCCAACACCGTCAGCGTTATCAAAATCGCCCGTTTAATCGTCATGTATCCTCCGCTCCAAAAACCGCTGCGCGGTCAGTTCGCCGCTATTAGCAGGCATTATCCCACTTCTGGCCCAGGCCCAGCCGATCTTTAATCGGTTTGTGAAAACGCGCCAGCGGCGATTCCGTGCCCTGCCACTGGGTTTTAGCCGAACATGCTGCGCTCCCCATCGTCTGATACAATACGCTCGGTTTCCATCCAAAATCGCACCCCTAGGGAGGACAAGGCTCTGAGTACTCGCGTGATATTAGTCCGGCACGGCGAAAGTAGCTTTAACGTTGAACGGCGAGTGCAGGGACACTGTGACGAGTCCACCCTGACCCCCACGGGGCAAACCGCCGCCCATCAAGTGGGGCAAGCCCTAGCAGGGTTAGCTTTCGATGCGATTTTTAGCAGTCCCCTGAAGCGGGCTAAAGAAACCGCTGAAATTGTGCGATCGCACCTTTCTGCTCCTCCAGACATCCAGTTCAGCTTGGATCTGCGGGAAATCAACCTGGTGCTTTGGGAAGCCAAACTATTTAAAGATGTAGAAATTGAGGATCCCGAGGGCTATGCCGCTTGGCGCAACGCTCCCCACACCCTGAAGATGGTGATCCCCGGTGACAGCGGTCCCACGGATTACTACCCCGTGCTCGACTTATACGCCCAAGCCAAGACCTTTTGGAAAGACACACTGCCCCACTGCGGCGGCAAAACGATTTTAATCGTGGCCCACAGTGGCATTAATCGGGCCTTAATCAGTACGGCCATCGGCTTGGACTGCGATCGCTATCAGTCAATCAACCAATCCAACTGTGGCATCAGCGTCCTGAACTTTGCCGATGGCTTTGGCGGTCCCGTCCAGATCGAATCCCTCAATCTGACCGCCCACCTGGGTGAAGCTCTGCCCAAACCCCGCAAGGAATACGCTGGCCCCCGGCTACTCCTAGTGCGCCACGGGGAAACCGAGTGGAACCGCCAGTCTCGCTTCCAGGGACAAATTGATGTGCCCCTCAATGCCAATGGCGAGCAGCAAGCCCAACAAGCCGCCGCTTTTTTGCAGGCCATTCCCCTGCGCTATGCCGTTACCAGCCCGATGCTGCGTCCCCGCAAAACCGCCGAGATCATTCTGGCCTTCCATCCAGACGTGGTCCTAGAAACCGACGATCGCCTGAAGGAAATCAGCCACGGCCTGTGGGAAGGCAAGCTGGAATCCGAAATTGAGGCCGAGTTTGGCGGTGAACTCCAGCGCTGGAAGCAAACCCCGGAAGCCGTCCAGATGCCGGAGGGCGAAAATCTGAATCAAGTCTGGCAGCGGGCCACGGCGGCTTGGGATGCGATCGTGGCGCTAGCCGCTAGCCGCGAACCCGGAATTACCCTGGTCGTGGCCCACGATGCCGTCAACAAAGCCATCCTCTGCCACGTTTTGGGGCTGGGTCCAGAAGCTTTCTGGGCCTGCAAACAGGGCAATGGTGCGGTCAGTGTTATCGACTACGCCACAGACCTCAGTGTGCCTCCCATCATGCAGGCGATGAATATCACCAGCCACTTGGCCGGGGGAGTTTTGGACCAAACCGCAGCAGGAGCCCTCTAGGGAATTTTGGATTTTGGATTTTGGATTTTCGACAACACACATCCTCTGTCCGGATTGGCAGACTTCGCCCGATGGTACATCACCAGAGTCATGCTCATATCGCCATGCCCTGCTAGAAAAAGGCTGGAAAAAGGCTGTAAGAGAGGATTAACGCCAAAATCTAACGTCTAAATTCTAAAATTGTGTGGGTATGGTGACTGAATCATTCGCTGAGTTATTACAAGAGGTGCGTGTCCTGGATCCGGTATCGGCAACGGATGAGATCGCCGATGTCCTGATTATTGATGGCACAATTCAGGCGATCGGCCCCGATCTGGCCTCGGAGGCCCCCAATACTCAAGTCACGCCAGCCCAAGGCTTGATTCTCGGTCCTGGTCTGATCGATCTCTACAGCCATTCCGGTGAACCCGGCTTTGAATCCCGCGAAACCCTGATGTCCCTGCTTCAGGCTGCCACCGCTGGGGGCTTTACGCGGGTAGCCCTGTTACCCGACACGCAACCGTCTATCGATAATCCCGCTAGCGTTGCTTGGCTGCATGATGCTCGGCAAAACCTTCAGAGCCAGGGCGCTTGCCCGCCGACCCTGCACCCTTGGGCGGCTCTCACTCAAAACATCCAGGGCCAGCATCTCACCGAGCTGGGCGACCTGATGCACACCAATATTGTCGGATTTAGCGATGGCCTACCGCTCAAAAATTGGGTCCTGGTGCAGCGGGCTTTGGAGTATTTACGCCCCTGCGATCGCCCCATTGCCCTGTGGCCCTGCGATCGCGAAATGACAGGCCAGGGCGTCGTTCGGGAAGGGCATCCCGCGCTGCGGTTTGGCTTACCCGGCATTTCTGACTTAGCCGAAACCGCTGCCCTGGCCGTCTTGCTAGAATGCGTGGCCACAACTGGCACCCCTATACACCTCATGCGGATTTCCACCGCCCGCAGCGTCGAAATGATCGAGGCCGCTAAAGCCCGCGGACTCCCGATTACCGCCAGTACGCCGTGGATGCATCTTTTGCTCAGCACGGAAGACCTGGGGGACTACAATCCCCATTTGCACCTCAGTCCCCCCTTGGGCAATCCCCAGGATCGGGCTGCATTGGTCCAAGGCGTGCGAGCCGGGGTACTGGACGCGATCGCCATTGACCACACCCCTTACACCTACGAAGAAAAAACCGTCGCCTTTGCGGAAGCCCCGCCCGGTGCGATCGGGCTAGAGTTGGCCTTGCCCCTGCTCTGGCACGGTTTGGTAGAAACCCACCAACTTTCAGCCTTAGAACTCTGGCAGAGTCTGAGCACCCAGCCCGCCCGCTGTTTGCAGCAACCGCCCCCTCGGATTCAGCCTGGAGCACCCGCCGAAATGACCCTCTTTGATCCCCAGCACCGTTGGCCTGTCACCGAGCGATCGCTCAAATCCCTCGCGGCCAACACGCCCTGGTGGGGGCAAACCATCACCGGACGTGCGCGCAAAACCTGGATCCCCACCTAATGCAAACCCTCACCACGGATGTTCTCGTAGTCGGCGGCGGCACCGGTGGCACTGCTGCGGCTATTCAAGCAGCGCGGCGCGGTGCCCGCACCCTCTTAGTGAGTGAATTTTCCTGGCTGGGAGGCATGTTAACCAGTGCGGGAGTATCCTGCCCCGACGGGAATGAACTCCTGGCGTGGCAAACAGGGATTTGGGGCGCTTACCTGCGGGAACTCCAACACCGAGAACCCGCCGGACTCGATCAGGGCTGGGTGAGTTTTTTCGACCATGATCCACGTATGGGAGCCCAGATTTTTGCCGATTGGGTGGCCGCGTTGCCCAATTTGCAGTGGATTTCAGGGCAGGTCCCCCAGGCAGTGCACCGACAGGGCGATCGCATCACCGGCGTCCAGTTTGATGACTACAGCATCACGGCTCAGGTTATCTTGGACGGCACCGAACTCGGCGATCTGCTTGCCCTCGGCAATATTCCTCACCGTTGGGGCTGGGAACTCCAGGCCGAATTCAACGAGCCCAGCGCCCCGACAGAACTCCAGGAGTGGATGCGCCGCTATCCAGTTCAAGCCCCCACATGGGTCGTGATCCTGCAAGACTTTGGTGCCGATCAGGTTGCCCCCGAGATTCCCGCCCCGCCGAATTATGATCCGGCCCACTTCCAAGGGGCATGGGAGGCCCATGGGGGCGAAAAATTTCTCAACTATGGTCGCCTTCCAGGCAACCGCTTCATGATCAACTGGCCTCGGCATGGCAACGACTATGGCGAAGATATCCAGCGGGTCATTACGTCCCCCCCTGCCCGCGCTGCCTTTGAGCAAGCCGCCCGCTGGCACACCCAAGGCTTTGCCCACTTTATCCAAGCCCACCTCGGTCGCCGCTATGGCCTTGCCACTGATACATTCCCGGACACATTCTCGGATCCTCGGCATTCAACGCCTTCCCTCCACTCTGCCTACGCACTCCATCCGTACTATCGGGAAAGTCGGCGACTCCGGGGGCTGCGAACGGTGAGCGAACGGGATATTTTACCGATCGCCCAAGGCCAAGTTGCCCCCTTGCCCTACGTCGTGTGGGCCCAAGGCTGTGAAACCGTCGAGTCCCTGTGCGAGGCGATCGCCCTAGGAAACTATGCTAACGATCATCACTACCCCAGCGGCGATATCCCGTTACAGCCAAAATCTATGCGCTGGGGCGGACGCTGGACCGGCACACCCTTTACGATTCCCTATCGCAGCTTGATCCCAGTCCAGATTTCCGGCTTCATCGCCTGCGACAAAAACATTTCCGTATCGCATATGGCCAATGGAGCCACCCGCCTACAGCCCATCGTCCTAGGCATTGGACAGGCCGCCGGAATGGCAGCAGCCCTCTGTGTGGAATACCGCTGTGATCCTCGCGACCTCGACGTGCGTCTCTTACAAAATGCCCTCCTCTCGGATCCCACAGCCCCAGCCACCATCATCCCCCTGATCAATATGCCTCCCCAGCATCCCGAGTGGTTGCAGTGGCAACACTACTACCTGGATCGTCCAGAAGCCTATCCAGCCAGGGGCTACGCTCCCACAATACTCCAGCATCTGCCCATCCTATCCCACAAGGCACAGACTTGGACAGGACGGTTTGAACGGCTACAACCCCAGGAGTATCGATTTTGGGCGATCGCGCCCCATCCCTTCGATCCAAACACAAATCAACCTGAAATCAAGACCGAGGTCAGCCTCGTTACCCTCGATTCCACCATCGACCACCAATTAGCCTGCTTAGAAACAGGTAGCACAATTGTCATCCGAGGCAAGCTCAATCCAGCCGGAAACTGGATCTTGGTAGAGCAAATCCGCCCGATAGAGCCAATCTATCCAACCGCAACAACCCTTGGCTAAACCGCAATCCCCAGATCACCCAGCAAGTCCTTCCAGATAGAAGTTTCGATTCCAGATTTCGACTCCAGGCTTCGACCCCAGACTTGACTCCGTTGCATAAACAACCGCGCTAGTGAATTGACCTCGGAACCGGAATAATCCATGCAAAACTAGCCCGCATCCCAACTGGGCACGGGCTAATTTTCTACCCAGCATGGCCAGAGAGTTCACCCAGCCTAGGTGCTGAGTACCGGAACTCCCCGGCTAAAATCCCCCCCCCAGGTCATCAGGAACCGTCAGTTGAGACGGTTGCTTGCAGCGCTTAATCATGAGTTGAATGACTTGCGCCCCTTCCTTTTCCAAATCCTCAATATAGCCAGACTTAGCTGTCAGGGCTGACTTTTCGTTGGCAAAGGGACCGAAGTAATAGATACAAGCCGGACTTTCGGTTTTGATTTCAACCCACCAGGCTAACCCTGATAAGTTCAATAAACTTGTCAAAAACTCTTGCATTGCTTTCCTGCCAGCTCTAACGAATTAACGCTGTGCCGATGACCCACAACAACTAGCCAGATTGTCCCACTTTCAGGAGCTAAATACTGTGATGAGTGGTAACATTTTTGCCATTTCCCTGAGCATCTTTTTCTAAGCGATTCAGATGCCAGGTCTGGCCCAAGCGCTGACGATAGAGTTCATAAAGAACCATTCCCGCCGCCACGGATGCATTTAAGCTCGGTGTATGTCCCCGGAGCGGAATCGAAATCAAACTATCACAGGCTTTTTGAGTGGTTACCCCTAATCCACTGCCTTCAGCACCCACAACAATCACCACCGGCCCCGAAAATTGGACCGCATGGACGGGCTGGGTTCCCTCCGAGGCCGTGCCATAAATCCAAAACCCCTCCGCTTTCAGCTCTTCTAGGGCACGGGTCAGATTAATCACCCGCGCTACTGGAAACGTGGCCAGTGCTCCTGCCGCGACCTTAGCCACCGTTGAAGTCACACCCACCGCTCGCCGCTGAGGAATCACAATGCCCTGGGCCCCTAGCGCTTCCGCCGTGCGAATAATGGCCCCCAGATTGTGGGGATCGGTAATACTGTCTGCTACAACCAACACGGGATGCTCAGTCGCCTGCTTGGCTTGAGCAATCAATTCGCCCAATTCCGTATACTCATGGGGAGCCGTTTGGGCAGCAATCCCCTGATGGTTGGCATGACGGGTAATTTGGTCGAGACGCTGTGGCTCAACTTCATCAATGACAGCACCGTTCGCCTTAGCCTGTTGTAACAATCCGTGAAATCGCGAATCATAGCGGAGCCGCGCCGTCACCCAAATTCGGTTCAAGCTTTGCTCACTTTCCAAAGCACTCAGTACAGGATGCCGTCCGTAAATCAAATCTGGATTTTCGTCCTGATCATCTCCTGCCGAGGGCGGAGCCGAGGCAGCGTAGCGCGCCGGACCAGTCGTCCGCAGCGATCGCACCTTAAACGAGCGCACGTCGCCCTCGGACGATCCAGAGAACTCGGGAGCGATCGCTCCGTGTCTTCACAACAGGACTCTGGCCATCGGCCAAAACGGGCTTGCGGAACGTCCGGACCTTAAATGTAGGAACTTTTTCGCTACCCGTCATCGGCTTGCGGAACGTCCGCACGGGCGCGGGGCGATCCTGCGGCCCTTCATAGTCAGAGTTGCGCGGGTTTCGGGCCACATAGGGACGATCTGGGCTTTCCCGATCCTCGCGCTGGAAGAAATCAGGTTGATCATAGGATGACCTGTCGGCAGAGTCACTGGGTCTGCGGGACACACGATTGTCATAGGGCTTAGGAGTACGAGACTGCTCCGAGTGATCCCGCTCTACGGGCTTACGGAACGTGCGGCCCTTATAAGGCCGTTCTTGATCGCTCCCCTCCACTGGCTTACGGAACGTGCGGCCTTTGTAAGGTCGTTCTTGATCACTCCCCTCTACGGGCTTACGGAACGTGCGACCCTTGTAAGGTCGTTCTTGATCGCTCCCCTCTACTGGCTTGCGGAACGTGCGGCCCTTATAAGGCTGATCCTGCCCATTGGACAGAATTGGCTTCTGAAAATCTCCAGTCTTGGACGGACGATCATGATCTTCTCGGGGCTGGCGATCCCGTCCCTGAAAGGGCCGCTCCTGCCCTTCAGCACCATCACTACGGCGGTCATACCGAGGCTTGCCATAATCATTTTTGGGCTTCGGTTTTCCAGATTTTGCCTGTCCAGATTTTGCGCTGGCCTTGGCTTGTCCAGACCGCTTGTCCGTACCGTGATGGGCTTTTTTAGCAGACTGTTTAGAATTTTTCTTGGGAGGCATGGCGATGGCAAGGGGAGAGGTTGACTAAGTTGACCGGCACGTTGACTGAGACAGGGTTGACTGAAAAACTGAGACGGAGTTGACTGAAAAACGGGTGGCAGATTATCTGAACTTCAGAACAGGCCGAAGCCAACAATCCCCAATCCAAGGTAAATACAAGACATTGAAGTAACCCAAAACAAGAGGTAGCCCAAAACAAAGGAAGAAACAACAACCTAAGAAACAAAAACCCGGCAATAAAACACACCAATCGCCGATCAACCCACGCCGATCAAACTATCTCGGCGATCGTAGGTTTGCCACCCTGCGCCAGAGCGAACCGATCTAATACCCTTGCCAACCTAGGTCTACCGCATTTCATAATCGTAGCCTCCCCCAATTTTGACAAGACCCGATGGGATGAAATAGGAGAAGCCTGCGGAACAACCGGATTAAGGCCCAAAATAAAGGCTACAACCGACCGATCAAACCCGTGAAGCTGTCGATAGGGCATCAATCTGTAGATCCGGGATCAATCTGCAGACATTGGAACAACTCCAGAAGACGCTGAGCGTCAACGAGATAAAGATAGCCAACCAAAGCCTCTAAACCCGTGGCCTGTTGATAAATTTCAGGATCAGATCGATGGGGGCGCTTGCCAGCGGCATTGCGGCCCCGCTTCACGATATCAAGTTCCGCTGGCGAGAGATGCGGGATTAACGCCTGTAGATGATGAGCTTGCGATTCCGCCCTCACTTGAGCGACCACGTGGTGATGATAGGCTTGTGGTCGTTTCGGTGGAACTAAATAATAGCGGCGAATATAGAGTTCGTAAACCGCATCCCCTAAGTACGCCAGGGCGATCGGGGAAAGTTGCTGGATCTGGGCAAAAGACAGGGGAAGCGCAAATCCAAGCATCAGGGCTGATCCCTCGCAGACTGCGGGGTTCAAATGAGAAAAATTTCCTGAAACCGACGCATCGGAGTGCCCCATTCTTTCTTTACAATTCGTATCGTTACTGGGAATAGGATTCTCCACGCTTTGCGCCAGCCAAGCTTAATCGTCCCGATTGTTCGACCTAATCTCAGCCTAATCACTGTAGCGTTCTTCGGCCCAGGGTTCACCTCGGCGGTGGTAACCATTGCGTTCCCAAAACCCCAAAGCTTCATGATCCAAAAACTCGAGTCCGTTGATCCACTTGGCGCTTTTCCAGGCGTAAAGATGGGGCACAATTAGCCGCAAAGGACCACCATGCTCCGGGGATAACGGCTGGTCCGACAGGCGGTGGGCGAAAAAGTTTTCTTCACGCAAAAAGTCATCCAGGGATAGATTGGTGGTGTAACCACCGTAGCAATGCTGCATGACGTGGGTTGCTTGAGTCGCCAAGCTAACCTGCTGCATAAAGTCGATTACCTTGACCCCGGTCCACTGAACGTCCAGCTTTGACCAAGTCGTGACACAGTGGAAGTCGGCAATGAACTCATGCTGTGGCAATGCCAAAAAGTCTGACCAGGAAAAGGTTTTCTCCTGAGCCAACCCAAAGACCTGCAACTGCCAGTCCTGTACCTCAACGGCGGGTGTATCCCCATAGGTCAACACAGGAAACCCGCTAGCGAGGTGCTGACCCGGCGGAACGCGATCGCCGTGCTCCGGCCCTGGTTTTTGGAAAAACTTACGCAGCATGGGCATTCACCCTACTCTTCGTCATCTTCAGCCGTTTTGTCTTCATAGACAAAGCCTTTGGCACGTCCCGTCAAAATGGACTTGCCGATGGAGAGGGCGCGTTGCGCTTGCAATTCAGCTTTTTTCTTCCAGGTGGCTTTGCGCTGATCGCGCTTACCGTTGGAGGTTTTCTTCTTAGGAACAGCCATGACTTTGTAAGCCCTATATCAACACAGCTTTACTATTCTAGGGCAAGAATCCGCTTTGGCAAGTTGCCGCGTCAAGTTTTCCCATTTTCGAGTCACTTTTGCACCGATGCCAGCACCACGCGATGGCGAGGTGTGTTGGGAGTAATGGTGGGACGGACAAATCCAGCCTGAGCGATCGCCTCTTCTATATCCAAGGCAAAATACTCGTCTAAATAGGGCTCCGTACTTTTCAACAACGTCAAAATGTAGGGCGGCATTTTAGCGTAGATTTCGGAGCGGGGGTTCATGTCCATGATGGCCATGTGCCCGCCGGGACGCAACAGGCGATATGCCTCCTTGAAAATAGCGATCGCGGCCTTCTGGGGCAACTCATGAAACATAAGGCAAGCAGAAACAAGGTCACAGGACGCATCAGGGAGACCCGTGGCCTCCGCCGCCCCATGCACCCAGGTAGGCGAAACGGCAGTCCTGCGCCTTTGGGAACTGTGGTTAGCTACGGCCAAAAAATAAGGAGAAAGATCAACACCAGTAATTTGAGCATTGGGAAACGTGTCTTGCAGCGCAAAGGTACTCATACCCACACTGCATCCCAAATCGACAATCGCCTGGGGCACAACCGGCAACCGCGACTGCAACACGGCGTGATAACTTTGCCGCAAACGCGCGTCACCCTGCGCTCCTCCATCCGGCCAAATTCTGGCATGAACGGCATAGGCGGCCACTTCTACTTCCCAGGCGGGCTGCCAGCCCAAATTCCCCTCTTCATAGGCATGGAACGACCGCACGTAGTAATCGGGATAGCCTAGATTAGGATTCTTAACGTGGCGCAAATCCGCATCCCAGTTCCGTGACTGTAATGCAGCGACTTCCTGCATCCAGTGCACCCCAATTGACTCTGCCCGCTGAATCATCATTTGCCGAGCGCGATGCTTGGCTAAATTGGCGAGGGGCTTGATGGCTAAAACACGGTTGACCAACCGGGATGCCAGGGTAGGGGCAGCAATTGTCGTGACCATAAGTCTCAAATAAGTCCAAAATTAATACAAGAGACGCTTCTGAACCTGCTCATTATCTCAGTAATGGGAATGTCCTTCAATGGCTGGTTCCATGGCCAGCAGATAGCACGTTGGCAGATAGCAAGCCATGGCTGGACCATAGCCTAAAGCACACGGGGCTTGCGGCGTACAACACCAGTTTGTTAACAAATCCTACGAACTATTTAGCGACCTTTTGACATGTAGATTTATTGCGTTTTGCGATCGCATTTAATCACACTTATTTACCGTTTCAATCGAGTTGCTTAGAGAAAAGGCACTAATCGGCTCCCATTCCACCCACTGATTTTCACTCTCTTCAATTCTTTTCAAATACTAAAGCGGTTCTGGCAAGTCAACCTCATGCTGGAGCGCATCAAGCAGCTCTGAAACGCCCTGAAATCCCTCTAAAGTAAGGCTTTCACGATGGCAAATCCTGGCTTTAGGATGAACATTAGAATATTTTAGAACGTCTGGAATTAGCCTAGATTTGTCGAGAACCCTAAGAAATATGGAAGCACGATTGTCTATATAAAAGGTGAAACAGGCTTTAGGAAAAAGCTTTCAGCCTCTGGCGATCGTTTTGTTGATTTTGACCCACGGGTATAGTGAGATGAAGTTTGAAAAGCGGTGTCATGCAAACGTCTGACTATATTTTGTTACTGACGCATCAACCTCAGTCGCTGAGTCCGTTGGCATTCATGCTGGGGCACTGTCGGTACGGGGTGGCGATCGCCCAGTCCGAAGAGCAGGCCGTAGCTCACACCACCCAGCGTCCTCCTTTTTTGATCATTCTGGCCGGGGACTATCAAGATTGGTCCCAAGGATTGATGCGCAAACTGCGAGACTACGCCAACGCCCATCGGATTACTCTGATTGCCCTCACAGACGCCTATGCCGCCAGTTGGATCGATCAGGAAGAAAATCCTGGCTTTGATGGGTTTCTGGTACATCCCCTCAGTCGCGACATTATTTCTTCTTTAGTACAATCTGCCCACACGCGCCAAAGTTGCGCCCCAGCTTGTACCTAAAGCTGTTCCAGCCTTCTAACTCCATGCACCTTGCTCCCCTATATCCGCTGCTGTACCATGTGCTGCCGCCCCTATTCCCCGACTGTTTATGGACAGGCAACCCCGCAGAACGGGCGATCGCGCTCACGTTTGATGATGGACCTCACCCGCACTACACACCCCCCCTGCTAGACGTGCTGGATCGGTACCATATTCCCGCCAGTTTTTTTTGGCTCGGGGCATGGGTAGAGCGATCCCCAGAGCTCGCTCACGCCATAGCCGAACGCGGCCACGGCATTGGCCTACACGGCTACGATCACAAATCTTTTCCCTTCCTCTCCGCCCCAGAACTCCACAACACCCTGCAGCAAACTCAGCAGGCGATTACTACCGCCTGCGCCTTGCCCAATCAACAGCATTGGTACGTCCGCCCACCCAATGGCTTATTCACGCCGAAAACCTTAGCGCTCCTGCGTCAGTGGCACTATCGTCCTGTGATGTGGAGCATAGTACCGGAAGATTGGGTTCAGCCCGGTGTGGCGATCGTGGTGAAACGGGTTTTACATCAAGTCAAAGCTGGCTCCATGATTGTGCTGCATGACGGTCCCTGCGGTGGCGCAGACGTCGCAGCCACAGTCGATCGCTTGGTGCCAGTTCTGCTGTCTCAGGGGTATCAGTTTGTCACCATAGACCATTTATGGCAGGGACAAGCTCGTTAATTATGCCTGGGCACGGCGAAAATCCTTGAAACTCGCCATCCTGAATCAAGGCAGGACTGGCTCGCCTGACTATGCGGGCGGCGCGATCGCTACAACAGTTAATTTATGAGCTCAATCTGTGGGCTTTTATCGACCTTACCCCATCGGGAAGCCAGGAGACTACAGCAGGAAGCTAGTCGCTTTATCAAGAAACCGCAACCGTAAAATCAATATTTTATGGTTGGCCCTGAGGGCGATTAAAGCTTTTAATCACAAAACAAAGCCGAGTCTCTGGAATGAGCGAAGTTTAAAGATTCTGTAAATAGCCTAAAACTATTACAGCGTATGGATTTTACTGGAAATTTAACGCCGGGACTCAAGAAAAACTCTTGTTTTTTGGGGGTGCAATTTGCTATTTAATCTTAATATAGACTCTGTGAAACTTCAGGAAGTTTGAGCTACTTTAGCTAAAGGGGATTGTCTATCCCGTCCATTTATGAGGTTTGCAGGGTGGGTAAAAGGTTTTGCAATTGCATCCCCCCTTGGCTCCGGCGGACTTGATAAGCCTACTGATTTCAGTGCGTCTTTTCGCACTAGCGGGCCATTATCGAGTCATTGGCGGGTATGTCAAAATTTGAACCCAGCGCTGCCCTCATGATGTCTAGTCTTTGGGGCGGATGCTTGGAAATTGTTAATGTCTGCATTTCAGTGCAGTCCGGCATATCCGCTGTCTTGCATACCTAATCTGGCATGCCTACTGGCAACTCTCGCCTCGTTGGTAAGTGTGGAAACTGACTCCCCCCGGATCATTCGTGACAAACTCAAAGCAAAAGCGTGCAACTTTTGTGAGAAAAGTTACAATCAGAAGGTTCTCGGATCAGTTTTTCCCAAAGTTAAGTTGTCATGACGTGTCTCTGCCTAGCGATTCTCGTTGCAGAGGTAATGTTGGTGATGTGTAAACAAGCAGAGTCAAGTGGGACGGTAGCTGTGCAACCAACCTGCATTGACTGGGATTGATGTTCTCTGTTGACTGAATTTTGTTTTTCTTTTAGTTAAGGAGCATGAGGAACGCGGCATGACCCAGGCCAACGACGTACTCGCAATTGATTTGCTAAATGATGCCTCTGGTGACTTGCCAGATGAGCGACTTTAGGTTTTTGAGTGATCTAGACGACTATCGGATGATGCTGTTGAAGCGGTGGCCGATGGGGAAGACGGCAAGCCTGCTAAAGCCCGCACGACCCGCCGACGGGCACAGCTAAAAAGAAGCATTACACCGAAGATTCCATCCGACTTTATCTTGCAGGAAATTGGGCGGATTCGGCTTCTGCGTGCAGATGAAGAAATTGAGCTTGGCGCGCAAAATTGCAGATCTTGCTGGAGTTAGAGCGTATTCGAGAAGAGCTTTCGGAACAGCTTGATCGGGATCCACAAGATAAGGAATGGGCAAATGCAGTCAACATGCCACTTTCCTGCCTTCCGCCATCGGTCTGCACCTGGGTCGTCGGGCGAAAGACAAGATGGTGCAATCCAACCTGCGGTTGGTGGTTTCTATCGCCAAAAAATATATGAACCGGGGGCTTTCTTTCCAGGATTTGATTCAGGAAGGCAGTTTGGGTCTGATTCGGGCGGCAGAGAAGTTTGACCACGAGAAGGGTTATAAGTTCTCTACCTACGCGACGTGGTGGATTCGTCAGGCGATTACACGGGCGATCGCCGATCAGTCTCGCACGATTCGTCTCCCTGTCCACCTTTACGAGACCATCTCTCGGATCAAGAAAACGACCAAGCTACTTGTCGCAAGAAATGGGACGTAAGCCCACTGAGGAAGAAATCGCTACGCGGATGGAAATGACCATCGAGAAACTGCGGTTTATTGCGAAGTCTGCTCAACTGCCGATTTCGTTAGAAACCCCGATTGGGAAAGAGGAAGATTCCCGCTTAGGTGACTTTATTGAGTCTGATGGCGAAACGCCAGAAGACCAGGTGTCTAAAAACCTGCTCCGAGAAGACTCTGGAGAGTGTTTGGACACCCTTAGCCCTCGCGAGCGCGATGTGTTGCGTCTGCGGTATGGTTTAGATGACGGGCGCATGAAGACCTTGGAAGAAATTGGTCAGATCTTTAACGTTACCCGTGAACGGATTCGCCAAATTGAGGCAAAGGCGCTGCGCAAACTGCGTCACCCCAATCGCAATAGTGTTCTGAAGGAGTACATCCGCTAGGGACTCCAAGGCGTCCTACCCACTGTTGGGTTAAGCCCCTACGGTTAGCTGATCAGTTTGCCTATCATTAGAACTTAGAAGCGCTGTTATACAGCGCTTCTTTTTTTCAGGGGCAAATTTCCTGAAACGCAGTGCCTAGTGGACTTGACCCACTCAGCCCTTGGCTCACCCTTGGCTGAACTCAGCCTAGAATGATGGCGGCGGCGGTAGTTCTGGAGTTTGCGGGGTCAATGGCTCCGAACGTTGTATCGGGGGAGGCACAAAGATCGGAATGGCGGCATCGGGCAGACGGCTGGGCCGAGGCATCGAGGATGGCACAGTAGGAGCAGGGACAGCCATGATAGGAGCAACAGTGGTCGGACCAACGGCGGGAGGTATAGCAGGCGACTCCATTTCTGACGAATTTCTGGGGAGATTGGCTGGAGTGGCCAGCCAGTTTTGTAGCGGTTGGTCGGACGTGAGGTAAATGTGCCCCAGGCCCATGCCATTAAAGGCGCGGCGGGTGAAGCGCCAGCCGGGATTGAGCTGAATTTTGGCAAAGCCGGGGGTGTAGCCATTGGCGCGTCCGATTTCAATTTCGGGAGCTTTGACGCCAAGGGGCGGGACACCGATGAGAACCAGATCCGTGGCCCGGTCCACAATGCGCAGGCTGTAGATGAGACCGAGGTCTTGATCCGCCATGCGGATGGAGAAGCCGTTGCTATCAGTCCCCACGTTACAGATATTGGTGTAGTCAAATTGATTGAGTAGCAGATCAATTTCGACAGGATTAGCTCCCACTTCACTCCAACAGGATCGGGTGCTGCTCACCTGTTGAATGACCCGCAATTGATGGGCGCGATCGCCATAGGGAGCAGCGATCGCCACGATCGCTAAATTATCAACTTCTTGCTTCTCAAAGCTTTGGGCAGTGGCAGACAACGGCGCAAAACTCAAACAACAAATAATCAGCGTGGCAACTCTTATGGCAAAGTGCATAGCATTGGCGTGTGGGGAACCACTGAGGTATTCATTCCGGCGGGGCCGCTATCAGGACATTAAAGATCAGAACCCTAGAAAATAGGGGATACGGCTCAGCCATCCCCCGTTAAATTATTTAGATACTTTGTGCTCCGGGGCTGACTTCAGGCCATCCAGCGGACTGGTAGGGCTAGATCCTAACCGTTGTTCGCGGGTTTGGCACTGGTATTTTTTGGGATTCTGCAACGCGTCCCCCACTAACGCTGACTCAACAGAAAGATCGCTCAGAAATGACCGGGAAGCCCTGCTACTGGGGATCCGAGTGGCGCGTCATTTGATGGAACTGCTGAGGAGACTCTAAGCGCGTGGTCACGCTCACAGGAGGAGGCTGCGTGGCAAAGGTTAGTTTCACTTCTTCCAGCAGATCATCCACCAAGACTTGAATCTCTTGGAGAACTTTTTGCTCTTGCAATTCGTTCGTAAAGGTTTGACCTAACTTTTGCACCAGTTGACTCGACAACTGCGTGCCGACGGGATCCGCTACCGCCAGAGTGACCGTTTGATACACGGCTTGGATAATCTCTTTGACAAGGCGCTGGCTGACTTGAGTCGGTACATCGCCAATTCCGGGTAGGCTGCGCAAATTCTTATAGGCGGGAGATTGTTTCAGCACACTATCAATGCTGTGGGTTAGAAGCTGTTCCAATTCAGGCTGGATTTTAGGCAGAACTTGATAAACCGTCAACTGAATCAACAGCGTAGAAATCGCGGCGACTTCATCGGTATCGTTGATTTGAACGCGAGGCTGGGTGAGGGCTTGGCCAAGCACACGCGACAGATCGCCTCGGCGCAGGGCCCCTTGGGCTTGGTCAAGGACCTGAACCACGACGGCTTCGGTGAGTTCTGGGGCAATGCTACTGACAAACAGTTGGGTAACTTGCTCCCGCAGATGGTCCATATTCACCAGTTCCGCTTGATGCAATCGGATGGCCACTGGCAAAGCTCGCAATAACCCCAACGCTGGGAAACTGAGCCAAAAGGGAAAAAAGAGCAGCACGTCATAGGCACGCGTGATCATGGCATCGGGCCAGGTGAGGCGCGGATCGCGACGGTATAGAAAGAAGGTGCGGGCCAGAAACTCCAGAAAAAATAGCGCGGCAAAGGGCGCTTCTAGAATGCCAAAGTTATTGGTGGAGTCGCCGGATTCACTGAGGGTGCGATAATAGTTGGTGGCGATCAAGGGTTTGATTTGGTGGTTGAACCAAGCCAGTTCCTGGGATTTGTCGGCGCGAGAAAGATACTCGGCACTCCAGAAGGTGTCAAAGGCTTTGTGAGCAGAGCCTTCCTTAGGATTGTTGTAGAGGCGATCGCGCATGCGATTTTTAATTTTTTCCAGGGTGCCACTTTTGTTGGCGGTTTGAAACGGATTCGTCGCAATCATTTCGTGGCTCAGATTGCGCAGGTCAGCCAGTAGAGGCTGCGCTTCGGCGGCGGTGATCCCTTTTTGCTGCACCGTTTGCTCTAACTGGTCAATCGCCTCCAGATATTTCTGCGTTTCTCGGTGCGGTTCAATCCCTTTGATCGGGTCATACCACCGGGTAATTTGCTCTGCCATGGGGATTTGTAGGGGCAGGTTAATCAGCGGCACCTGAAACCGACCTTGTAGCCAAAAGTCCCGCCAGGGCACATAGCTCAGATCAAAAAGAACTAGGCCAAGGTTAGTAACGGCGGCGATCGCCATGGCCCGTTCAAACCAAATATTTTTTTGTGGACGCAGGGTGCGTGAACCGATCAGAGGATTAGCCATACGGAGAATGGAAGAGCTTAATCAGGGTCAATGCAACCCATGGCCTTCAGCATCATACCAGTGGATCCCCTACCCCAGAATGCCGCCCTTGCCGCAGCGCTGAATCGGGCCATCGATGCAGTATCAAATAGACGCGATATCAAACGGACCCCGGCAGCTCAAAAAACCTGGATAGATTGGGCCGCCTGCACCAAGGCGGGGACGGCTTCTGCCCCCCAGAACCCTTCGGCACGGCGGCCTGTCAGCAAAATTAGATGCAGCCGATAGGCATGGGGATAGCCCGTCGCTTCTAGCCAGAGGTGATCGCTTTCGGCTTCAATGGCGATCGCTTCTTCATCCATTAGCATTGTCTGCATCTGGGCCATCGTCGTTGTCAACTGGGCCACCAACCGACAAAAATCGTTGAATTCTGGGAGGGTTAACTCTAGAGACCAGTCATCGGTACCGACGAGTCCTGGGAAGGGGTCAGCACTGGGGTCCCAGCCGATGCGCCAGCCCGCACCACTCTTGATCAGGCGGGTCATGAAAAGGGTTGGGAAATAGTTGGGGAAATACCGGTAGAACGGCTTTGAGAAATTTTGAAACCTATGGGCAGCCAATTATTTGAGTAAATCAGCGGCACCGGGACCACGCGCTGGCGGCGATACCGGCTTAGGCAGAGCCATCGGCGTCGGCGCAGGCGTTGGAGAAACCGGGGGCAGCGGTGAAGCAACGGCACGCACCGGCGGCGCAAAGGCATCCACCAAAGCTTGAATTAGGGCCTCTCGCTGCGCCCGATTGAGCCGTTCAATCGCAGCGATATCACCGGCCATGGGATTGGGTTTGAGGGTACTACGACTGGGATAGGCATCTTCGTCGATACGCTCGTTGATGCTGAGATAGTCCGCCAGGGTAATCTTCCAGTCCAGGCGGTACTGGGGTGGACGGCCTTTTACGTAAACGTGGTAGCGAACCAGACGACCGACCAGAGTATTTTCCGGAGCCGCTTTGCGAGTTTCAGTACTGATGTATTGATTTTCCCGGGGAAAGTCCGGCAGCTTTTGATAAACCTGTTGCCAAACGGTATCCGGACTAACACGCTGGGCGATCGCGGCAGAACTGCCCAATAAATCAGCGTTATGGAGCGCACTGCTTAGCAACAGCACTGCCGTAGTTGCCACAGCAAGCAGCACAAGAAGCCCCCGTTTATGGTTTTGTGACTGACTGGCCATGACACTTGCAAAATAAAAAACAAAATCGGTCACACTTGGAGCAGATTTGGACGCCAGAGCCAATCCAACGTCCAACGTCAACTGCCCAAAATTTTCTACGCTATTCCCCAATAATTTCCGGCTGAGTCAACTCATCAGACATTTCAATAATGGCGCGCATCACGGGCTTCATGGAGACATCGTCCATGCTGTCAAAATCCTCAAACCGCCGCCGCTTGGCCCGATTCGCCACCTGCACCGTAATTTTGTAGCGATTAGAAGCCGCCGAAATCAACTCGTCTGCCCGACGCATCAAATGGGTGGAATCGAAAATGGGACGTTTGTGCATAGCCAAGAAGGACTCAGGAGTGTGCTGTTACAGTTTAACAGGGACAAGCAACCCTGAACGGAATCCCCAGGGAATGTCGCCTGAGTAACGAATTCCAATCATTTGTCAAGATTTACAAATATACTGGACGAATTAGATCTTGGAAAAGTCAAGCCATCGCAAGTCATGGCTGGCTTCCCAAGGCGGAACGGAATGTAGTTCTCTCTCTGGTCAGTTCTCTCTAGTTCTCTCTCTATAGACTCTATTCTATGCAGACTATGCAGACCTCTGTCCCTTTACCTGTTTCGGCATCGCCCTCGGGTGCGGCGTCCCGACAGGCAACGGCCCGGGCAATCCATCCGCTGAAGGCGATCGCCCCGCTGAAGGTTGTGGCCATGGGCGATAGTGTGATCTATGGATTTGGGGATCCGGTGGGCGGCGGTTGGGTAGAGCGGTTGCGGCGGGGCTGGATGTATCTCGATGGCTCGGGGCCTGCGGTGTATAACTTGGGCGTGCGGGGTGATGGCGTGGAACAGGTGGCCCAGCGATTGGAGCATGAGTTTCGCCATCGGGGCGAGTTGCGCAATCGGGTCCCTGACCTGCTGCTGTTATCAGTGGGAGTGAATGATTCAGCGCGGCTGGGGCGGCTGAATGGCCGGAATTTCACCGATTTTGATCAATTTGAAGCGGCGATCGCGCAGCTCCTCGATCAGGCTCAACACTTGTGTCCGGTGCTATTCATTGGCATGGTGCCCGTGGACGAGGCCAAAATGCCCTTTATGGATTGCCTACACTACAACCATGCCGACCAATGGCAGTATAAAGAAGTGACCCGCCTCGCCTGTGCCTCGCGTCAAATTCCCTACTTAGACGTGTTTGACCGATGGCAACGGCGAGGAGAAATCTGGTGTCAGGCCCACATGCTAACGGATGGTCTGCATCCGAATGGGGCGGGCTATGAGGTCCTACTCCAGGATGTTGTGGAGTGGGAGGCGTTTCAAAACGCCGTGGGTGATAGCTAGACAGTGACGGGTAGCGCGGGGAAAAGGATGATGACGGTTTTGGTAGTGGCGACGGGAAATCCGGGGAAGCTGGTGGAAATGCAAGCTTACCTGACAGATCCCAAGTGGGACCTGAGGTTAAAGCCGGAGGCATTGGACGTAGAGGAAACCGGGCAAACGTTTCTGGAAAATGCTTGTCTAAAGGCTTCCCAGGTGGCACGGGCACTGGGGCAGTGGGCGATCGCCGATGATTCCGGTTTAGCTGTTGATGCTCTAGACGGGGCACCGGGAATTTATTCCGCCCGCTATGGTCGGGACGATGCAGACCGGATTACGCGCCTGCTGGCGGCTTTAGAGCATCAATCCAATCGAGCCGCCCAGTTTGTGTGTGCGATCGCCGTGGCGCGTCCCGATGGGGCGATCGCCCTCCACGCTGAAGGAATTTGCCCCGGTCAAATTTTGCTGGCCCCTGAAGGTACGGGGGGGTTTGGTTACGATCCGGTCTTTTACATGCCGGAACATCAGTTAACCTTTGCAGCGATGCCTGCGATCCTAAAGCATCGAGTGAGCCATCGCGGATTAGCGTTTCAGCAAATTTTGCCGCAGTTAGAAACTCTGGATTTCACCCTTTAGCCCCCGATCCGTTGCAGCCCCCATTCAGGCCCCGACCGCTTGAGCCACATTCTTGTTTAGCCAAACTCTTGACTGGATTGTGCTGGACCACAAAGGTCCGTGGAATCCATAGAATCCGTAGCATTAGAAGAGGGCTGAAACAAGAGACGGATTTTGGCGATCGCAGCCTGAACTTCGGCCATCTCTAGGGAACTCATGCCGCTAAATTGCTGCTTCAAGGTTTGAATATGAGCCGGAAAGGCGGTGTTAAACACCTGCTCTCCCGCCGGAGTGAGGACAATCACAAAACAGCGACGATTTTCCGGGGGCACAAGGCGCTGAACCAGACCTTTTTTTTCCAGGCGATCGACAATGCCCGTCAGGGTTCCTTTCGTGACTAGGGTTTTTTCGGCAATCTGTCCCATGGTCAATCCCGGAGTATTGCCAAGGGTCGCAATCACATCAAACTGGGGACAGGTCAAACCCAGTTGGCGAATGTGAACCTCATCAAAGGCAGAAAAGGCTTGGTAAGTCCGGACCAATTCCCGCAACACAGCAAGACAGGGCTCTTGGGCGGCGAGTTGGGCAGGGGGCAGGGGAGGCAAGGCGGACATGGGGTATCGGTACAAGGATTTTAGAGAAAGGGCGATCGCTAATAACCTAACGAAAACCTGTCATTTCCCCAGGGGTGGGTTAGGGCAAATTTACAATAAAACTAGAACAAGGGCATCACGTTTTTAGTTTTGGTTTTCCGGTATCGACAATTTGGTTTTCCGGTATGGACAAACAGAGGTTCGATAGATCGCCCACGTCATGATGCCTGACGACTAAGCAATACCAACGCATTTAGCAGCTTCACCCCACCACGGCGTTGGCGGTTCAGCTTAGCCACTGGAGGTACCGCAATTGTAATTTGTCATTGAAGATTGTTATTTGCGGGCCATTCGCCGCACGGGCCATTCGTCGCATTATCGGGGCAAAAAAGATGAGTATTGCCACAGTCAACCCCACGACGGGGCAGGTTGTTCAGACCTTTACACCCTTAACCAATCGGGAAATTGAAACCCGATTAGCGCGATCGCAGGCAACATTTCTTGAGTATCGACAGACCGCTTGGGCGCAGCGATCGCAGTGGTTGAGAACCGCCGCCGATCTGTTGCTCGCCGAAAAAGTTGCCTTGGCACATCTGATCACCCTAGAAATGGGCAAAACGCTAAAGTCAGCGATCGCCGAGGTGGAAAAGTGCGCCCTGGTGTGCCACTTCTATGCCGATCACGGGGCCGAGTTTTTAGCCGATGAACCCGTAGCCAGTGATGCCAGCCAGAGCTATCTGCGCTACCAGCCCTTAGGGGCAATTTTAGCGGTAATGCCGTGGAATTTTCCCTGCTGGCAGGTATTTCGCTTTGCCGCTCCAGCCCTGATGGCGGGGAATGTGGGGCTGTTGAAACATGCGTCTAACGTGCCCCAGACCGCCTTGGCGATCGAGTCACTGGTGCAGCGAGCCGGATTTCCGGTGGGAGCTTTTCAAACCCTTTTGATCGAAGCAAAACAGGTGGCCGCCCTCCTGGCAGACGACCGGATTCGAGCCGCTACCCTAACGGGCAGTGAACCGGCGGGGGCCAGTTTAGCGGCGGCGGCAGGGACTCATCTGAAAAAAGTAGTGCTGGAACTCGGCGGCAGTGATCCATTTATCGTCATGCCCAGTGCCGATTTGGCCGTGGCCGTGTCGACCGCAGTGGCGGCCCGCATGCTGAACAGCGGCCAAACCTGTATCGCGGCCAAGCGGTTCATTGTCCACCGCGACATTGCTGCGGAGTTTGAGCAGCGCTTAGTTGACCAGTTTATCGCCCTGAAGGTGGGAGATCCCCTTGCTGCCGACACGGATATTGGCCCCCTGGCAACCCCGATGATTTTGCAGGAGCTGACGCGGCAAGTGCAAAGCGCTGTCGAGCAGGGAGCGACGCTGCGGTTGGGGGGAACACCGTTACCGCGTCCGGGCAATTTTTTCCCGCCGACGATTTTGACGCAGGTGCCGCCAGATAGCGCGATCGCCCGTCAAGAGTTTTTCGGCCCTGTGGCGATGCTGTTTGTTGTGGCCGATGTGGCCGCGGCGATTGCCCTAGCGAATGACACGCCCTTTGGCCTGGGCAGCAGCGTCTGGACCCAAGACCCCACGGAGCAGACCCAGTTCATCGATGGCATCGAGGCGGGCTGTGTTTTTGTCAATGGGATGGTCAAGTCCGATCCGCGCCTGCCCTTC